>CAYRRD010000201.1:0-1586 GCA_964426625.1 uncultured Saprospiraceae bacterium | reverse complement strand
CGGTGTGACCGTGCCACTGATTTCGGAGTAATGGTGCCACTCAAAAAGATCACTGCAATGTTATAAAAATATTTTAATTTTCTTGTTTTAAAACGCCTTTTCTTAGCGACTCACCTTCTAGTTTTATGCGATGAGAAGAGTTGACAATTCTATCGAGTATGGCATCGGCAATTGTTCCTTCACCGATGATATCATACCAAGCTGAAACTGGAATTTGAGAAGCAATTATGGTTGAGGATTTGTTGTATCGGTCATCTATTATATCCATCAAAGTTTCTCTGGCATGTTGGTCTAAAGCCTGCAGTCCAAAATCATCCATTATCAACAAGGGGCATTTTAATAATTTGTTGAGCTGTAATAGATAGGTTCCATCTGCTTTGGCCAGCTTCAATCTTTTCATTAAGCGTGCTGTAGTCTCATAAGCTGTTTTGAAGCCCATAGAACATGCCTGATGGCCCAGAGCCTGGGCCAGGAATGATTTTCCTGTGCCACTGGCTCCTGTGATTATGATATTCTGTTTTCGAGTGATAAAATCCAGAGTTCCCAAACGGATAAACATGTTTTTGTCCAGATTGCGTTGTGATAAATAATCCACCTCCTCCAAAGAAGTTTTTTGCCTGAATTTTGCAGCTTTGGTAAGTCGGTCAATCTTTTGGTTCTGTCTATTCTCCCATTCGTGATCTACCAGCAGTGCCAGGTAATCATCCGTGCTCATTTGCTGGTATTGGTTGGATTTTAAATGATTTTGATGCAATTCAGCCATCGCTTTCATGCGCATTTGTCTCATTTTTTCAATGGTTTGATTGTTGTTCATTCATTCTGATATTTATGATTTTATAAATACGATAATACTCTATGTGTAATGCTCTGGACCTCGTATGTTAGCATGTTTGGGAATATGGGTTTGACCGGTATCTACCTGTTCATCGAAGAGTGTGGGCATGGAGTCCATATTGTTTTTGAGGATATTTCCGATATGTACGTATGAAAGCGCCTCAGTTTCTATGGCCCTCTTACATGCGTTATTCAGTCTTTCGGATCCGTATTTATCAGAAAGACGAATGACGCCCATTGAACTCTTGTATCCGATTTCAGGGTAAGCTGCTTTATCGATGATCTTTTCTATACAGGATATTACATAGGCTCCATGCCGTGAAGCAAGTTTTTTAAAGTATTCCGGACTCCAGTCCGAGTACGCTTTATGCGCACTGCTCAGATGTTCCTTTATGGTGTTATAGTGACCTTTCTGCGGGTTTCTGGGGTGCAGTGCGATTCGTTCTGAGTTGTAATACACTTCGACCATCGTCCGTGTATAATGTATCTGGGTTTTACATCCGATAAAGCGATGAGGAACGCTGTAGTAGGATTTTTCCGGTGAAAAATATATGTAACCCATTTTCTGGACCTTGGCCCGGGTATAATCTTTAAGTTCGTACCTGGTCTGGGGTAGCGGTTTGAGATATTCTCGTTCTACGGACTGAAAACGTTCCCTTCTACTTCCTTCTTTACGTTGGAATAATTGATCATTATAACTTACCAGTAGTCGGCGTATTTCCTCATTCAGTTCTTCTAAAGAAAAGAAGGTC
>CAYRRD010000200.1:0-1670 GCA_964426625.1 uncultured Saprospiraceae bacterium | reverse complement strand
CGCCCTTACCCAGACAGGCATCCACAAACTGATGGTAGTGCTTGGGGGATTCCCCGGCATAATCCCGCACCGGTTCACCTAGTTTACCCTGAGGATCATATTTCTCTATCTCCAATGGTTTGTACTCCCCTTTTACAATTAATCGAGGTAATTCCATAAAGTGAGGCAACAACAACCTACGACCATTCTGGCCGATAAACATGGCTCCCTGCTCCGGGAGCGTTTCATCATTGGGCAGTCTCAACTTCTTATGGAGTTTCGGGGCACCTTCGCCATCGTACCATACCCATTTCAGTTTTTTGGTGGTATACTTCGTCCCTGGAAAGGTATAGGTGACTTCATTCTTTTCAGGATGGCCAAATCCATTGGGCTCCCGGCAATTGTTCTTCACCGTCAGTGGAACTCCCAGTTCCAAAGCATTGTAGGGTGTATCGAAAATATGCACACCCATATCACCCAATGTACCGCAACCATAATCGAGGGTTTTTCTCCAGTTACCCGGATGGTAAAATCCCTCCTTGTAAGGTCGTTTCGGTGCCGGACCCTGCCACAGGTCCCAATTCAGGTGCGCAGGTACCGGATCACTACCTTGTGGTTCTGGACCATCATAACCCCAAACCTTAGGTGACCATGCATATACGGCTGACACCTTACCTATAATACCTCCCCGGATAAGTTCCGTGGCTAAAATATAATCGTAGAACGAATGAACCTGGATTCCCATTTGGGTGACTAAGTTCCTTTCTTTGGCAACCTGATCCATCTCTCTGGCCTCAGCAACAAAATGCGTCAACGGCTTTTGACAATACACATGCTTATCCATTCGCATGGCCTTGAGTGAAACAGGGGCATGGATATGATCGGGCGTGGAGACAACCACCGCATCAATCTGATCCCCCATAGTATCCAACATTTTTTCATAATCCTCAAACTTCCGGGCATTCGGATAATTTTGAGCTGCTTTGTTGAGATTGATGCTGTCGACATCACACAATGCCACGATCTTCACAGCCGGATGCGATGCAATATCAGCAAGATCAGCCACACCCATCATACCCAGCCCCACCTGAGCTACCCGAAGTTGGTTGGTCTTATTGAACGAAGACAGTGAAAGAGGTAACATGCTAGCTAATGCTCCTGCACTCGTGGTTTTTATAAAATTTCTTCTTTTCATTTCCTTGAATTAGTTGATCTTCAAATGATTAGTTCTCGTGAAAAAATTAAGGCTCGATCGGTTTGATTTTGATATTGCGGAACCAAAGTGAACTTCCATGATCCTGGAATCCTATTAACCCCTTGCGGAATTTACCGTAATTGGGGTAATCTTTCCATTTGCCTGAATCTCGTCGTCTTTTCCATTCATCGGTACCATATTCAAAACTCAAAAGTTTCACCCCGTTGAGCCAATGCTCTGTTCTGTCCGGAGCTACTACGATCCGGGAGGTATTCCATTCCCCCACCGGATGGAGGATTTTGTTGTCCACCTCCACCGTATGCATAGCGTAATCCGCACCGGTCAACTGCCAATCCTGAAGCAGTTCAGGGTGCTCAGCGCCAAACTGGGAATTGTATCCAACCAAATCATGAATGTCTGCATAATTCTCATCATCAATCAGCTGGTACTCAGGGGAAACACCTGAAGGAGATTTGAAATCAGGACCTTCCTGGAT
>CAYRRD010000199.1:0-1740 GCA_964426625.1 uncultured Saprospiraceae bacterium | reverse complement strand
ATTACGAGATATTTTTTCTCTTTGGTTGTTTCTTTGTGCCCAGGAATGACGGTCTGGAGCTGTATAGGTTCCACCCGGATCAGTCCCATTATTTTCCATGACAATATTTCCCGGTCTTCCTCGCACCTGCAGGAAGATCTTCCCGATGTATTCTCCCATCAGGCCCATCAGGATAAATTGAATACTATACCCGGTACGCTTGATTCTGGCCGATTTCTGCGGGGAAAAATGGCCCATATCTTCATCACCAAGCCTCGCCAGAACATAGGCTATGCCTACGTTTGTTTCTTCGATCTGAACCATTTTTCCTACCACATCGAACCGGCCAAACCAAAACGTCCCAGGTATCATGAAAAACAATACCACGACCATCAAAGAGGTCCAGCCCGAGACGGTCTGACCAACGATCAGATGCCGGTACAAGGCCCAGACCGATAATCCCACCCCCAGGAGAATCGAACAGCCTCCGAGCAATAATCCCCACCGCAAGGGCTGGATACTCGTCGAGGTAAGCCCGTCCAGAGCCAGTCGCATCATTTTAGTCCAGGTGTATTTTTCCACGTGCTAGGTAATTCATAAACATATATCAAGTTTCCACCTTCAATATCAGTACCATATAGTTTAGAAGCGGATTCATCGATTGTAATTGAACTTAGTTTTTGATCCAAACTATATCGGCCAACCCACTGCCCGCTCCACGTCCATATATGTAATTCAGGAAAAGCGTTTGATTCTTTATTAAAATATACATCCTTCGTAGTTCCCAAAAACAGGGTAAAAATAAACTCAGTACCCGCTTGTGCATAGACATTGTAAAATATTCGCCCTTCAGCAAATTCCTGAGTTATACTGGAATAGTCCACGTAGAACAATTCTTGCCGTGCATGATTGATGACTTTCCACAATGGGTGATAGGTATAGTAATAAGCCACTTTGTTTTGATCCGGTGAGGTGACAGAACTTTTAATAAAATAGGATGTCTGGTCACGTGGAATTTGGCTATTTTTATCCAATTCAATTGGAAAATGACCAAATTCGTTAATCATAGGATTAACCTGACTGAATTCGATGAACTCTGTAGAAAAGGGGGAAGGAAATGACTCCAACTTATCCATCCAAAATACGGAATCTGATACCCTAACGAAACCATTTATCGGACCAGATGTAGGACGAATTATTTCACTTTCCAAAAACTGTGCGCTGTCATATGAGGTATTGAACTCATAACTATGAAGTTCATTGATATCCAGAAATGAAAGAATGCCCTGATGGTATTGGATTGATTGATCGTTAATCATTTGAAATTCTCCAGGACCCGCCCCCATTTCTCCCCATGAATTTACTAGTTCATTATTGCTCAGAGATACGATGTTAAAGAAGTTTTTTTGCACGTTATCATAGATCAGTAAGTGATCCATATCCAATAAAATAATTCTAGATGGAATGTATAGGAACATATTTGAGATTGTAATCGTCCTGCTTCTTAATTGTTGGTCTATTGATCTGGTCTGGTCTAACAAATCAAACTTAACTTTATCTGCGCAGCCTAAACAAATAAATATCAAAATATTTATTGCGGTAAAACCAAAAAGCTTGAACATAGGTATATATTGAAAATTAAACAAAATATTCGACACTGTATAAAACTTTACAGTGTCGAATATAATCCTACATCAGTTGCATTGCCCAGGAGAAGACCAACTATCAACTTTTTTCACTACACATGGATTCCCACACATT
>CAYRRD010000198.1:0-1791 GCA_964426625.1 uncultured Saprospiraceae bacterium | reverse complement strand
TAGTTGGGTTATGATGCCGCAAAGATAACTCATAGTCAATAATATCGTAAAAAAAATGAAATAAAAGTTATAAAAAAATTTGGGATCCGGTTTATTTTTTTCTAGATTAGTTTCTGTAATATCGAAGTTGTTTGATGTCGAGGGAATATGGAAATTAGAATTTGATAGTTATTTTTCTGATGATTAGAAGTAATCACAACATACGATCCGAGGATATTAGCTATTCTTTTCTTCTTGGAAAGAAACAAACATGGGTAATTATCGTATGTCTGATTTTAGTAATCGTTTTAAGCTTGTTTCCTTCCCTTACCAATGACTTTCAGATGGAGTGGGACGATCAGTGGATGTTGTTGAATCATCCGATGTTGTTGGACCAGAGCCTGGAGAATATATGGTATTATTTTACTCATTTTGATCGCGGGCAGTATTTCCCATTGAATCAACTTTATTACATTGGTATCTATCGTTTATTTGGGTTTACTCCAGAGGCATTTCATGCCGGATCTTTTCTTTTACATTTGGTTAATTCAGGCCTTGTTTTCATTTTGATTTGGCAGTGGATGAAATGGATCATAACCAGTGTCAATACTAATGCCATACTTGGTCTGGCTGCTTTAATCACTGTCGTATTTGCTGTTCATCCCTTGCAGGTCGAAGCTGTCGCCTGGATAAGCGCCTCAAAGGTATTGTTGTATGGTACCTTTACTCTTGTTGGATTGATTGGTTATCTTGAATACAAGCGTTCAGGAAATATCCTAATATTTATTTTGGTCTTTTTATGCTATGCTCTGAGCCTGATGTCAAAGGAACAGGCCATCTTATTTCCACTGAATTTGGTATTATTTGATTTTATACTTCATACCTATCAGAAAGTTCGATTTTCAAGAAAAGTGATATTGGAGAAGATTCCATTCTTTCTTTTGGCCTTCCTATTTTGGTATTGGTCGATTCAAAATGATCTTGGTGCATGGAACGTGGTTGGTGCTTATCCTCCTGATCAACGATTGGTCTTTGGAAGTTACAGTCTGCTGATCTATATTTTCCGGTTTTTAATGCCGGTGAATTTGTTGTATTTCTATGGATTCCCTATCGTGATAGGAGAATCGATACCATTGGTGTACTACATTTATGTCTTATTAGCTGTGCTCTTCGTGCTCTACCTGGCAGATCTGTATCGCCAGGGCAAGTACATACCTTTTTACGGATTGATGTTTTTTCTGATCAACATGCTTTTGGTGCTCCATATATTGCCAATGCCCAGGGAAATGATTACAGCAGATCGCTATATGTACTTAGGTATTGTAGGATTATCCATCTGGGCAGTGTGGGGCATAAGTCGAATGTTGCAGAAATTTCATGAAGTGGGGTGGATTAGATATGGAATTTGGTCGATGATTCTGGTTGTACTCATCGGATATACGGTGTATTCCAATGTATTGACCAGGAAATGGGAGAATTCGGACACTATCAAGCAGGAAGTTCGGGAATACCTGGAACCTTCAATGAAAAATATACCGGAGGAATGATGAATACCAATATGCCAAATATCAATCCTTCGAAGACCGAATTCAAAACATTTGGGGCAAAGGACCATGGATGGGCCAGGCAACAGGAAGGGAATTACCATCGGGGATTGGTTTCTGTGATAGCACCTTGCTACAATGAAGAAGCTACTATCCTGCCTTTTATGGAAGCCATCCAGCACCTCGACTTATCCAACTATGACCTCGAAGTAATCATCGTCAATGATGGCAGCCGGGACCGATCGGGAATGATGCTTGAAGCGATCAA
>CAYRRD010000197.1:0-1828 GCA_964426625.1 uncultured Saprospiraceae bacterium | reverse complement strand
GGAAAGTCTACTCGTTCCGGAGAATAAAACCCGTGAATTTCTGAAAAAAGAGAAGTTGGTTTTTAATTATATCATCGATCCTTTTTTTGATTTACATCTGCCCTCGTTACTCCCGTTTATCGATTTCAATGGTAAATATGTTACCTGTGGATATTACCGCCAGCACGAATCATTTCCCATTATGGAGCACAACTCCAACCTTCCCTACCAATCCATCATACGCACCTTATTACTCAAAAACATTACCGTGATAGGTAATTGCCTGGGGAATAAACAGGATCTGGAAAATGCGTTGGATGATTATCGCAGAGGTAAATTTGATATACGGATCGATTCGGTGTATTCCGGGGATCAGATCGGGGCCTTCCTGTTTCGCAGCTTCAATGACCAGGATCGCCTCGGAAAAGTCGTATATAGGTATGAATAGGCCGGAATTAAATATACCATATCACGCATTTGAGGACTTTGTGTTCAGGGCACCTATGTTTCCCCTGAAATTTGTGGAAGACCGGTCAAAGGAAGAAATATTCAATCTGATCCAAAATCGAGATCCGATCATTGACCACGCCCTTTACATAGCTTCACCCAATTTGCATCGGAAGTTGGACCGCTGGACGGCAGGTGAATTAAAAGAAAAATCATTGAACTTTGATTTGTCCCTCCTTAAATACGTAACACGCATGTCGACGCGTTGTACGCCGTTTGGTTTGTTTGCGGGCATTGGCATGGGCCGATTTGGTGAGCGTAATGAGATCGTCTTGGATCGTCCTGAGGAGCATACCACGCACACGAAATTGAGTCAGGATTTTTTGTACGCCTTGTATTCGAGGATTTCCAGGGACCCTGAAGTTGAGCGTTCGACCACCTATCTGACAAATAATACCCTCTACCGAAAACACAACCATTTCCGTTACATCGAATACAAGGATGAAAAAAAACATCGAAAATATACGCTTTCATCCGTTGAACTCAATGGTGTTTTGCAGGACTTAACGAACATGTGCTTACAGGGAGCTACCTGGGAACAACTTATCCGCTTTTTAATCAAAAAGGATATATCCCAGGAAGACGCGGAAAACTACCTACGGCTGTTGATTGAGAACAAAGTAATTACCAATCAACTGGAACCGACTCCCATTTCCGAGGATAGCTTCACCCAATTTATACAGACCCTTTGTTCCAAGGGAAGTACATCCAGGCATTACCATTTTTGCCAGGATTTACATAGTGCACTGCAAAAGTTCGATGAAATGGGAATTGGGATGAACGTCTCAGAATATCAATATTTACACCGTAATTTAAAGGATCTGCTTCCTAATCTTGAGGCTTCCAAAGCCTTTCATGTTGATGTAGGGCTGCGAACCACAACTGCCACGTTGGACCATTCCATTATTGAGGAAGTCCAAAAAGGGGTGGATGCATTAAATAGATTAACTCCACCGACAGAACACCAATTTCTTTCCCGTTTCAAGACACAATTTTTCAGCCGATATGAAAACGAAGAGATTCCGTTGATAGAAGCCTTAGATTCTGAAGGTGGAATCCCAGTGGATGATACCGATAAAAAAGATATCAATCCCATGATCGATGATATTCCGCTGGGTGGCCTGAGGGAGAACGAATATTTGGAGATCAACCTACAGCAAAGGTTTATACTGGAGAAATATTTTGATTATCTGGAAAACCAACAAAGCCATTCGATGCCCGATGTGATGGAATTGAATGAGGAGGAAATAAAAAGACTTCCTGTGAATTGGGATGATATACCAGTCACCTTTGGTGTAATGGCAGAAATAGTCGGTAAATCTGAGGGTAATCCGTCTGTCTA
>CAYRRD010000196.1:0-1840 GCA_964426625.1 uncultured Saprospiraceae bacterium | reverse complement strand
CCTGGCGGGACTACATCCTGGAGAGATTAATAGGCTTGAATTTTTTTGCGGAGTTCTGATCCAGTAATCATACAGGATTAAAATAGTTACTTTGGATCGCAGGCTATACAATCCCTTCTTGTGAAATGCATTACCATGCATTTACAATTCATAGCCATTCCGAGCCCGGAGGCTCAGGAAGGTAAACTTGCAAATCCTTCCCTTTTCTTTACATAAATCATAAAAGCAGTAATGAAATTTTCAGGATCCAGGTCCAGTTGATCAGAAAACGGATTTGGAATTACTCAGTACATTGAGTAAATTTACTCAGTACATTGAGTAAATTGTAAATCATGTATCAACGACGCCAATTAAAAACGTTGCGTGCCAGACTATCCGAGCCTCGAAAATTTATCCAGGTACTCATGGGTCCACGGCAAGTAGGAAAAACCACCATGGTTCATCAGTTGTTGCCGGATATACCCAACTACATTTTTGAATCGGCAGATGCAGTGGGTAGCAATCCAACCTGGCTGGAACAGATCTGGGAAACTGCCCGTATTCAACTAAATATGAGCCCGGGCAGTGAATGCTTGCTGGTTGTAGACGAGATACAAAAAGTAGAGAATTGGAGCGAAATAGTCAAAAAACTATGGGATGAGGATACACATCGGAATTTGAATTTAAAGGTCCTGTTGCTAGGCTCATCCAGGCTTCTGATGCAACAAGGATTAACGGAATCTTTGGCTGGTCGTTTTGAAACCATCTACCTCGGACATTGGTCCTTCGTAGAAATGAAGGAGAGTTTTGGCTGGTCTGCAGATCAATACGTGTGGTTCGGAGGATATCCCGGTTCAGCCCACCTTATCGACGAAGAAGACCGATGGAAAAATTATATTCGGGACTCGATCATCGAAGCTAGTATTTCCAGAGATATTTTAATGTTAACCCGGGTGGATAAACCGGCCTTGATGAAACGTTTGTTTGAACTGGGTTGCCTTTATTCTGGACAGATTTTGTCGTTTACAAAAATTCAGGGTCAATTACAGGATGCGGGCAATACAACTACGTTATCGCATTACCTGCATCTCCTGGATACAGCCGGATTGCTGGCTGGAATTGATAAATTTGCCGGAAATATAATTCGAAAAAGAGCTTCCAGCCCAAAATTTCAGGTACATAATACGGCTTTGATCAGTTCCCAAAGCAAATTGTCGTTCGAAGAAATCACAAAGCAACCCACCGATTGGGGCCGAGCCGTTGAATCCGCCATAGGTGCCCATCTTATGAATGAATCATTGGAGCAAGGCTGGAAACTTTATTATTGGCGGCATAGAAACGAGGAAGTGGATTTTGTACTGGAAAACCGAAACCAGGTTATCGGTATAGAAGTAAAAACGGGTGCTGATAGTTACACCAGGGGAATGAAGACCTTCTCCGATAAATATCATCCTCATAAAATCCTGTTAGTTGGAAAATCTGGAATCCCATGGCAGGATTTTTTGAGCATGGATATGAGATCATTGTTATAAATGGTAATGGTCAAATATTAACGTGTATTATACAGTATATCCCTGCCTTCTAATCCTCCCTATTCGTAGTTGTCCGTACGGACCGGGCCGGGAAAAAGATAAGAAGCCGGAGTGGTCGGAGAAAAGCAAGGTTTTCTTCGCCATCTAATCCACCGTTCCACGAAGTGGTCCGTATGGACAGGGGCGGGGCAAAGATCAGATGGCGAAGTCAAAGCAAAGATCAGAAGCCAACAAGAAAAGTTGGAAGTTTGTCAAACCTTAGCAAGATATCTATTTATTAAACTATCCGGTCAGTGGACACCCAAAATGGTTCCAGGTAGGTAAGGTTG
>CAYRRD010000195.1:0-1844 GCA_964426625.1 uncultured Saprospiraceae bacterium | reverse complement strand
ACCAAACATCATCCGCGGCGCAGCCCGGATGATACCTACTTGTAGATTCCGCTGGATAAATACCGGTCACCCAAATCGCATACGATAAACACAATTACCGCATCCTGTTGGAGGGATCGGGCCAGGTCCAGAGCGATTTTGAAGGCACCTCCAGAACTCATTCCAGCAAAAATTCCATGTTCCTGGGCCAGGATGCGCATATGGGTGATGGCCTCCTCCGTGCTGACTTCCCGGGTCTCGTCCACCCGATGCGCTTCAAAAATTTTGGGAAGAAATTCCGGCGACCAGCGCCGGATACCCGGAATACTGCTCCCTTCTGATGGCTGTGCCCCGATGATATGGATATCGGGATTCATTTCTTTGAGGTATCGCGAAACACCCATAATGGTGCCGGTGGTTCCCATGGCGCTGACGAAATGACTGACACGTTGTTCGGTGTCGCGCCAGATCTCGGGTCCTGTAGTGCGATAATGGATTTTGTAATTATCGGGGTTGTTGAACTGATTGAGGATGAAATACCCTTCCTCTGCAGCCATTTGTTCCGCCAGACTGCGGCTGTATTCGATGGTTTTTTCAGCCGGGGTAAGGATTACCTTACTCCCATACGCCTTCATGGTATCGATACGCTCCTGAGTGGAATTTTCGGGCATGACCAGGGTCATGTCCAGGCCAAACTGACGGGCGATCATCGCCAGTGCGATACCGGTATTGCCGGAGGTCGCTTCCACGATCTTATCCCCCGGTTTGATATCACCCCTTTCGAGTGCACCCGTGATCAGACCCAAAGCGGTGCGATCCTTGACGCTGCCTCCGGGGTTTTGGTATTCGAGTTTGGCCAACAATGTTACGCGATCATCCAGGGTAGGGTCCCCGATTTTGACAAGGGGTGTATTCCCGATCAGATCCAGTAGTTTGTACATTTTTATTTAATTGCATTTGGGTTTTTCAAATATCAAATTTCATTCATAGAGGTGGTGGGCTGATAGTAAATCTTGGAGTAAGGTTGCACGCTTTTTGTGAGCCACACATTGCCACCGATGACACTGTACGAGCCGATGATGGTATCTCCACCCAGGATGGTTGCACCGGAATAAATAACAACGTGATCCTCGATGGTTGGATGTCGTTTTACCGACGCCATTTCTTTGTCCACACTAAGGGCACCGAGGGTGACACCCTGGTATATTTTGACATGGTCCCCAATTGTACTGGTTTCACCGATCACCACACCGGTTCCGTGGTCAATGCAAAAATGCCCTCCTATCTTTGCTTTGGGATGGATGTCGATCCCGGTACGGCTGTGCGCGTCTTCGGTGAGTATGCGGGGGCAATATGGAATGCCGAGTTCGTCCATCAAATGGGCGAAGCGATAGTAGGCAATCGCCAGAAACCCCGGATAGGTTCGTTTTACTTCATAGATGTCCACTGCTGCCGGATCCCCGGACAAAATCGCCAGGGCATCGAGCTCCAGTTTGTGTTTTACTTCCGGGATCTGCTGGAAAAACCGGTTCACGATATCGACGGGTTTTTGGGGAAGTTCCAGTTTTTGAAACAGTCGTATGTAGTCCTGTTTGAGTTTGTTCCATTGGATTTCGAAGCCTTTGAGGCTGTGAAAACTTTCAGATGAGAACTCGGGAAAGAGCATTTCCAGGTGGCGGTAAAACAGCCCGCACACCTGGTCGGGCGGAGGAAGGTAACGGCTCTTCTGATGTTCCTGATAAAGTGATTTAATAAATTTTTCTTCCATCTATGCGGGTTAAACTTATTTAAGATACAAAAATGACACCATAAAGGAGATTTTGTTTAAAAAAAATAGGGTAGGGGAGTATTTAGAGCATTGCCTG
>CAYRRD010000194.1:0-1887 GCA_964426625.1 uncultured Saprospiraceae bacterium | reverse complement strand
CATACACACCCGCCTTACCCGTAGGATTGAACTCGGCATCTTTGACATGGAACATACGAATACGTTCGTGATAAATATCAATGAAATCAAGGTATTTCAATTGTTGCAATACAAAGTGAGAAGGATCGTACAATATATTAGCCCGCGGATGGCCATCTACGGCTTCCACGAAGCGTTCAAAGGTCAATCCATCGTGCAGATCCTCGCCAGGATGTAATTCATAACACACATCAACACCGTGCTCTTCAAAAGTATCCAATATGGGTTTCCATCTTTTGGCCAGTTCTCCGAACGCGGTATCCACCAGGCCCTGTGGTCGTTGGGGCCAGGGATACACCGTTTGCCAAATCAAAGCCCCGGAGAAAGTTCCATGGGCATCAAGGCCCATATTCCGACTGGCCGCCGCTGCCCACTTAAGCTGCTGTACTGCCCATTCGGTGCGCCCTTTGGGATTACCATGCAACTCTGCCGGGGCAAACGCATCGAATAATTGATCATATGCTGGATGTACAGCCACCAATTGGCCCTGTAGATGCGTAGATAGTTCGGTGATCACCACCCCTTGTTCTTCTGCGATGCCTTTGAGTTCATCACAATAATCCTGACTGGTGGCGGCTTTTTCCAGGTCGATAAAACTGGTAACAAATGTGGGCAACTGAACCCCTTTGTACCCCAGAGAAGCAGCCCATCCGCAGATGGACTTCCAGGAATTGAAGGGAGCTTCATCAGAGGCAAATTGCGCCAAAAAAATCGCTGGTCCTTTAATTTTCTTCATGTTTTGTGAAATTTATTTATCGTATTCGGTTTTTTCTAATCTTCAAATGAAATCCATTTTTGGTCACTTTTCCCGGATTCCACCACTTTGTAAAGGAATTTCATTCCTCGTACACCATCGGCGACCGTCGGAAAATCGAGATGCTGCGGATCGGGATCCACCCCACTCCATCGAGCCTGGATGCATTTTGCAAAATTGCGGTACAGGTTGGCAAAAGCTTCAAGATAACCTTCGGGATGACCAGCCGGGATACGCGTATGCGCACCAGCGCTTTCATATAAATCACCGACACCGGTACGATAGACCTCCATAGGCCTGGAAAGCCACTTCACGTATAATGAGTTAGGTTCCATTTGGTGCCACTCGAGACCTGCCTTCGTCCCGTAAACCCGAATCGCCAAACTATTCTCTTCTCCGGCAGCAACCTGACTGGCTGTCAAAATGCCCGTAGCTCCACCGTCAAACCGGAGTAATACACCCCCATCGTCATCGAGCACTCGGCCTTCCACTACAGTATCCAGATCTGCACACAATTCGCTGATTTTCTGTCCTGTGATATATTCAGCAAGATTTTCGGCATGCGTTCCAATATCCCCCATCGCCCCGGCAATACCGGATCTAGCAGGGTCGACCCGCCAGCCAGCCTGTTTGGAGTCTGTCTCTTCCACTTTTTCGGTCAGCCATCCCTGAGGATATTCCACATATATTTTCCGTACCTGACCAATGTCTCCGTTTTTAACCATATCCCGGGCTTGTTTTACCATAGGATACCCCGTATAGGTATGCGTTAGCGCAAAAATCAATCCGGTAGACTCGACCAGCTTTTCCAATTCCAATGCTTCCTCCAACGTTCGGGTCATCGGTTTGTCACAAATCACGTGAAACCCATGCTCCAACGCCATTTTTGCGGGTAGAAAATGCAGATGATTGGGCGTGACAATACTCACGCAGTCCATGCGTTCCCCTTCGGGCAATTTTGCCTCCTCCTCGATCATTTGCTGAAAGGTGTCATAAACCCTGTTCTCTGGCAAAAACAAAGCTCTTCCGGTCATCCTTGACTTCTCAGGACTGGAACTAAAGGATCCACACACCAATTCGATTTGTCCATCAAG
>CAYRRD010000193.1:0-1975 GCA_964426625.1 uncultured Saprospiraceae bacterium | reverse complement strand
ACTTGATATACCCTATGTGCCTTTGTCTCTTTCGTGTGCTACACTACTCATTTTTGGTGATCAGATTCCTCCTACGCATTTGTTCCAGACTATCTTTCCAATGCCCGCCAACACCCCATAAATAGTACGAAAAATACATGTTGGTCTTTTGCACGATCGGGGTCCAGGGTTGAAATTCCACGTAGTAATGAGGTGCTTCCCTATTTTTGGGATGATTCATCCACATATGCAAAAATATGGGTTGACTCGCCGGAAATGCTCCGATAAAAGTAATATCCTCTTCGGTATCATATCCAGCATTCCATCCTTCCGTGACCTGAATAGCCTGCCCATAATAATCCTCCGGCCTCATCCGGTATTCCTTCAATCCCTCAGGTACCGGGACGATAAACACATCTTCAGTGCCATGACTATGCCCCAGTTCAAGAATCGGCTGGGGCCCAATAACATTGGCATCTTCATTGTGGAATGTCAATTTATACCTCACTTCTGCCACGGGCGAACTTCCATATAAAGTAAATATTTTCTCCAGCCGATTGCCGTAAAAATCGGCTTCCATAAGTACCTGGACATAATCTCCGGAAGCTTTGATAATCCGGGCATCAAAAACCTTATGGGTCTCCATACTCCCCTGCCCCAGGAAATCTTCAAATCCACCGTAAGGATAATAACCCCGCATCCGGTAGGGAGCCTTGTGATTGTAGGTTTTCTCAGGCCATGCTTTAAACAACACATTGCTGTTGTCCCGACTTTTTATGTTGTACTCAATAATACGAGCACCTGTTCGGAGCAAAGTGATCGACACCGAATCATTTTCCATTCTGTACTCCGAAATTCCATCCGAATCCAGATCAACTTCATACAAATAAGCCTGTGCCTCCGCCTTCTCCACACCCAACTGACTTTGTTCTTCTGCTCCCAATGCTTTCGTCTTCACGATGTATTCACCAGGTGGAATTTCGAGATGAAAGATTTCTTCGCCGAATGTTCCGGCTTCGACCTGAAATGTCCGGGTCTGGTGAAATACCGGATCGGTTTGATTCCCGATGCGGTACACTTCCACTTCCACATCGACTTTCATATCCTTACTGTAATTATGGAGGGTCACCGGATACTGGACAAGGGATTCCGCTGCATACAGTAATTTATGTACAGAAAGAACAGGGGGCATATCGAGTTTGGTTAGAGTCCATTTCTCAATCGATCCCGACGAGAAAGAGACGGAGATCGGATTCGTCCTCCCCATGGCCTCCATGCCGGGTTGTAATGGAACGAGTATTAATCTTTTCTGACCCGGGTTGAGTCTGATCTGATCGGGCAATTTCTCCCACTGAATGTCCTCACTCATCGCCAGAACCAGTTGACCTGAAATTGTGGTATCCGAATAGTTGACTAATCGAACTTGTAAATGATAATCCACTACGCTCGCTTCAATATCGAGGTGGTCATGAAAATAATTTTCGAGGTATTTTCTATCCAGGTAAAGCAGGTTCAAAACATCTCTGAAAGCTTTCGGGCCCATCAGATGCGCCTTCTCTGAAATCGCAACGGCCTGTCGATTCATAATCGCATCCCATACCATGGCTTTGTGGATGGGGCCTTCATCTTCTGTGAATAAAATCATGGAAGCCGTGAGCCCTTCACTTAAATATCCGGTGCGATGTATAAAGGGCACATTTTCGTTGTCGATCTGCTCTTTATTCCCCGGATGGCTCACATATCCGTCATATTCATAATTCTCGGATCCGGGATCGTAAACCGGATGAAAGATAAATCCATTCTTGCTTTTGGCATATTCTATCCAGGCATCCCGGGTTTTGAGATCCTGGACCTGCAACCCTTCATAATCATCACAACCGTATATCGGATTGAACCCCACATCGGCATAAATCGGAAGTTCTACCTCCCGGGCCCAATGTTCTAGTTCTTCCTGAGCTAAAAAATCCATATATCCGTCAAAAACAAACCAGGTATT
>CAYRRD010000192.1:0-2002 GCA_964426625.1 uncultured Saprospiraceae bacterium | reverse complement strand
AGTCAAAAAACCATCGGATCCAATCATGGTCAAAGGATGGCGCATGATCCTTCGGAGGTCATCCTCATCCATGGCATGGTAAATGCCTTTTCCACCCCCCTGAAGTTGGGCCTCCAGGATCAATCTGGCGCCATGGTCCACTGTAGGCTCCAACCCTTCTCTGTGTGCCCAGTATTTGAGCGTTTTACCTGCCAGAGAAGAATCCCATGGTGTACTTGCCAGTTGGACCCGATCCAGATCACCACCTCCCCGGTCGTGGAGAAGATTCCATTTGATTCCCCTAAGTATACTATCCCTCAATACAGGATTCTGCGTACGATTCACGAATTCTTCCTGACCACCTGCCAGACACCAGGACGGAATGAGTATGGAAAGGTCGGTAAAACTGGCGGTGTATGGATACTGGTCGAGCATGACATCCACCCCCAGAGCACGGGCAGAATCGACCATCGCCAGGGTGCGTTGACTGGCTCCCCACATGGGCTCACCGACCACCTTATGATGGGTCAGTACAACAGGAATATTGGCTTGGTGTCCGATCCTGATGGCTTCCCCTACCCCCTCGATCAACCCGATTCCTTCTTCCCGCAAGTGGGAGGTATAGATCCCACCATATCGGGCTGCAGCCGTTGCAAGTTCAATAATCTCTTCCACTTCAGCAAACACACCGGGCAGGTATTTCAATCCCGTTGAGAATCCAAATGCTCCCTCTTCCATCGCTTGAATCATCATGTGGGTCATCGAGTCCAGTTCATCCCGAGTCGGTGCTCGATCTTCCATACCCATGACCCATTGCCGGATTTTATTGTGACCCATCAAAAAAGCCACGTTAGCCCCCAATGCATATTCTGCCAACGAATCGAGATGAGTTTTGAACGGCCAAAATCCTCTCCCATCCGGCCCTCCGAGTCCCACCGTTATCCCCTGGGTTACCACATTGCGTAGGTCGGGGTATTCAAATACATTTTCCAGGTGTAAATGCATATCAATAAAACCGGGTGAAACAACTTTTCCATGGGCATTGATGGTTTTTCGGGCTGATACCTTGCCGAGGCTTCCTACGAATGCTATGGTATCTTCGATCACTCCAATATCGCTCTCAAATGCGGGAAGCCCCTCTCCGGTATGAATCATCCCCCCAAGGATGACCACATCAAAATCTTTCTTGACTGTAGGCGAGCAGGATAACATGATCGCCAACCACAGGCACGCAGTAATGTGAAAATAGCGTTTCATAGGGCTCAAGATATTACATTAATAGGTAGTAAAAATGATTATATCCGCACGCCTCGCAATGTTAACACTTGAATTATCATCCAGATCAATACATATTAATTGAATCCAAAATAATATATGTAAATAAATTGCATTATTTTGGACAATTCATTAAAACATCATTTCAAATAGCAAAAACATATTCATATATGCGCTGCAGGTTTTCCTTCCTGAAACACATTGATCTCATCATCAACTTTTTATATTGAGGCTTTCAATAGCAACTATTAGACGACCGTTTAGACTCACCTAAAACACGATGCGATCCACTTTTGATCATAATCATATAATACTGATTTACAATTGTTTGCATAATTCATAAACCCTCACCCCGGTAACGATAACGCAACAATTACTGATATGAATATTCATTATTACTAATTTTTTCCTATTTTCGCATTAGGCAGTGTTAATTTTACTTGCTATTTTCGTAATGTTATTCAATTTCTCACTTTCTCAAGATTGAAAAAATGAAAAGATTTACATTCATTTTCAGGGTGAGTTATATCCTCTCCCCAACCATGAAACGGCTCTTATGCAGTATTGCCACTATGGCTATTTTGTGCTTTTTGGGTGTTGCCGTTTACGCCCAAAATGCGATATCTGTCACAGGAATTGTGACAGATCCAGATTCCGAACCTCTTATCGGCGCCACCGTGTTGGAAAAAGGAACGGACAACGGAACATCCACAGATTTTGAAGGTCGCTTCAACCTCGGAAATGTAAA
>CAYRRD010000191.1:0-2150 GCA_964426625.1 uncultured Saprospiraceae bacterium | reverse complement strand
GAAAGGTAGTCATGTTTTTGGGCAGCAACATTGGCAATATGACACTACAGGAAAGTAATCAGTTTTGCAAAAAGTTACGCGGCTACCTGCAGCCTGGAGACCAATGTATTATTGGATTTGATCTGGTCAAACATCCTGCCGTCATCCGTCGTGCCTACGACGATCGGGAAGGGCTGACGCGGGAATTCAATCTGAATCTTCTGAGGAGGATTAATCGGGAGTTGAATGCGGATTTTATTATCGACCAGTTTGATCATTATGGAAGTTATGACCCGATGACCGGTGCTGCAAAAAGCTTCCTGGTTAGTTTATGCGATATGGCGGTCAGTCTGCCCGGCAAAAAATTCCAATTAGAGAAAAATGAATGTATTTGGACGGAGACGTCTCAGAAGTTTACCATAACACAGATCCGTCAAATGGCTACAGACAACGGATTTCTTCCAACAGCACAATTTCTGGATAGCAAATCCTGGTTTATGGATGTCATCTGGACTGCCGTTTAAAAGCACGTATATATGAAAAAATTTGATGCAGTGATAATAGGGTCCGGTCAAGCCGGCAATCCGCTTGCCAAAAGACTTTCCGTGGAAGGTAGGTCAGTCGCTCTAGTCGAATCAGATTGGGTGGGAGGGTCCTGTGTGAATTATGGATGTACCCCCACCAAAACATGGGTGGGTATCGCGAAGAAAGTGGCCCACGCGCGAAAGGCTCAAAAATACGGCATCAAATTGAGTAAGGAAATGCCCGACTTTGTGTTGGTACAGCAGCAGAAGGATGAAGTGGTAAGCAATTCCCGAGAGGGGCTTAAAGATTCGTTGACAGAGGATCCAAATATTACATTATTTCATGGGAAAGGCAGTTTTACGGGATACAAAGAAATTCATGTCCGATCAGGGGATTCCCGCACCCATTCTATTTCGGGAAACCGGGTATTTATTAACACGGGAGTTCGACCACATATCCCCGAAATTGAAGGTTTGTCGTCCGTGAAATATTACACTTCGAGGTCCATTTTGGATATAGAAAAACGGCCTGAACATCTACTGATCATAGGCGGCGGATACATCGCGCTGGAATTTTCCCAGATATTTCGGCGGATGAGAAGTAGAGTAACGGTGGTAGAACAGGAATCCCGGCTGTTGCCGATGGAAGATGATGATGTGGGACAAATGGTTACTGAAATTCTTGAATCGGATGGGGTAAAAATTATTACCAATGGGACTGCCGGTCGAGTGACCTCGGCCCAGGACGGATCTGTGGATGCAGTAATTGAATCAGAAGGCCAATCATTTAAGATAACGGCCACCCACCTTTTGATTGCCACAGGCACGGTTCCCAATACGGAGGATTTGAATTTGAACAAAACGGGTATTGAGGTTGATGTAAAGGGATATATCCCTGTGAACAGTCATTTGGAAACCTCTGAGGCGGGCATATATGCACTAGGTGATGTCAAAGGTGGGCCGGCGTTCACCCATGTGTCCTATAACGATTATCTCGTGGTGGCGGATCATTTATTTGGGGATCATACCGCTTCCATCCAGGATCGAATGATACCTTATTGTCTTTTTATTGACCCTGAGCTGGGGAGAATCGGCATCACTGAAAAGGAAGCACGAGAACAAAATTTGGATTTTTCTGTGGCCAAACTGAGTGCTTCTTCCATCGCCCGGGCCAGGGAAGCGGATGAAACCACCGGATTTGTAAAAGCTGTGGTCGACAACGCTACCAAAAAAATAATAGGTGCAGCTGCGATCTGTGCCATTGGGGGTGAGTTTATGTCTTTTTTGCAATTGGCTATGCTCGGCGGGCTCACCTATGAGCAATTACGCGACACGATGTTTTCCCACCCCACCTATGCAGAGGCCCTTAATAATCTTTTTAGTGAATCAAATATAAAATCCGGTTCTCATGACCACGCTTAAAGAAGAATATCAAAGAGTACGAACTCGAAGTGAGGAAATTTGTGCTACGCTGAAAACAGAAGATTATGTCGTGCAGCCCATCGTGGATGTTAGCCCCCCCAAGTGGCATCTTGGTCATACTTCCTGGTTTTTTGAAAATTTTATTCTGATGTATCATGTGCCGGACTACAAGCCTTTTGATCCTTCGTATTCCTACGTATTCAATAGTTATTATGAAAGTTTTGG
>CAYRRD010000190.1:0-2167 GCA_964426625.1 uncultured Saprospiraceae bacterium | reverse complement strand
CGAGCAAACATCGATCTATCTTTTCGCTTCCTCTATCCCCGATTTAATTTCATTAAATTCCAGATCTTCCGAAATGCCGGTCAACTCCGCTTCCATGATAGCTGCGTCCGACACGCGATCGATGGGGGTAAACGAGGAGGTGTTCGAACCTTTGAAAGGACGGTTGGACAGCGCATTATATACGCTGATGATGGACCAGCGGGGATGATCGCTCAGGTTGGCATCGGAACGATGAAGGAGATTGCAATGGAAAAACAAGGAATCCCCTGGCTCCAGTTCCACATACTCGAGCTCCATCCGCTGCAGGGTTACTTCCACCCTTTCCATATCTGCACCCACCTGCTCACCGGCAAAACCGTGGTAAATCCTGCCCATCCGGTGCGAACCTTTGATCACCTGCAGACAACCATTTTCCTTATTGGCCGTCGTCAATGCCGTCATCACGCTCACCATATCCGGAAACAAAAATCCATCCCGGTACCAATATCCGTAATCCTGATGCCACTCCCAAGCCCCACCCTTTTTCGGCTCCTTCTGCATCAGTTTTGTATGAAAATGACCTACCTCATTTCCCAGGATCTTCTCAGCACCTCCGACCAACCGGTCGCACCGGGCCATGAGGCTGTAAATGCTGTCGTCCAGCGTATACCATAGGGATAGTTTGGTGCGCAGACCCTCAGCATCGCCCCGGTCGATTGCTTTTTTTTGTAATACATCATCACGTATGGCCATGCCGTAGATACGATCGATTTCCTCCGGATGAAAATATCCGCGTAAAATAAGATAGCCGTCCTCCTCAAACTTTCTAAGGTCAGCATCACTGAGTTGTTGATCATTCATCGCATTGATTTTTATATTTTTTCAAATGTGCTGTCCCTGAACCATGGGGTTTACTGCCTGCCCGGACCGCGTAGCCTGTACGCTCAAAAATGAGCCGACCCGGCCTGTTCCAACGCCCGGTTGACCAGAATAATCTCATCGATATTTTCCTTGTCCACCATACCCAACAGTTGTCCGCGTTCCACCACGGGTGCCACCCTGGTCGGACCCGCCATCAGTAAATTGTACACGCCAATCAATTGCTGGTCGGGCATCAGACTCACAAAATCCTTCTGAGCCACCTCCATCACATTGCCGTCCATACCGAATTGGGCCAATCCCCGTACCAGATCCGTACGCGTCACCACACCGACTACTTCCCCATGTTCCAGCACCAGAAACTCGGTCTGGGTTCCATCCAGCAACAAATCCACCACGTGTCCCAGGGTATCGTGCGAACTGACCGTTTTGAAACTCGTCATTAGTACGTCCCGCACATAAATCCCATCCAGTGCCGATTTTGTGGTCTCAAACCGCGATTCCGCACCGGCTCCCAGGTAAATAAAGATACCGATAAACACCAACCAGAAGTTGACAAAGAAACCAAAAAACACAAAGGCTATCGCGAGAAATTGGCCGATGGAAGCAGCTATTTGCGTGGCGCGGGCTCTGGACATTCGGAAGGCCAGCAGAGCACGAAGCATCCGCCCACCGTCCATGGGAAATGCCGGGATGAGATTGAACAAGACCAGCACCACGTTCGCGGTGAACAGGTAAAATCCAAAACCCAGCCTTCCTATATTCCCTGCTGCTTCCTCCAGCATCGACGGATCGGGCCAATGGCCTGTGAGTTGTAAAACCAGGTACAGTACGAGGGCAATCACCACATTCACGGCGGGGCCAGCGGCAGCTACCCACAACTCGTGTGCGGGTTCCTCGGGCATCCGCTCCAACTGTGCCAGTCCCCCGATGGGCAATATTGTGATCAGCTTCGTGCCGATGCCGTAGCGTCGTGCTGTCAGCGAATGGCCCAGTTCATGCAGGAGTACGCAGACAAAAAGCATCAGGATAAATACAACCCCCATTAACGCCTGTTGGACACTGCCTTCTATGCGGTAGTATATGAAAAATATCCAAACGAGCAGGATGAGAAAAGTCCAGTGTACGGTCAGCCGGATTCCTGCTATTTTCCCAATATCCCATGACCATTTCATATCCATAGCGGTATTTTCTCTTGTCGGTTGTCAAGATAAGGAAATAATATGGAATTCGAATTTCGAATTTTAAATTAGTGAGAGGTTGAGAGGGTGCGATTCGTGAGCCGACCGCAGGGAGGATCTGGAAGCGC
>CAYRRD010000189.1:0-2170 GCA_964426625.1 uncultured Saprospiraceae bacterium | reverse complement strand
GGCGTGCTGGTCCAGAGCTTGGAGTCCAAAATCATCCAATATCACCAATGGACATTTTAATAATTTATTGAGTTGTATAAGGTAGGTCCCATCTGCTTTGGCCAGCTTCAACCTTTTCATTAATCGGGCTGTGTTTTCATAAGCTGTTTTGAATCCCATGGAACAAGCATGATGGCCCAGAGCTTGTGCCAGGAAAGATTTTCCTGTACCGCTGGCTCCTGTGAATATTATATTCTGTTTTCGGGTGATAAAATCCAGAGTACCCAAGCGGATAAACATGTTCTTATCAAGATTACGTTGGGATATAAAATCCACCTCTTCCAAAGAAGCTTTTTGTCTGAATTTTGCTGCTTTTGTAAGACGGTCTATCCTTTGGTTTTGTCTGTTTTCCCATTCATGATCTACCAGCAAAGCCAGGTATTCATCCGTGCTCATCTGCTGGTATTGGTTGGTTTTTAAATGATTATGATGCAATTCAGCCATGGCTTTCATTCGCATCTGTCTCATTTTTTCAATGGTTTGACTGTTGTTCATTCGTTCTGATTTTTAAGGTTAATAAATTCAAGAATACGCTATATGTAATTATCCTTGCCTCGAATGTTGGCATGTGGAGGAATATGGCTTTTACCAGGATCGTCTTGTTCATCGAAGGGTATGGGTATGGAATCCATGTTGTGTTTGAGAATATTTCCGATGTGCTTATATGAAAGTGCTTCCGTTTCAATGGCTCTCATACAGGCCTTATTCAGTCTTTCAGATCCGTATTTATCAGCAAGACGAATGATGCCCATTGAACTTTTGTATCCGACTTCAGGATAAGTTGCTCTATCGATGATTTTTTCTATGCAGGCTATTACGTAAGATCCATGGCGTGAAGCTAATTTTTTAAAGTATTCCGGGCTCCAATCCGAGTACGCTTTATGAGCACTGCTTAAATGTTCCTTTATTGTGTTATAGTGGCCTTTTTGCGGATTTCTGGGGTGCAGTGCGATTCGTTCAGAGTTGTAATATACTTCGACCATCGTGCGGGTATAATGTATCTGTGTTTTACACCCGATGAAGCGGTGAGGGACGCTGTAGTAGCATTTATCAGGTGAAAAGTATACGTATCCCATTTTCTGAACCTTGGCCCGAGTATAGTCTTTGAGTTCGTACCTGGTCTGGGGAAGTGGTTTGAGATATTCTCGTTCTATGGACTGAAAACGCTCTCGTCTACTGCCTTCTTTTCGTTGGAATAATTGATCATTAAAGCTTACCAGTAGTCGGCGTATTTCTGCATTGAGTTCTTCCATGGAAAAGAAGGTCATATCCCGTATTACATGGTAAATTCGCTGGTAGGTTAAATGAACTGCGTTCTCTACCAAGGCTTTATCTTGAGGGGAATAAGTGCGTGTAGGATTAATGACGCAGCCGTAATGATGTGCAAATTCTTTAAAAGTACGATTGATTGCCGGTTCATATTTGCTGGCTCTTGATACGGCTGATTTCAGGTTATCGGAAGTGATCGACATAGGAATACCTCCAAAATATTCAAGCATATTTATACAGCAGCAGATCAAGTCTTTACGTTGTTGAGATAGGCAAGCCTCTACGTAGGTATATTGACTCGATGGAAGAATGGCCACAAAAACCTCCACAGGGATGAGTTCGCCTGTTTTTCTGTCGGTAATGTGTAGCTTTTTTCCCGCAAAATCAATAAACGCTGCTTCTCCTGGATTGTGAGTCAATTTCATAGAACCTTTAGATTTTGCGTACTTACGCCTGAAATGCTCCATGAACTGGGTGTAACTATAAGGATCCTCTGCCTGAGAATAGTACTGCTTGTAGTGGTATAAAAATGTGAATCCTGGATGTTTACGGGCCTTATTGACACCTTCAAAAAATTGCATCAATTCATCGTATCTCTCATTCTGGATTGTCGTATGGCCTGGAAAAAGTTTGTTCAGGGTTGCTGAATCAAAGTTCAGAAGCTCTGCCATCGAATACTCCGATGCCTTAAACATCCGCATGTAGTTGTTGACCGTATTCCTGGATATACCAAGCACTTTGGCAGTATTTCTGTTACTACTGCCATCTTCATGTAATTGAATAATCTGTTTTAAATCCATTGGATCAAGTTTGTTTGCCATAGCTATTTTTGGAGCTAAAAATTAAACTTTATGCCCCCATA
>CAYRRD010000188.1:0-2195 GCA_964426625.1 uncultured Saprospiraceae bacterium | reverse complement strand
CACTCACCCATAATTTCAGCTCCTCAGTCCGACAGGACCTTTGCGGCAAACGGCCCATGGCTATGGCCTTATCCAGAGCATCTTCGGCCATTTTACGATAGGTGGTCCATTTTCCCCCGATAATGGTGATCGTCTCATCCTCCCTCACCAGAATGCGATGACCACGAGAAATCTCTTTGGTTTTTGCCCCGGTCTTTTGGGGAGCAGCCAAAGGTCGCAAACCCGCAAAAACCGCACGGATATCCTCGTGTCCCGGGGCCGGATCCATAAACCTTTGAGCGGTATCCAGTATAAACTGAATCTCTGCTCTCGAAGGCGTGGGTTCTTTTTCCACCGCGTTTACCGGTGTATCTGTGGTCCCGATAAGGGCTTTTCCATACCAGGGAATGGCAAAAAGCACCCTACCATCTGCTGTTTTGGGAATCATCAAGGCATGATGGCTTTGCAAAAATCGGCGATCGAGCACGATATGGGCACCCCGGCTGGGCGCGATGAGTTTCTGTCGTGTGGTAGCTTCCGCCTGGGGCACCGTATCCACAAATACCCCGGTGGCATTGAACACCGCACGGGCAGCGATCGAAAATGATTCGTGGCTAATGTGATCCTGTATGGTAATCAGATAATCGTCATTGTCCTTATTTTTTCTGATCGTCACCGGTTCTGCATAATTCAACACCCTGGCTCCCAGCTGATCCGCTGTCTTCGCCAATGACACCGCCATCCGACTGTCATCAAACTGACCATCATAGTATAAAACCCCTCCCTTGAGCCCTTGCTTTCGGACGGATGGAATTTTTTGTACGACCTTGGAAGCAGAAAGAAATCGGGATTTTCCAAAACTCAGCCGGCCTGATAACAGATCGTACACTTTGAGCCCCACCAGATAGAACGGGATTTCCCACCAGCGATAGGCCGGTACGATAAATGGTAATTCGCGTACGAGATTCGGGGCATTTTTGCGCATCAATCCCCTTTCTTTTAGCGCTTCCATCACCAACCGGATATTGCCCTGCGCCAGGTATCGCACACCCCCATGGGCCAGTTTGGTACTCCTGCTGGAAGTACCCTGAGCAAAATCATCGCGTTCAAGCAACACGGTTGAATATCCCCTACTGGCTGCATCCACGGCTATTCCCAGCCCCGTAGCGCCTCCTCCCATGACGAGAACGTCAAACGACTGGTCAGCGGATTTCATGGCCTGGATGGTATTTTTACGCCACATAATGCATTGGGTGTTTTAAAGACATAGTACTGTTTTTGCAAGGCATTCGCCATCAGTTCTTGAACAAATATGGGAAAATGTTTGATGAAATTAGCGCGGACCACTTGAATTGTTCTGACAAATCAAGTACATTGAGATCTTAAATATTTAAAGTCAAATCCCGTAACATTATGAAACATTTGTGCAGCTTTGTTTTATTGACCTTCGTCATTGTTATGTGGCACACACCGGAGATCAGTGCTCAGGAACGCAGCGTGATGACCTACAACATCCGATACGGCTCAGCCAATGACGGTGCGGACTCCTGGGATTACCGGAAAGAAAGCCTCGCCCGGGAAATCGCCTTTTATGAACCTGATTTTTTCGGCGTCCAGGAGGCATTGTCATTCCAGATGGAATACCTGGATAGTGTACTCACCCAATACAGCTACATTGGGGTGGGACGAGACGATGGCAAGGAGCAGGGTGAATTTAGCGGAATATTCTACCATACCGACCGACTGCGGTTGCTGGACGAAGGAACCTTTTGGTTGTCCGAAACCCCCGATCGCCCCTCGAAGGGATGGGATGCAGCGCTCCCCAGAATCTGCACCTACGGCTATTTTAAGTACAAAAAGAAAAAGAAAAATAAGATCTGGTTTTTCAACACCCATTTCGACCATCGGGGACAGGAAGCCAGGGTGAAGAGCGTGGATCTGATTATAAAAAAAGTAGGGGAATTGGCTGATCTAAGCGAACCGGTCATCATAACGGGGGACTTCAATTTACCCCCGGAGTCGGAAGCCATCCAAAAAATGTCCAGAGCTTTCCACGACACCTACACCACTTCGGAAATTCCGCCCCTGGGACCATCGACCACGTTCACTTCCTTTGACATCAATAGAGAAGGAGGGACAAGGATCGATTATATTTTCACCAACGATAGGGTAAAAACCCACAAAACAGCCATCCTTAGCCACTGGATCGATGGTCA
>CAYRRD010000187.1:0-2212 GCA_964426625.1 uncultured Saprospiraceae bacterium | reverse complement strand
ATTTTCCGAATCACCCAGGTAAATTTGGAATTCATCAAATGCAAAGTTATTTCAGATAATCACAATTAACCCTGGACTAAAACCGCTGAATTTTTATCATAAAATATTGTCATCCAGCCAAATGCCTAAATCCGAGTAGGCCCTAGTTATAGGTAAAACTCACCGTACTATTCCATTTCAATTGGTATCCCTTATGATATTGGGGATACCTGTACATCCCCCGCAAAATCGGGAGCAAAACGGTAAGCGATTGGAATTTTCATGAAAAAAACTCCCTTTCATATGTTTCACACTTATGAAAGGGAGTTCCAGTTTATTCATTTCCTGCAAATGTGCCTACTGGCCTGGAATTGGTATCCATCTCCCATGCTCCGAGATACCAGGAAATCGCATTCGAATATCAATAGCCTGGGTTCTGCACAATGATTCCAGGTTCTGACTGATCAATTTCATGTTGTGGAATAGGAAATAATCTATGATGTTCCTGAGGATCCAGCCGAACCACCTGGGCCTGCCCCGTGGTGGGATTATAGTTCCATTCTACCTCTTTCATCACTTCGATCATGCGGTCTTTTCGAACCAGGTCCATCCACCTTTCATTTTCATAAGCAAATTCCAGCTGTCTTTCCAAAAGAAGAATGTCCACAAAATCTTCCGCGCTGGCAATGTCATCTGCAACGTAATTGTGGCTATTCCCCTGGAAGGCCCTGCTACGAACCTCATTGAGTGCATCGAGAGCTGCCTGGGTATTTCCGAGATAATAACTGGCTTCAGCCTTGAGCAATAAAACATCTGCATAGCGAATTACCGGTAGATCAAGGCCAGATGACGAAGCATTTTGAGCCAGAAATTTGCTGATATATGGCCGCCAGGATGGCTCTTCATTGCTCCCTGGTGACCGCCAGTAAAGAGAAAACGTAGCATCCTTTCGCTGATCTTCATCCACAAACACTTTGATCGCACTCCAAGCAGGCAGCGCAACCTCGCCACCTGCCGTCGAGGAATATCCTTCCACACCAAAATAGGGGAGGAAATCCCGGGACAGAATGTGGCCATTGTCATTGGGACTGTACTTCATCGCAAAAATAACCTCGCTGTTGTCTTCTGTTTCTTCCTTCCAGAGATCACCATAATCATCTACCAAATCAAAATCCAGGGCGATCACCTGATCCAGCATATTCACAGCCTGATCCCATTCCTCAGTATACACAAAGACCTTTCCAAGCAAAGCCATTGCTGCGGCTTTTGAGGATCTGCCTTTCGCCATCTCACTATATGGGGGTAATAAACTTACCGCTGCCGTAAGATCTTCCTTGATCAAGGCATAGATTTCTTCCTCCGTAGCACGGGGCACATTCTTGGTTTCTTCCACCGTCAACACGGAGGTCACCCGGGGGACACCACCAAATACCCGGACAAGATCAAAGTAAAATAATGCACGCATAAACCGAGCTTCCCCCTCATACTGGCTTTTTTCATTTCCAGCATAGTCTTCGGGATTGTCGAGATTGACCAGGACGGAATTTGACCGAAAAATCCCATTGTACGTTGCTTGCCAAAAATTTCGCAAAATATCATTTTGAGGATGGAAATCCAGATTATTCAAGGCTTCAAGCCCCCCGATAAATCGATATGATGACATGTAAAGATGGTCCGTTGGCATTTCAAAAAGTGACCAGTCCCTGGGTTTGCGGGATTGGTATCTGCTATAAATACCCAACACAGCTCTGTCCATATCATCCGAGGTTTTAAAAAAATTGGCCTCGGTCAATGTAGAGATGGGCTCCAAATCCAATACGTCACACGAATAAAACGGTGAAAACAGGATAATGAGAACAATATATATTTTGATGTGCTTTTTCATAGTCATCTGTATTTGAGCGTTAAAAGTTGATATTCAATCCAAGTGCAAAAATCCTTGGGATAGGTTCCGATCCATTGTTCAATCCCGGTTGACTACCAATACCGGAAATACCAGCGGTAGTAAACCCTTCCGGGTTGTAGCCGTTGAAACCTTTAGCGGTCCACATAAGCGCATTGCTGATCGAGGCGTACAGACGCAACCGATCCACTTTGATCCGTTCTGTCCATGCCTGTGGAAACCGATAACCCAGATTGATGCTTCTAATAGCCACAAAAGAGGCGTCTTCAAGGTAGTAATCGCTGTTTCCTACAAATTCCAGTGCAGCCAGAGAGGTTGCGGGATGTTTCC
>CAYRRD010000186.1:0-2241 GCA_964426625.1 uncultured Saprospiraceae bacterium | reverse complement strand
TTGTTGTTGACAATCACCGTATCACCCATTTCCAAACCTTCCCGGATGAGATAGGAATCACTATTTTCCCCACCAATTTCCACGTAGTTCCAATAAGCTCTTAAATCTGGTGTCAGGGTAAAAACCACAAGCCGGTTTTGCCGGTCCACCACGGCAGATTTGGGCAAGGTCAATACTCCGGGGATCGCATCCCGGATATATACGTTCACCCGCATGCCATCCCGATATGGAATATTGCTTTTGCCAATAGTAGCCGAACATTCGATCATCCCCTGGGTGTTGACCAGGGGGCTTATGTGAGTAATCCGTCCCGCACCGGATAGCATTTCTGGAGATTGAAAGAAAGGACGAACCTCTACTTCCATGCCGATTTTAATCTGTGTAACCTCCGATTCCAAAACCGGAAAATGGATCGACAAATTCCGGTTGTCCACGAGCGTACATACCTTGTCATATGCTGAGGTATGGGCACCCTCCCTCACCTCCAGCTCCGCCACGGTACCGGAAAAAGGTGCTGTAATTTTACTACTGGACAATTCATGTTCCAGACGTTTTCGGTCAATCAGTAGAGATTCCAGATTAAACTGCAGCGCAACATTCGTTTTGACCTTCTGGGGAATCTCCTCCATTCGATGGGGGGAATATCCCAGGTTGATATAGTGGTTTTCCATGTCCAACCGGGTTTGTCTGATCTGAGCCTCCAATTTCTCCATTTGATTCATCAACATGAAGTTGTCCAGAGATAATAACAAGTCGCCCTTCTGAACGTGCTGACCCTCTCGCACGGTGACCTCTGTAATTAGTCCCTGCGCCGTAAATGGTACCTGAATTTTATTCCGGGAAACTACCTTTCCCTGACTGACCACTTCGCGGAAAAATGTCCCGGCTTTTACGATCAGGGTATCCACTTCAGTGAGGCGATCACTAAACGATTCTGTCACGGCTGCATCAATTTCAACGGGTGATTCCTGCTTACCATCTTCCTGACACGCAGTGATGAGAGTTATCCAGGAAAATGCACCCACCACAAACCATGGTACACCATATTGCCCAACACACCGACGCAGCCTCTCCCATTTTCCCTTGTCATTTTTAAAAAATTCAATGTTGCTAATTTTCATGATATATCAATTCTTCTTGCATTTCAAAGTCATAGAGCGTGATGGATCTCAATTGATAATAGATCTTGATTGCCTCTGATCTGGTTTGGTAGTAGGTTAAAGTTGCCTGGTCCAGACTGGTTCGGGATTGTTGAAGGCTCACCCAGTCGGCTTGACCCCGCAAATATTGATTGCGCACCGATTCATAAATATCCTCAGCGGTATTCAGAGCTTGTGCGTCCACTTCCCGTTTGGATTTCAGAAAGGCATAGCGTTGATGCAATTCAGTTACTTGACGGGTAATAGTTCTTTCTTCCCGCTCGAGCGTCTTTTCCAGTTCACTCAGTTGGGTATTCGCCAGTTGACGATTGATATCGCGTCGCCCCCAGTCGGTGATTGGCATATTGAAACCAATTGACAACAATTCCCGGTCGAGAAAATTGTATCGTAAGCCGGAAAATGCTTCCGCAGTATTGTTGATACCAAGCGAGGCGCTCACATGAAAGGACACGCCCCGGTCTTTTTCAGCCTGCTCGATGTCTCTAGTTGATTCTGCCAGGCGAAGCCGAACACCACTGGTGCGTGCCCGGTGATGGATGGCCTTATCCACAGCGGTTTCGAGATCAATATCGGGCAGGTAGATTTCTGCGGTACTCACCGGGATCAGGAAGTGCTGATGCTGCAGTCCGGTCAGATCGAGCAATTGCCTGTTGAGATTACGGTATTCCAATACAGTCGACTGAAATTCCATATGCGACTGCAGGGTATCCAGGGCCAATTGTTTCATTTCGGCCAGGCTTCCGGTACCCCGTTGAAACAACTGTTCCTTGATTTGAATCAAAGAACGGGCATCCTCAATTTTATTGCGCATCAAATCCATACGACGGCGGATGAGTTCCAGATCGTAAAACCCACTTACTACGGCATAGATGACCATTTCCTGCTCCAGTATTCTTTGGGCATCGGTACGTTCCTTTTGCCGCTGGAGTATTTCCTTCTCCCATTTGATGGCATTGAACTGGAAGAGGGGTTGCTCGATACCCACTGTAACAGGTGTAAAAAAATAACTTTTGGAATAGGGGAATTGATCCGTACGGAATACATCCAAACGTTCGATGGTAGAAGCGATAAAAATTCTGCC
>CAYRRD010000185.1:0-2250 GCA_964426625.1 uncultured Saprospiraceae bacterium | reverse complement strand
TCTAAGTTTACTGACTTGTTATTGATAACCTTTTCTAACAAGGTTACATCTTGTATTCGCTCGTATTGATTGAAATAATCCAAAATGTATTGATGAACTAATTCGTCATGTCCGAAATTTTCCATTTGATAACTAATGGAATCAGTAGGAAAATCAAATGTTTTATCACAAGAAATAATGGTAATTATTAATATATATGAAATAATAAAAAACTTTTTCATGGCAAAAATTTTTAGGTAAAAAAATATTGTAGATTCATTGGGACTTATTCACTTTCATTTCCTTAGATCCAGCTAAAATAATAACTACCACTGCCATAAAATGTCAGTGTAGAAAAAAATATTAAATTCTTCCTTAACCTTTGAGAATGATATACCGTGTAACTTATTTAAAGTGCAAATCCTCTGGTCATTAAAAAAGTCCTAGCCTACCATATTCCCGGTTGTATTATATTGATTATCTGTATTTTACAAATGAAGTATTTTTTCATTACCCGCATCTGGCTCGGCAATCCTTTCTGAACACGGGCCACCCGACCCATACGGGTCCAGCTTGCCCGTATGGGTGCTGGGCATGCTACCATATCCCTGTTTGCAACACTCAGATAATCAGCCATATAAATCGAGTACTTTCAGACACCGTACCTACGGCACGAAATCAACATTAAATCCATATTTATACCCATGGGGTGTACCTCACGGCACACATATACAATCTGCAAATTGAAACGTTTATCGCCAAACACGAGAATCCAGGGATCTATATTGTCGTTCTCAACGCAGCTTCCAACTATGTTTAAGCTATAATCGAAGGTCTAATGCTGCGTTGAGGGTAGGACTTACGACTGAAAGGAGTCCGTATGGACCGATCCGATGCTCCGGAAGCGTGCCGATAGGGATCGTAAAAAATGACAAGTAAGTATATGTCATGTTGTCCACTTCAATACTACCAAAAATAGAGCGTATGCACAAAGGGCGTCGTTCCAGTAATATATACCGATTCTCCTGCTTGCTTGGGCAACATTCCCCGCATTTGCGCCCATTGGTGTTCCATTTTACCGGGACCAAATTTCAAAATATCCCCCTGGTTTTGGATTTGCGCGTACCCTTCCTCGAGAAAGTAACGATCATCACTATCCAGGTCACTAATGACACCGGATAAAGCATCTCCAGCACGAAAGCTCATTTCACAGGACACCGGAACATCGTCTGTGCCGGAAATCTCTATGTCCATGGTCAATCTTTCCGGCCCGGGGGTAATAACCACTGTATAATTCATCGTCTGCAATTCACTCATGACTCGGTCTTCTCGGGGATATTCCTTCCATCCGTTGACTCCCGTGGTTTTATTCTTGGGAATAGGTTGGTAGTAGCCGTGGGTTATAGATTTTTTGAGAATAATCTTGTGACCTTCAACGAATACCTCCTCAGGAATAAATTGACCTTTTTCGCCAAAAAATGCCGCAGCCAGTCGAATGGATTGCAGGACTACCTTCCCTTTGATCAAAACCAAAAAGGTGGGGTTCTTTTCGATGATCGAAAGATCCATATTCCCCTCGTTGATCCGGATCACCCCGGAATCCTTGAAATATTTAAAATATCCGGACGGGAGGGGAGCGGGGTTGGGCAGATTTTTTTGATATTCAGCAAACTCGTACATATACGGAATGTATCCCACGATGCTGGCCAGCATTTTATCTTCGATCAATCTACATGCACCGGAAAATTGCCCATTGTTATCCGCTATGGCAAAATAACGGTAAGCCAGGTAATATCTGCTGACATCACCCACTACGGACTTATCCTGTCGATTGGATGCTTCGGTGAGCACTTCGATTTGGTATGTATAGGACAAGAAGTAAGCGACACTGTCGAATACAAACCAGCTAGCTTGTATATCCACCGCATTATCCGGCCAAAATACGCCCCCAAACAGGGAGAAGGTGAAATAAAGATAGCTTCATTACCAGGTAAACCAATCGATAAAGGCATAGCCGGTAGCAGTTTGCTGGCCTGGATACTGGTATCAAAGTTTGCGGATCATATGCCATTCTACCGGATGCGTCAGCGGTTTAAGTGGGAATATGGCTGGGAGGTGTCTTACAGCACGATCAATGACTGGTTCGTGGCTGTGTGTACCCTTATTAGACCGGTATATGATCACATTCGGGAGAAAATTCTCGAAAGCGGATATATCTAGGTTGACGAATCACATATATAAGATAGCCATCGAGGAAGAATCAGCCTAGAT
>CAYRRD010000184.1:0-2279 GCA_964426625.1 uncultured Saprospiraceae bacterium | reverse complement strand
CCTGACACTTCCATTCGTGAAGATAATAACCAATAGATGGCACGCGCAGATCGCTTAACAGCTCAGATTTTCTATTTCCTTGAATGGTCCGGATTGCCAAGTTGATACCCAACGCTAAACCACAACTTTACGGGGTTATTTTGTTCATATGTGTCGATAAGAATTGGATCTGGATTGTAAGTTGCGGGAATTGTAACTAATGAAAATAATGCCCGGTCAATTTTTTTCCATTGCCACAAACGATAATTCAAACTAATCGAATACTTTCCTAATTGATAGTTTAAACCAGGATTGATTTCCAGTGTATAAAATTCGAACATCCAACTTGAATAATTTGCTGAAAATGCCTTATGGGTGCTAAAGGATGACCTGACACCAAGATTAATTCCCAGATTTCCAACTGGTGCAAATAATATATTCACAGGAATCGCAACCTGCTGAATCCAGTAATCATCAGAGTTTACGAATATTTCGTGACAAGGTTCACCAGGTTTATAATAACAATGATCTATTGGTCTATAAAACGTTAAATGTTCAAAACTATAACCTAAGCCGGTACCGACTTCAAAAACACTTCCTATGTGGAATATTCTCTTATTGATATCGACCCCATATTGCCAGGTACCCCAGGTTTCCGGTGTTCGGTTTTGATATTCTTGAATGAATGTTTCAGAATAACCAATCAAGCGTTTGTCATGATGTGCTACTGCAAGTTGAGCAGAAATCGTCACATCATCCCAGAATGACTGTGCCTGGGAGGTGCATGTCAGTATGAAAGCTAAAATTATTAGGCCATAATTCTTCATAATTCAAAATTTTCTATTTTACGATCACAACTCGTTTCCATACAACGGACTCCTTGTAATCAATCCGTACAAAATACATCCCTGCATTTAAATCTGAAACTTGAAATACATCACGAGCACCTTTCATATGATCGTACTGTTTAACCAGTCGTCCATTTCGGTCCATAATCGATACCTGAAAATTACCCCCCTCATATCCTTCTTTCCAGTCAATGCGTACTTCGTTATGAGCTAGTGTAGGATGAAGACTGACATTTACATTTTCCAGATGATGGTTTTCTAAATCATTAGTCTCCTTATTCTTTTGTGATTTACCTAATAGATTGCAGTGATCTTCGACAGTCCAGTATGTTTCCTGTTGCCAGCTCCAACCACAGGTGTTTTTGGCCCGGATGCGCACAGTCTCAGTACCTGGCAAAGGCAAAGGGTGATAATAATCAATCTCTACATCCGTGTAGGGAACAGAGGCACTGTATGTGCTTTCAATGTACCAGGAACCACTATAGGATATCAGCGACCACTCATATTCTGTTATTCCTGCATCTCCATTATACAAAGCCTCACCAAAAACTGTTTCACAAGTCTTTAATACTTTATTTCCCAAATTATCTTCAACATCAAGTTCCATGTAATCAGGTATACCTACTGTAATTTTCTGTGTAAGTATAACAGGATCACATCCACTTTCGGATAACGTAAAAGTGATCGTACCCCTGCCGTGTGCATTTGTGGCCTTTTTCAATCACTACATCTACTTGAATAGATTACACCCTATTAGACACTAACATTTGTAAGATCGTCAGTTGAATTCCAATATTTACATTTTTTAACATTTCGATATCACCACGTCGGGAACTGCCTTCTCCTTGTGCACCAAATCTTATACCATTCAATACTTTTGACTTGGATTCCTGTCTGGCAGTGCACTACCAATTGAAAATTAACCATTCAACAATAAAAATTCTATTCCTCCTCAACAACCCAGATTCGAAGAATTAGTCGAGAAATATCAGAGCAATGACCATCTGGTATTTCTCGGTATTTCAATTGATGAAAACGTGGAAGCATGGAAACGTATGGTGAAGGATAGAGAACTAGGAGGTGTCCAATTGAATATCCGATCCGATCCGGACAACTCCTTTCACACGGACTATATGATCACCGGAGTACCAAAATATTTACTCATTGATCCCAATGGACTGGTCTATGATGTAAATGCCAAGGAGCCCAAAAATCCGGAGTTGGTTGATGAGATTGATTATTTGTTGTCAAGGTGAAATTTGACTTGCGGATCAGATCCGCATTGATCAGCAGAGCTAGGACTTTTGTATACTCACTTTTACCTTGCGATAGAACAATGGATTACCAGATTACTCTTCAAAATGCAAACTCCTCACCCAGTAACTTCGAAGAAATCAAACCGGTATACTTTACCGGGTCCCCATACCTCCCTTCTTCCAGAAAATAACCATT
>CAYRRD010000183.1:0-2314 GCA_964426625.1 uncultured Saprospiraceae bacterium | reverse complement strand
ATTTCTATTACGAATCCAATACGCTTGATGTACCCTACTGGACCCAGGCCAATCCCATAAATACCCATCCGGCAATCAATTATGGGAATCCCCTTGGATATGGATTCTACCAATCCAGGAGTTTTGTCCGACTCCAGGATGTGTCTCTGGGATATGATCTTCCACAAGCCCTACTGAATAAAATCGGTATTGCAAATCTGAAGATTTACCTCAGCGGTAAAAACCTCATTACCTGGACAAAATGGAATGGATGGGATCCGGAATATGGTGGGGGTGGTAGAGGTCCTGGTAACAACGGCCCGATTTTGAAATCCTATACGCTCGGATTAAATGTTCAACTATAAACCTCTGACACGATGAAAAAAATAATATACATATTAAAGGCATTCAGTGCATTTTTATTTGTTTTTAGCCTTTCCGGCTGTAGTGATTCTTTTCTGGATGAAGTACCACTGGATCGGTTTAGTCCGGAAAACTTACTGGTCAATGAGGCCGGGTTTGAAGCAGCCACAATTGCTTTATATCAGGCAGCCAGACAGGAACATGCCCTGGGTGGTGCAAATTTCGATTACATGAACCTGGGAACGGACTTGGTGGAATGGGGTCGATATGATTCACGGGGTTTCAAGGATTATCACCTGCTCAATTCCCAGCACGATGCTGTGGAAGGTTACTGGCGATGGGCGTATACTAACATGATCCGTCAGGCCAATCTCATCCTCGACAATCTGGATGATCCCGAAGTGGCACTCAGTGAAGATTCCCGGCGAAATTTCTCCGGCCAAGCCCGATTTTTCCGTGGATATACTTATTATGTACTAGCGACATTGTATGGAGGCGTCCCTATCGTAAGTTCCACTGTGGAAGAGCCAAAATTTGATTTTACCAAATCCACCAAAGTGGAAGTATTGCAATTTGTACTCGATGATCTTCAGACTGCTACTCAGGAATTGCCTTCTATGCAAAACGTGAACGATGGCCGGATCTATAAAGCCGCGGCCTATCATCTCATGGCTGAAGTGTATCTATCTATGGCATTCGAAACCGGAAATGAATCCTACTATGACCAGGCTATTCAGGCTGCTAATACAGTTATCAATGGACAGGTGGGAGATTATAGAATAATGACGGAAAGATTCGGAGATCTGTCCAGGGAGGGAGATGTTTTTTCAGATCTGTTCTTTCACAATCAGCAAAACCTGAGTTCTGGCAACAGAGAGGTGATCTGGGCCTGGCAGTACGAAAGTTTTACCACAGGAGGAGCCAGTTCCACTGGTGGAAATTATACACCTCGATGGTGGTATCCTGAGCAGGAAAAAATCAGGTCACCCAACGGATTTTTCAATATCGCCGCAGATAGCTTGATTCGTGGAATTGGTGTGAATTCATTGTTGAATTATGTCAAATATGACATTTGGACCATGGACCCTGCTGACATGAGGAATTCTAAATACAACATTCGAAGGGTGTTTTTTTATAACAATCCCGCAGATCCGGAATATTTTGGCAAACCCATCATTACCGCATTGAACAGTAATGGTGCTCGTGTGATTGTCCGGGACGATGGAACACTTACCTCATTTGTAGTGGATACCTTACGGGAATATTATCCTCTGGTCAGGAAAGGAGATGGACAGCCTTTTAATGATAATATCGTATCCGGACAATCTGCCAACGACTTTATAAGGATGAGACTGGCAGAAACCTATCTGTACAGAGCCGAAGCCTATCTTATGAAGGGAGATCTGGAAAATGCTGCTGCAGATATCAATGTGTTGCGAAACCGAGCTCAAGCCACACCAGTAACTCCGGATCAAGTGGATATTGACTTTCTCCTGGATGAACGTGCCAGGGAATTGCTGGTGGAGGAACCACGACGGAGAACGCTGATGCGACTCAATTTGCTTTATGACAGGGTAACCAGGTACAATCCTTCATCAGCAAGTTCTGTCCAGCCACATCACAATCTATGGCCTTTACCTCAGAGCGTCATTGATTCAAATATAGGAGAAGTTTTGGCCCAGAACCCTGGCTATTGATACAAAATAAAACGGCTATTACCATATTCAGAAAAATCTATTTTATCTTATACCGAAATATAAATTTACCATTATGAAAAGACGTGACTTCCTCAGTATCAGCTTACCCGCAACAGGAGCAGTACTCTTGGGACAGGGTTTTATGGATAGAAAAATCTTCCGGGAAATAAACAACCAATTCCTCGGAACCGAATCTTTCAGCCATTATGACCTTGTGATAAACGGTGCCGGTCTCGGCGGGTATTTTGCAGCCCTGGAGGCTGTTTCTAAAGGCA
>CAYRRD010000182.1:0-2347 GCA_964426625.1 uncultured Saprospiraceae bacterium | reverse complement strand
GTAAGCAGGAACTACACCCCGTCTTCTTTGAGTTTGAATTTTTCTTTATTTTCCTGCGAGAGTTTGTGCGGGAGCCAGCTGATCGCCTGATGAGTTATTTTCTCAGTAACGGATTTTCTGAGCAGCCATTCCAAATATTTTTGAATGCAGAGATTGTTTTTGTTAGCTGTCAGTATGATGCTGTACAGACATGCAATATTCCGGGCTGTATCATGATTCTTGGCGAACAAATAATTTTTTCTCCCCAGAGCCAGGGGCCGCACTTCGTTCTCGATAAGATTATTATCGATTTCAAGTCTACCGTTCTGTGTATAGGCACACAGTCCATCCCATCTGCTGAGCGAATAGGCGATAGCTTTACCCAGTGGACTTTTGGGTAATATTCGGTTTTGGACCAGCAATTCTTCCATCCACCGCTTTAAATTGTCCAGTATGGGCACAGCAGTTTTTTGCCTTTCACTCAAGCGCGTGTCATGATCGGCCTTTTGTTCGCGAAGTTGCTTTTCGAGTTGATACAATTTTTGGATCTCCTTCAGATAATATTGGACTTCGGGCGGATCACTGTTCTGTGCTTCCACAAATTTACGTCGGGCATGCGCCATGCAATTTATCAGCTCCATTTTCTGATTCACTTTAGCCACACTTTCGTAAGCTTCATACCCATCTGCCTGGAGAATACCAGAATAATTGCCAAATAGTTCATGAGCTACCCTGTGTTGGCGGGTGGGATCATAATGAAACAAAGTGGTTCGATCTTCCGGATTGTGAATCAACCACATATATCCGGTATGCGATGCACCTGGTTTATTACTGGACAACACATTCAGTGTACTTTCATCTCCTTGAAGATAAGGTGATTGGAGCAAATCTTTCTCCAGCAAGTGATACAGAGGCATTAATGCTTCTGCCGCCCGGTGGATCCAATTGTGCATATTCTTCTTGTCGATAAACCCCAGCCCGGCTTGCCGGTATTTCTTTGCCAGTCGGTAAACCGGTGTGTGAAACAGGAATTTCTCTTCGATAAGGTGAGCTATCAGACTTTCATCGACCATTCCCCGGGGAATGAGCCTGGGTGGGATAGATGCCTGTACCACTGCAGCCTCTGAGGAATTATCTGCTGCTTTGCTCGCCAGTCGGGGACGAATCGTCCGCTTGACATAGAATTCTCCTGGTGTGTAAACCAGAACCTCGGTGATATCCTCTCCAATTCTTACGTATTCGTCTTCATCAATGCCCTCAGGCAGGATGGTCTCAATCTCCCGAGGTAGATGAGCTGGTAAAATATTCCGTTTTGGGTTTTTTCTGGTTTTGACTTTGTCATGAGATCGAACCTGAACCTTCTTCACTTCCGGCTTATCAGCCTGGGGTTCGTCCTCGAAAAGGTTCATTTGGCCATTATCGTAGTAAAGCCCTTTGCTGCGTTCGGAGCTCTTTCCATACATCATGCGTCTTATCTGCTCAAGCTCATGTTTCAGAATCGCTATTTTATTTCCGAGCTCTTGATTTTCGGCCTTAAGTTGAAGATTCTCGGCTTTAATCTGGATATATTCAGCTTCCAAAATCATGCCTTTAAGATACGACTTTTCCCTTTACCCTGCTAGTTTATATCGCTTTCTTTTTATGATTTTTTGAGTCGAAATTCCACGTAAAATCAATAGAAGTTTTTCATAGCTGATCCGGTAATCCGGCCCCTGATCGGGATGCTCAAATGTGCCCTGTTCCAACCGTTTGTAATATATGCTTACCCCATCACCTTCCCAGAAAAGCATCTTTATATGGGTGGCTCGCTTATTGATGAAAATATAACCCACATGCTCTTCAATTTCCAAACCCATCTGATGGCGAACCAGGCCACAAAGCGAATCGAACCCCTTTCGCATATCCACCGGTTGACTGTATAGGTAATATCGCCGTGCACTCTCAAACATCGCTTAGTAATTTTAGTAGCCTGGAATCCAGTTCCTGATCCAACTGAATTTGAATGCCGTTGGGAAAGTAAATATGAATACCTCCCATACCGGCATGGGCACGGGGAGATACCACTTCAATAAAATTGTGATTCTGATCTCCCTTTATACTGCCCGAAACTAAATTCTGGTATTTTTTACGCCAATTCATAAAGGTGTGATATTTCACCGAGTGCCTCTCGCAATATGTCCGGATCGTCATACCACTCTCGGATTGTTGCTTGACGTGCTCAAGGCGCTGTTCTTTTGTGTAATACGTCATCATCTTTTTGACAAAGATCTGTCGACATGAGAGATTAACCAATATGGGGTATACTACCTGCTTACCTTGCATTCACCATTCGGATAGGGGAACCCAATACACGTGTAATGAATATATT
>CAYRRD010000181.1:0-2382 GCA_964426625.1 uncultured Saprospiraceae bacterium | reverse complement strand
TAGTTGCAGTTCTTTCAAATGTTTCATAGACCAACATCTCCTTGTTAGATTTTCTCGACAAATTCAGGATCGTATGGACATTTGTCCTGATCGACCACAAATTTGATTTTCATTGCTTTCATCACCGCTTTTAAAGCCTCTATTTGGTTTCGATCATCTGTATATGTGGAAATCTTAATTGGCTTCATCTGTTTGGTTTTTAATCATCTCGGTCAAATATCCGAAAACTTTCCTTGTACTGGGGGCATACAACGCACGATGACGACCATAGTATTATCTGGTGACCATGAAGAATCGTATCGTATTTTCCGGCTTGATTATTGCTGTTATAGCACACTACAAAAGGGTCTGAAACAATGAGAATATAGAGAATCGAATGGGAGAAATGGTGTGGGAGAAAGAGCGAGAATGAAAATCAGAATGAAGAAAATTCAGAGTGAAAATGAGGGATCTAGTACGTATATATAACATTAGTATTCATATTGGAAAACTGTTTGATGAGAAGAGCGAGAAACAGAATGAGAATGAGGAAATATCAGGGTGGAAGTGAGCGCTTTTGCTTTAAAAATAAATGTGTGGAGAAACGATCTGGTATGAAGAGTGAGAATGAGAGGGAGAATGAGGAAATATCAGGGTGAAATCTCCAGATTTCACCCTGATATTGTGCCCGGAACAGGAGTTGAACCTGCACGTCCAATGAAGGACACAAGGCCCTCAACCTTGCGCGTCTACCAATTCCGCCACCCGGGCAGGTGAGTGGATTAAGAGAGGGCAAATTTAAGAAAAATTTCATTCACCGACACCGAAGTATCATTTTTCTAAGAAATTTTCAGAACCGGGTTTTTTGTGCTTGTTTTGCATATTATTACATATGTTGTAAAAATTTAATATATTAGCAGCTGGAAATGCAATAACCCAAAACCGACCCATGGCAAGAAAGCGCAGTCGAACCAGTAAATCCAAATCCAAATGGACCATTGACCAACGATGGAGAGCCATCGCTGCTCTGTTTATCGCGATGATGTCCATATTTTTATTGATCGCGCTGACCAGTTATATCTATACGTGGAAGGATGACCAGGATAAAGTGATTGAATTTTCGTGGGAATTGTTGTTGGCCAGGGACGTCCAGGTTCAGAACTGGCTTGGTCGGTTCGGAGCCATCATCTCTTTTATCATTTTCTACAAAGGTATAGGGATCACTTCTTTCCTGCTTCCTGTTTTTGGATTTGGTGTAGCGATCATCGTTTTTTTCAAACGCCACTGGATGCAGTTTATCCGGCTTGCCACCTATCTGAGTATCGCCATCCTGATATTTCCGTTGACCTTCGAATTTCTTCTCCATGCCTCCCCGTTTGCCTGGGGAGGGGCTTGGGGCTATGCCCTCTTCCAATATTTATCTGCGCTGATAGGTATGGTGGGACTGGGTGTATTAGTGTTGTGTCTTTTCACAGGACTGATTTACTGGCACAATGAATATCTTCCCCAAATTCACAATACTTTCCGTTTTACCTGGAAAGTATGGCGAAAGAAACAAAAACAAATGGTGGATACCTTCCTATCCGGAGAAGCCATGCAGTCGCAAGACCCTAAATCCACCACATCTACCGAGCTACAGCCTGTGGATGAAGAATTTTCAGAAGTTCATAATGAGGAAAAACCTGCCCTGGCCCTCGAAGAAGCGATCGAACTGGATACCTCCGGTATAAACTTATCTGACACCAGATCTGAAGGTGAACAGCCGGAAAAAAATCAAGCTGCCGGCCATGGCATTCAGTTGGAAATGGACGAAAATAGTTTTTTGCCCGATTATCAGGATGCGCAGACCCAACCGCAGACCCGTGAAGCTGTAGTGGAAGATGACCAGCGATTGGTGGTGGAACGTGAAGATGAAATGCAACTTCTGGAGCCCTATGATCCCACCAAGGAATTGTCAAATTATTCCAATCCTGTACTCGATCTCCTGGATAACTATATGACCGATTCTGTTCACATCAACCGTAAGGAGCTGGAATCCAATAAGGATCAGATCATCACCACCCTGCTGAATTACAAAATAGAAATCACGAAAATACGGGCAACAATCGGCCCGACAGTCACGCTGTACGAAATAGTACCTGCTCCCGGGGTGCGAATCTCCCGGATCAAGAATCTGGAAGATGATATCGCTTTATCCCTCGCAGCTCTGGGGATTCGGATCATAGCACCCATACCCGGGAAGGGTACCATTGGAATTGAAGTGCCCAATAAGAAAAAGCAGATCGTCAGCCTGAAAGAAACCCTGGCTTCTGATAAGTTCAATGATGCCAAAATGGAGCTTCCGATAGGATTGGGTAAAACCATCAGCAACGAGGTTTTCGTCGCGGATCTGGCGAAAATGCC
>CAYRRD010000180.1:0-2466 GCA_964426625.1 uncultured Saprospiraceae bacterium | reverse complement strand
CAATACCTACGATGCCATAGTCATAGGATCTGGCATAAGTGGTGGATGGGCCGCTAAGGAATTGTCAGAAAAAGGACTCAATACCCTCGTTCTCGAGCGGGGACGAATGGTCAGGCACGGAGATTACCCCACGGCAAATCTCGATCCCTGGGACATGGAACACAGGGGGCGGGTTCTCCAGGATGAAATCGAACGTGATTATCCCAAACAAAGCCGAACGGGCTACACCATTCGTCAGGATAGCAAGCATTGGTTTGTCAAAGATTCGGAACATCCCTATCTGGAGGACAAACGGTTTGACTGGATGCGTGGCTACCATGTAGGCGGCAGATCCATCATGTGGGGCCGGCAATGCTATCGTCTGAGTGATCTTGATTTTGAGGCGAATCTTAAAGAAGGCGTAGGTATTGATTGGCCTATCCGGTACAATGATATTGCACCCTGGTACGATTATGTAGAATCCTATGTGGGAATCGCAGGTCGTAAAGAAGGCCTGAAACATTTGCCTGACGGCCCATTCCTCAAACCCATGGAACTCAACGTGGCTGAAAAATATGTGAGAGATCGGATCAGCGAGGTGTATGATGACCGAATGATCACCAATGCCCGGGTGGCGAACCTCTCCGAACCCAAGGACCGGGGCATGTGTGTATATCGCAACCGGTGCATACGAGGTTGTCCATACGGTGGATATTTTTCCTCAGTTTCCTCTACCATCCCCGATGCAGAGCGGACAGGTAAAGCAACCATCCGTCCGTACAGCATCGTTCATTCCATAGAGTACGATCCATCCACAGGCAAGGCTTCAGGGGTCAGGGTGATCGATGCGGAGACGAAGGAAGACATTGTATTCAATGCTCGAATTATATTTGTCACAGCTTCCTGCCTGGGTAGCACCCAGATTTTGATGAATTCAAAATCCGACACTTTCCCGGAAGGTTTGGGGAATACCAATGATATGCTGGGGCGGAACCTGATGGATCACCACTTTATGATCCGGGCATCGGGAAATGTTCCAGGACTGGAGGACTACTATTACAAGGGTCGCAGGCCGGGGGGTATCTATATGCCCAGATTCCGAAACCTGGATGAAAAAACGCGCATGAAAGATTTTACCCGCGGGTATGGACTTCAGGGTGGCGCAGGAAGAGGAGCAGAATGGCAGCAGAATATTGCCGAACTGACCTACGGGAAGCAAGGCAAAGAAGAACTATTTAAACCAGGAGGACCATGGCGGTTTGGCATGATCGCCTTTGGGGAATGTTTGCCCTATGAGGACAACAGGGTGTATCAGGATCCCAATGAAAAAGATCAATGGGGCATTCCTTTGTTGCGCTTTGATGCCGAATGGAAGGAAAATGAACACAATATGCGTCAGGACATGCGGGAGCAATTGCCGGAAATGCTCGAACGGGTGGGCCTGACCGATGTTCATCTCGATGACACCATGTCATATCCCGGACAGGGTATCCATGAAATGGGTACAGCACGCATGGGCAGGGATCCAAAGACCAGCATTCTCAACAAATGGAACCAGATTCACGACGTGCCCAACGTGTTTGTGACCGATGGCGCCTGCATGACTTCTGCGGGTTGCCAGAACCCATCAATAACCTATATGGCCCTCACAGCCCGTGGCTGTGATTATGCTGTTAAGGAATTGAATCGACAGAATCTTTAAAACTTAGAAATATGGATCGACGTACCGCTATAAAACGAACTTCCCTGATCCTGGGAGCAGCCCTGACCTCAGGTACGGTAGCCGGGTTGCTGCACGGCTGTAAAGCGGAGAAGCAGCTAGACTGGTCTCCGGTATGGTTCAAAGATGAGGAAGCTACCGCAGTTTCTGCACTTGTGGATACCATTCTACCCAGGACCGACACGCCCTCCGCTTCGGAGGTGGGTGTTCCTGAGTATATCGATGACGTTATCGGTCATTTTTGGAGCGAGGAAGATCGGACCTCATTCCGACAGGGAATTGTCATGGTCAATGAGCGGGCCAATGATCAGTTTGGTAGAGACTATGCTGCACTATCTGAGGAAGATCAAATGACGATTATGGATGGCCTGGTGGAGGATGCCCGAAATTATTCAGATGATGGGCGTCCCTTTTTCGTCATGTTAAAAGAATTGACGTATTCCGGATATTTCAGTTCAGAAATTATCGGAGAACAGTACCTTGCCTACGATCCAGTTCCCGGTGAATTTATTGGAGATTTGCCTGTGAGTGAAGTGGACCGGGCGTGGTCGCTGTAATTTTCCGCCGGACGATCGTTTGGTGACCGAGCGAAGTTTCGGCGTTCTGAAAGACGACGAAACCAAATGTGGTAAATCCACATTTGGCGAGGGAACCGCGGACCTCCGGGCCGCGGGAGTCAGGTTTCTCTTACAAGCCATTACCTAATTAGGGCCGCGCTTCCAAATCGCAGGCAATGTCCGACGAATTCGTACTGTGTCCGTATGGAA
>CAYRRD010000179.1:0-2548 GCA_964426625.1 uncultured Saprospiraceae bacterium | reverse complement strand
ATGTATTTAGGTTTTCGTGCACTAGGTAATTGGGAAAATAGATGAACAGCCATTCATCACCCCAGTCTGGAGGGGAACCTACCGAATCATATCATTGACACCATCAGCAATGGCATTCCCGATAGCGAGACACGAGGTGGCAGCTGGCGAGGGTGCATTGCGCACATGGAAGGTATGACCAGTACGTTGGAAATCAAAATCATCCAACAATACCCCAGCCCGATTACAGGCCTGAGCACGTACCCCAGCACGACCTGGTTCAATATCATCCATCGTGATTGACGGAACCAGTTTTTGCAATGCGCGCGTAAATGCCCGTTTGGAAAGCGTACGATAGATTTCCCCAATACCGGTTCTGCCGTATTTCCTGGCTATTTTCCAGAATCCCGGCCAGGTGGCGATATCTACAGTGTCCTTTAGAGAAAACCGCTGCGGGGTATAGCCTTCTCTTTTCAACGTTAAAACCGCATTGGGACCAGCTTCAATGCCACCACTGATCATGCGGGTAAAATGAACGCCGAGGAAAGGAAAGTTGGGATCCGGAACCGGATACACAAGGTTTCGGATCAGATCCTCGCTTTGGGGTTTTAGCTGATAATAACACCCTTTAAAGGGCACAATCCTCAAATCATTGGCAGCATATGAGAACCGGGTCACCCGGTCAGAATACAAACCGGCACAGCTTATCAGGGTATTCCCTGTGAAGCTGGATGTATGGGTGTTCACCATCACACCCTGGTGGGATTCTTTCAAGGCTACGACCTCTTCGTTGAATCGAATAATACCCCCCTGATCCAAAAAAAGATCCTTCAACCTCGATGCCACTGCAGGGAAATCGATAATTCCAGCCTGGGGAACCCATATGGCCATTTCACCTACTACATGCGGTTCCACATCGCGAATTCCTTCCGGGCCCAGTTTTTCGAGCCCTTTCAAACCATTCTGAACACCCCGCTCATATATTCTATGGAGTATTTCTATTTCAGGCCGTGAGGTAGCAACAATCAATTTCCCGCACACGTCATACGGGACCTGGTACTTTTCTGCGAATTCAAGCAACCTTTGGTAACCCGATATGCAATTTTTTGCTTTGAGGCTTCCCGGGCGGTAATACACTCCGCTATGTATTACCCCACTGTTGTGCGATGATTGGTGGAGTGCCTCTGATCTTTCCTTTTCTAGAATCAGAATACTTTTATCCGGATACTGTTGCTGTAAATGGTAACCGGTCGACAGCCCTACCAGTCCGGCACCGATGACGATAATATCGAATTTTTCCATAGAATTATCCAGATGGTTCATGATCAATTTTATTGTGTCTTCCAGTATCCTTCGAAAAAATAAACGTGAGAAGGGATATAAAGATGGTCAATGTAATATACCAAAAGAACCATTCTTCCCGGCCGGCATTTTTCAACCAGAGCGCTACATATTCAGCAGTTCCGCCAAATAAAGCCACGGTAATAGCGTGAGGCAGACCCACCCCAATAACTCGGATTTCAGCCGGAAAAATTTCCGCTTTCACTACTACACTGATACTGGAATAGGTACTGAGAATAATCAGGTAGATGATGAGTAATCCAAATATTTCCCAATTGGAATCAGACCGACTCAGGGATTTCATGATGGGCACCGTAGTCAAAACACCCAGTATACCAAAAGTGACCAATAGAGGTTTCCTGCCTATACGATCGGAAACAGCCCCAAACAAGGGCTGGATCAATGCAAATATTAATAATCCGGCAAATGTAATCAAAGTAGCGTCTTCTTTGGACAATCCTCCAGAATTGATCAGGTATTTTTGCATATATACTATGGCAGTATAAAAAGCAAGGGTACCACCCATCGTAAGTCCTACGACATAGAGTAATTCACGTGGGTGACGGAAAAGATGTTTCACAATATTTCTCCCCCGGGCTCCCTCCCGGGCATCGACAGCCTCGAAAGCTTTGGTTTCATCGAGATACACCTGCAGGTAATACATTCCCACGGAAAGCACAGCTCCCAGTAGAAAGGGTATACGCCAGCCCCACTGATAAAGCTGTTCCTCTGTCAGGAAAAAATGCTGGAGGATTACCAACAATCCCAGAGCCAGTATCTGGCCACCAACAAGGGTCATATATTGGAAGCTGGCATAAAAACCCCGTCGATTCGGAGGTGCTTTTTCGCTCAGATAGGCTGTTACAATACCCGTTCCCCCACCAATGCTCAGCCCCTGCAACAAGCGGGCAAGGAGGAGTAAAATCGGTGCCAATATCCCAATGGTCTGATAACCGGGCACCACTGCAATGATAAGTGACCCCATAGACATAAGCACTACAGCAAGCAGCATCGATTTTCTACGACCATATCGATCGGCGAACGCACCGAGAAACCGGCCACCGATGGGGCGCATAAGGAATCCCAGGGCAAAAATCCCTGCCGTTTTTAATAACTGAACCGTCTGACTGCCATCGGGGAAAAAGGATGCCGAAAAATAAATGGAAAAGGCTGCATATATATACCAGTCGTACCAGATCAGCAAATTGGTCACCGAACTGCCTTTGAT
>CAYRRD010000178.1:0-2563 GCA_964426625.1 uncultured Saprospiraceae bacterium | reverse complement strand
GCACCCAATCCATTTGGAGGAGAGGATGTGGTCCAAATGAATCCCGGGGTGAACAACCCCAACAAGCTGGAGCCCGCCGGACCTACCGATCCGCAGGTGTCGGTCGTTTCTGTGGTGGCCCGGTCAGGCGAGCCCATTGGATTGTTGGCCAATTATTCGTTGCACTATGTAGGTGGTACCGGCCCCGGAGAAATTTCGGCTGATTATTACGGTATTTTCAACCGGCGGATGGCCGAATTGCTTCACGCCGATAACCAGAGTATTCCCTTCGTTTCGATGATGTCCAACGGGACGAGTGGAGATATCAACAATATCGATTTTACCGGGAAAACGAGCCCCGGACGAGGTCCTTATGTGCAAATGAATTTTGTAGCCAACGTCGTAGCCGCCACAGCATTTAGGGCCGTACAAAATATTGAATACCACGATCACGTCCGGTTGTCCTCAGCTCAGCGGGAAATCAGCCTCGGCGTTCGACTGCCTGATGCAGAAGAGGTACGACGTGCGGAGCGGATCGTGGCCAATGCCGAAGGTCCTAATATGAAAACGCGCGAAGAAATATATGCCCGCGAGACCATTTTAATCCAGGAGTATCCCCGCCAGGTGGATATGATCCTGCAAGCGTTCCGGATTGGTGAGCTGGCTATCGCCGCTATTCCATGCGAAGTGTTCGTAGAAATCGGGCTTCATCTGAAGGAAAATAGTCCGATCAAACCTATGTTTACGGTGTCCCTGGCCAATGGGTACTACGGATATCTCCCCACGCCCCAGCATCACGAATGGGGTGGTTATGAGACGTGGCGGGCGCGGTCCAGTTTTTTGGAAGTGGAGGCTTCTGACAAAATCACCGACGTTCTGATGCAACTCCTTGGAAATTTGACAAAGTAGAAATTTGTCTGACATATTCCCACAGTCACTTGAAACAATAATTTTAAAATAAAGAAAAATGAATGTACAACGATTTACCCTCACATTGATTTGGGCATGCTTTCTGGGACTTACGCTTAATGCGTGCAAATCAGGCGATGAAAAAGCTGTCGCGACGGAAAAGGAAGTGATCAAACTTTTCAACGGGGAAAACCTCGATGGTTGGTATACCTGGCTTCGGGGCATTGGTCGGGATCAGGATCCCAAGAATGTATTTACCGTGGAGGATGGCATGATCCATATTTCAGGTGAAATCTGGGGATGTATCACAACCGAGGAGGAATATGAAAATTACCATTTAATTACGGAATTTAAATGGACGGGGCATACGTTCGAACCCCGGTTGGATCGGGCCCGGGATTGCGGTATTTTGTTGCATTCCGTTGGTGAAGACGGCGCGTATAGTGATACGTGGATGAATTCTATTGAAGTACAGATCATCGAAGGCGGTACAGGAGATTTTATCGTTGTAGGGGATAAAACTGAAAATTTTGCGATTACGTGCCCCGTCGCTCCGGAAAAACAGGGAAGTTCACATGTGTATGATCCGGACGGGGAGATGGTGACCATCCACGGAGGTAGAATCAACTGGTGGGGGCGTTCACCGGAATGGAAGGACATCATTGATTTTAGAGGTGCGCAGGATGTAGAAAATCCGGTCGGTGAATGGAACACACTCGAATGCATCGCCTCCGGGGATAGCATTACGGTCATCCTCAATGATGTCGTGGTGAATAAAGCGTACGATGTCAAGCCGTCCAAAGGAAGGATCCAGATTCAGTCGGAAGCTGCGGGAATTCTGTTTCGAAGGGTGGATTTGATTCCGCTGTAGGACAGGGACATTGGTTTTAGGATTCAGTGGGAGGGATAGCTACATCGAACTCTCCGTACAGACAAATATTTCTGTTTTTTGCTTACTTTGCAGGACGATCCAACCGTTCTTCATTTTATGCAACCACAATTTGATAACCAATTATTTGGTCAGGTACCCATTATTGGAATATTGAGGGGTATGGCTACTGCCGATTTACCTTACATCCTGGAATCATATCTTCAGGCCGGTTTGACAACCATCGAGATTACCATGAATACCCCTCAGGTAGAAGAACAAATAGCGATGGCTGTGAATCGATACGGCGACCGTCTCAACATCGGCGCGGGGACCGTCCGGAACCTGGAAGAATGGAAACGTGCCATAGGTGCCGGGGCGTCTTTCATCGTATCTCCCAATGTAGATAAAGACGTGATTACTTCGTCCAAATCAAAGGGCATTGCTGTATTTCCGGGGGCTTTGACCCCGACTGAGGTTTATCAGGCATGGCAATATGGAGCAGACAAAATCAAGGTATTTCCTGCTTCAGCTCTGGGGTCTTCCTATATCAAAAACCTGAAAGGACCTTTTGACCACATCCAATTGATCGCCACAGGAGGGATTGATGTGGATAATTTGTCGGAGTACTGGAATGCCGGCGCAGATGGATTTGGGATCGGAGGTTCATTGTTTGATAAAAAAATGATCCGGAAAAGGAATTGGGATGGGTTGACGAAACACATGCATCGGTTTGTCCAGGTGATTCAAAAAGGGAAAGAATAGAAAATGTCCTTGGAACAATTGTCAAATTATTCTTCCCTCAAC
>CAYRRD010000177.1:0-2607 GCA_964426625.1 uncultured Saprospiraceae bacterium | reverse complement strand
TCAGGGAAGATCTGGAAGCGCATCCATTCAGACGATTCGTGAGCCCACCTTGTGCTCTCTCTTACAACCCATTACCTAATTACCCTCCGTTTCATAATTGAAAAAGACACTGTTTGTATCCACACTTCTTTTTGAAATTAATTTCCAACCAAAAAATTATTTTCCTGTTTTTGGATGTTCATTGATGTCAATTGTAATATATTTGACCTGAATTATTGAAGCTTTAACCTCAATTTGCCCCTGTCAATAATTCTAAAGTTGATAAATGATTGACTGACAAGCACCTGTGAAAGAGAGTTTAGCTCCACACGTGTAATATTGAATAGATTTTACATCCCGGAAATCAATCCCGGATGAATAGATGCCGCAGTGGCGGAATTGGTAGACGCGCACGTTTCAGGGGCGTGTATCCGTGAGGGTGTGGGAGTTCGACTCTCCCCTGCGGCACTATTATAATGGTTGATACTTTTCAACTTTCAAGATTCTTCCCCTCATATGCTGCCTTCAAAATGCCAGCATCCAGTTTTCTCATTTCCAGTAGTGCATCCATCATTCTAAAAATAGGAATAGGATCTCCAGCCACAAAAGCATCCCAAAGAAACCGGGGAACAATTTGCCACGAGACACCAAATGGATCTTTCAACCAACCACACATTGACTCGCTACCATCCTTCGTGAATCCATCCCAATAGCCATCGATTTCTTCCTGATCTTCACAATTCACATACAATGATATAGCTTCTGAAAATGTAAAATCATGATCCAACCCACTATCCATTGCCACAAAAAGTTGTCCCTCCAGGGTGAAATCACCAAAAGCCAGATGATCCGGCTCATTGGGTGCAGCACCAGGACCATAGGGGAAGATAGTACGAACTTCACTGTTGTCAAACAGCGAGGTATATAATTCCATTGCCTGTCGGGCTTTCCCTACCTGATCGCCCACAAATAACAATGAAGGAAATATCTTATGCTGCTGTGCCTCTTCTCCCAAAATAATTTGCCAGGAAATTCCAAATTTATCCGCTACCCAAGCATATTGTGCACTGAAAGGGTAACTGTCCAGAGGCATCAATACCTCACCACTCTCTGACAGGCGGTTCCAATAATATTCTACCTCTTGCTCTGTTTCACAGTTGATAAAAAAGGAGATAGCGGGATTGAACTGGAAAGCGGGTCCGGCATCAAAACCGCAAAACAGCAAATCTTCGAGCTTAAAAGCCACGCTATGCACCTTGTCCGAAGGAAACGATGAATCTTCTGACCATTTATTAAGGAACAATGTAGAAGAATTCGGGAATACATCCCTATAAAAAAGTACAGCATCTTCGGCTTGGTTATTGAACCAGAGAAAGGGAATGATTTTCTGGATTGAACTATTTTTCATGAAAATGAATTTCCAAATTAATTAATGGACTCCAAGGTGCACGCAGTGGATGAAACTACCACTCTAAAGCTGCTCAGCGTAGCTCTTCTCGGCGTACTTTCTAAAATTTTCCATAATCGCTTGCCACCCGTCACGTTGCATCTCAATCGGGTTGGTCTGCTCCGGATCAAAAGTTTGCATGATCGTTGTTTTGCCATCCTTCTCAGAAAAATCTGCCTCTACCGAACGTTCATCTGTCATATCGTAGGCAATGCGTCGAAATTCTTCTACTTCGGTATAAATTCCACCAAAATCAAAACCAAAACTTCCATCCCGGGCTTCCATCCGAGACAAAAATTTACCCCCAACCCTCAAATCGTTTTCAGCCGAAGGGGAATGCCAATCATCTGATGCAAAATTCCAATTAACAATATGCTGTGGATCTGTCCAGTATTTCCACACGAGCTGAAGGGGTGCGTTCACTGTGGTTTGTATCGTAATTCTTTCCATGGTTGTATGATTTTTATTATTTTGTACGCAAAGTTTATGAATTCTTTGATTTATTATCACGTGCAAATACGACGTTCATCAAGGCCAAATCCGACATTGATGAATTAATAACGAAACATTTCCTCTTCATCAGGTATTTAATGTCTTGTTTTTATGAAATAAGTTGTGACAATTTGATGTTTTACCTATCGACAGAACCCCAAAGAAAATTTTTACTGTTAATTAACCATGAAAAAGATTTTTATTTTAGTGCCTGAAGCAGCTGTTCCTGCTACTGTTTCGGGCCCCAAGTATTTGTTTTCTGAAGCCAATCACATTCTTCAACGGTCAGGCAGATCTCCCCTTTTTGACATAAAGTTGGTTGGAGAAGCAGAGTATATGGCAGTGTATGACGAAAGTTTTTATGTAGTCACCGATGCGACCCTGGATAATTCAGGTCAGGCGGACCTGGTGATCATACCTCCCACCCGGGGAGAACCCAGTGCCTGTATTGCCATTAATGAAAAATGCCGACCCTGGATTATCGATCAATACAAAAACGGTGCAGAAGTAGCCTCACTTTGTGTGGGTGCCTTTTTACTTGCTTCTACCGGGCTGCTCAACGGTAAAAAGTGTTCCACACACTGGGCCTACTATGATCTTTTCAGAGCTAATTTTCCAAATGTAGAAATTGTAGATGGAGCAATAATTACCGAACAAAACGGTATTTATTCCAGTGGTGGAGCGAATTC
>CAYRRD010000176.1:0-2617 GCA_964426625.1 uncultured Saprospiraceae bacterium | reverse complement strand
GATCATCAGGGAAATGTGTATATAAGCGAATCAGCCCAAAACCTGGTTCAAAGACAAATCATGGAAGAAAACGGCGCTACATTCCGATCGGTTCTTGCCTATGAGGATCGGGAGTTTATGGCTTCGGCGGATGAATGGTTTCGTCCGGTATACGCCAACAACGGACCCGAGGACGCACTTTATGTGGTGGATATGCACCGGAAGGTCATCGATCATCCATCCTATGTGCCCGAAGAAGTGAGGGATAAGCTCGACTTTGAAAGCGGAAAGGATATGGGACGTATTTTTAAGATCTCCAGTGACAACTATCCGACCTCATTGAAAAACAAGCGTTGGTTTTCTTCGACCATGACCACAGGAGAACTGGTGGAATGGTTAAATGCGGATTTGTTTTGGGATCGCCAGACTGCCTTTAGGTTATTGTTAGAAAGGACCGACGAAAGTCTTGACAGTGCCCTCGAATCGATAGCTCTCCAATCGAACCATCCTGATAGTCGGGCAAGGGCCTTGTGGTTGTTGGAATTGAAGAATGCGCTTAGAGACGAGGTCTTGATAAAAGCTTTTCAGGATGAGGTGCCCGGCGTTCGAAAACAAGCTTTGCTGCTTTCATCCGACCGTTCAGCGGGTTCGAAGGTCCTTCGAGATGCGGTTTTGGAATCTGTCCACGACCCCAGTATGCACGTTCGATTGCAGGCAGCCCTGGTACTGGGCGATATGATGGGAGAATCAGCAACTGCTGCTCTGGCCCGATTAGCATCTCAGGATGGTCATGATATCTGGATGCGCATTGCGATCCTCAGTGGTGTGGGAACCAGAATGGAAGAATTTTTAACTGCGATGGAAGCAGAGGATCCTTCTGGTCCCGGCTATCCACTGATTATGAAGGATCTTGGAGAAATGTTTGGCAATGGTGCCGAAATGGATCAATGTAAAGAGTTGGCAAGAATTACATTGTCCCGCCATAGTCCGGATATATCGGGTATTGGTACCCTTCTGGGTCTTGCCAGGGGAGTGGCCAGACGGCAGGAAGCCAAAGGCAATCAGGATATTTTGACCTATATTCTTTCAACAGCATCTGCGAAGGATCGTCAAAATTTCATTCAGGAATTGCATGAAATTGCAGGCAATACGAATGTCAATGTGGCCCAGCGGGAAGATGCCATTAGCTTGCTGGGTTATACCCGGGATCCGAAAAGTCTTCCGGTATTGAAAAGCCTGCTCAGACCGGAACAACACCCGGAACTTCAAATCGCTGCAATCGGAGCATTGTCCACCCGGGGTAGTGCCTCTGAAGGCGAAATTCTGGTCGCCAAAGAGATATGGGCAGGCTTCACTCCTCAGGTTCGATCCACGGTGATTACCTCTCTGGTATCCAATCCTGTGTTCATCCCTCTGTTGCTGCGGGCTATCGGCGACAAGATAGTGTCTCCTTCAGACATTCCTTCCCTCACCCGGCAACGGTTGATGGCAAGCAGGGACCCCGAAATTAAGACTTTGGCAGAAACCGCATTTGGAGACCTCGAAGGAGGAGACCGGATGAAAATATTTGAAAAATACAAGAGCATGCTGGGGGATGGCGGAGATTTGACAAATGGAAAACTGGTCTACGAGAAAGCCTGCGCTGTATGCCATACATACAATAACCAAGGCGGCCATGTGGGTCCGGATCTTACCGGTATCAACAACCAGCCCGCTGATGCCATCCTGTTGCATATTGTTGTCCCCAATTATGAAGTTTACCCTACCTATCAGACGATGTCGATCGAAACTCATGATGGCAGACATGTGGCAGGATGGACGGTCAGTGAAACAGAAAACAGCGTCACGCTGAGAACGGCTGCCGGAACAGATGAATCCATTTTGCGGTCCTCTATAAAAACCCTGAACAATACCGGACAATCTCTGATGCCCGACGGTTTGGAACAAGCCATGACGGAAAAGGAGATGAACGATCTGATTGCATATTTGAAACAAGGAAGTTCTTTCAACAACTAATGATATTGAAGTATGACAAAGATTAACCTCACGGCCTGGATTCTAACGATCTCTTTCCTTAGCGTCAGTGGCATACAAATCGTCGCACAAAATGCAAATGGAGAAATTTTTCAGGCCGGTGCTGCGACCAGCGTGATCACTCCACCATTGGGGTATTCGATCAATGGTGGTATGCAGGACCGTACAGCCCGGAATGTGCATGACGAAACAATGGCCCGGGCTCTGGTTCTCGATGATGGAGAGACACAACTCGCTTTCGTGGTGTCTGACTTATGCATGGTTTATCGTGAAACACTGGACAAAGCCAAGCAAAGAGCCCTTGAATTTACAGGTATTCCCACAGAGAATATGATGATGTCAGCCACGCATACCCATTCAGCAGGTACAGCTTGCGGTGTGTTTCAAAGTGAACCAGAGCAGGAGTATCTGGATTTTTTGAGTATTCGAATCGCCGATGCACTGATCAGAGCATATGAAAACAGAGTGCCTGCCCGCATTGGCTGGGGGTCGGGCAACGAACCCAGTCAGGTGCACAACCGACGGTGGAAGCTTAAACCAGGTATGACTGCACCCAATCCATTTGGAGGAGAGGATGTGGTCCAAATGAATCCCGGGGTGAACA
>CAYRRD010000175.1:0-2704 GCA_964426625.1 uncultured Saprospiraceae bacterium | reverse complement strand
GGATATGCGGGGAGTGCGAACGGTGAATTTGGATGTGTACCAGGTACTGCGTCTTCAAACCTGAGCACGTATATGAATGGTCGGGGGAATATTTTAACGAACGGCCCTTTTCCATCTTTTGCAGGTGGTGGAGTGGACGGAACCCTAGTTTGTGGTGCTACGGGCATTGGTATAAATTGTGAGTAATTATTGTAAATTTCAGGACTATAAAATAGAACTATGGCTGAACCATTTCTTTCAGAGATACGTATGTTTAGTTTTGTCTTCGCACCTAAGGGCTGGGCTTTATGCAACGGACAATTGCTGCCCATTAACCAAAACCAGGCATTGTTCTCGTTATTGGGTACCACGTTTGGCGGTGACGGAAGAGTCAATTTCGCTCTACCCGATCTGCGCTCCAGAACACCAATCCATGTGGGAGATGGCCATCCACTGGGTCAACGGGGTGGAGAACAAACCCACACTTTGAGTATAAATGAACTACCTGCACATAGCCATACCTGCAGTGCTTATGCGGATGATGGCAATAGTCCTGTGCCGGGAGATGCTTTGCTGGCTTCCTACAACAATGGTTATGGCCAACCTGTATCACCTGTTGCTCTCAATGTTCAGACCATAAGTAAAACGGGCGGGAGCCAAGCACATTTGAATATGCAACCGTTCCTGACTCTTACTTTTTGCATAGCTTTACAAGGAATTTTTCCATCACCAACTTAATTTTTGTCTTTAAAACGTATAAATCATGGCGCAACCATACGTAGGAGAAATAAGGATGTTTGCGGGTAATTTTGCACCGGCAGGCTGGATGTTTTGTGAAGGGCAGTTAATGCCGATTTCTGAAAATGAGACTCTATTTCAATTGATTGGAACCACCTATGGGGGAGATGGGGAATCCACGTTTGCATTGCCCGATCTGAGAAGCCGAATACCGATTCATCAGGGAAACGGATTCATACTGGCTGAAACTGGCGGGGTTGAAACGGTGACTTTAACCGGGCAGCAAATTCCGTCACATTCCCATCCGTTTATAGCCAGCTCTGCCTCCGGGTCAGAAGCCAACGCTTCCAACCAGGTTCTGGCGGCCTCTCCCAATGTAAGCATTTATCGTCCGGCAACCCCCAATTTACCTATGCTGGCCTCTTCCTTATCGTCTACGGGTGGGAATCAGCCGCACCAAAATCTGATGCCTTACCTTTGCCTTAATTTTATAATATCCCTATTTGGAATTTTTCCATCACCCTCATAAATCGTCCTTCATATGGCAGATCCATTTGTTGCAGAGATCAGAATTTTTCCATTTAATTTTGCACCCAAAGGTTGGGCCTGGTGTAACGGTCAATTGCTTCCTTTGAGTCAGAATACGGCCCTGTTTTCCCTATTGGGCACCACGTATGGAGGGAATGGAAAAAGTAATTTTGCTTTACCAGACCTACAGGGACGGGCTCCCATGCATCCTGGTCAGGGACCGGGATTGTCGTTACGTGACCTGGGTGAGCAAGGAGGATCGGAAACAGTTACGCTGTTGGAATCCGAGATTCCCGCACATAGCCACAGTCTGCTGGGTAGTAATTCCATCGCCACGGTAAATATTCCTGACACCGGATCCGCAATAGCCAGGACAGACGGACCTCTGGTTTATCGGACCACGCCGGACACCCGGACTGAACTGATGGCACCTCAGGCTGTCGCTTTAGCCGGAGGTGATTTCCCTCACAACAATATGCAGCCATACCTGACAATGTACTTTTGTATCGCGCTGCAGGGAGTGTTTCCCCCGAGAACCTGATGTAGTCAGAAGCACTTTGACAGTCGAACGCCCTAACATTATGAGATCCCACAAAATCAGTACCTTTGTGACGGTGAAAAATGGTGTATGAAAGAAAGGCTTTCAGAATATCTTGGTTCTATTTCAGGCGTCGGGTTCAGGCCAATTGGTCAGCCTGATATGCCATTTCTTAGAAAGGTGTACAGAAGTACCCGGGAGAATGAATTGGACGGGACCGGCTGGAGCGAGAGCCAAAAAGCAGAATTTATCCACCAGCAATTTGAAGCGCAACATCAGCATTACACTAAAAATTATAATGGTCCTTTTCTCGAAATAATCCTGATTGACGAGGTCAATGCCGGGCGATTGTACCTGGTAGAATGGGACACGGAAATCCGGATCATGGACATTGCTCTTTTGCCGGAATTTCGCAACCAAGGGTGGGGAGGTAAGATACTCCAGCGGATTCTCGCCGTAGCTTCCAGCCGAAACAAGAAGGTGGGAATTCACGTTGAATTCAATAATCCGGCCAGATCTCTGTACCAAAAGTTGGGCTTTATGCTGGAAGAAGACAAAGGGGTATATCATTTTATTGTTTGGCGACCGCATCAAAATTAGAATCATCATGAGTGCAGAAAAAGAGTCCTGGATAATGGAGGATTTTGAACAGTGGAAGGACGGGGTGGTCAAAATCCACTTCAGTGAGACCGACATCCGGAATGGCCGCTTGGTCGAGATCAAGCCCTTGCCTCAAAATGAATCCCATACACGGCCACCCTTTTCGTTGCTGTTTTCCACGGATCTAAAAGAATACTACTATCCACAAGGATCATTCAAACTGGTTTTTTCAGATTCAGAAGAAACATTGGTGTTTATGGTGTCCATTGGGGTGGATCCGGAAAGTGGGGGGGTAATGTATGAGGCAATTTTTAATTGAGT
>CAYRRD010000174.1:0-2937 GCA_964426625.1 uncultured Saprospiraceae bacterium | reverse complement strand
AGGCATTGATTTTCATAGCAGACAGGGGTGAAATCAGCTGTTGAAAACCCACCTCGTAGTTGATCGTTTTCTCCGGCTTGAGGTTGGCATTGTTAATCGGATTGCCGGCGCCGTAGTTTCGGTCCTCAAAATAATACCAGCTCAAAGGGGATGTAAAACTATTGCTCGGTGGCCTTTGTACCAGTACATCGTAATTTGCAAAAAAGTTGGATTTCTCCGAAATGGGAAAGGAAACCGCAAAACGGGGCATCCAGCTCAATGTAGGCTTATAGTCCTCAAAAGAAATATTGGGATCGTAATCATCGGACTTGATGTCATTGACATTTTTATCGTAATACTGGGGGTACACTATTTCACCACCAAATATGACATTGCCATCATTGGCCGCAGTTCCATTGGGAAAATACCATTGATCCCCATCCCGATAGGCTTTTACATTGGTCGAATTGGGACGCTCTACGTATACTTTAAAATCATCCCCGATCGTGGCAGGTCGCTCACCGCCAAACCGGTCAAAGAAATCCGCGGCTGTCATGATGGGGTATAAAGAATAAGGATCCCGCAACACCCGGGTATTGGCATCGTAATAATCCACACGAAGACCAAGCCTGAAAATAATATCCTTGTACGAAAATTTATCCTGAATATAGGCCGCACCGTAAATAGGTTCGAAGGCCGGATTCAAAAAAGTACGTCTGCCATTGGCATCCCGCCCAGTGAAAAAATCATTAAACTCCACTCCGGAAGTTTTATTTCCCAGATAATCATATCCGTTGTATCCGATCAAACCATTATCGTTGAGCTCCAGGGGGGAAAATAAGGAAAGATTCAGATCCTCCGGGTTCATGGCATCGACATTCACATAATCCCCCAGGGGCGTTCCTGTCAATTCCCGGATGGCTTTGTAGAATTGTGCTCCCGGCAAATCCACAACCAGACGGGCAAATTCCTCGAACAGCACCGGAACAACACGTCCCTGGAACTGACCAATAATCTGGGTTGTGTCCACCCCTATAATGTGCCGGTTTGCCTGTTGACGTGCCAGTAGCCACAGACTATAAGGCGCAATCGCCCAGGAACGGGATTCCCGCTTTTCATAATTTACACCAATCTCTATAGAATGCCTGCCTCGGTCCGATCCTCCCGGGAACAGGTCAAATTGAAAGCTGGCATTGATGTTCTGTTTGTTGAGTTCCGATGTCGAATAGTTGTTGTACACCGATCCGGCATTGTTAAAAAATCCCCAGGGCGCATTGTAATTGGAAGATAAAAAGCCATTATAGGCTACGTATTGGGTAAAATCGTTTTGATTGATGTGGTTATTATAATTTGCAAGTACAGGATTGTGGGGTGACGGGGTAAATGGACCCTCGAGAACCTGCAAATAACCAGCATGCGCCAGGCCATCGAAATTTTGAGAATATTCAGATTCTCCCTCTACCGGAACCCATGCAAAATCAAACTTTCCGACGTGACCATATTGAAAAAAATTGTCCCGGTGTCGGTAATCCTGGTCCAGATTTGTGCTGTATTCTTGCGACCCGTTGATTACCAGGGTGGCATTTCGAAAAAATCCGCTCTGTCTGTTTCCATGCAAAAAACGGTGCCGGTACCGGACATTAACCCTGTAATCAGATCCAGTCGATACCGGATTATTCTGTGAATTGAGTACGGCAAATGATCTGCCTGCGGAAAATCGGTCATACGAATCGGTATAATTCCCCGAAAACGTCATGTCGATATTGTCGGTTAGCCGGGCGTCCAGTTTTCCGGTAAAACTATAGGAATGGCTGTTGTTGGCAGAATTGGTCGAAACAAAGTTGACATCTTTGTCGTGCAGAAATTCAGCACGGGAAAAGAGTGTATTCTGAATCAAAAGCAGTGGGTCTGCTTCGATTTCCTCCAGCACCGAAGGCTTGATTTCCACATTCGGTAGTACACCCGGACTATCATCAAGCTGATTAAGGTATCTTCCTGCAAGGCGATAACCCAAAATGGAACGCCCAGTTTTCTTATTTTTCCATATAGGCCCGCTGAGATTGATATTCAACTCGTTGTAACCAAAAGCATCAAGATACTGAGAGGTTTCCAGCTCTGCACCCAACTGGAAAGTTTCTGAAGGCCCTTTGGTGGTAATTGAAATAATCCCTCCTGTTACATCACCATACCTCGCCTCTACACCTCCTGTGATCACCTGAAGCTGATCAATCTCGGTTTGAGGAACCAGATTCGCACTCACCCGGATACCGTCGACATAATAATCTGTGGCATTGGTCCTGGAACCGCGTATAGCCACCGCTTCTCCACTAAAAGAAGAAACTCCTGAAGCAGTTGCAGCAAGGGAATTGATGTTTTTCATCGGCAGATTCCGAATTTGTTCTCCGGTGACGATCCCCCCGGTGGTGGTGTTGTCCTGCTCTACCAGCGGAACTTTATATTCTACGATCACAACCTGATCCAGAACGGTTCCGCTTGAAATTTCAATATCGAGTCGGAGGTTTCTCCCCGCCTGCAATATGACGCCTTCTATGGTTTTGGCCTGATAGCCTACATAACTGGCATTGACGTTGTACGTCCCCGGATCGAGATTGGAAATCGCATAATTCCCGTTTTCGTCAGTCTCAGTACCGGTAACAAGTACGCCATTTCTATACAGGGCAACGGTTCCGAAAATAATCGGATCTCCATTTTCCTGATCCCTGATGGTCCCTTCAATGGAGGTTTGGGTCCAACTGAGAGCAGGCAATAAAAGAAATATGCAGTAGCGTAAAATTCGCATCTATAATTCGGGATGATTTCTTTTCAACATGTTTCGGGGCCTAAATATATCAATTCTTACCCAACCATTGTTATCCTTACAAATGTAAACGAATTTACTGGTTCAATGGGCTGGCATAATGTGTTAAAATCTTGTCGAGCAGGATTTTGGCCAACTTA
>CAYRRD010000173.1:0-2948 GCA_964426625.1 uncultured Saprospiraceae bacterium | reverse complement strand
AGGGTAGTTGGATGTTTGCTCGGTGCGTTCATGGACTTATCCTGAATTTCTAAAAATCCAGATCTTGGCACATCCTAGTCAGCATATGATCAATTAAATCCTGTTCCGGACAAAGATTCCTCTAGTAATTTCAAATTATTGTATTAATTTACGAAGCCAAAAACCATATTGATGCAAATGATCCCATGGTATTTGTAAAGGCCAAACGAGATCAGTGAAACAAACAACGATATCCACATTAATATTTATAACGTGCCTGACCCTTTTGTGGATTTTCTTTAATCGTGGACAGGACAACTTGCTGTTTTATGTACTCGATCTGCCATACTTCGTATTGCTGAACGGACTATTGTTTTCCATAGGTCTACGGGATATCAGCCAGGGTATCCGCTATGGTACCAAATCCTCCGTTATGCTGACCCTGCTCTTCCCGCTGGTCCTCATCCTCTTGTTTTACGCATATTACTGGGCTCATGGACAACCCACGGGCCGAGGAGCCAATCTGCTCTTGCCCTATCTGATTGTGTTTCCGGTCCTGGCGTTATACCATCGCAAGACCAATTACAAAACTGTCACCTGGAGCGATATAATAATCCTGCTTCTCTTTTTATGGCCGATCACCCTCATTGACCTCTCCGGAAATTCCAATCTGCCCATCGATGGGGTGCATTTTGACTCAGTATATCGGATGATTATTATGCTGGTAGCGGTGTACGCTTTTGTAGTCGTGCGGCGATTACCGGAGGTGGGGTTCACGGTGGATGCTTCCGGACGCAAATTGTGGACTACCATATGGGTATGGGCTCTGTATATCGGCATGGTTTGGTTGATCGGTACCGTATTTGGGCTGGTGGAATTTCGGGGCTGGAACAGTGGAGAAGGGATCCAGGCAGAGGCGGTGGCCATCCGGTTTTTCAAAATATTTCTGCATACCGCACTTTTCGAGGAATTGTTTTTCAGAGGTCTGTTGCAAAACCTGCTCAGCCGCAAGATCCGGCAGTCCGCCGAGCCTATCACCTTCTGGATTGTCGGATTTATGGTGATGATGGTGTTGTCGCTGATGGTGGGAGCCATTATGGGTGGATCCCTGTTTTGGCTTCCCGTGACGATCGCTGCCCTGGTTTTTGTGGGCGCATACCTGCTGTCCTTATCTTTCACCGGTTATCGTCATCATTATCTGGCGCTGGCTATCGTGAGCATTTTCTTCGGATTGGTGCATTTTCACGCTGGTTCAGTCGCCTTCGTTGGGTTGGCGATCCTGGCAGGGTGGGCCTATGGCTATGTGTATTGGAAAACACGCAATGTACTATACGCGGCGCTAATTCATGCCCTGGTCAATCTTTCACCGATGTTACTGGGGATTGAAATATTATAATAAAAAACAATATATATGAAGTTTTATGCTAAATGGCGGGTCTGGATGTGGATGGCGACCGGGTGGTTGCTATGCGGATCCGTAGCGGGGCAGTCCGGACAGGCGGAAGAACCACCCAATTTTATCATTATTTTTGTCGATGATATGGGGTACGGAGATCTGGGTACCTATGGACATCCAACCATTCGCACACCCTACCTTGACCAAATGGCCAGTGAAGGTCAGAAATGGACGCAGTTTTACGTGGGAGCGAGCGTGTGCACCCCCAGCAGGGCCGCGCTCATGACGGGAAGATTGCCCGTACGAAGCGGAATGTGCAGTGACCGCAACCGGGTTCTTTTTCCCGATTCCAAACACGGCTTGCCGGCCTCAGAAATCACCCTGGCGGAACAACTCAAGAAAGCGGGTTATGCCACAGCGTGCATTGGGAAGTGGCACCTGGGACACCATCCCGAATACCTCCCCACCAACCATGGTTTCGACAGCTATTTTGGCATTCCCTATTCCAATGACATGGATCGTGTGGGAAGTACCAGGTATATGGACTATGGAGATTCCATCCCGTTTGCCCATTACAATGTTCCGCTTCTCCGGGATACGTCGGTGGTAGAGCGTCCCGTGAATCAGCACACCCTGATTCGCCGGTATACGGAGGAAACGGTACGAAAAATCCGGGCGTTGAAGGACGAACGATTTTTCATTTATCTCGCGCACAATCTGCCTCACATCCCGCTTTTTGTGTCCCAGGCCTTTGCCGGGCGCAGTGCCCGTGGTTTGTATGGTGATGTGGTCGAGGAAATCGATTACGGTGTGGGGGAGATCCTGGCTACCCTGGAGCAGGAAGGACTGGATGACAATACCATTGTGGTGTTTACTTCGGACAATGGACCGTGGTTGTCGTATCAGACCCATGGGGGCAGTGCCGGATTGCTCAAAGCAGGAAAAGGAATGACCTGGGAAGGTGGGATGCGTGTCCCTGCGATATTCTGGGGTCCGGGTGCCATCTCTCCCGGCGTGGTCACCGAACTGGGCACCACCATGGATTTGTTTGCCACTTTCAGCGCAATGGCCGGGGTGGACATGCCCGAAGACCGCGTGATGGACGGAGTGGACCTGAGTAAGGTTCTTTATCGGCAGGAATACAGCCCCCGCAACCACGTATTTTATTATCGGGGTACCGAACTTTACGCGGTGCGGATGGGTCCTTATAAGGCGCATTTTGTGACCCAGGGAAGTTATGGCATGTTTGGTCCCCGGGAAGAGCACGATCCGCCCTTACTTTACCACCTCGACCACGATCCGTCCGAGCAGTACAACATTGCCGAAAATCATCCGGAGGTATTGGAACAAATCGCGCGGTTGGTGCAGGAGCACGAAGCGAATTTGGTGCGGGGTGAAGATCAGTTGATAGATAGAGCGGGTCGGTGATGATTGCCCGTGGGTATTTCCCCTGGATCTCCTATATACTTTATACCTCTTCCATTATTCCGATATTGGATTATTGACCTGGCAGGGAAACATATTGAGGTTTATGTAGATCCTCAGGCTGTGCTATTCGTGCTGTGTCCGTATG
>CAYRRD010000172.1:0-2997 GCA_964426625.1 uncultured Saprospiraceae bacterium | reverse complement strand
AACCCTAAGTTAGGGAAAACTTTACCATGTCCATTTTTTATTTTGGACGCTTGTGATTTAAGCATGCAAAATAATCCCCCGTAAATTAACTTCCATAATTCCAATTATTATATTTTTAGAGCCTTATTAGAGGACATATGAATTATTCTGAAGACTTTATAAAAGAAAGTGCAATACCAGATCATATGGAGCATCCAAATCCTGGAGCCGAACAAGTTGGGATAAGAAAAATAAGTCCTGGTACCATCACAAGCATGAGTGGACAAGTTCTTCGTTCTTCCTCCTTTAAGTTTTGGGCCCATGCGTAATCTTCAAATATCCGTAGGAATCCAATTTCATCAGAAAACTATGTCTTCTCCGAAAGTAGAGCAATTCCAGGTTTTAATTCATGTGAGCCATTGGGCTGTTTTCCGAAGTTTGAACCAAAATCTCATCAAAAACTTTCCTTATGATCCGGAATATATGGTACAAGCAATGCCTTAAAGTGTTTTGGTTGGTGGTGTTGCTAGCCTTGTCGAAATCTGTATTTCCCCAGACCGGTATCGGTACCAACAACCCTCACCCCACTGCCCAGCTTGAAGTCTTCAGTGAAGATAAAGGATTTTTGATTCCACGTATGACGCAGACTGAGCGTGGAATGATCAGCAGTCCCGCAATTGGATTGTTGGTCTTTCAAACAGATGGTGACCACCCGGGATTCTATTACTACAGTTCAACAGGTTGGCGGCTATTGGGGGTGGTACAATCATTGCCAGGTACCATAATACCTTTCTCATCGGGTACTTCTGTGACGCTCGCTACAGGGATGCCTGCTCCAGGTGCAGTTCTGGGATTTGGAGCCTGGTTTCCTTTGTCAATCACACCGGGGGAGTCGATTTTGGCCACCGATGTGACGTTTCCAAATGCATTATTTGTGGTACCTCAACCGGGTACAATACAATCAATTTTCCTTTATTTTTCATCGATCGAACCAGATACGCAGTTGGATGGTGAAGTCAATCTTATTGCCCAGGTCTATCGTTCAGGTCTTGGGAACAATGATCTGATGCCCATTCCAGAATCCCGCATTTCAATTGAATTGCCATCTCCTTTTCAATTAGGAGATGTATTTGTGGGTACCGGGACTGATTTGAACATATCCATCAATATCAATGATCGGTTACTATTGGTATGTTACCTGGAGGGAGATTCGGAAACAACCAATCAGATAATCGGGTATATATCCGCCGGGATAGAATTAAAATGATGTTTTATGGATTTTTTTCCCTGGCAGTCATGGAAATACAAGCTTGCCGGAGATTTCGCAAAAGATTATCTTCTGAACCAATTAAACTTCAAGATACTTAATAGTAATACCAGAATATGGTATGATCCAAAGTGGATTTCCCGGCTGAAACCGTATTGCATTGGGGTGCAGGAATCTAAATAGCTATCCATGTTTACCCTATATTTTTTCGACAGGTCAAGTTTCTGTGATGGTGACAAAGTGGGGGTTATGTGACACTGGTAAATTCAATATTAAGCAGGTACCCAAATCTTCTCCCGGAAGTTCACGACTTTATCATTCGCTACTTCCACCCCTTCTTTTCGAAGTTCGTCGGCCATATAATCCGGATAAGGGAATTGGTTTTTACCGGTTAAAATACCAGATGCGTTTACCACACGATGCGCCGGAATATAACCATATCCCGGATGGTGCTGACGAAGGGCATATCCTACCATCCTCGCCGAACCCAGGGTTAGGTAATCGGCGATAATCCCATAGGTCGTTACTCGTCCATACGGAATCTGGCGGACGACTTCATACACTTCTTCGTAGTAGGATTTATTCAATATTCCTGTAATTTTGTACTTAAATTTAATGAAAAGGTATGGAATCGCAACCGGTTCAGTATTTTATTATGGGGGTGATGACCCTGACAGATGCCCGATACTTTAGTGCTATGGGGGTTGATTATCTTCATTTTGATCTCGATCCTGATTCCCCACATGCCATTTCTCTTCCGGCCTGGCAGGCTATCGTGGAATGGGTGGCAGGTTCCGATATTATATGCTCCTTTGATCACCTTTTTGATGAAGATGCTCTCCGTGAGATATTAGAGAACCCTATTGTATCCGGAGTCATGAGCAGACATGCGGATCTGCTTCACTACGTCCAGCGATTCCGGTCCGATCTCAAACTATTCCAGTTCGTGGAAACCATTGAAGAAATTGATTCACATTTGCCTCTAACCGGTATTATTGGACCCAACTTTGGGATAGATGTAGATCATGAATTCGTATGGTGCAACGGTCCCCTTGAAGCGCAGGAAGCTATCAGAAACGGTATTCGCCGGATTGCAATTCATCCTGGTAGTGAGGATGAGATTGGAATTAAAGATTATGAAATTTGGGATCAGTTAATCTACCAGGAATTCTAGGTGCTTTGGTTTTAATCAGGCTGTTTGGGTAGTGGTCTGGTTCATAAGTAATTTATACTAATGACACTTTATAGGTGCGATGCTTATTGCGATAACTCAGTGAAGACTTACTTGGGGAGCCAGAACCAAAATTTTTGGTTTGTAGATGAATTCACTCGGAATGGGTATAGATGAAAGCATTAAGGTATGAAGAATATGAAGGCCAAAGCACCCCTCAGAATATTAAGATGATCAATGCTTCGCATTTTAAAAAACCACGAGGTCTACATATAATTTTTACACTGATATTTCGAGGTCGATGAAATCCCTTGTAAACGAATATTCTAATGAACTTCCGTAAGAATAAGTTCCAAACCAGACATTCCGGAAATTAGTGGCCAAATTTATGCTTAATGACCTACCTATATGTCAGCAATGCAGCTCTTCATGAATCTTAATTGACTTCCTGTCTTCATGTTTAATGTGAGCCGGCTGTTGGGAAGATAAATAGTGTACAAAATTTTTAATCCTGAACCTGGAATAGCAACTACCAAAGTCTTGCCAAAATTTGGCAGAAAAAAATTGATAAGGTACCTAA
>CAYRRD010000171.1:0-3091 GCA_964426625.1 uncultured Saprospiraceae bacterium | reverse complement strand
TTAATTGCTAACTCAAGATGAAGGTACGAAGATTACTTAAAATCAAGCTGAAATCGGCAATGCATTTATTCATGATTTTATTTATGCTATGCCAAATCCCATCCAGTCAGGCCAATACTGATATCCAACATGAAAAAGTCTTATTGGAAGTTGCTTTCCAACAAATCGGAAAGCAGTACGGAGTGTTTTTTAGCTATGACAGAACCCTGGTAACGAGCGTCGAGGTTGATTACGAGCCGCATCGTTACAATAAGGTGGAAGACGCACTCAGGCATATTTTTGGTCAGACAGATTTGAAGTTTCAGATTTTTGATCAAAGGTATGTAGCGGTCTATCGGGATACTGATGAAGGCGTGGAATCCCTAAAGAAAATGATCGATCATTTTCAAGGGATCGTGGATAGTAAACAGGCACGAAATGATCGCATGATAAGGCCCGTTCAGGCTCTTAAACCCTCATCCTTGAGGGAAGTTCTCAACAAGAGATTGGTTATCAATGTGCAGGGAACGGTAACAGATCAGGAAGGCGAACCGCTGATTGGGGTTAACGTCGTAGTCAAGGGAACCAACCAGGGTACAGCCACAGATTTGGATGGACGATTTGTTTTGGAGGATGTTGACGAAAATGCAGTTCTAATCATATCCTATATTGGGTATCAGACGCAAGAGGTTTTGGTGGCAGGAAAAACCACCCTGGACATTACCTTATTGTCTGATTCTCAATTGTTGGATGAAGTGGTGGTCGTAGGATATGGAACCTCACAAAAGAAGGATCTCACTGGAGCTGTCACCAGAGTCAATCTGGACCAAAACAGACTCCAACCCAATGTTAACCCCGTACAAAATCTCCGGGGTACGGTAGCGGGGGTTAATATTACCGACAACGGTAGACCGGGTTCCGATGGTACCATAAGGATCAGAGGTGCAAATTCCATTTCAGCAAGCAACAATCCGCTGATTGTTCTGGATGGAATTATTTATTCCGGCGGGAGTCTGTCCGATATAAATTCAAACGATATTGAATCCATTGATATACTCAAGGATGCCAGTGCTTCTGCGATTTATGGTTCTCTGGCAGCCAATGGCGTCATATTAATTACTACGAAAAAAGGAACCACCGAAAAACCACGAATCAATCTCAATTCCTACTTTGGAAAGTCCGATTTCGCTCATATCCCCAGGTATCTGGACGCAGAGGGATACCTCAGGGTTCGGGCTGATGCTGAAATTGCCGATGGCGGCCCAATCCCTTTCAGTCCGTTGGAGCAAGCCAATATTGAAGCAGGTAATATCATTGAACCATTCGAGGAAATAAGACAGAACGCGCCTATATATAGCAACGAATTGAGCGTATCAGGGAAGGGAACTGTCTTCAGTTATTACTTTTCCGGATCGCATACCAGTGTGAAATCACCGGTATATGGAGATAACTTCCAGCGATTGGGTGGAAGGTTGAACCTCAATGTTAATGTGACTGACTGGTTGAGTATGGGTACCAATACCGGATATACTTCCAGAGATAATTCGGGAACTCGTGCTGACCTTTCTCTTACTACTTTCATGAGTCCGTATGCGGATTTATACTATGAAGATGGAGTTCCCCGGCCATTGCCGATGAACGTGGGTCAGGCGCGTAACCCTTTACTTGCAGCTTTACAGAATGAAAATCTTGACAAGACACACACTCTTTTTACTAATACCTACCTCGATATAAAATTGCCTTTAGATGGGTTAAGCTTTAGATTCAATACAGGCTATACTAAAAGAAATGGAAAGGTTTTCAATTACAGACCAACTTTCGATCGTGGTGAATTTTTTAATCTGGGTAGTGGAAGCCAGTCTTTTTCGGAGTCCCGGAATCTGACAGTCGAGAACATACTGCGGTACGATCAGGTTTTTGCACTGAATCATATCTTCAACGTGACATTAATGTACGGGGTTTATACATCAGCTGCTGAATCAGCCTCTCTGAGCAGTGACAATATCTTCAACGATGCCCTCGGTTTCCATGCTTTGGAAATCGGCGAGAATTTTGATATAAATACAGGTGCAGGTAAGGACCAGCAACTGTCCATGATGGGAAGAATAGGTTATCGATTCAAGGGGAAATATATTTTGGACGCTACCCTGAGGCGGGATGGTTACTCGGCATTTGGTGCAGGAAAAAAATACGGTTTGTTCCCCTCAGTAGGTGCAAGTTGGATCCTGACAGAGGAAAACTTTCTCCGTGATGCTTCTTCCATCAACAATCTTAAATTACGACTTTCATGGGGTAAAAATGGAAACCGAGGTGTAAGCCGGTACTCTTCCCTTAGTAATGTAAGTCAGACCAATTACGTTTTTGGGGATGGCGGACCCTCGTCAGTAGGGCTTTATACCTCTTCGATCGGGAATCCAAATCTCGGCTGGGAAACTACGACCAGCACCAACCTTGGTGTGGATTTTGAGCTATTTTCATATCGTGTAAATGGATCGCTGGAACTGTATCATTCCAATACCTATGATCTTTTGCTCAACCAAAGAATTCCGAATCTTTCCGGATTTACATCCTTCCTGAGAAATATCGGAGAAACAGAAAACAAAGGATTTGAAATATCGCTCAACACGCTTAATATCTCTAAAGGAAATTTTGAATGGGATACTAGAATCGTTTTCTCGAGGAACTACAACAAAATACTCAAACTAACCGGTAATGATTTGAATGGGGATGGGGTAGAAGATGATGACATTGCCAGCGGTTGGTTTATAGGACATCCGCTAGCCTCTAATTTTGATTACGTATTTGACGGAATTTACCAGGAGGGAGACACGGATTTTGATCTGTTGCCCGGCTCCAAGCCTGGTGATGTAAAGTTTAAGGATATCAATGGAGACGGGGCTATCACACCTGCTGACCGTGTGGTATTGAGCACCTCCCAGCCTGATTTTCTGGCCGGGCTCACGAATACCTTCAAATACAAAGATCTTACATTGATGGTCATGTTCAACATCAGGCATGGCGGTGAAAGTGCGAATCCTTCCATTAACATAGGTAGAAATTTCTATTACGAATCCAATACGCTTGATGTACCCTACTGGACCCAGGCCAATCC
>CAYRRD010000170.1:0-3114 GCA_964426625.1 uncultured Saprospiraceae bacterium | reverse complement strand
GAAATTGCCATGAATCATTTGTCTAATGTCGTTGATAAATATAAAGCCACCGGGACAATATGGGAGAATTACGCACCAGAACCCGGGGTGGAGCCACGGAATACCAGACCCGATTTTGTGGGGTTTTCGGGGGTTTCTCCGGTGGCGATTTTCTTTGAGAATGTCCTGGGGATACGTTCTTATATCCCAGAAAAATTGATCGTATGGGATGTCAGGTTGCTCGAAGAGCATGGTATTCGCCAATACCCGATTGGTCTGGAAGGTCTGGTCGATCTGGAATGTGAATCCAGAAATACCGTTGAAGAAGAACCCCGTGTCAATATTACTTCCTCCGTACCGGTCACCGTGGTTGTGAAATGGAAAGGTGGAGTCAAAACTTTGGAGATTAAACCTGAATGAAATGAGCGGACTTATCCTATTTCTTATGGGGACCTTTTTGAATTGCGTAGTGGGCAGTACGGCATGCGCCGGATCTCAAGCAATCCAGGATTCCACTGACCTGACCATCCTGATTTTGGATAAAAATACTGGAGAACATTTGGCCGCATGGCTGACCATATCCAGTGATGAAGACGACAATATCCATGGATGGTATACGCGGCGGGGACGAAAAGGCTTCCCCGCAGTATCCCCGGTCAAAGTAAGAGTTTCTACAGGTCAGTTGACTATAGGAAGCTGGAACAATGTGGTGTCAGAAACCCGGGAATTATTTACAGTCCAGGGACCGTTGGATACTGTGGAATTGTTGCTGGAACCGTGGGTTGACCTACACGACATTGGCTACTACTCCTTTGATAGCCACAATCATCTCAATGGATACGATTCATTGAACAGGCCCCCTTACTTACACAAATATGCCATGGCCATGGGTATTGACCACCTGGATTTGGGACAGGGATGGTTGTTCGGGATTCGGATGCCGGTCACCTATGATTCTCTAATCCATTATTTTGAAGAGCATACTACGGACAAGCTCAGTCTTCGATTTGGGGCAGAAACGCCCAAGTTGCGGTATGGCCATACCTGGTATGTCAATCATCCTGGTTTAAAGGATCCTTTTGGGGAATATCTGGATTGGCATGATGTGGCCTTTGTTGACTCCATGAAAAGCCCTCATACCCGGCAGAAAGGTTATGTGGATCTGCGGGGTGAGCTCAGTCCTCCGTGGCATCCCCCTTTTGTGGATCGATTGCGATATAAAGCGAAAGGTGCCTTTTCGGTTATTGCCCACCCTACGAGATGGTGGAACGATGGAGAAGACCAGATTTTCCCCGTCCCCAATTTGGTGGCTGATCTGTCATTTGATTTGCTGGCCGCAGGATCTTACGATGGTATGACCGTGGTAGGGGACAACAAAGACAATATATTTTATCAAAATCTCTGGTTCCATCTCCTCAATGAAGGTTATCGGTTGGTACCTTGTGCAGAGACGGATGGAAATGCTGCCCGTGGTAACCTGGGGGCCAGCATGCTGACGTATGCCTATACCGGAGAGAAAAATTTTGATTTTGAAACCTTCCTACAAGCATTGAAAGACGGACATACCTCGGTGTCCGGAAAGGCGTTGATGTTGCTTGATGTGGATGGCGTTCTCCCTCCGGGAAGTGAATTGCAGGCAGATGGGGCAAAACATCAGATCAATGTGACGGTGTTCAGCGAACCTTTTGAAGATGAGTTTGTATCCTACCTCGTGTTGTTTCGCAATGGTGAATTGATTGATAAAATCGATTTCCGGGATCAACAACCGAAAAGTGTCACGCATACTTTCGAAGTAGAGGAAACCGAGACAGCCTGGTATCTGGTGAAGTCCTATGGCAAAAATTATCCCGAGGAAGAATTGCACTTTGACGTCATGGCCTACGCTGCATTTTGTATGAAAAATTCCAACCGCGATTACACCCGGCATTCGGGAATAAGCCTTACTGCGCCTGTTTTTTTCAATGGACCCGACTGGATGCCTCCATCCCTGGTGACTTCGGATATTAGTCTGGTGATTACCCGGGCTGATGGCACCCCCCGTGCTCATTTTCCAATCGAAATATGGAATATGGACGAGCGGATGGGCCAATTCCAGACAGATAACCAGGGTCGAATAAATATTCAGGCACCGGCAACCATCGATATTCGTTATCAGGACAGCAACGGAGCCTCTCAACAAAAATGGCTTTTTTACGAATATCCACCTATTCTGGACATTATGGAAAGTATTTATACTTTATCTTACCTGAAGAAATATCCTGCAGCGCTACCGGGTCAGGTACCATGGGATATGTTCCAGATGGACGAAATGAAAACGGTGTTGCAAAACATTGATTGGCAGGTGGTCATCGAATAATTATATGGTGTTATGAAAATCGATTTTCACAGAAACGGCTTATCTGTTTTTTGCCTGGCGACACTCATCGTGGCATGTCAGAATTTGGTTGATCAAAAGAAAGAGGATTATGATTTGTTTCGCAAAGATAATCTACTGGCATGGTGTATTGTACCGTATGATGCCCTGCAACGAGGTCCAGAGGACAGGGCAGTGATGTTGCGTGATCTTGGAATCACCATGCTGGCCTATGACTGGCGGGAAAAGCACATTCCCACTTTTGACGAGGAATGGGAAGCGCTGAACAGACATGGTATTATCCTGCAGGCATTTTGGATGGTCACTGGGCTGGAACCGACTGAGGATCTTATGGTGCGTGAGATTTTTGATTTTATAGAACGGAACAATATTTCTACCCAACTTTGGACCTATATCGTGGAAACGGATGAATTCCGGGCCATGGAGGGTGATGAGAAGATTGAAAAAGTACTGGAGATTCTGGAATACCTGGCAGATCGGGCGGACCGATACCACTGTACGATAGGACTGTACAATCACCGGGGGTGGTTGGGAGAGCCCGAGAACCAGGTGGAGATTATCGAAAGGCTTGACCGGGATAATGTTGGTATTGTTTATAATTTTCATCACGCAGTGGCTCATCATGAGCGATTTTCAGAATTCTTCCCTGAACTGGAACCCCATCTGTTAGCATTGAATTTGGCGGGGATTAAAAGCACGGATTCGGTCAATTTTTACGGAATCGGGGAGGGAGATGCGGAATACGACATGATTCAGGTGGT
>CAYRRD010000169.1:0-3215 GCA_964426625.1 uncultured Saprospiraceae bacterium | reverse complement strand
CTAGCCTCTTCCTTCACAATCCCATAGCCGGATCCGTGATGCTGTCATTTCCCGTTTCCATACGTCCAGCCCACCGAACGAGTTGCTTTTCATCCGTTTTCAGGGTAAAGTCGTACCAGTAACCGGATTTCCTCAAATCCCACTTATATGATTCAACCTCACCTGAAGAAAGACTTATCATGGGATAATTGGTATATCCATAGGCGTTATCCTTTATTTCCAATGCTAATGATCGATCACTGGAATTGGATACCTTCACTTCGAGCATGTGTTGATCTTCGTGGTAGAACACTTCTGTTTTACAAGATGGTGACTCGATCTGACCGCAAACTTTCCTAAAAAACCCATTCGGACCAAATATTTCGAGATCGTAAGCAGCTTCCTCCCCCACTGCTTCCCATACGTCATCCAACGACTTCCCTGATTCGACAGTGAAACGTCTGGGTATGAGATCCAGGTGATTCATGTCGTACACGTGAAATACCACGCCCAATTCCCCCGTATTTCGAAAATCCAAACGAATGGTGTGCTGATCCGGAAAGTCAAAATTGACATTGAGTCTGTAACCCAGGGAACGGGAATACTTACTACCCAGTTCCTGATAAATCGGAGACGGGGTTTCCGGAGGTGCGGCTACCGGTAGAAGTCTGGAAGCGGCATCCCGTTCGGCATAATCGCTGGTATCCGGCATATGAGGCCAATGAGGATCGTTGGGTGTTTTGAAATCGAAAGCCGAAACAAGGTCGCTGGCTATGGCTCTATGCCAGGGACTAATAGCGGGTATGGTAATCCCAAAACGTTTTTCTAAAAACTGCCCCACAGAAGTATGATCTGCGACTTCTGAATGTACCCATCCACCTTTGGACCAGGGAGATACGATGTAGAGAGGTACGCGGGGACCAAAACCCCAGGGTCGGACAGGTCCGGTAATCGTATCTCTTTCGTCAAGATATTGACGGTAAGGCACTTCCTCGCCATCCTTCAATCTTTTCCGGGCCTCATCACTGGCATCCTTGTCCGAATTGAAATACATACCTTTCAAATCCAGGGTAGATTTCCCCATCAGATTACCTTCCTCATCCAGAGAAGGTACAGCCGGAGCTGGGATGTGATCGAATAATCCATCATTTTCATCAAAAGTCAAAAAGAATATGGTCTTACTCCATACCTCCGGATTGGAGGTAATCGCCTCCAGCACCTGGTGCGTAAAGTCACTCCCGCGATATGGGCTGGAAGGGGCTCCGGGGTGCTCTGAATCATCTTTGGAGGGCAAAACCCAACTGACCTGTGGAAGTTCTCCCTGCTGGACATGATATCGAAGATCATCAAGACTCCAGTGCCTCATCCCATTCTCATAAATAGGAGATCCCGGAAGCGCCTTTCGAAAACTTTCGAAAGCCAGGCAGCCATGCATGGCACCGGTCCAATTATCGTTGGGATCCTGGTAAATCCTCCAGCTGATACCCGCCTCTTCCAGCACATCGGGGATTGTCGGCCATTGGAAGGCATTTCCCTGATAGGTATATCCTGGGTCCGGTAAAGCTCCTTTTATCCAGCATCTTAAGTTCACCGGCTCGGAATCTACATCCGTACAATTGATCCCTGCAGCACGCAATTCCGGGTCAAAGTTGGACCCGGACCAAAATACAATCCGATTTGGGTCGGTTCCTGTGGCTACCGAACAATGATAGGCATCAGATATGGTGAAGGATTCTGCGAGTGCATACTGATAGGGAATTTCCTGTCGGGTATAATAAGCCATCGAGTAAGGGGTTTTGTAGAGAGGCCAGTATCCGTATTTACCTTGATTCCATGCAGCCTGCATATCCGGAAAATTATGGGGCGTACCCTTGATAAATCCCGCATTGGATGAGTTCTTGTCGGCATGGTATGGGGGTACAATTTTCTCTCCATCGGATTGATGGAACACCCGCTCTCCGCTTTCCAAAGGGATAGGGAAACGATCACCGAATCCGCGCACCCCTTTCATGGTACCGAAATAATGATCGAATGACCGGTTCTCCTGCATCAATATAACGATATGTTCGACATCCTCAATGGTACCTTTGGTATTTTGAGCCTTGACGGATAATGCCCGTTGGATTAGTGAGGGCCATGAAATGGCCATTGCACTGCCAGCTGCTGATACCTGAATGAATTGTCTACGATCCATTTTTTCCATGTTCGACGATTTTATACTCTGATCTTCTGTCACCCGCTCCTGACCCTGGATATTTTGCATTTATATCGGATTTGGCCTGTAAAATTCACAAAGTCCTCTCCTCCCCGACATTTTAGGAAATGCTTTGATTTGATATAAATCCCATAGGAAATTTATTACCCATGATTTTATCCTTTCAATATATATTGGCTACTTCACTTCAAATTTATACCTGGCCTGGCGCAAAGGGTATGAAAGAAGTACACAATATAGAAGAAAAATATAAATTTGGCACGGACATTAATGGACAATAGAGATCCGAATTGTCCCGATCCCTCAGCGTTCATCCAAAAATCAACCATCATGGATCCCCGTGCAACACAGCTAATCAAACAACTTGGACTGAAATCCCATCCGGAGGGTGGGTATTACAAAGAAACTTACAAAAGTTCCGAACAAATTGCTGCCGCTGCCCTTCCGGAACAATTCAGGAGTCCCAGGCATTTTTCCACTTGCATTTATTTTCTTATGACCTCTAAAAGTTTCTCGGCCTTTCATCGAATTCAACAGGATGAAATCTGGCATTTCTATGATGGTTCTCCCATATCGCTGCACATCCTTTCCCCGGACGGCCATTATGCAAACCACCGCATAGGAAGGGATATTCCAGCCGGTGAACTTCCTCAGGTGGTGGTATCCGCAGGGCATTGGTTTGCAGCCGAGGTTATCGAGGAAAACTCATTTTCTTTGGTTGGATGCACGGTAGCACCAGGGTTTTCCTTCGAAGATTTTGAATTGGGTACCCGAACTGATCTGACCAGAAGATTTCCCGACTTTGCGGAATTAATCGGGAGACTTACCCGACAATAACTTTGATCTGAATTGATCTCATCCCACTTCGTCAGAGGGTGGTAAGCAGCCTCGTGGGAACCAAGAGGAACATAAGTTGGGGTTACCTCATTATTTTGCCCACGTGCTCTGTTTCCAGCCAGAAAAACAAAAGATGCAACAACATCCCGAATAACCATTTTTTATTGGCAAAACAAGCATTAAA
>CAYRRD010000168.1:0-3238 GCA_964426625.1 uncultured Saprospiraceae bacterium | reverse complement strand
GCCAATATACTCTAAAATTTGTATTGCATATATTTTATCCTGCTTTTTGTCAGAATGAGGGAGATAAAATTTCCTCAAAGATCACGACATGGTTTGTTCAGAATTCATTGAGAAATTATCCATCTTAGTAATTCACTTTCATCCTGCATTGAAAGGTCTGACATCCACTTCATATAAGGTAGGTAGTCTGTTGAAAATTTTAAAGTTCTCTGAGTGAGATTTATATTCTCTACAATTTTCCGCACCACAGAAAATTTCAGGATCAACCATCCTTCGCGAAATCTCCTACTGGTCCATCCATTCCAATTGGTCCCATAGCGCCTCGTGAGTATTTTTATGGGGCTCACCTGGCGTACTCCTTCCATTTAGAATATAGGATTCCAGTAATTTTTTCATCGCCTTCACCCGGTCGGGATGTTTTTCCACCAGATTGTTCTGTTCACCCGGATCCATCTTCAGGTTGTAAAGTTGAAAAGCGGGCAACCCTTCCAAATCTTTGGCAGTATAGGGGAAGCTCCATCCCCCGGAACCAGACCACAATATCAATTTCCATTCGTCCTGACGGATCGCAAATCGCCCATCGATGGAATGATGGACGGTAGCTTCCCTGAGCGGTCGATCCAGGCGAATATCGACAAGAACAGGCAGCAGGCTATAGCTATCTTCCCCGGCATCTTCAGGGAGATCATATCCCGTGATTTCTGCCAGGGTCGCCATCAGGTCGGTTGTACAAATGACTTCATCGGACACCCGCCCCGGACGGATTCGCTGGGGCCATCGAACCACAAAAGGGACGCGGTGCCCTCCTTCATAAATATCGGCTTTGTGACCTCTGTAAATAAAGCTCGGATTATGACCCACCCTGGCCAGTTCCTGAAAACCTGCCATTGGAGAGCACCCGTTATCACTGGTGAAGACCACCATGGTATTTTCCATGATTCCCTCATCCGCGAGGGTTTTCAAAATCCGTCCCACTTCATGGTCCATCTGCATTACAAAATCACCGTAAAAATTGGTGTTGCTCTTTCCGATAAATTCTGAAGTAGGTAAAATCGGCGTATGCGGTGCTGGCAGGGCATAGTATACAAAAAACGGCCGGGAACCACCTGCTTGATCCTTGATGAATTCGATGGTTTTATCGGTGAGATGAGGCAGAACCCGGGCATGTTCAAAGTCCGGTGCGGTGAGGCCTCTTCTCCAAAACCCTTTGCCATCCACACAAACTGTGGTATCAGTAGGTATGGCTGTAGGCATTCCATCCTCCACATACACATATGGCGGCATGTCCAGGGATCCTGAAAATCCGTAGGAATAGGTAAATCCCAGCGATTGGGGGCCGTTTTTTACCGGTTGCGAATAATCCACAGCTGGGTGGCTCCCCAAATCATCGATATTCTCGTCTTCTTCCATAAAGGCCCAATCCCATCCAAGGTGCCATTTTCCAATGAAAGCTGTCTGATAATCTTTCTCTTTCAGCATGGAGGCCACCGTCAATCGATCGGGGGGAATAAGGGCCCTTGAAAAACCACTCAACACCCCATTTTTCAACGGTGATCTCCAGTTGTATCGTCCCGTCAATATCCCGTAGCGGGTCGGGGTACACACCGAGGAGGACGTGTGCGCATCGGTAAACCGGAGACCTTGGCGGGCCAACTGATCGATATGGGGGGTGTGAATTTTTGAATTTTCGTTGTAGCACGAGATATCTCCATAGCCCAGGTCATCGGCGAGGATATAGACCACATTGGGATATAGAGGCTGGCATATGGGCATGTTAGGCACCAACAGGACCAAAAGCATTACGAAAAATCCATTCATTTATATTCTTTATGCTTGACGGGTTATGAAATAATGGGGAAACGTTTCATTTCTTTTCCCAACATTCCTGTTCTCCTCTCAAATTTTCAAATTTTTCGGGTAATGTGTCATTCATTACCATTACAAGCCAGATCACCAAATCCCAGGTAATCAGCCATTATCAGGATGATAATGGGTCTGTTCAGTGTGCTGGGATCGCTGCCGCCGGTTTCTGGTGCCGAGCCACACCTCATCAGTCAGTAAAGATCAATCATGAATAAAAGTATTCGCATATGGAAGCTTTAAATTGATACACTCGGATCACATTGGGCTTGATTCATTTCCTCCAAATTAATATAAATTAATAAAACCATCATATTTTTCCTCATACTGACATAAAATGGCAGTGGGTAAAACGACCTTAGATTCTGAGATTAGAGTTCGATTGCACCACTTTAGTGTTTTTACAGAAAACACCTGAATCACACAGGTCAGACTATGCCGAAATAAGACCATAAATTGAGAGTAGGCATCATTTTTAATTATTAATACATGAAAAATTTAGAGCATTTTAGAGAGTTCAAGCTGGATGACCAAAGCTTGTTTAAAATTAAAGGAGGAGGTTGGAAAGATAGAATTATTACGATCCTGGTGAATGAAGCATGGGAATGGTCGAAAGAAAATTTATTCACTAGAGAATCAATGGAGGAATATGGGAGACGAATGTATGAAACAGGAAGTCCCGGAGGGCATAAGTAATTATTTGGATCAAAAATAAAAGGATACATTGCCAAGCCTTCTTGTGGGTATTTACACCATCATGCATACCATAGAAAGTAAGTTAGTCTCAATCAGGAGACCCTATTTTATCATGGGTTTCATATTAGGTGCAATTGTATTAATGATCATCTTAGTTCAGATCCCACCTATGCTTGGATTGGAAGCGGATGGAAGGTCGATAAAGGAACTGACTTTAGGCTCAGTGATGGGTGCGATCATTGTGGCTCCTGTGCTGGAAACTTTGATATTCCAAAAACTACCTATCGATTTTTTCAGGGACAGTTATGCCCAAGACTGGCCTTTAATCCTTATATCGGCCATTCCTTTTGGACTCGTTCACATCCTGAATGAATTTTATATCAGGGATTTTTTCTATACCTTTTGCACGGGCATATTGTATGCTTACGCCTATATCGTGGCCGCAAAACGCAAAGATTTGAATGCCTACCTGGCGGTGGTGCTGATCCATGCCGGATACAATGCTTTTGTTTTGATCTTGCGACAATTGCTGGTCTAATTTTCGGGATAATATTGTTGATATACGGATTGGTGAAAAAGTGGACTTACTTCAATGGATTTTCGTACCACACCACGCCCAGTCCGTCGCCTTCCTCGTTTTCATCGTTGGTCAATACATCCAGATCCCCATCCCCATCCAGAT
>CAYRRD010000167.1:0-3286 GCA_964426625.1 uncultured Saprospiraceae bacterium | reverse complement strand
CTAGCCTCTTTTTCAATCCTGAGCGTGATTTTTGTCACGAGCAAACCATCGCTCATGAGATCGGGTATTGCTATACCACCTATTGAATATGAAAAATTCTTTCATTCCGGAGATTCACTGCACTACGTTAGGGCTACTGGCTCGGCAATTCATCCTGCCCGCCGGGCAAACGCACCGACTTACGACTGAAAGGAGTCCGTATGGAACGATCCGATCTCTCACCTTGAATCGGTAAACCTGCCTGAGCGATAGCCCGGTGGGTGGGTTGCCTGCCTGCAGTACTTTCAAGGTAGGCAGGCCGAGTCGAAAAGCACGCCGACCTTAGGGAGCCAGCCTGGTATACCGCCTAACGCTGGTATACATCTTTATTTAACATTTCAACTGTCGCAACAAAGTCTGTTTTCTGGGTGGAATATGCCCATATTCTTTTGTTGACATTTATTCGCCGATCGGTGGTGGCACCACCGATCGGCGACCTGCCAGCGGTTGAAACCGCCGCTAGAATTGATATGAATATAAACACAGTGAAAGCCTAAAGAGCACATTTACCTGCCCGATCTGGGTTTCGTTTAGGGTAGTAGTGCAGGAAAAAATTTTTATTTGTACGGTATTTTATCGTACATTTGGAAAAAGTAGATTACATCATGGAAGCACAGATAAGGAAAGACGAGCGAATCGAGATAAGAGTGACCTCTACGGATAAAAGAATTTTTAAAAGAGCACAAGAACTAAGTGGAGACAAATCATTCAGCAGCTTTATCGTTCGAGTAGTAAAGCAAAAAGCAGAAGAAATCGTGGCAAAAAATGACAGAATTATTGCTACAGAAAAGGATCGAAAAGTATTCTTTGATGCCATATTCGGAAATCCAAAACCAAATAAAAACTTGGTTGAGGCCGCGAAAAGATACAAATCCGATAAAGTCTGAAGTGGGAGGTAGTCATATTAGACAAGAAACATAACCGCAAGGCATTTGAATGTGAAGAACAACAGCTAACTCAATATATCCGAAAACAAGTTAGCCAGGATGTCAAGAAAAAGCTTGCAATTTGTTTCGTTGCAACAGACTCTGACAATAATGTAATCGGATATTACACGCTATCAAGCGAAAGCCTTGGAAGAGATCAGATTCCTAAAAAATATATAAAAAAAATTCCTCAAAATTATAATGCTCCAGTCATCCTATTAGGACGACTCGCAAGAGATCTGACTGTAAAAGGAACAGGATTAGGAGAGCACCTTCTCGTAGACGCTCTATTTAGAGCATTTACACTATCCGAAGAAAGTATTGGGGCTATGGCTGTGGTTGTAGACCCAATTAATGAATATGCTGTAAATTTTTACGGAAAATACGGTTTCGTACCATTGCCTGACAGTGGAAAAATGTTTCTTCCAATGAATGCGATACGACAAATAATTTAATAAATGCGCAATACTACACTGGGTATATACCCGGGATGTTTTCGCCTGCCACTTTTATTAGTAAGATTTTAGTGGCACGGCAGGTAAATTTGACCGGTTAGATATGATGAGAAAAGTGATCGGTATCGAAGAGAAAAACGCAGCCATAGCCGTAGCTACGGCGTCCCGAAAGCTTTCGGGATGTCGATGAAGTAAGCGGCGATTTTTCCACCCAGAAACCGGTCAAATTAAATCGGCTTGGGTATAAAATTTTTATCTTGTCGCTATGCGGATAATGGATCCGGACAACCTATAAAATAAGAATGTATAACTCACGACCTATGACACGAATCACACTTATGGCGATCAGTATATTTTTCTTTTTATTGCAGACGGCAAAAAGCCAGTCCACCACCTGGATCAAACCAGGCATCCATTCCTTTGAAGTGCCGACGGAATATTTGAACGAAAGAGATGAAATTCCTGATTTTTGGCTAACCACCAATGAGGAAGTGAATGCTTTTCTCGAAGAGAATATTAAGCTGGGTGAGGTACGGCAAATCGGTGTCTCAGCGGGAGGCCGACCCATTCGTGCTGTTTTTTATGGGACAGCCCGGGAAGGCGAAGGCACAACGACCTATTCCGGTTCATTGGGATTTCAGGATGTCAGGGCTTACCGGGGAGCTGATCATGAAAAAACGGTGTTTTTGGCCATGGCAGCCGTGCATGGCGGGGAGTTGGAGCCTATCATGGGTATTGTCAATTTTTTATCTGTGCTGGAAACCGGTAAAGACCTGAGAGGCGTAGCCTGGCCGGAAATCCAAAGCCTTTCTCATTCGATTGACCGTCTGATTGTGATCCCGGTCATGAATCCCGATGGAAGGAATCGCGTACCCATTCGCATGACGCCATTCAGAGGAATGGATTATCAGGTGAATGAATTTTGGAATACCGGCGGGAACCCCGATGGAACGCTGATTGGGTGGCCTGATATCAAAGAATTTATTCCTTTTGATTTTACGACCAACCAGTTTCCCGGAGGTTATTCAAACGAAGCTGGTGTCAATATCCAGCACGATGATTTTTTCAACAACATGCAGCCGGAGACTCGTGCCTTGTTTGATTTATGCGACCTTGAAAAACCAGATTTGATATTGAATATGCATACCGGAGCCGTATTCCCCAAGATGCTTAAACCTTTTACAGAAGATGAATTGAGACCTGTGTTTGAGCAATTGTACAGAAGAATATTGACGGCATGGACGAAGGCGGGATTGGAACGGACAGACGACGTAGAATTGGAATCGGATCCCAATCGGGTAGACAACTATTCTCCGTTTAATCTGGATGGGGCTTTGAGTTTTCATTGTGGTGCGTTAAGTGCTGTGATTGAATCCCCAAACCATGGATTTTCATCCGCTCGCGATGAACAAGGTGATATGATTATAATGACGCCGGAAATGTTGTTGGATGTCCAACTGATCGGGTACCGGGAATCACTGCAGTTTTTGAAGGATACCGGTGGTAGATCCCAATGGACCCCTGGTAAAAATTAGTGTTCTGTTTCACATAAGTTCTTCCCACTTATGACGGCTCTCAGGAGGTCTAATTCTGTGTGTTTTTGGTAACCTCCTATCAAGTATGGCATCAACGAAGGTTGGTTCCTCAAATTATTTATGTCATTTTCTGCTCGTTTCCCAGGAATTGGGGGAAATACAATTTAAACCTTAGAATGTCCCAGGCGTATGTTTCAGTTCAGATAACCAGAGGCTAGACACAGTAAGTCAAAAATTCCGTCTATCCCGTTTTTAGTGTGGATTTTGGGTGGTTGCATTCAGTTTCAAAAAATCCTCCCGGACGTCAGCAATCGGTTTTCCACTGGAGGTT
>CAYRRD010000166.1:0-3391 GCA_964426625.1 uncultured Saprospiraceae bacterium | reverse complement strand
TTCGCTGATTCTACCCGGATCGGGCAAAGATCGGTAATAGGTATTGGAAGATCGTTCCTTAAATAAATCAAATTCTATTTTCTCAGGTTTGATATAATTGCTCCGATCGATGGTAATTGGTAATGTTTCATCCTGGCTAACAGCATTTTCTAATGTTGTCTGGAGTTCTGTCTCCCCCATCGAAAGAATGGATTGGATGCTCCATGTGGACAGGTGGGAAATCAGATAATCGTCATACCTTTTCTGGATTTCAAGCAGAACATGAGCTCCGTTAAGCGTTGAGATTTGGTAGTGTATCTCAAAATTATTTTGCCCCTGCAGATTGATTCCGAACAAAATCAATAACAAGAATCCCCTCCATTCTTTCATAGGTTTACTAAATTAAATTGAACAAAAAACGCAAGCCGTTGTGGGAGAATAAATTATATTTTTAGATTTTACCAGCCACCACTACTTCCTTTCGGAGGTAACGGTCTAGTTGTTGGAGGAATTACCCTTCTAAAGCCCCATATAGTGGCTCTTCTTGTGCATGCAGCAAGTGCTTGGTAAGCTTTTTCACAAGCTTCATTTGGCGAATTTTTGGAAGTACCCCCTCCTTCACATTGCCCTTCAATGCCTACTCCAAAGTTTGCTGCCAATTTAACTGAAACCTTGCAGGTGTAATCAGGAAAAGAAGCATCTTTAATTTGCTTTGTGAATGTTAAATATTCACTACTCAGCAGGAATTGGCTTGAAAAGTTGGTTGCATGCGCATCCGTAATTGAAATCATTGCTCCTAACAGAAGCAAAGTAGTAATTAAACATTTCATGACTATTAAATTTATTAATAAAATACTATTTTAATCACTTACGGAGCGGCACGTCAAATCTTACCTTATAACAAAAAACTGTTATTAGCGGAATAACCATATGTTATACATTTCAATATTAAGCAAATTTTGACAAAAACTCAAATAACAACATTATTTAACATTTTCATAACTTTTATTGTGCCGTTTTTTGCTATTACTATGTTGTTGATATGTAAAAATCGTCGCCCTACAGATAATTTGGGTAGCTAACCAACGATAGAGGTCCTGACCCAGTTAAATAAAATGTGAATGATAGGAGATCGCTGGCCTTTGAGCCTTTGAGGCTGCTTCTCCGTTGAAACGACGAGTCCTCTTTGGGCTATGGAAAACTCGATAGTTGTGTATAGCCTGACGAGGAACTCACCATCCACAATCTATACGGGCTATCCATGCTTGCCACCATTTCTCCTCATTGCTCCCCTGAATAGATGTTTAATTCAGATTTATTCTCACTTAATCAACCGCTCCAGGGCATCATGATGATCATCCTCCCGGAAAAAGTTTACATCGATAAATTGGATTTGATCGGAATATCCTTCTCGTTCGTACTTCTTTTGCGCCATCGACCAATCCTTTGCAAAGGAATCCATCGGGTAAAGATATCCAGTCGGTGTAATTCCTCCAGCTACGATGAGTGGCCGCGGAGCAATCAGTGCAGCAAGATCCCCCAGGTCATAACCTGTCAGGGCACCCGGAACCAGACTGAAAACAAACTGCGGGTCATAGTATTTATTTTGCACGAATGCAGCATAAGATGCATACGGCCGGATCAGTAAAAACCTTGAGAAAACGGAATCTAATGCGCCGATATGCAAGAGAGTCGGTGCCATTTGGCCGGAGGCAATTCCATAAACTTCGCCACTTTCATTTCCGGATTTAATGTACCTGGCGAGTTTGGTGACGTCGGAAGCCTGGATACCGACGATGCTGCGACCAATCAAAACCGCCGTATACCAGACATTATAAGACACATTTCCGATATACGCATCTCCCTTCAGAGCTCCACCACCCACTTCACCTACACCCACCATATCAGGAACATAAATCGTAAAGCCACGGTCGATCAAATATTCCAATTCGGACATCGGAACGGCATTTTTGCCATTGGGATGCAGGTAGACGACCGATTTCCCATTGGGGTGGGGAGGTAAGTATTCCAGAAAGGGAAACACATAATCTCCTTCGCCTTCCATATAATGCATTCGAACCATATAGTTGCTATGGGTCTGTTGTCCAACATAAATCGGTTTATGCGGATCCGTGGGATTTTTATACCCCGAGAGCTCGACCACAGCCTGCCTCAATTCCATGTTATCATCTTTGGTAATCGCTCTTTTCTGTTGGAGATTTTCAAGTACAGGTCCTGCAGCTTGCTCAATCAGCGAGAAAACGGTTTCGCCCCCCAGGGAAGTAGCTACCTGCCCCGTGGTCGTTTTTTGAAAATCATGAAAACTTAAAAATTCCACGTCCAACTCCTCCGGATTCCCGGGGTGGTTCAGGTGTGTTTGAAAAAAAAGATACATCGCTTCCCGGTTCTTTCTGGTATACCCGTGGCCGTATTCGTCTTCTGTAAATTCCAAATCATCGTGGTGGCCAAGCATTCCAAAGACGTTTTTTGCTCTGTTGAAGGTTTCGTAAGCCCCCTGGATACTAAAAAAGTCGTTCGTAGTCGCCATAATCAAGGTGGGTTTCGGAGCGCGTGCCAGGATAAAATCGAGGTGGTCGATTTCATTTTTGAGTCCGTGGTATAAATTCTGTTCTCCGTCCTGAACTCCAATCGATTCGATCAACCGACGATAACTGGTGATGTAACCCGCCGGCGCACTGGCCTTCACCCGTTCATCCAAAGCAGATATGTAGGCCGTTTGGGTGCCCCCTCCAGACAACCCGTGGACCCCAATCCGATCGGCATCAACTTCTGGTCTCGAACACAAATAATCAATGGCGCGGATGCCATCCCAGGTAAAATACTTTGCGACAGATTCACCAATCAAAAAGGACTGAACCGAGGGGTAGGAATGTTCCTGCGTAGACCGGCCGTCAAAATCTGATTTTTCCTTCTTTTCATCAAAATATTGAGAGCGTTCACCCTGGCCAATCGGATCGATAGCGAAGACGATAAATCCTTTTTTCACCAGATTGAGTAAGGGTAGTTGATAGGACTTCCGGCGGTAGGCTTCCGTGCTATGGCCCGAACAAAATAAGATAGCGGGAGCCGGCCGGGGCGTTTCGTGGGGGATAAAGAGCGTCCCGGTGACGTAAAAGCCGGGGAGAGATTCAAATATGATGTTTTCGAGCGTATAGCCCTCTTTGGATATGGTTTTGGTAATACGGGCATTCAGGGGCGTTTTAGCGGGCTCACCCCCCAGGACTTTCCACATCGTTTCTTTGATATGGGATTGATACTCCTGAAAAGACTCCTGATTTTGAAACCTTTGATTCCCGGATTCAAATTCATCTATGATCGCAATGGCTTCCGATGACAAATATTTTACCAGCGAATTGTTGGCGTCGTCAAATTTGATCCAGCTCAGGACATT
>CAYRRD010000165.1:0-3503 GCA_964426625.1 uncultured Saprospiraceae bacterium | reverse complement strand
CGGACAACGGAACATCCACAGATTTTGAAGGTCGCTTCAACCTCGGAAATGTAAACAACGACGCCGTTCTGGTTATTTCCTACGTGGGATACGATGCACTGGAAGTTCCGGTAGCCGGTCAACAAGAACTTTCGATCGTGCTTACCCCAAACACCCAACTGCTGGACGAGGTAGTCATTGTGGCTTATGGCTCTGTCCGCCGATCAGATTTCACAGGCTCCGCTGTATCGATGTCTGCCAAAGAATTGGACAAACGTCCAATTTCAAATCCACTGGTCGCACTGCAAGGCTCCGGACCCGGTGTCCAAACCACGGCCCCCTCTGGTAGTCCGGGTTCGTCCCCAGGTATCCGGATACGTGGGATAGGCTCCTACTCCTCCAGTAACAACGCACTCATTATCGTAGATGGAGTGGAATATACTGGAGGTATGTCCAATATTAATCCGGAAGATGTGGAGTCCATTACCGTTTTGAAAGATGCAGCAACCATAGCGCTGTATGGATCCCGGGGCGCCAATGGTGTGGTTATGATAACCACCAAAAAAGGCATGGAAGGCGTCAGCAGACTCGATTTCAAATTTCAAACTGGTTTTAACAACAACGGAATACCTGCCTACAACACCGTAGATCCCGGAGAATATTATGAATTGATGTGGGAAGCGTATAAAAACAGCTTGCATTACGGCTCACAAAACATCCCGCTCGACGCGGCTGCCCAAATCGCGTCCGGTACCTTGCCCAGAAATGCAGCAGGTAACCAGATATACAATGACAATGCCTATCAGGACATCGTACAATTTCTCGGCAATTATAACGCATTCACCGTCCCCAATGATCAACTGGTGTCCACATCAGGTGTATTGAATCCTAGTGCTCGTTTGAAATATCCGGACGATCTCAATTGGTTGGAGCAAGCCTCCAAAACCGGCAAAAGGGATGAATATGGTCTTACCTATAGCGCAGGTTTTACAAATACCGATTTTTTTGCATCCCTAAATTATCTTTCTGAAGAAGGCTGGGGCCTCAATTCATCCATGGATCGGTTTGCAGGAAGGATCAATGTCAATAGCCAGATTACAAAGTGGTTCAAAGGTGGAGCGAATTTTTTCATAAACCACAGTCGTTTCAACAACGCCAACTCTGGAAGTGGTATCGTAAATCCATTTTACTTTTCCCGTTCCATTGCACCTATTTATCCGGTATTTGTCCACGATCCCACCACAGGTGAGTATGTTCTGGATGAACTTGGAAACCGGGTGTACGACATCGGGAACCTATCGGCCCAGTATGGCATATCCAGGCCATTCAATAGTGGACGACATGCCATAGCAGAAAACCTGTGGAACGTAGATCGTACAACCCGTGATTTTATCGGAGGCCGGACCTATATTGATATTTCCATCCTGCCCTGGTTGACTTTTAGTACCAATTTGAGTGCTGATCTCACCAACACCAAAAGCGAAGATTACCAAAATACAATCGTGGGAGATGGAGCACCTTCAGGAAGATACAATCAAGGGTGGAACAGAAGATTGAGTTACACCTTCAACCAAATCCTGAGAATAGAACAGGATTTTGGTTACCACAATGTCCGATTATTGTTGGGTCACGAAAATTTCGACAACAGCTATGAAAGTATTTCAGGACGAAGATCAGGAGAAGGGTTTAGTGATTTCCTTGTCTATTCCAATTTCGCAGATATCATCTCACTTTCCTCCGGCTTGTCAGAGAATGCTATGGAAAGTTATTTTTCACGGATCAATTATGATTTTGACAATCGATATTACATCAGTGGTTCCTTGAGATATGACGGAGACTCAAGGTTTCCAAAGGCGCATCGTTGGTCCCCTTTCTGGTCCGTCGGGGTAGCCTGGAGGATAGAGAACGAACGTTTTTTCAATGTAGATTGGGTGGATCTGTTGAAATTGCGTGGTTCGTATGGTCGACTTGGAAACAATACCGTACTGACATCGGGAGGAAGTATAGAAAATTATCCCTTCCAACCAGGGTATAGCATCAACAACAACAATGCTGCGGCACCCGGGGTGGCATTGGAATCGCTCGGCAGTCCAGATCTGCGATGGGAAGGTCAGAAACCTCTCGATATAGGAATCGATTTTGCATTATTCAATAACCGCCTCTCCGGATCGATCGATTACTTCAACCGTTTGAGCGATGGCCTGCTGTTCAATGTCCAGCAACCCTACCATAACGGTGGAACCATAGGCGGATCCTTCTCGATCCAGAAAAACGTAGGGGATATGCGAAATACAGGACTGGAGCTATCCCTGACTGGCAACCTCATCCGTAATCAGGATTTCAACTGGAATCTCACGGTCAATATCTCCACCATTACGAATGAAATACTAAAAATGCCAGAAGAAACTCCAGAGATCGTTTCTTCCCCGTACAAGAGGGCAGAAGGTCGGTCCATTTACGATTATTTTACCCGAATATTCTACGGTGTAGATCCTGACAATGGTAGAGTGATGTATCTGGGTGTGGAAGAATTTGATCCTGACAATCTTGAGGAAATAAAATTCATCAACAATCCCAATGGTGGGGTGGACACAGTAACCTACAATCAAAATCTCGCCCGACAGGATTGGGTGGGTAAATCGGCCCTAGCTAAAGCCTATGGGAGTATCATCAACAATTTCTCATACCGGAATTTTGATTTTGGTTTTGTCGTTCTATACAGCCTGGGCGGTTGGGGATATGACGGTCAATACGCGGGCTTCATGAGTGCTGGTCCTGACAATGGAGCTAATCTTCACAGGGATCTTCTCAACGGATGGCGACAACCCGGTGATGTTACCGACATTCCCAAAATGGATCTGAATGAGCGTGCTGCATTTGGAGCTACCTCTACCCGCTTCCTGACAAAGAAGGATTATCTTGCAATCAGCAGCGTCAACTTAAGTTACCAACTACCTCAGGTCTTACTTTCCAGATTCAATATCCAGCGGATCAGGGTTTTTGTCAGTGGAGAGAATCTGTATTTGTTCACGCATCGTAAGGGAATGAATCCCGTTAGCAATTTTGCAGGAATTTCGGGTACAGATAGTTACAGCCCTGCCCGGACGTTCAATTTCGGTATTAATCTAAGCTTTTAATCGAATAGACATGAAAAATACTCAATATACTTTAACCTCTGCTCTAAAAGCCATAATGCTTTTATTGTTGACTTTCACATTTTCATCTTGCGATGAAGATGCATTGGAAAAAATCCCAAACGACAGAGTTTCTACTGAAGTCGTATTCTCATCTACCGACAATGCCTATGCCGCCATCAATGGCATGCACCGTTATCTGTACCGACAGTGGTATAGCCGACAGGCTGAAGGCGGACAAAGCGGAAATATGATATACATGGATGTGTTGGGTGAAGACTTTGTGATGACCGCACGGGCCAACGGATGGTTCATCAGCGAATACCAATGGCTGGCACACCGCAGTGCAACCAGTTCGATCAATCGGTTCAATTATGGATTTTACTATGC
>CAYRRD010000164.1:0-3675 GCA_964426625.1 uncultured Saprospiraceae bacterium | reverse complement strand
CGGTAGCGATCTGGAAGCGCATCCATTCAGGCAATTCATGAGCCGACCATTTGCAATTCGTGCTGTGTCCGTATGGAAGCCGACCGCAGGGAGGATATGGTAGCGTCATTGCTTCAAATTGACTTTATGAGGAAACCCTAATAAGATTTCCGCACAGTACAATCAATTAAGATAAAAGGCTAAGATTGATTGGTGGCTTCAAGCTCGTATTTTTTATTATCTTGTAATATTATCCCACGAGCTATGAAATCTACTACTGCACATTTATGGTTATTATTTTTTCTGGTCTTTGTTTCCTGCTCAACCGACGCTTCCAAATCTTTGTCTAAACCCAATATCATATTTATTTTTGCAGACGATCTGACATATGAAGCGGTGCATGATGCATCCTTCGGTCGTCATCAGGACGAGGTCAATACCCCTCATCTGGACCGATTGATGACTATGGGAACGACGTTTACCCATGTCTACAACATGGGAGGATGGAACGGAGCGATTTGTGTGGCATCCCGGTCCATGTTGATTTCCGGTCGATATCTCTGGAATGCCCAGGAGATATCGCGAGCATGGAATGATAGCGACACTGTAGCCTGGGACCAGACCTGGGGCCGGCTCTTATCGGAAGCCGGATATCACACTTATATGTCAGGAAAGTGGCACGTGACGGCTCCGGCAGATTATGTATTTAAAACGGTGTGGCACATCAGGCCTGGAATGCCTCAGGATACCTGGGGGAACGGTGGCGGAAGAACGGTGGCAGAAGCCATCCAGCAGGGGGAAGATCTTGCTACCGCCATGCCGTTGGGTTATAATCGTCCTCTTTCTCCATCTGATATTCGTTGGAGTCCATCAGATACTTCAATGGGTGGATATTGGGCCGGGGGAAAACATTGGAGTGAGGTGCTGAGGGAAGATGCACTGGATTTTATCGATATGGCAAATACAGGAGATGAGCCTTTTTTTATATATCTGGCCTTCAATGCACCCCATGATCCCAGACAATCACCCCAATCGTTTCTTGATCTGTATCCTGTGGAAGAAATTCATGTACCCGACAACTTTTTGTCTGAGCATCCCGAATATGATCGTATCGGGCTCGGACCGGGCCTTCGGGATGAAGCATTGGCTCCTTTTCCCCGCACAGAATACGCAGTGCAGAAACACCGTCAGGAATATTATGCGTTGATCAGCCATATGGACGAGCAAATTGGTACTATCCTCGATGCCCTGGAGTCGGCTGGTATAATGGATCAAACATACATCGTATTTACCGCCGATCATGGCCTGGCCGTGGGGCATCACGGATTAATCGGAAAACAGAATATGTATGATCACAGTATGCGTGTACCTTTTATCGTCTGCGGACCCGATGTGCCCAGGAATGAATTTCGTAGCCAAAAAATATATCTTCAGGATGTGATGCCGACGGTGTTGGAATGGGCAGGGGCAGAAGTGCCTGAGTATGTCAATTTTCACAGCCTGCGGGAAATGATCGGGAATCCGGAGGTTCGAAGTCCATATGAGGCTATTTATGGTGCCTATATGGGAATTCACCGAATGGTGGTGAAAGATGGCTTTAAGTTGATCACTTACCCGGCCATCGATAAGGTATTATTATTTGATCTGAATGAAGATCCAAACGAAATGCGCAATCTGGCGGGACAACCGGCATATCATGACAAGTTAAACGAACTTCGGTTACATTTGGAACAAATTCAAAGGGCTATGGACGATCCCCTGGCATTAGCTCAGTAATATAATCCGTTTTTACTCGAATCAGGCGAGTTTCCCGCCTTGCGTTTGCCCAGATTGTTTTTTAAATATTTTTCATCCAATATGACTTTTTTGTGGACATTCCCTGTTGTGCCCGAAGATAAATTTTTTTGTTTGACTACATTTTACAGGTTCGTGTACATTGGGAATTGTCCGGATATTGCCCTACATTAGGTTTGATTTGTAATTTTAATATCTATGAAGAAAAAAAGAGTATTGATAACGGGAGCTACTTCCGGAATAGGATTAGCTACAGCAAATGAACTGGCCGGAGCAGGTTATGATTTGATCCTGACAGGCCGTCGTGCCGGGCGACTGGATAGCTTGAAGAAAAATCTCCTGGATAAGAATTCAGAGATTGGGGTAATTACCCTGGTGTTTGACGTTCGAAATCAACAGGAGGTTGAAAAGGCTTTGCATTCCCTGGAGGATAGAACCATCGATGTTCTGATCAACAATGCCGGACTGGCGAAGGGTTTTTCGGAGATTCATCAAGGTGATCTCGCGCATTGGGAACAGATGATAGACACCAATATTAAAGGGTTGTTGTACGTTTCCAAAATCGTTTCCGGATGGATGGTGGAGCGGGAGAAAGGGCAGATCATCAATGTGTGTTCGGTAGCCGGAAAGCAACCCTATCCACGCGGGAATGTCTATTGCGCCACCAAACACGCTGTCGATGCACTGACCCATACCATGCGGATCGACTTGCACAAATATGGGATTCGGGTGGGACAGGTGTCACCATCTCATGTGGAGGAAACCGAGTTTGCCGAGGTGCGATTCGATGACAAGGAACGCGGTGCGGAGGTGTATGAGAACTTCCAACCTTTGCGAGGTCAGGATATCGCAGAAATTATCGCATTTATGATCAGCCGCCCTGCTCATGTCAACATTCAGGATGTGGATGTATTTGGCAGCCAGCAAGCTACGGCTACCATCGTGGATAGGTCAGGGAGAGACCGATTTGTGGATTAAAGTCCGATTAAGCAAATGGTAATGGCCCGGTCTCTATCCAGATCCCCTTGGATAGAAGTGAGGATAGAGCAAAGGCCATGATTTGAACCAGATGGAGAAGATTTCCCTGAGCGTATATTTATTTACATTATTTGTATATTACTCCATAAAATAAACCGCCATGACTTCAAATCGACGAACATTTTTCAAGAAAACAGGTCTGGGTGTTACCGCCCTGGCCGCTACTCCATTACTCGGAAAAGCAATTGCGCCGGAGAAAAAAGCCGAATTCGCACCACGGAAAATTCCTTATGAATTGGGTATGGCGGGATATACTTTTGTCAAATTTCCACTGGAGGATACCCTACGCATGACGCAGCGTGTAGGGATTACGCATCTTTGCATCAAGGATTTTCATCTGCCTCTGGATAGTTCCGAAAAGGATATCGAGCAATTTCACCAGAAGTGCGCGGAATATGGAATCAAAGGATATGCCGTAGGTCCTATCTATATGCGCAATGTCGACCAGGTGAATCAGGCTTTTGAATATGCAAAAAGGGTAGGGGTAAGGATGATAGTCGGCGTGCCCAATTATGAAATGTTGCCTCTGGTCGATGAGAAAGTAAAGGAATACGATTTTCGATATGCCATCCACAATCATGGCCCCGGAGATGAATTGTATCCTATACCGTCCGTCATCCATGAGAAGATCAAAAATCTGGATCGGCGGATAGGCATGTGCCATGATGTGGGACACACCTGGCGGTACGGATATGATCCAGTGAAAATGACATTGGAATACGGTGATCGGATTTACGATATGCACATTAAGGATGTAACGGAAGCCTCTTCCAAAGGTACATCTTGCGAAATGGGGCGCGGAATCATCGATTTCCCCGCTTTGTTTGATGCCGTTGCCCGTACTGGGTACTCTGGAAAATGCAG
>CAYRRD010000163.1:0-3753 GCA_964426625.1 uncultured Saprospiraceae bacterium | reverse complement strand
ACCTTGCTCAATCTGCCGAGGCAATCCGAAGAGACAACAGACCAGACTGGATGCAATTGGTGGGGCTAATCCATGATCTGGGGAAAATGATGTACATCAAAGGAAGTGATGAAGACGGCACAAGTCAGGCTGAACAGTGGGGCCTCGTCGGCGATATTTTTGTTGTAGGTGCAGCCCTTCCCAATACGCTGGTGTATCCCGAATTCAACGACCTCAATCCCGATATGGAAGATCCCAGGTACAATACAACCAATGGGATATATGCCGATCAATGCGGACTTGACCAACTGGAATTGGCCTGGGGCCATGATGAATATTTATATCAGGTCTTGAAAAATCACAAAGGTAATAAGCTTCCCGAAGAAGGTATGGTCATGATCCGTTACCATTCATTTTATCCCTGGCACACAGGTGGAAGCTATAAATCGCTGATGGCAGAGGGTGATGAAAAATACCTGGAATGGATCAAAGATTTCAACCAGTATGATTTGTATTCCAAATCTCAAACTATTTATGATTTGGAAGAAATCAAAGCCTACTATGCGCCTATTGCAGAAAAGTACCTGGGCACAGGGGATATATATTTTTGACCTCATTCCCAGATAGCTATCGGTATCATCGTTTCTTTCGGCAAGCATTTATATCAACATAGATGGTTTTCAATTAGCCATTTCACTTCATCACTTCACAACGTAGCAGTCTATGGCTTTATTTATCACCTTTGTTTTTATCCTTTTCCTTTCCCATGCAGAGGCTCAGGCTCCGGCTTCTGTTCGGGAAATAGATACAACTATACTTACCTATGGATTTTCGGATCCAAATCCTATTCCCAGGACAGGAAAAATCTATCCCTATTTCACCTTTGATGGGTACGAAACAGAAGGCAAGCCAGTTAGTTGGAAAATGGTGGAACTGGAAAATGATTATATACGTGTGCTTATCGCTCCGGAGATCGGGGGAAAAATCTGGGGGGCATGGGACAAAACCAGGAACGAACCTTTCATTTACGACAATGATGTTGTGAAATTTCGGAATATTGCCATGCGGGGTCCATGGACCAGCGGCGGAATCGAATTCAATTTCGGTATCATCGGTCACACCCCGACGGTTTCTACGCCGGTGGATTACCACACCGTGAAGAAGGCGGATGGTAGCGTGAGTTGTTACCTTTCCGCGCTGGACTTGCTGACCCGTACCCGGTGGGTGGTGGAAATCAACCTGCCTTCGGATAAAGCACGGTTTTCGACCTCGGTTCAGTGGTACAATCCCTCCGACCTGGATCAGCCCTACTACACCTGGATGAATGTGGCCGTACCAGCCCGTGAAGACCTTCATTTTATCGATCCCGGAACGCACTACATCGGCCACAATGGACTACATCACCCCTGGCCAGTGGATACCAGCAGGGGCACGGATTTGTCAATTTATCAAAACAATGCATTCGGAGGATCAAAATCTTACCATATCGTCGGCAAGCGGAGTGATATTTTCGGAACCTATTATTCCAATTCTGATGATGGTATGATTCACCTCGCAGATCGAGATGCCAAGCCGGGTAAGAAGGTATTCCTTTGGGCTCTTTCCGATGCCGGAGCGATATGGGAACGACTCCTGACTGACGAGGCAGGCCAATATGTAGAAGTGCAAAGCGGGCGGCTCCTCAATCAAAATTCCCCATCGAGCAGCAATACACCATTCAAACAACTTGGTTTTTCCCCTCAGCAACTTGATTATTGGACAGAGTATTGGTTTCCTTACCATGGGATAGGCAAAGTAGATTTTGCTGATTCTCATGGAGTTTGGCATTTTGACCACCAACACAATAGCCTTGGAGTCAGTCTCATGACCCTTGAATCGATATCTGACACGATCAAGCTGTGGATAGATGAGAATGTGGTTGCGTTACAGCCCCTGGATGCCCAACCTCTGAAGCCCAACCATCTCATGTTCCTCCTTCGGCCGGATGCGATCACGAAGATCACTTACGGCAACACGGTAATTTTACCGGAATGGTCTCACCCCGTTGCGCTCAGCAGACCTTTACAAATCCCTGACGAACTACCACAGGAGGGAGCGTATCATCACTATTTACTCGGCCACGACTTTGCTCGGTTTCGTCAATATGATACTGCCCTTAACCATATCCGACGATCGCTTTCGCAGGATTCATTTTTCATCCCTGCACTCAATGAAATGGCCCTGTTGCAGTACAGAATGATGCAGTATGATAGTGCATTTTTCTTTGCCCGCAGGGCTTTGAGTATCAATACCTATGATCCCATGGCCAATTATTATTACGCTATGGCTGCGGATCAGATTGGCCAAATGGCAGATGCTTTTGATGGATGGGAAATGGCTGCTTTATCGCCATCATGGAGAATCCCGGCATGGTACCAGCTTGCTGCAGCCCATTTCTGGGACCAGGATTGGATTCGCTGTCAACGCTACCTTGACAAAATCCTTAAAACACAGCAAAATCTTCCCAGTGCGATCCAGTTACAACTGGTACTGAACAGGATGAGACAAAAGCCTTTTGATACAAATCTGGCCAATCGGATTCTCCAATATGATCCTGACAATCCCTTTGTTGCCTTCGAAAAATTTCTTAGTTCTGGAAATCCCAAAGATGTTGCCGCACTTCAGGCAATGATTCGAAACGAATTGCCCGATCAAACTTACCTGGAAATTGCCATATGGTACAAGACCAAGCTCAACCGGACCTCCGATGCGGTCCAGATATTGGAACTGGCTCCACCGACCAATCTGATCGATTACTGGCTGGCCTACCTTCACAAAGACAGCGAGCGGAAAGCCGAGTACCTCACCAAAGCAGATGCGGGTCGTGCCGAGTTTGTGTTTCCTTTCCGACGGGAATCCGCGCGGATGTTGGAGTGGGTGCTTACTCAAACCGACCATTGGAAGCCCCGATACTACCTGGCGTTGATCCATGCCCACGTGGGCAATCAGAACGCGGCCCGGGAACTGTTATCCGAAATACCGGATCATACTGGTTTTGCCGGTTTTGCCCCCTTATACGCGTGGCGTTCTGGATTCCACTCCGACCCCACTCAGAAAGAATCCGATCTCCGGACGGCATTGAATCTGGGACCGGATAACTGGCGGCATCTGGTGAATCTGGCGGACTTACTGACGAAGACGGAGCGATTGGAAGAAGGGATTAGACTGCTGGAGCCCTATTATAGCAGCCATCCGTCCAATTATCAGGTGGGGATGAATCTGGCTCGGTTGTACCTGATGTCCGACAATCTGGAGAAAGCGGATAAAATTCTGGGACAGATCCATGTATTGCCGTATGAAGGGGCCTACGAAGGACGCCTACTCTACCGGGCGGTCAAGCTTAATCTGGCCCTGGAATCACTGGAGTCAGAGCGGTACTCCCAGGCGGAAAAACACCTCGATGAAAGCCAACTGTGGCCAGAAAATCTGGGCGTGGGCAAACCTTATGATTCGCAGATTAATACAGCATTGGAAGACACCATAGCGGATTGGATTAAGATGGCCAGGTCGGGCAAGAATATTTCAAAATCTGATCTGGACGATATGCATGATAAGATTCTTAAAAGGTTTTATGAGTACAGAGCGGAAGCACCGTTTTAGTGGTGAGTGCCTGGGAAGTGGGAGTTTACCGAACACCCAACAAGGGTGGTGGGCACCAGCTCCGGAACAGTTTAAATTCCTCACAGCTGGGGCTGTGGTACTCCCAGGTAAACCTGCCGACAAATTTTCACTAAC
>CAYRRD010000162.1:0-3813 GCA_964426625.1 uncultured Saprospiraceae bacterium | reverse complement strand
GAAATTGTTGTTTTTTGTCCACTCTTCGATCACGTTGAATTGATTTCCGGCAATTACGCATCAGAGCATACATATTGTGCAAAAACCAGTAAGCAGGCATGACCACCAATTGATTGTTTTGTACATCGTTCGCCACCAGAGAGAATGGAATTGTAATATTCAGTTCAGCCGGATAGTCTCCTTTGGCCAGCAGGACAAAGGAAGCCAGTTTGGAATTGTGCTTCAGGCTGACACAAAGTCCAGGCCAAAACCCCCGTCCCGCCACCAATTCACCGTCCGCACTTCTGGAATTGTGATTGGAGCCGATGGTTGCTCCAGCTGCCATATTGCTTTGTCCCATGAGAAGGGATGCACACAGAAAGGAATTGTTGTGATGCTGTTCATGCCCGGGGAAGATCAGTGAATTGAGTACTTCACAACACGAAATTGTTGAATTGTTGCCCAGGTAAGAATTGATCAGGCGGGCTCCGTATTTCAACTGGGAATGAGACGCCATGATGAAACGCACCGCTTTTACGCCATAAAAAATTCGGCAGCCTTCTCCGATAATACCATTCACGAGTTCGCAACCCTCCCCGATCTGGGTAGGCGCTTCCAACGAGGACTGAATGGTCACATTTTTGATTTTGTTGGCCCCCTTGATGTAGACCCCTTCCCCGATTCTTACATCTTTGATCATCTTGGTGTTTTTAATCACCGTGGAAGATCCTACGGTTCCGTAATACCCCGGGGAAGTGTCAAAAAGATGCTCGGTGAATTCCTTGTATTTTTGTTGCAACTCCGCATCATTCCTGTCCCTGGACCATAAATAAGCATCTCCGGGTAATATACCTTCGAACGGTATGATTTTCCTCCCTCCGTTTTCATTGCAAAGTTCGATTTCAATGCGTTTGGATGGGTCTTCTCCTTTTTTGACCATACCATTCCCGAATTTGGCGGTCGGGGTGGTCACCATTTCGTTGATATTGACCAACATAACCTCATCACCGATAATGTAATGGGAGAGATAATTGACATTATCCACCACGATGTTGTCCCCAAAATCACAGCTGATTATGGTACTGTTGTACAAACCCACCGGCACCTGGAGATTGTGGTACTCCAATGCAAAGGGCTCTAGGCGTCCGATGCGTACGAGCCCGAAAAATTTGCAATTGTAGATGAGATTGGGGTTGAAAATATCCGAAACCCGGATCTGATTCCATTCGTCGGAGGTATTTCTGTTCCTTACCAAAACCTCGATTTCTCTGGCTGTCAACTGTCGGCAATCCGCTGCTTTGGGATTCTGTTTATTCCTGATGGCATATTCGTCCCGATATCCATTTTGTTGTTGATGGGTAATAAAGTGATATCCCAGTTGTTCGAGGGGCTTTTTGGTAACTCCATTCATGATTATTTTATTTATTCGACGGTGACTGATTTGGCAAGATTTCGGGGTTTGTCCACATCAATACCTTTACTTACCCCCATATGATAAGCCAGCAATTGCAGTGGTACAATGGAAATCAAAGGGCTGATCAGCGGGTCACATTCCGGAATTTCAAGGTAATCATCCAGCAATTCGATCGCCCGTCGATCCCCTTTTGATATCACGCCGATCACCTTCCCCTTCCGTGCTTTGATCTCCTGGATGTTGCTGATGATTTTCTCGTAACATTCGTCATTTTTTAGCGCGATAAATATCACGGGTACTCTATCATCCACCAGAGCAATAGGTCCATGCTTCATTTCGGCTGCCGGATAACCTTCTGCATGGATATATGATATTTCCTTCAGTTTTAAAGCCCCTTCGAGTGCAACCGGAAATTGCAAACCCCGGCCAAGGTATAAGGCATTTTCTGAAGTGTGGTATTTGTCTGCGATCCTGAGCACGACTTCCAGTTGATCATTAAGGATAAATTCTATATGTTCAGGAACGCCCAGCAATTCTGCCAAAAGCGATTGATATCGGTCTTTATTCAGCGTACCTTTCTCCATTCCCACCTTCAACGCAATCATATAGACCATGGCCAACTGACCCGTAAATGCCTTAGTACTGGCCACCCCTATTTCCGGTCCGGAGTGTGTATAGGCTCCGGCTTCGGTAAGGCGAGCTATGGACGACCCCACCACATTCACGATGCCAAACAAAAAGGCATTGTGATCCCTGGCCTTCTCCAATGCGACAATGGTATCGGCCGTCTCACCACTCTGTGAAATAGCTAAGACGACATCCCCCGGCCGTACGATGGGATTACGGTAACGGAATTCCGATGCATAATCTACCTCCACCGGTATTTGGCACAAGTCTTCGATGAGGTATTCCGCAAACAAACCGGCATGCCAGGAGGTTCCGCAACCTATAATCAGTATACGATCGGCGTGGACAAATTTGTCCAGGTAATCTTCCACTCCGCGCAATTGGATACTTGCAGTATGGGCTCCAATCCTCCCCCGAAAACAGTTTCGGATGGTATCAGGTTGCTCGTAAATTTCCTTGAGCATAAAATGGTCATATCCTCCCTTTTCGATAGCAGCAATCTCCAGATTCAATTTTTCGATCTGCGGTGTCTGTCGCTCATTGCCCAGATTTTTAAGGATCAATTCCCCGTCGTCGACGATCACGATTTCATAATCGTTGATATACACCACCTCGCGGGTATATTCTGCTATGGGCAGCGGATCCGATGCCATGAAATATTCGTCTTTCCCCATTCCGACGACCAACGGACTCCCTTTCCTCGCTGCAACCACCATATTGGGGTGATCTTCATCGATCAGGACAATCACATAGGTCCCTACCACCCATTTGAGCGCAGCCCTCACAGCTTGTTCAAGGGTAAATTGATTTTCGTTTTTAATACTTTCGATGAGTTTGAGCAAAACTTCGGTATCGGTGTCGCTTTCCAGTGCGATGCCCTTACCGGTAAGTTCCTTCTTCAGCACGTCATAATTTTCTATAATCCCATTGTGAACCATGGCGATTTTTCTATCAGAACTCAAATGGGGATGTGCGTTGATATCACTGGGTTCGCCATGGGTAGCCCATCTGGTATGACCGATGGAAATATTCCCATGTAGTCTATTCCTGGAAAGCACTTCCTCAAGGTTTTTGATCTTTCCTTGCTGCTTAAGTACCTGAAGATTTCCATTGAGTACGGCGATCCCGGCGCTATCGTAACCTCTGTATTCCAATCTTCGAAGCCCCTGGAGGATGATGGGCTGGGCTTCCCGGTGTCCGATGTAAGCAATTATTCCACACATGTTTTATGGCATCGATTACTAATTAAAAACAATGATCATTATCATGTTTCCTTCCATGGGGATATTTTGCTGCATTCACGATACAAAAACTCAATTATAGAAAAAATTATTATCCAGAAAAAGAATCCGAATCACAGAGCGGATATAAATAGAAATTAAATAACTCCCTATCTAACTGACCGGATGGGGGAGTTATCGTACCCGTATTTTATTATAAATAAATGATTAATTCTGGTAAAAAATATGGTGACTGAAATTCCAGTAGCGCCAATCACTTTTCATATCAGTCAATGGCCAGTGGCCGTAGTGGCTGGCACTTTTCTATAACAGACCATTATCATTGGTCCTAGTGGCTCCCACCTGGGTGTGGAGGAGAGGCTACACGTTGTCTGATAAAACTGAAAAGGGGCAATCCTCAAACCATCGCTTACATCATATCATGTACCGCGTTGTAATATCCCACGCACTCAGCGATACCCGCCAGAGGATCCGTATTGTCTTTCTCAAATTCGATACTGCATTTTCCAGAGTACCCAGTACGGGCAACGGCATCAAACAAAGCGGGGAAAT
>CAYRRD010000161.1:0-3854 GCA_964426625.1 uncultured Saprospiraceae bacterium | reverse complement strand
CTTCACGCCACAATACTGCGTCTATCGATTCCTGCCCTCCTTCAGAAAATAATCCTTTCCTTCCAACCCACACAACCCGGCCGTTTTCTCCCAAAGCAAAGCAGCGTTTTGTTCGTTATACGACAATTTTGAAGATTTCTTTACCCGGCAATTGTCCCAGTATTTCCCCGATTCCAGTTCATTCCCCTCTGCTGTGGCCAAATATATCGATGTTTCGGCCCCTTCGCGTGGTGTTTTCCCGCTTCGACTCCGCCAGTTCCACACCAATCGATGTAGAAAGGTGGCGTCTTTTGCCCCGATATCCGTATTGACCAACCCTGGATGTACAGCGAATATTTTGAGGTGCGGATAGGGATTCCGCCGGTCAAATTCATAGGTAAAATATACGTTCGCTAATTTAGTCCTGCAGTAGGCCCTCAATCCCTGATAACGCCGTTGGAGATTGATATTATCCGGATCAAATGAACCAAAAAAGTGGGAATCAGAATTCACACAGATGATGCGTCCATCACCGCTTTGTTTCAGAGCCGGAAGCAGCAAATGGGTCATGTAAAACGGAGCCACATGATTGACCATCAACGATAGTTCGATTCCGGCCTCGTTTTCCCTTCGAATACTCTGAAATGTTCCGGCGTTGTGGATCAAAACATCAATTCGGGGGGATATTTCCAGGATTTCTGAACACGCTTCCCGGATCGATTCGAAATCAGTCAAATCAACCTGAACCACCGACACATCAGCTTCCGGATATTCGTTACGGATCCGATCTAGCGCGGTCTGCCCTTTCTCCATATTCCGCGAGGTGAAGGTGACCCGATGACCCCGCCGGGCCAGTTCCCTCACCGTTTCAAATCCGATACCTGCATTTCCACCGGTAACTACGATGTCTTTCATCTCGTTTTACAGTTTAGTTTGTAGCGATAAATTAAATTTATTAAATTGTTGACACAAAGCACCTATATGAAAAATATAATCACGCTGGGCATCGGTTTGACGATTGCCCTCTTTATCCTCGGTTGTCAGTCCGGGGATACCAGTTCGGCGCAAAACTCTGAAGTGGACGAATTTCTGGATGCCTACGTCGATACGTTTTTGCCCTTATATGTAGCCAGCGCAGAAGCGGAATGGCTGGCCAATACGAGGATAATCCCGGGAGACACGGCGATTTCAGCCCAACTGGAACGAGCCAATAATGCGCTTGCCGCTTTTACAGGGAATGCGTTCAACATCCGGAAAGCGAAAGAATTTCTGAGCCAGTCCGGTGGGCTATCTGAAACCCAAAAGCGGATTTTTACCGACATCCTTCACCGGGCCGGCAACAATCCAGCTACCATGAAAGACGTGGTCGCTCAACGCATCACCGCGGAAAACCGGCAAAACGAAAAGCTCTACGGGTTTACCTATAAGGTTGATTCCATGGAAGTTACCACGGGTCAGATCGATGAGGCCCTGCGCACCCTCACCGATCCAGCCGAACGACTGAAGTGGTGGGAAGCTTCCAAAGAGGTGGGCAAAACATTGAATTCGGGGTTGTTGGAGCTCCGGGATTTGCGAAATAAATCCGTACAGGGACTGGACTACGCGAATTTTTACCAGTACGAAGTGGCGGAATACGGAATGAGTAGCGGTGAAATGATGACATTACTGGAGCAACTGATCTATGAGATCTGGCCGCTGTATCGGGAGCTCCATACCTGGGCGCGGTACGAATTAGCGGAACGATACGGTGCGGTGGAAGTACCTGATATGATCCCCGCTCACTGGTTGCCCAATCGCTGGGGACAAGATTGGAGCGCTCTGGTCGAAGTCGAAGGGATCAACCTGGATAGCGCGCTTCAAAACCAGGAGCCGGCGTGGATCATCGAACAAGGTGAGGCCTTTTATAAAAGCCTTGGATTCAGTGAACTTCCGCGGAGCTTTTACGAGAAATCGAGTCTCTATCCCCTCCCGGCGGATAGCGAAATCAAAAAAAACAACCACGCTTCTGCCTGGCATATGGACCTGCAACAGGATGTCCGGTGCCTGATGAGCGTCACCCCCACCGCGGATTATTACGAAACCGTACACCACGAGCTCGGTCATATTTATTATTACCTGACGTACGCCAATCCGGATGTCCCCATTTTGTTGCGGGGTGGGGCGAACCGGGCATTTCACGAAGCGATCGGCTCATTGATGGGTCTGGCGGCTATGCAACGACCCTTCCTGGCAGATCGGGGGTTGATTTCCGATACGGCTCCGTCCGATACGGTTCGCAACCGATTGTTGCTCAAAGAAGCACTCAACTACGTGGTCTTCATCCCGTTTTCAGCCGGGGTGATGTCGCATTTTGAACATACGTTGTACAATACCTCGATCGACACCTCGGCATTTAACAAGGAGTGGTGGAAGCTGAAGGAGAAATTTCAAGGCATCGTTCCCCCTTATGAGCGGGGTAGTGAATACAACGATGCAGCAACCAAAACCCACATCAACGATGATCCGGCGCAGTATTACGATTATGCCTTGTCGTACGTGCTTTTGTTTCAGCTCCATGAATTCATCGCAAGTGAGATTCTTGACCAGGATGTCCATGCTACCAATTATTACGGGAGTAAAGAAACCGGGGACTTTTTGAAGAAACTGATGGAAACCGGTGCGAACAACGATTGGCGGAAATTGATCCGGGAAAATCTGGGGGCGAAATTATCGGCGAATGCCCTCGTCCAGTATTTCCAACCCTTGATGGATTATTTGAAAAAGGAAAACGAGGGGAGGGTGTATACGTTGCCAGTGAGGATATTGTAGAAGGATTTCAGCTTTCAATTGGGTGAGTTTGGGCAGGTGTATCGAAATTCAATATAATGCCTCTTCTTCAGACTGCATGTGGGATTAATTCGGGGGTTCTTCTCAGAATTGTTATTCATTCATTATTGAATCCGGTTCAATGTGAATGAGAACATCCGAAATTTCAGGTAAAGAATTCAACAAATGGTCTTTCAGGTCATGAGCCAATTCGTGGCCTTTCTCGACGGTTATTTGACCGTCCACTACGGCGTGAAGATCCACGAGGTAGCTCATCCCGCTTTTCCGGATTAAACATTTCTCGGTGGCAATAATCCCCTCCACTTCTACAGAAAGTTTCCGGATTTTGTAGATCAGATCCTGGTGCGTATTTTCATCCATGACCTCACCCAAAGCGGGTCGAAAAATCCGAAAAGCGTTGAACAGAATAATTCCGGCCGCGACCAGGGCCGCCCAGTCGTCTGCTGCTTCGTAACCTTCCCCCATGAAAACGCCGATGGCTATCCCGACAAACGCCGCCGAAGAAGTAATCGCATCGCTCCGGTGATGCCAGGCATCCGCTTGCAATACCCGGCTCTGGGTTTCGATGCTCTTGCGCTTCATCAGGTGATAAAATCCTTCCTTGACGACGATAATGATTCCCAGAATAATCAAAACATAGGTTTCCGGTCCTTCATGCGGTTCTCGGATGAAATGTATACTTTGGACGGTGATAAAAATCGCCGATGCGATCAACAAGCCCACGACCAAAAAGGTGACCAGGGGTTCGGCTTTCCCATGGCCATAGGGATGATTGTGATCCGGAGGCCGGGAAGCGTATTTTAATCCCACCCAGACCAAACCTGACCCCAGAATATCCGAGACGGATTCGATGCCATCCGCGATCATGGCAAAAGAATTTCCCAATACGCCAAACGTGATTTTGATGATCGCCAGGAAAAAATTGCCAATTATGCTCAATTGGGCGGCCCGGATAGCTGTTTTTACATGCTGTTTTACCATCGGATATTCAATTTAGTCTATTCCAGCCAAATCCCCGTATTAAAATTGAAAAGTTTTGCCTTGATCCC
>CAYRRD010000160.1:0-3867 GCA_964426625.1 uncultured Saprospiraceae bacterium | reverse complement strand
ACCAATCCCAAATGGCAGTATGATCTGCAATATAGCAAAGAATTTAGCAATCATAAAGACCACTTGCTGCTCTTTAGTGCTATGGGAAGTTTTTTCGGCAAAGACCAATCATCCGAATTCACAAACAACAGTCTTTCCGGTTCACAGACCAACTACGATCAGAGAACCAGAACAGACTTCCAGCAAGCGGATTATACATTCAAGCTGGATTATACCAACCCGATTTCTGATGTTTTTTCGATTGAAACAGGTGGACAATATTTAATCAATGATGTCGGAAATGACTATGCCGTGTCATCCCTCGAAGGCCAGGATTGGATAGAGGATCCCAGTTTGACCAACCTTTTTGAATACAATCAAAAAGTGCTTGCAGCCTATGGTAGCGGTGGCTATCAGGGTGATCGGTGGGGTATGAAATTGGGACTTCGTATCGAAAACACCAACCTAAATACCTTACTGAGCAATACGAATGAGGATAATCAAACCATTTACACCGATTTTTTCCCATCCATCCACACATCGTACAAAATATCAGACAATATTTCCATACAGGCCGGATACTCCAAACGTATTTTCAGGCCCCGATTGTGGGATTTGAATCCGTTCTTCAACATCAGTGATAATTACAACATACGAACCGGTAATCCCAACCTGAAACCGGAATACTCTGACTCCTACGAATTTAATACGATATTCAAGCTTGGAAAAGGAAGTCTGAATACCAGCATTTTCCACTTATATACCACGGATATGGTAGAGCGTGTCACGACTTTCGCAGACAATGTTCAGACTACCATCCCCCAAAACGTAGGAACAAACCATGCAACGGGGATCGAGGTGAATGGAAAATATGTTCCCCTGGAATGGCTCACATTCAATGGTGATCTCAACTGGAATTACTACAATCGTCAGGGGGAATATGAAAGTCAGTCATTCAACTTTTCAGGAAGCAGATGGTCAGGAAGGCTCATGTCAAAATTTGTACTTCCCTATGATTACGAAGTAGAAGTAACCGGAAACTATGAATCGGGCTACAAAACCGTTCAATCGGAAATTTCGGGATCTCCAACTGTGGATCTGGGAGTACGTAAAAAAATAAATAAAGGGAAATTCGTGATCAACGCAGGCGTCAGGAATCTGCTCGACAGCCGCGTTCGGGAATCCATTACCGACCAACCCGGATACTACCTTTATAGCCGGTTCAAATCCAGGAGAAGTGCCACGCTGGGGATAAGCTATGGCTTTGGAAAAGGGGAAGCCATGACGTATTCAGGAGGAAGAAGGAGGTAGGTTAGAGGTAAGAGGTGTGGGTGTGGGACGAGAGGTTGTTGATGAGCACACAACCGTGGAAGCACATTGCCCTGCGTCCTTATTAGTAAGAAACCAGTTCTGGTGAATCCTTTTCTTCCTGGGATATCTACCAACAAAAATCGTGGTATACATTGGAAAATTCTGGTATATTCACGATCATTGCACCCATTTAATCGGCCCCTGTGAAATATGCGTAGGTCCTTTATAATTCCCACAATATTCTTGGTCATCTTCCTGTTGATTTTCCCTCTGATGTTATCCCGTCTTTCTTGTCAAATCGTCAACGTAGAATCCTTGCGGAAACAAACCGATACAACGGGGTTTGCTGGAGGAATCGAATTCAACGGTACATTCCTTGACAATGACAAGGTGATCTATACATTACAGGTGCTCCCTCATGTTCAATACAAATGGGATCGTGACTTATTGCTGGTTGTCGGCGATTACAAATTAACGAAGTCGGATGATGTCGCATTTGAAGATGCTGCCTTTCTTCACTTTCGTCACAACCATGAATTTACAGATTTATTTCGTTGGGAAAGTTTTACCCAAATCCAGCATAATAAGGTGACCAAATTGGATTATCGGATTCTACTGGGAACAGGTCCGCGACTCAAACTAATAGGTCAGGAAAAATTCAGGATGTACCTTGGTATCATTCCTATGTACCAGTATGAGCGAATTCAGGATGAGGAAGGTACCATTGAGGACAATTTTCGACTGAGTAATTACCTGAGTTTTACCTTCCTCCTGAGCGAACAGGCTCTCCTGTATTCCACTTCTTACTTCCAACCAGTTTGGAATACCTGGAAGGACTATCGGTTCTACAACGAGCAAAAATTAGAGGTCAAACTGATCGGAAACCTTCATCTTACTGTATCCTCGGTGTATACCTGGGATAATCAACCACCTGAAGGTGCACCCCCCAGAACCTTACAAATCAAGACGGGATTGTTATACTCCTTCTAATAGCCAGTGGTTCCCAGGTTATATCCCCGGATTCCCCTATTAGGAAGAGGTTTGAAAGAATGAAGTAACATTGGGAACATCAGTTTGTTACCCTACAAGCCCACATTGGTCCATTATTGCTGTCAACTGAACGACAAGTTATATATGGATCCTGTAAATGATACGATTAGAACCACCTGGAACTCGATCTATTCATGAACATAATTCCACCCCGACTATCCTTCCAAGGGTTCAAAATCCAGAGAGATGGAGTTCATACAAAACCGCTTGTATGTGGGAGGTGGTCCGTCGTCAAAAATGTGACCAAGATGAGAATCGCACCGGGCACATTCCACCTCAATTCTTTGCATATTATATGAATTATCGGGCTTGTATACCACGCTGGTGGCCCGTACGGGTTCGAAAAAGCTGGGCCAACCGCAAGAACTTGAAAATTTTGCATCCGAAAGAAAAAGTTTATTGCCACACACTGCACAGTAATAAGTTCCTTTAGTATCTGCATCCCAATATTTCCCGGTAAATGCTCTCTCTGTGGCCTCCTCTCTGGCAACCGCGTATAAGTCAGAAGGCAGAATTTTCTTCCATTCCTCATCGGAGATATCAAGATGACTGGTATCGGTACGGGAATAATAAGGATTGTTATTGGTCTGGTCGGTCTGATCAACAAATTGTGGAGTATTGCAAATTGCGACCAATAATGCCACCAGTGAAATCAATGCGACTTTCATCCTACATCTGTTTTAATTTGTCCTTAAACACCTTTTTAAATTTTTCCAGTTTGGGCTGTATGACATACCTGCAATACGGTTGATTGGGATTGTTGGCGTAATAATTCTGGTGGTAATCCTCTGCATCATAGAAAACCGTGAATGGACTTACTTCTGTAACGATCTCAGATGGGTATGCCTTTTCTTCATTTAGCTCGCGGATATATCGTTCCGCCAGTTGCTTCTGATCCTGGTTGTGATAGAAAATTGCAGATCGATATTGGGTACCGATATCGTTGCCCTGCCGATTGAGCTGAGTGGGATCATGAGCTACAAAAAAGGCTGCCAGTAATTCGTCATATGAAATCACTTCCGGATCAAAGAAAATGTTGCAAGCTTCCGCATGCCCGGTTTTGCCAGTGACTACCTGCTTATAAGTAGGATTCTTTTTATCCCCTCCGGTGTAACCTGAAACAACATGAACGACACCTTGTAGTTGTTTAAATTGCTCCTCGACGCACCAAAAACATCCGGCAGCGAAAGTGGCCGTATCCAATTCCTGTAGGACTTCATAAGAGACCGTAGCAACCTGGATAGGTGCTTCATTGGAATTACCGCATGAAAAAAATGGTATCAGGAAGATCGGGTAGATTAAAATCTGGCGCATTCTTGTCATGATACAATATTAATATTCTCAAATCTATTATCAAAACCTAGTGCGCCGAATTGTAAGTTCCTATAGTGGTATTTCAAAATATTTTTTGTCAGATCGAAGAATCATAACCGCGCATAGTGGGGCCTACGTAAGGCTTTTGATGATGATGAACTGGCGAAAAAGATACAGAAATACCCATAGGAATTTATGATTTGGTGCACTAGT
>CAYRRD010000159.1:0-3880 GCA_964426625.1 uncultured Saprospiraceae bacterium | reverse complement strand
TTGCCCCACCTCTGCGCGACTTTGCATCTTCGTGGTGCATGTAAACCCTGCCCCGCTATTTAGCATCCTCCTCCATTCAGGGCCACTGGCCGAGCGGTTGCAAAGATTATTCTCTGTCCTGCTCCGGCGGGCTGAAATAAGGCAGCTGGCCATCTTCGTACAGCTTCTTACCCACACTGATCACAAATGGCACCAGTTGTACGATCAACCCCGACCAGTTAACGCGGGATAGCAGACTCTGGAAAGCGGACGGTTTCCGCGATTCAACAAATCCTGTGGATGGAGCGGATTCCACCACTTCCGGTGGATATTTCTCTTCTGAAGATAGATAATCGACTAGTTTTTTTACGCCGTATCCCGCTACCAGAGCGATACCCGCAGGAATAAGGATCTTATTGACCATCACCGATTTTCCTTCGGTCGTGGCACTATGCAAACTGTTCTTTGCCTGCTCCAATCGCTGGGCAGCCTCCGCTTTCAATTTCTCTTTTTCTTCCTTCAATTCCCTGAAGGTATTGATCGTATTTCCCATAATTTTTCTTTATTGTTGATACAGATCCTTGATAATCATATTGATAATCGGATTGGTAATAAGGGCCCGGCGAAATACCAGGACCACCCCAATCAGCACCAGATACAGTCCCGTCACGATGCCAAAACCCAGCCACAAGGATCCAAAATACATGGAAAGTCCTATGGCCAACGTTATCGAACCAAACAAAACCACAAAAAAGAGGAATATAACCAGGATGATCCTCGTGATCAACTTCGATAAAAACCGACTGATGTGCTCTGCAGCATCCAACAACAGGATCTGTTTCCTACTCTCAAAATAATGACTCGCATATTCACTCAGTTTCCCGAGTTCATAGAGTAATTTGTCAAATTGCCTCATTCAATTCCCTGAAGATAAAAAAAGGGCTTACCGTGCAGTAAGCCCTTCTGAATAAATTACCTTATCCTTTGTTGGTTTCCAACAAGTCTTCGATTTCCGAAGCTTTCTGATTGATGTGCATACGAGCATCCTCTGCCCCTCTGCGGTATGCACTCTCCGCTTTATCGAGGACGTCTTCGGTTTTGTTTTCCATGCGGGCCAGCCGATGCTTCACTGTTTCCGTAGCTTCGGCGAGCACGTCCTTACTTTTCTCAATGGCTGAATCAAATCCGGATTTGAACTGATTCAAACCTTCTTTGGTCTTGGCTTCCGCCTTCTCAGCCAATTCATTCGCTTTTTGGGAAGTTTCTGCCCTCAATTTCTTTCCGCTTTCGCTATTCAGGTAATAGCCGGCTGCTGCTCCAACAGCAGCACCAAGTAAAAACAAAATTCCTGATTTTCTTTTTTGTGCCATAGTGGTAAGGTTTTAATTTTTAGTTTAGAATTCAGAGTTGACAACTCCTGCCGTACATGCTCTTCGTTATACTTATCAAACAGTCCGACAGCCGGAATGTTCACAAAAAATGGAGGCTGTCCCAGTCAACTCCGCTGATAATATAAATATAATAACGCAGGAAAACTATTTAATCAGGCCTTTTTTCTGTTAAATAAGAATTAAACCCTCGGAAATGCAGGGATTTAAACGAGATAAGGTGCCATCTGCTCCTGGAGAATCCGGGCTGATTTCCGGGCTTTGTCAGCGAAATCCTCGCCATCCCCCGCGTAAATTACACCACGGGAACTGTTGATCAGCAGACCACAATCACCGGGCACATACGCCGCATCCATCACCTCCTGCACACTGCCTCCCTGCGCTCCCACCCCTGGGATAAGAAGGAAATGTCCAGGAATACTTTGCCGGATTTCTGCCAGTTGGCGCGGATGAGTCGCTCCTACCACGTACATCATGCGCTGCTCATCTCCCCATGTTTGCGATACACGGATCACTTTTTCGTACAGCTTTTCTCCCCTGGCATCCGTGTGATATTGGAAATCCTCGGATCCCTCATTGGAAGTCAGCGCCAGTAGAATAACCCATTTTTCAGGAAAATCCAGGAAAGGCCGGATACTATCCACCCCCATATAGGGCGAGGCGGTAATCGAATCAAAATCGTGCAGTTCGAAAAAGGTTTTGGCGTACATACGGGAGGTGTTGCCGATATCGCCGCGCTTGGCATCCGCGATGGTAAAAATATCGCGTGGAATATACTCCAGGGTACGGGCCAGTGAAGTCCATCCCGCCAATCCCCGCGATTCATAAAAGGCAATGTTGAGCTTGTAACACACACATAGATCGTGTGTGCGATCGATAATCTGTTTGTTGAATTCAAATACGGGATCTTCGTACTGCTCTGTCAGATGTCGGGGAATACGTTCCACATCCACGTCCAGTCCAATGGCCAGACAGGACTTTTTGGCATATATGTTTCGGGATAACTCTGCTTTGGTCATGCGATATGGGCGCCGTTGACAGCGATAATGGCTTTGATCTGAGGAACCTTGGAAATGATAGACCGTTCGATACCGGCTTTCATGGTCATGGCAGACATAGAACACCACTCGCAATTACCCAGCCATTTGACATATACCGTAAGATCATCCGAGATATCCACCACCTCCACATCACCCCCGTCGGCGCGGAGGTGCGGACGTACCGAATCCAACGCATCTTCTACCTGCAACTTGAGTTCCTCTTTATTCATTCCGTTCGATTTGAGTCCAAAATTACGACTTTATTTTGACAATTCGGGTAGGGTCGGCTTCCTTATTTCTCAATTTAGTATAATATACAAATCGCTCAATAATATTGTTTAAATGGCTGGAAACGATTTCGTCTTCGATCAGCCACGCTGGTTTGCCCTGATCCGCCTGCTCACCCACTTGCGCCACCAGGGGCAACTGACCAAGTACGGGTACTTCCAGATAGGACGCCAGCCTTTTTCCGCCATCACGACCAAAAAGGTAGTATTTGTTTTCGGGGAGTTCTGCCGGGGAAAACCAGGACATATTCTCCACCACCCCGATGATCGGCACATTGATGCTTTCCAGTCGGAACATATTGGCTGCCTTTACCGCGTCGTCCACAGCCACAGTCTGAGGTGTCGTCACCATGATGGCCCCCGTCACCGGCGCGGTCTGAACCATGGTCAGTTGAATATCTCCGGTACTGGGCGGCAAATCAATAATTAAGAAATCGAGTTCGGGCCACAGCACATCATTCAAAAACTGCTTGATGACACCGGAAAGGCGGGGTCCGCGAAGCACTACCGCCTGCTCCGGTTCCAGGATAAATCCGATGGACATCAACGGAATATCGTATGCCACCAGCGGTACCAGCAATTGCCGTCCATGAATCTCTTTGACGCGCGGTCGTTTGCCTTTGAGTCCAAACATCGTGGGAACCGAGGGCCCGTACAAATCGGCATCGAGCAGGCCCACCTCATACCCCTTGCTTTGGAGACCTACCGCCAGATTGGCAGCCACTGTGGATTTGCCTACGCCGCCCTTGCCCGAAGCTACTGCGATGATATTTTTTATATGCGGATACGGATTGTCGGGTTGGGGAGCCTGGTTCTCGAAGTGAATGTTGACATTGGACTGCGGTGCGACTTCGTAGAGCGATTCCAGGATCGTAAAATTGAGCTTGTTTTTAATGTTGGGATCAAGGTTATTGTAAGCCAGTACAATATTGATCTCGTTGTCCCTGATTTCAAGTTTCTGAAGATGGGATGATTTCAATATTGGCTGACCATTCACAGGATCCTGGATGGTCGATAACGTTTCTTTGATTAGATTTTCATTCATATCCTCCGATGTTTTGTAAATTTGCGGCAGTGTGTGCGGAAATACATTTTACGAGATCGTGATTTTTTATATTCGCTCACTTAGGAACTAACAAAACTAACGCATCTTCGTTTAGAAAACGAAGGTCTTCATTCCAATAAA
>CAYRRD010000158.1:0-3885 GCA_964426625.1 uncultured Saprospiraceae bacterium | reverse complement strand
GATGAAAATGCGGAACTCCTTGATTCCAATTTTTGTATTTATGAGTAGACCCTAACTATAGCAACCGCTCCAATGGTGGCTGGAAAAAGCTGGGGTACAGTGACATCTGAGGTTATTCGTATTGTTTTCGCTTTGGGGCCGACTGGTCAGATGCCGGGCGACTGCCGGTATGAACATACTTTCTACCCCTCGCACCGTTTTTTCTTTTTGAAACCTGAAATATTTACCTCACAGCAGGAGTTGTGGAGCTCCCAATCGAGCTCTTGGTATGAGTCAGTAGTGCTCACCTCTACCAGGCAATTCTCTTGAGATAGCGCACCAGAATCGTACCCACCCCACACTAGTGGTCTGTTTCATAAGTAATTATTATTAATGACGCGATTATTTTTTGTCGTACCGAAGAAACGAAACCGAGCATAGGACAGGCCTACGTGAGGCTTTTGGTGATGAAGGTACGGTAAAAAAAAGCCGTCATAAGTGTGAAGAACTTATGAAATGGACCACTAGCATTTGTTCCAATTAAAGGAACAAATTCACCTACGTCCCCAAGGAAGTTGGCGGGCCCAAACTTTATACGGGTATTAGCCCGGATATTATTATATCACCGGTGCTACCCCTTCTCGAATAATCTCGGGCGTATCGTCGGTACAATCTATAACACTGGAAACATTGGTCTCAAGGATGCCCCCATCGACAATGACATCAACCAGTTTTCCAAATTTTTCCTCGATTTCTACAGGATCGGAATAATAAACTTCGGGTCCTTCCTCGGTTTCAATTTTTAGTGAAGTGCTAGCCAGATAATCGTTCAGGCCAGAAATGATTTCCAATGCGATCGCATTTTGTGGAATTCTGAATCCAATGGTTTTCCTGCGGCTTTGCACTATTTTTGGAACTTTACTATTGGCTCGGAGGATAAAAGTATATGGACCGGGAACATTTCTTTTCATCAGTTTAAATACATCGTTGGGGATGGGCATGGTCAGCTTAGACAATACACTAATGTCCGGACTCATGATGGTCATAAAGTGCTGATTTCTCTGGGTGCCTTTAATTCGTTGGATCCGTTTGAGGCCTTCCTTGTTGCTCGCCAGGCAACCCAGCGCGTAGACGGAATCCGTCGGATAAATTATAATACCACCGTTGTGCAAGGTGTCAATCACCTTTTGAATCTTACTACCTTGCGGATTTTCATTATTGATTTTTAGTACCATGTTTTGATAGTGTTTAATCATCTAAATCATCAAGCATATTAGCAAGGAGGTCATTGAAATTCATATGACCGTCCCACACTTCTTTATTCAGAACGTTGTATTCGGATAGAGCATGCAATATGAACTCTTTCCAAAACATGCGATCAAGAGGTTGATCGATATAGTCAAAAATGATTTCATCGAGATGCGGAACCTGGTTGAGGGTTTCTTCAAACTTTTCATTGTTTACATCATTTTCCAGTTCTACGATATTCCCTGAGGCAAACCACGCACGTAGTCCTACAAAAACAGGATCATTATCGAAGGTATCAGAGGGATCACTGATGTAAGTCCTGAATTCCTCCTTGATGGCTTCTCCGATCAGCTCGACCGCGACCTGATAGGGTCCTTCCTGTTCTCCTTCGTACACCAACTCAATCTTTCCGGTAATGGAGGGAATCATTGCATACAAATCCGCTATCCGTGCGGTCCCTTTACTTTCATTGTTCCTCAACATACGTCTTTCCACAGCACTTACGATGTTTTCGTAACCACTGATAGACATTCTGGCAGATACTCCACTTTTCTCATCTACCATCTCCGAATCCCGAGCAATAAAACCAATGCGTTCAATCAGATTGAGAATGGTCTCCGGTATATGTATATCGGACCTACTATCGCTCAATTGTGCTTCCTGTCTTGTAATGGCTTTGGCATCTTCCAGCTCCCTGGGATAATGGGTGAGGATTTGACTGCCGATCCGGTCTTTCAGTGGGGTTACTATGCTTCCGCGATTGGTATAATCTTCCGGGTTTGCAGTAAACAGGAATTGGATGTCCAGTGGAAAACGCAATTTAAATCCTCGAATTTGTATATCTCCTTCCTGCAAAATATTGAATAGTCCTACCTGAATTCGTGGTTGTAGATCGGGAAGTTCATTGATTACAAATATCGATCGGTGAGCCCGGGGAATTAGTCCAAAATGGATGACCCTTTCATCAGAATAAGGGAGCTTGAGCGTGGCCGCTTTTATGGGGTCTATGTCTCCGATCAAGTCTGCCACAGTCACATCGGGTGTAGCTAATTTTTCCACAAATCGGGTAGAACGGTGAATCCAGGTTACTGGCGTTTCATCCCCTTTTTCCTTGATAAGATCGATGGCATAGCGACTGATCGGTTGAAGTGGATCATCGTTGACTTCGCTTCCAGCAACAACAGGAACATATTCATCCAACAATTTGGTCATCTCCCTGGCAATCCTGGTTTTGGCCTGACCACGAAGACCCAGCAACAAAATATTGTGCTTCGACAACAAAGCCCTTTCGACATCCGGCAACACGGTCGTGTTATAGCCGATTATGCCCTCAAAGATTGGTTGCCCCTGTTTGATTTTCTGTATCAGATTGTTCCTGATTTCATCTTTGATACTCCTTGGCTGATACCCGGACTTTTTGAGTTCGCCAAGAGTACGTATAGCTTCCATTTGTCCCATGTAAGGTTTTTATCTCTTATAAGCGGGTAAGACCAACTTACCTATTAAACGAACCAAATAAATATCACATTGTTGCACGAAAATGCTATAATCCTCCACGGTTATTTTTTTTAAATTTTTCCACACTACCAGACTGGAAAAAATAAAAGCTGAGATCCTGTGGACCATTTTCCCCCAATGGTTTAAAAGTATTGTAGACAAAGCTACAGGATAATTTGTTGTAATTTGGTGCGCAATCCTAATTTCAGAAATTCCATGCAGGCGCAATACCATATCCATATCCTCAATTACAACTTCGATCCGGAACCGGTATTGAAATCTTTGATTCCCCAAATAAAGGATAGGAAGGAAGATATCCGGATCATGGTGTGGGATGATGGTTCTGAAATCGCATATAGGCAACTTTTATCCAGGTTAAAAAACAAATATAATATACCTTTTATTCAGTGGAACCTGGGTCATGTGAATGTGGGCCGCTCTGTTATGCGTCAAAAATTTCTCCAATATCCTGACTCGGAGTGGAAGGTAAGCATAGACTCCGATATGGTCCCTGACAATGATTTTGTCCATGCTATGATAACCCGCTTGACGGACGTCCGTGTGATATATGTGGGGCAACATTATTACCAGGCCAATCCACCCGAAACGGAAAATTTACTCCATTGGTATTACGGCAGATTTCGGGAAACTGCGATAAAGGAAAAAGATCCATATTTGAACTTTTCTTCAGGTATTTTTGCAATCCATAGCAGCTCCGCAAAAAATCTTTCCTTCGATATACAGATGCAGTCATACGGCCACGAAGACACTCAATTTGGATGTTTGCTCAGGGAAAAACAAATTGCGGTGGTCCACATTCCCTTGAAAGCAGTTCATACAGGGTTGAATTCCTTCGAAGTATTTATATCTCATCAAAAATCTGCTCTTGAAAATCTGTTGCATCTGATTGAGAACTACCCCGATTTTCCGGGAAAATTGGTGTATTGGGCCCGGGTGGTACAGAAAATCCCGATACTGCGTTTCATGCTCACAAGTGCCTCGTTCCGACAATTTTGTTTGAAAAAATTGAGGACAAACCCGAAGCAAATACGTTATCTGGATTTATGGAAACTCGGTAGCTTTGTTCAAATACTAAATGGCGATTTAACCTCTGGACGGGAACAATCCGAGCACTAGCATTTCATAAGTTCTTCACACCTA
>CAYRRD010000157.1:1484-3958 GCA_964426625.1 uncultured Saprospiraceae bacterium | reverse complement strand
GTACCGCACCGCAAGGGGAGATTCAAATACCCGGCTGCGTTCTTTATCGGGTAGCCGAACGAGCACCATGCCCGGAAGCACCGGGACATCCACCTTCTTTTTCCTGTCGCTCCATTGCCGCACTTCCCGCCGTACCGGACAATAACATTCTATCCCCATTTCGTCGAGATGCTGTGCGGTTTTCTTTTCTGATCTTGATTTGGTGTAGAGTACATACCAGAGCATAGGGGGCAGTGTTCAGTGTTAAGATTTTGAAGCTTAGAAATTGGTTGTGAAAGAGGGAAGTAGGGGGCGTGTTTAGTGCTTTGTGTTTGGTTTCAGAGCTTAGAAGTTGGGTTTGTGTGTGGTGTGAAGTGTATGGTGGGGTAGGTGAGGGGTGTGCCCCCCCGGCTGATCCATTTCCTGCAAGCCATACCTGCCATCCATAGAGACGTAGCTGCGTATTCGTACTATTCATATGTTCATTTTGAAAGTTTGTCAAACACATAATCCTGGTCAATGCGGATTGGATCTGCAGCCTCCTTTTTTCCCCTTTCGCTAAACAACTACTCCTATCTTCCCCGCCTTCGTTATTCGGAAACAGATACGGCTTCGCCCTTGTCAGTCCCAAAAATATTTTTTCGGTCATAACTTCGGCGTGTTCCATAGGTACGGTAACGGGAAAATCCATCCTGGCCCAGGCAAGGACATATGATTTCCTGTCAATTTTATATACACCGTGTCTTAAATCCCTGAGACGGTGCAACAGGTTCTTTCAGATGGCCGGATACGTTCAGTCACCGCTCATCGTAGGAAAAAACTCCGAGATGGATTCGCATCCCTGAATTTCTTCAGCATTATCTTGGGTTTGGAAGGTCGAAGGCGCCGTAGGGGGTGCTCCACGTGTTCGTAATTCACTATGGCACTGGCCTTCGCAAAAATGGGGGTTCCGTAAAACTGAATTTTTAACAGGGATTCGATTCATTTTTACTAATTCTTTTGCAATTAATATCCGGAGCCAACCTTTTGATGCTTGTTTGGTGCATCCAGCGAATATAGTTTGAACTGGATGCAAAAAACTGTAAGAATCTTCGGCCTGCTCCGTACTTCGGTTCTGTTTTCCGAATAAGTATGTAGCTAACATACTATATTTTCCTAACTTTTCACACTTCTGGAAAACAATTTTCACGATAAAAGTATAACCATCGTGTGCAGTTTTGTTTCAATGGTTGTGAAAATTTTATAAAATGCGATGAAATACAATGCTACGTTAATATGTTACAAATACATCATCAGTTCTTTATGGCCTTTTTTCATATATTTATGACGAATTATAATACCGGGCGTGGAAAGCGCACCCGCATTCCTGTCTCGGTCCTTAACCACTTCCTGGGCCTATGCGATCCATTCCCATTCTATTTATCGGGTTCGTACGAATGCACCAATGGGAAATCTACGTGCAAATACCTGAAAATCCCTATTTTGAGCGATGAATCAATCCATTGCCGACCGAAATGATCAAATGGTTTCGCAAAAAAGGGGAGGGGGCCGACCTCAAAGCCGGATTCCCTCCGGAATATACCGATGTGCATTCGCACCTGCTGCCCGGATTGGACGATGGTGCACCGGATCATGAAACCGCAATGCTGTTGCTCGACCGCATGGTGGACCTGGGCATACGCCATTTTGTATGCACACCGCATGTGATGGAAGGCGTGTACAACAATACGTCCGAAAAAATTCTCGCCACCCTGGAATCGTTTCGGGAACGGGTCGGGGAAAAATATGAAGGTAGGGTGACCGTCAATGCGGCTGCAGAATATATGATCGATGATGGATTGTTGGCACGGATCCGGAAGGGGGATTTGTTGTGCGCAAAGGACAATATCGTCCTGGTGGAGATGTCGTACATCGCTCCGCCACTGCTTCTCTTTCCTGTCCTGGCCAATCTGCAGGTGGCGGGCTATCGTCCGCTGTTGGCGCATCCCGAACGCTATTTTTTTTATCACGAGGATATGGATGCCTTTCACGACCTGAAGGACGCCGGCTGTCTGTTTCAGCTCAATCTCCTTTCGCTGTCCTCCTACTACGGTAAGGATGTTCGTCTGTGCGCGGAAAAATTGCTGAAGATGGGGATGTACGATGCCACCGGAACCGATCTTCACCATGAAAGACATGCCGCACAGCTCCGGAAGATGGTGGCTTCGGGGATGTGGAATGCCAGCGTCCGGGCATTGCTGGATCGACAAATCTGAACCAGGGTATCGATTGCTGGAATAAAAAAAGCCCGGAAGCAATGCATCCAGGCTTTTCACTGATCAGGGTGACTGAGGGGATTTGAACCCCCGGCCTCCGGAACCACAATCCGGCGCTCTAACCAGCTGAGCTACAATCACCATATAATATTTTCTTACCACCATATTTTTCGTTCATCCACACCCACACTCACACACACAGCCAAACTCAAACCCACACACACCCAAACCCAAACACAC
>CAYRRD010000157.1:0-1384 GCA_964426625.1 uncultured Saprospiraceae bacterium | reverse complement strand
ACACACCCAAACCCAAACACACACCCACTCCCACACTCGTACGGATTTGAGCCCCTGGCCTTCCGTACGGACGCTCTAACCAGCTGAGCTACAATCACCACGTTTATTTTTATCCGTATTGCCAGCCACAGGGCAGACAATCACCAATTATAATCTTCATTTCAAACGCCTTATCGGGCTACACATCCATCGATGCTGAAAAGGAATGCAAATATATCAAGCTGGTTGAAATTTCCCGAATTTTGGCACAAATATTTTAATTTAAGCCTTCGGCCGGATCCCGGACCAGCTGAAATTTCCGGAAGTGGGAGATGATTTCCCCGTTGACCGGCTCTCCGTTGAGATCGACGAGCTGTATCCCGATGGTATTTTCTCCATATGGCAGGCCTTCCACGATATACGATTTCCAGGCATACAGGTAATACTGTTCGCTGTTGATCTGAAGTCGAATTTTGGCATCTTCGCCTATATTGATATTTACAGGATAAAAATCGATCAGGATTTGTTTGGCATCATCGCCCACATAGGTGCCTTTGGGTCGGCTGTAGAAGAGGGTAGGGGTGGGGATATTCCAATCGTTGACGATATTCCCGTTCTCCACTTCGATCAGTTTCGCCACGCGGGCCTTGGGTGTTTTGAGGCTTTCGTGGTAGGATTTGCCGAGGAAAGCCAGAAGGTGGTGCTGTCCGTTGGGGATGTTGAAATCGAAAGACGACTCGTACTGCGCGGAATAGGGTTGGCTGTTGAGGATGACGTGCAGGTGTTGTCCCTCATCGGAGTTGGCACACATGAGATTGGGCCGATCGGAGGATTGGGCTTTGAGCTGGTAGGAACTTCCGCCGATTTTGAAATCAAATCGACCATTGGTGTAGCTCCAGGAGTCGATCGACGCGTCTGCAAATTCGTTGGTCGCATCCACTGGATACAGGTTGTACCGCGGTTCGCCCCGACCCAGATATTCCACAGGATCCAGGATGGTGGTTTGACTGCTGCTTGAGCTGCCTGAATGGGAAGCATCGTTTTTACAAGCCGATGCGATGATGACGACCATAAAAAAGAGGATAGCGTTGTATTTCATGTTCCGTTGTTATTTTTAGCTAAAAAAAAGCGACCGTAAAGTTCGAAAACTTTTTTGAAAGAAACCTCCTTATAGCCTGGTTTTCATTCATGCGAAATGAAATGGAGGGAATCTTTTTTCCCACAGCAAGCGCGATCCCTATGCAATTCGTGCCCTGACCTTATACAATTCGTGACCCAACCTTATGCGATTCGTGCCCCAACCCTTATGCGATTCGTGAGCCCTCCTCATGGGATTCGTGACCCCACCTCATGCGATTCGTGAGCCGACCGCAGGGAGGATCTGGAAGCGCATGTCATCTATCAT
>CAYRRD010000156.1:0-3967 GCA_964426625.1 uncultured Saprospiraceae bacterium | reverse complement strand
AAATTCTATCGTTATAAACTGGAGATGTTTAATTTTCCGAATCACCCAGGTAAATGTGGAATTTATAAAATGCAAAGTTAATTCAGATAATCACAAATAACCTCGGTCTAATACCGTTGAATTTTTATCATAAAATATTGTAATCTAGTCAAAAGCCTAAATCTGAGTAAACCCTATTTAAAAAACAGGAATAAGACTATAGTCCCCTTATTCACCCCGGCCAAATCATATACCGGACAAACTTACGCATCCAAACTCCGGATAAGAATTTGGGAATTCCCGACCCCTGCTTCCCACTGATCACTGCTCCTTTGTTACTGCTTTCCCTGGTAGTCAGTCCTGTCCCCGGCTAATTCTCTATTTATCCTGTGCATTCTGTCGTGCCTCGCGCAGTCTCTGCATTACCTCAAGGTTTATCATAGTGTCATCCACAAGATTCCTGATGCGTAAGAGGACATTTTGGTTGGTAATATCCCGATTGGCGTCAAAATCGGCATCCTCAATAAACACATATTGCCGTACCACGTGGGCCTTCATATAGTTGAGAATGGATTTCAATTGATGTTCGATGACCAAAAAATGGCGTGGGGAACCAGCCAGAGCTATGATTCCGACAACTTTGTTTTCAAAGCCATTGTATGGGAGAAGATCGAAGATATTTTTGAGGGTTCCGGGTATGGATGCCTGGAAAATGGGGGTGGCGATGATCACGACGTCGGCTTCCATGATGGTGCGGGCTACGAAACCCGTATCCCCCTGATAGGCCTGGTAATTCCTTCCATCACTGAATTCAATCTCATAATCCGCCAGATCCAGCAAGGTGGTATGGTAATCGGGATACCTTTGTCTTATAAGGTTTTCAACGAGATCCAGTGCAATCCGGGTGGTATTCCCAAACTTGGACCCTGCCAGACATACTACTTTCATACCCGGTTCCTACATTTTTATGATTCCAATGGCATTTATTATAATTTCGTCGGCAATATCGATATTCTAACCGATTTTATCAAATGCCCCGAAAGTGGTATGCTGATAAAGGAAGGCATTGAGCTACCCCCCATCCTTATACACACACCCCACAACCACTCGTCCCCCCTCCCCCCCACTTCACGCACCCTATCTAAAACTCAACCCTATTTCCGCCTGAGCCTTACTCTTAATCTCTTCCATCTTACCATTTTTTCTATTTATTATCCTAAAATAAGGATTAATTCAATCGAAAAAGGGGAGAATAGAGGGATATTTGCCAGCAAACAAATAGGACATCTAAAATTTTATACTTAAATTGTGGAAACCAATAAATCCCGGAAGGTTGAAACGCTATTTTCATTTTGAAATAAATGGAAAGATGAAACATATCCTAAATATTATTATTATTATTTTCCTTCCGTATTGGTTAATTCCTCAGACCGCAGCAGACCGTCCCAAAATTGGCCTGGCATTGAGTGGGGGCGGAGCCAAAGGGCTCGCACATATCGGATTGTTGAAAGCGATTGATTCTGCAGGTATCAATGTGGATTATATTTCAGGAACTAGTATGGGAGCCATCGTCGGGGGATTATACGCTGTAGGATACTCTGGGAAAGAGATCGCTGAAATGGCGAGAGAAATGCAATGGAATCGTATTTTATCGGATCGGTTGGACTACCATCAACTGATGCTTCCCTTCAAGGAGGACAGCCGACAATTTCTGAATATCCCCCTGGTAGATAAGAAATTGCACATTGGAACCGGTGTTCTGGAATCCAACGAACTGTGGTTGTGGCTTAGCAATCATTTTTCCGCATACAACCGGATTGTAAAGTTTGAGGAACTCCCCCGCTCATTTCGATGTGTGGCTACCAGGCTCGACAATGGTGAACCGGTCATTCTGACAGAAGGCAATCTGGTTCAGGCCCTTCGTGCCAGCATGGCTATCCCTTCGGTATTTACCTCCGTCCATATGGGAGAAGTCTATCTTATTGATGGGGGTCTGGTACGAAATTTTCCCGTTTCCGAAGTATTGGATATGGGAGCCTCTATCACTATTGGAAGTTCGGTCACTGATCAGCAACTCACAAACGACGATATAACCAATCCCATGGAATTGATCTCTCAGATCGCTTTTTATTCCGAGAAGAGAGATTACCGTGAACAGTTGGAACTGACAGATATTTTCGTGGATTATCCCATCACCCCGTACAATGCCGGTAGTTTTTCATCCGCAGTAGACATCCTGAATATGGGCATAGAACGCGGCAGGGAGGTATTTCCTATTCTAAAAAACTTAAAAGATTCCCTGGATCGCATCTATGGGATGGAGGAATACACACCACCCCTTCGACAGGATCATAATATGGTTAGGGTCGATGAAATTAGAGCCTCCGGACTGGACGAATCATCCTATGCTTTTTTCAAAACCCAGATGGATCTGAGAAACAACAAAGAATACACGGTGGGGGAAATATCCGATAGGGTGAGATACACGCTGGCTTCAGGTATTTTTAAAAAAATCACATATAACTTCGAGGACGCTACGGATAGCACGGTTCATCTTCATCTGAATTTTGAACGAGATTATCAAACCTATGTGCGAGCCGGATTAGGGTATAGTTCGGAAACGGGATTGGGGATTAAGCTGGGATTGGCACGAAGCGGAGGTTTAAGTATGTTTTCCCGCTCCTCCATTGGGGTGTCCATCGGTGAAAACCAACAATTTGCTGCCCGTCATATTTTTCCTTTTGGGGGAGCGAAAAGTTTGATCCTGGAGTCTTCGATTACCGGAGAATTTACAGATTTGAACCTGCACAATCAATATCTTGCACAAACCGGAATTTTTCGCCAACATCATGTGAGTACAGAAATAAACCTGTCCAAGTTGTGGTCGAGAAATTTTCAGGTCGGTATTGGAAGCCGGTGGGAGTGGCTTACTTTTAACCCGGAAATCCGCACTCCGATCCAGCCTAAAGCCAGCAATCGGTTTCTCAATTCACATTTGGTGATCAAATTCAACAACCAGGATAAGGCATTTAACCCGCACCGTGGAAATAAAATCAATATCGAGGTAGGGTGGAATCACCAGCAATCTCTTCGGCTGCACTTCGGTGCTTCAGATGACGGGCAACGCCCGCCCGAAACTCCCAAAAAAGATTATTTATCAATAAGATACAATAGTGCCCACTACCTTCCTATAGCCCGGCACACGCTGTATGTCAAACTGAACAGCGGCATGCATTTTGGTCACAATTACCCCTTTCTGGACCAATTTTTGATCGGGGGGAGCAACCTCGTTACACGCAATCAAATCCTCTTTCCAGGGTTTCGGGTCAATGGATTGACTTCCTCGAGTGCTGCAGCAGCTCAGCTGGGCCTGACCTTCAATATCACTCCGAAATTTTCTATTTCTACGGGGACGAGTGGTCTTCTGATCGATATTATCTCCACCAATTATGAGATCCCAGACCAGACGAAATCCCCCATCGCCGGGTTCAACCTGACCGCTGCTTACGATACTTTTATAGGCCCCATCGAGATCGCCTTGATGTACAATACCATCAACCATAAGCTCATCACCGGATTCAATCTGGGATATTCGATGAATTTTTCGGAATGATCAATTAGTTTCACACAAATATATATACTGGAATATAGTTTCATTTCATAAGTGCTCCATTCCATAAGTTCTTCACACTTATTAAATTATGAAACAGAGCACTTGTTTGAATATACACTGCCCCGAATGGGCAAAATCCACAAAATTTTCGTTTCTGAATAATACTCTATACGTTCATTATGAAAATCCGACCCTGATTTCAAATACCAAATTCACATCTTCTGGCCCTTCCCAGGAAGTATAAAATACAACCGCCCAAAGGTTAGTGAGCATTATTAACTCTTGCGTTTCTTCTGATGAGATCTCAGATACTTCTCCGTTCTCCCAGTGAATCGTATAATGACCCGGCTCAAAAACCCACCTCTTCAATTTAGC
>CAYRRD010000155.1:0-4103 GCA_964426625.1 uncultured Saprospiraceae bacterium | reverse complement strand
ACTAACAAAACTAACGCATCTTCGTTTAGAAAACGAAGGTCTTCATTCCAATAAATGCACATTTGCCTGAAACATGAACATTTACCGCTCCATTGAAGCATTTCAGAAAGCCCGAATTCAAAAGTCCGTGATTACCTTCGGATCCTTTGACGGAGTGCATTTGGGGCATGCTTTCATTTTCAAGCGGATGGCCGCGTATGCCCAATCCATCGGAGGTAAAACCGTTGTCACGACCTTTCACCCTCACCCGCGTCAGGTCATTTATCCGGATGACCGGTCGATGAAATTGCTGACCCCCATCGATGAAAAAATAGAATTGCTTCATAAGCACCACATCGACCATCTGGTTATCATTCCGTTTTCGATTGAATTTTCCCAGATGTCACCCAACGAATACATCGAATCCTTTATCGAACGGTATTACAATCCGCACACCATTATGATCGGATACGACCACAGATTTGGCCTCAATCGGTCCGGTGATATCAATACCCTGCTGCCCTATCAGGAAAAAGGCCATTTCCTGGTGGATGAATTACCCCAGAAAAAGATCGACGACATGAAGATCAGCTCCACGCTGATCAGGAAGGCGCTGGCCAACCACGAGGTGGAGGAGGCAAACAAAATGCTGGGTTACCCCTACACCCTTACAGGCCGGGTGATTCACGGCGACAAACTCGGCGCCAAAATCGGCTTCCGAACGGCCAACATCCAGCTCTCCGATGAGGAAAAACTGGTGCCTGCCAACGGTATTTATGCGGTCAGGGTGTATGTCCACGAACAGCAATTCCAGGGGATGCTGTACATCGGCACCAAATCGACGGTACCGTCTGGGGGCAATGTGTCCATCGAAGTCCACATTTTTGATTTCACCAAAGACATCTACCACGAAGAAATAGCCATCGAATTGGTCGCTTTTGTGCGTGAAGATGCTACTTTTGACTCCCTGGAAGCATTAACCGAAACCATCCGGGAAGACCAAAGGATGACGTTGAAAATACTGCATGGGGAAAACGCAAAAATACAGTCTTAGGGTTGCCGTAGTTATTCTGAACTACAACGGCCTGGAACATCTCCGAAACTATTTGCCCAGCGTGATCGAACACCTGCCGGAATATGCCCGGCTTTATGTGGCAGACAACGGTAGTACGGACGATTCCGTCTCCTTTCTCCGTCAATTTGGCTCGCAGCTTACTCTCATCCGGCTCGATTCCAATTCGGGATATGCCGGCGGATACAATAAAGCACTGGCCCGGATAGAATCTGAATATTATTTTCTGATCAATTCGGATGTGGAATTCAGGGACGGAAAATGGACAGCCATGGTGGATTTTCTGGATGCCCATCCGGAATTCGCGGCCTGTCAACCCAAAATTCGCTCCATTCAGCGTCCAGAGGAATTCGAGTACGCCGGTGCGGCGGGGGGATGGCTGGACAGGCTGGGTTACCCGCTTTGCCGGGGGCGTATCCTGGGGACCAATGAAGTGGATCACGGGCAATACGATGAGACCTCCAAGATTTTCTGGGCTACTGGTGCCGCACTTCTCATCCGTTCGGGAGATTTCCATTTTGTAGGTGGTTTCGATGCCGATTTTTTTGCGCATATGGAAGAAATTGATCTTTCCTGGCGTTTACAGAGGACGGGCAAGCATATAGCCGTGGTCCCGGAAGCCACGCTGTTTCATCTCGGAGGGGGGACGCTGGATTATTCAAGTCCCAGAAAGACATTCCTCAATTTCAGAAACAGTTTGTTTATCCTGGTCAAAAACGAGCGGGGGCACCTATTACCTGGTCTGCTGCTGGTGCGTCTGATTCTGGATGGGGTTGCGGCGCTGCGATTTATCGTGCAGGGTGACATTGGCAATTTCAAAGCGATATGGAAGGCCCATATGCACCTGTACGGCCGGTTTGGCAATATGTGGAAAAAGCGTAAAATGTTTCTCCGGATGCTGAAGGATCAGGGCATCGCAGAACGAATTGCCTGGGATGGTCGTTATCGAGGAAGTATAGTATGGGATTATTTCATTCTGGGTAAGAAAAAATTTAGTGAACTCAATATTGATGAGCAAAGGGAAAAACAAATATAGGGTAGTTTTTGAAAGCCCGCAGTACGTGGTGGTTTCCAAAGAAGCCGGGGTCCTTTCCGTGCCGGAGCGATTTTCAAATGAAATCAGCCTCAAGCGGATGTTACGGGATCGGTATGGTGAAATTTACACCGTACACCGACTGGACCAGGGGACGTCGGGCCTGATCCTTTATGCAAGGAACCTGGATGCCCACAGCGACCTCAATCAAATGTTCGAGGATCGCAAGGTGAAAAAGAAATACATCGCGATCGTTGAAGGAAGGCTGAGGGAACCCACCGGTGAGATCGATGCTCCGATCCTGAAGTTGCAAGGGCAAAACCGGGTGGTTATTCACAAACAGGGAAAGTCATCGCAAACCAGCTATACAGTGGTCGAACAGTTTGGTTCGTATGCGGTGTTGTCCCTGGATCTCCACACGGGTCGTACACATCAGATCCGGGTTCATCTCCAACATCTGGGCCATCCTTTAATGGTGGATCCTGTATATGGCCGGCACGAGGAGTTCCTGGTTTCGACCGTGAAGGGGAAAAACAAATTTCATCTCGAGAAAGGCACGGTGGAACGACCCTTGTTGACACGCACTCCGCTCCACGCTGAGTACCTGGCATTTGAGGATCCATTCGACGGCCAATTCCGGGAATTTCATGATCCGCTACCCAAGGATATGCGTGCCACGATCAACCAGCTTTCTAAATGGGATAACAGACGATAAAATGGAGGTCAAAGTGACGGCGGAAGAGCAAGTTAAGAAACGGGATCCTCTGACCTGGAAGGATTTCCTGCCGATCATTCTGGCTATACCGCTCGCAATTTTAGTCAAAATATTTATCCTGACCTCTTACCATGTTCCGACAGCGTCCATGGCGCCCACCATCGTACCGGGCGATCATATTCTGGTGGAAAAATGGATCCTGGGTGCTCGATTTTATATTAACGACCAGGTATACCGGCTGCCGGGTATCCGTAAAGTTCGGCGGGGGGATATTCTGGTGTTCAATGTACCGAAGGAGGACAGCATTTTCCAGAGTCAGCGTCATCTGGATTATTATCACTGGAAAAATAGTCAGGCGGCCTCGTCCGGATTTTCTGCGGAACGGGACAGTTTTCAGTTTATGCCGATACCGGGACGCACGCCATTTGTCAAACGAATCGTGGGCATGCCGGGTGATGAAGTGGAATTTAATCACCACACCATCCTGATCAACGGAGAGTCGGAAAAGCCCCACCCCAAAAGCCTACAGCATTTTGTGATCCGATTTGAGCAACTCACCGATTTTGACCGGTACAAGGATAGTCTTTATCGCATGGGTGAACATGTTCAGATGAATCGCGGGGCGCACGAATTCAGGGGGGTGTTCACCCTGGAACAGCTCGATTTGTTGCCCGGGGATCGTACGGAGATCCGGGTTCAATATTATTTCCCAGATCCTTCGCAGATACCCGACGATTTTTCATGGGCCAAAAAACTGGCGGTTTCAGGATCCCGTCTTCGAATACCGGCAGAAGGCTGGACGACAGTGGCTGATAGTCTCTTTGTAAGTATTTATGGCCAGATCCTCAAAAGGTTCGAAAACTTCGAGGGGCAGATCCGGGATCAACGGCTTTGGGATGCAGAGGGTCGGGTCATGGAACATTATACATTTCGGCAAAATTATTACTGGACAATGGGGGACAATAGACCGTATTCGGTGGATTCGCGTTCGTGGGGTCTCGTGCCGGAGGATCATGCCATTGGCGTGACGAGAAGGACTTTTTGGTCGCGTGTACCGGAGCAGAGCATCAAGGCGGGTTTCCGATGGAACAGGATGTGGGAAAGGTTGGATTAGGGCTAGAAATCCCACAGATCCGGCTAGGGGAAAGAGATCCATGTTTCCGGAAAGAGAAAATGATGTCCGAGGGAGGAGTAGGAGCTGTGGGAAAATAGTTTCCGGTTTCAGGAAAAAGAATATGGCGTTTGACATGCCAAAGGCATATACGCCCAGGCCATTCCAGGCATCCGACCAGCCAGCCCGGAAA
>CAYRRD010000154.1:0-4207 GCA_964426625.1 uncultured Saprospiraceae bacterium | reverse complement strand
TCCAAATCGCTATCGCGCTTACGAATCGCAGGCAATGTCCGACGAATTCGTACTGTGTCCGTATGGAAGCCGACCGCAGGGAGGATCTGGAAGCGCATCCATCTGAACCCCTTTTTGGCTCTACTCTTTTACCCATCCAATCCGCCGACCTCCACCAGCCACCGATTCAATTCCACCTGGGGCTTCCCCGGGATGCCTTTCCATTGCCAGTAAGTGACGAGCCGGAGGGTAGGAAGATTTTCTTCAAAAAAATTGTGGATCTTGTCCATATCCAGCAATTCGCCGCTGATCATCACCTGATCCAATTCGGGCAAAGTCGTATTCAGAGTCTGATAATTGAACAGGATATAGTAATATACATCAAGGCTTTTCTGCACCTTGAACGAGGTCACTGAAATGTCACCTGCTCCGGTACAAAATGAAGCAAACAATATGTGATGCCTGAGATGGAACCACAATACCGGTTTCGCGTTCTGCGCAAATCCGGTGATCAGATCATGGTGTATCTTCTGAGCGAGGTGACTGTGCGTCACCTCGGCGTCGAAATACGTTTTGTGATAAAGCAGAAATGCCGGCAACCTGTTTTTAAAGGTTTCCAGAACACCGCTCTGAGTTCGGTGAAAAATGGAATTGATGAACATCAGCCGAACTTTCTTCACTGATTCCACATTCCAGGAAATACCCTCGTAAAATCGGCCGAGGGTGCTCTGGATTTCTTCCTCCTGACAATGAATCGATCCCAGCGAAAGGGAATGAACCGACAGCAGGTTGCGCCCATGTGTCAGCACCCCGGTGATGCCATCCATGTAGATGAACAAGGTCAGAAGATTTCCACCCTGATCCATCCGGTGGTCGTATGTCATATTATCTGTCCCAACTACCTGCTGTGGTTGGTTTGGTTAAGTCTCCAAATCGAATGACCTTATTGGGATCATAACGTTTATCGTATTTCGCGTACGCCGGATCCGCAAACTGACCCATGAAGGTTTTATAGGTGGTACCTACTTCCACCACATTGACTTTGGTGGACTGATAAGTCAGTGTATCTGCTGCTATACTAAAGGTCGCCCCATTGGAAAAGGGTACATACTCCAGAGAATCCAGAGAAATGCCTTTTTCCTGAACAAGCTCAATGGCGGGTCTGTAAGCCGTATCACGCTGCAGGTTGTTGATGTCAAAATCCGGATCATCCGGGTCACCCACAATACTAATATATCGCATCTGCCCTTCTTTCAGTACCGTTTTGAGCGTATCCCAGTTTCCTGCAAACATACCTCCTGTGACATCCCGATAGATGTTCTGGGCATCCCGAATTTTGGAAAGTTTCTGAATCACGGCACGCTCACGACGATCGAGCTCGTTTTTGAAACTGATGGGAGCTTTGATACTGGAATACGTCATATATCCCAAAACCAAAATGGCCACAAAAAGAAGTAGGTTGATTACGGTTCTCATTTCAGATAATTTTTATACAGTTTATACGTATGCAATAATAACATTTTTATCAAAAGTATCTAAAAATGTTTCGATTCAATAATTTTTATTTCAATTTGCACCCCGTACCAGGCCTGTAAAACACAGATCCAATATGCCCAAAACACTGTTAGCCATTGAATCTTCCTGTGACGACACGGGTGCTTCTGTATTCATAGATGCAAAAATCGCCTCAAATGTTGTATCGAGTCAGCTCGATCACAAAAATTTTGGCGGGGTGGTGCCTGAACTGGCGTCGAGGAAACATCTGGAAGCCATCGGATGGGTGGTTCGTGAAGCCCTGGAACGAGCTGGTGTGGACAAGCAGGATCTCAATGCCATAGCCTTCACGCGAGGTCCCGGACTGATGGGTTCGTTGCTGGTAGGGGTTTCTTTCGCCAAGTCCCTGGCACAGTCACTGAATATCCCCATCATCGAGGTCAACCATATGGATGCCCACATTCTGGCCCATTTTATCGAAGATCCTGTGCCCCACTTCCCCTTCCTTTGCCTCACTGTATCGGGAGGCCATACGCAGATCGTCAAAGTAAATAGTCCTATGGATATGGAAATCCTGGGCAACACCCTGGACGATGCGGCAGGAGAAGCCTTTGATAAGGCAGGAAAAATCATGGGGCTACCCTATCCGGCAGGTCCTCATATCGATCGCCTGGCCCAACAAGGCCATCCCATTTTCAGTTTTTCCCATCCATCCGTAGCCGATTTCCATTTCAGTTTTAGCGGACTAAAAACCGCCTTTTTATATTTCCTGCAGCGGGAAATGAAAAGCGATCCCCGGTTTATCGAAGACCATAAAGCGGATATTGCAGCGAGTCTGCAGAAAACCATCATCGACATCCTGATGAAGGAGCTGATCCGGGCCAGCGAGTATACCGGGATCACAGAAATCGCCATTGCCGGTGGAGTCAGCGCCAACAGTGGTCTACGTCAGCGGCTCACCGAAGTGAGTGCGGAACTTGGATGGCGTTCCTTCATCCCCCGGCTGGAATACTGCGTTGACAACGCCGGTATGATCGGCCAGGCCGCCTGGTTCAAGCTGGAACAGGGTGATTTTGCGGACTGGACTGTTACGGCGAAGGCAAGGATGTGAGTTGCAGGGTACGCCCCTAATGCCTGTATTGAGTCTACTCATAAATACAAAAAATTGGAATCAGGGAGTTCCGCATTTTCATCAGGTGGGTTATAAACGACTTGTAGGGGTGCTACCATTCTCTGATTGACCAATTTGGTGACCATTTCGACATATCCGTACTGGTCAACCCGCTGATACGGGGCCTTTGGCCAGGGAATAAAACTTCCCTTAGATTCTTCCTTCCCTCTCCCAAATAATTAATTTAACAATAATATGCAATATCTAAATGCCGCTATCGTTTTAATGGCATAAAATGTCAATAATTGACTTAACCAAAATGCGTTAATTATGAAAACCAAATCATTATTTGCATTCCCCATGGCATTAATAATTTCCCTATTCGTCTTCGCCTGTAATAATACTAATGAACGAGCGAATGATGATCAGTTTGAGGAGGAAAAAATGGAAATAAGACAGGATCTGGAAGCAGCCCGGTCTGAGCTCGACAGGAGCATCCAGGAAACTGAGCGTGAGCTTGGAAACCTCAAGGATCAAATGGCCAATAATATGGAAAATGCCAATGACGAGCTCAAGAAAGAGTGGAACGATATGGAAGATGCCTTACAGGATCGGCTGGACAGTCTCAAAGACGAAAGAAAGGAAGTATCCGATCGATTGTCTGACCTGGCCGACGCTACCCGCGACAATTGGAATGAATTTAAACGGGACGTCAACGACTGGTTGGACGATATCAGACAATAAGGCATGAATCCGGAAAACATCGGTAAGATGATTTCAGAAGCGTATGGAGTTGATCCATACGCTTTTTTTTTGCGCTTTGGTCACCCTTCCCCCTTCATTCCTATGAAATATCCTGCGAAATATCGACTAGCAGCATCTGCCGGGGAATACCGACCATCCAGATTATAACCCAGGCAATGATCGTTGGATTTTTAATTCCCAGGAGAATGGCCAGGTATAGATGCTGGATAGATGGTGGTAAAAATGAAGAGAGGACCCGTTCCGGAATAATATCAAATAGCATAGTGGCGACCAGGAGCAGCAGGAACTGAAAAACGAGGCTCAGCCATCGGTATCTGAAGAAAGCATGGATCCGTGACTTACGTTCCTGGTTGCTTAGTGAACGAATAACCGGATCACCATGGATGGCAATACGGAAAATAAGCACGAGCAATAATAGCCGGCAGACCATCACCAGGATCTCCAACGACATCAGCCAAAAGCCAGGCCAGTCAGGCTGAAAATAAACCATCAGGAATCGATGAAGGGATGGGATCAGGGAAATGCCCACCACCCAAAGAAAATGACGGATATAGAACCGCAACGCCCACAAAGGCACTGCGACGGCCAGTTTGAAATTTCTTGTGATCGATATGGTGGGTGTCATGGGCGAATCCTGCTTTAAATTATTTCCTGACAGATACTCAATATAGTTCCCTTTTTATCGCCAATACAAAAAGTATCGTTGAAGGGAGCTACATTATCGACCAATTAAAACCACTATAGGCCAAAGTTTCCTCATCACTAAAATGGATCCTGCGATCAGCCGTCAGCTATCACCTTGTGCGATTCGTGAGCCGACCTTATGCGATTCGTGAGCGCGGAAGTCGAAATAAAAAC
>CAYRRD010000153.1:0-4356 GCA_964426625.1 uncultured Saprospiraceae bacterium | reverse complement strand
TGGAAATTCGTGGAATATAAATCGATGGTACCGTCTTCGTGCTGAATGTCCAGCAAACAATCCAGCGCTGATTCGATATCCGCTTTCAGCTTTTTGGATCGATGGTATCTGGAAGACACCGCGCAATAAGCGATGCACCCCCTCACCACGAAGCCGCTGGTGCTGTGCGCGTTTGGAATCTGATAGGGATTGACATACCCTCGGTGCCATTTGGACGATGAATCGTCTATCTTGTTTTCCCATAATTGTTCGACCGTATCGTCATTAATGGGGATTAATTTTGAAAGCAGTTCGGAAAAATCATTACCAGTATTGGTTTCCGACCATAAAAAACCCGGTGAGTGGAGTATAGACATCCCCGCCATGGAGACGACACTGGATTTTAGAAACGATCTTCTTTTAATGGGCATGGGTCTTATATTTTGTAGTCACATCTATTCGGATGATCCAAAATTAATAAAGATCCACGACAATAGTTGACAATAGAATACATAGACACCTGGTAGTGAAAGGCAAACAACTTAAATACTTGTGGAGCTTTGGTTAAGGAACCAAGTATAATAACCTTGTTCTCGCAGGTCTAAATTAACCAAAACTTTATGATGTAGACTAATGAAGGGCCTCCGAAGGTTATATGGGATTTTATTTTCACCATTTTGGTCAATATTAAGGTCTCCCCTGGGATTAACACAGCCCCAGCTGTGTTTTCAATAATACATTATTTTTATCGGAGTTTACCTCCCAACTGCAAGGTGGGAGGCTGGGGCCTATCACACCTACTTTTGGATGGCAGGTAAACCAAGCAGTTCAGATAGGCAAGCCTACCAATTCTGTTAGGCAAGCTCCAACCTCCCAGGCAAAACTTGCCGTCAATATAGTTCAGTGTTTACTTATAACATGATTCGACTTTTCTGAGAATCGCAATGGAAGGGTTTGAGAACAAGGTTCTAAGCTCAAATTCGCTCCAAAAAGTAATCTTAATAGAGCAAAACGAGGTTATAAAAGTAAGTTTACTCACTCAGGAATTAGACTTGCGAATTTGAGGATAATATGAATTACGAACTAGAATTATCTGTATGAGAATAATATGTGATTATCTCAGGTAGGTATTTCAGAAAAACCAATATTCCAAAGATAGATACTCCGATAGCGAATACTGAAGATATTATTTCCCTTACTGAACTCTTTAAACTCAGTAAAACAGGGGTGAAAATTAAAAAACAAAAAAGGATTACGATCAACCAATTTCGTTGTGTTCTCATCGATATTTTTTTCCTCTTCCCAGAAATGTGAAAAAAATATGCGGTGAAGATGATCAATACCATGCTAATGGGAGCAACAATATCTTTAATCCATTCGGTCCATTCCATAGTCTAGTGTTTAATTACATACAATTTGTAGCATATTCAACCGTCGATGCGTATGAATCTATAGCATTTCCAACCGCAAGTGCAGCTAAAGTTCCCTGATTCTGTATTCATGCGTTATTTTTCTTTTTCGCATGGTTATACGAACTAGAGAATTCCCTTCACACAAAAGATAATCATCTCCGCAATCGAGGTACCATTTTACCGATCGCAATTTTTCCACATCACCATTTCTTGTTCGGAGCCAAAATACAACGCTCCCTGAAATACTTTTCTTTTTCTTCCATCTAAGGGTTCGTTTCACCACGGCGAGCAAAGTACCGATCAATATCCTTCAAATGAACCGGCACTGTGGATGCACTCAGCGAACAGACAGCTTCCCACAACTCAGGTCTTACAATGAATATTCATAAGATGATTCATTCCCGTCAGGAAAAATACAGCGTATGCACAAACGGCGTTGTCCCGGTAATGTACAACGACTTTCCAGCTTGCCTGGGCAACATACCCCGGATCTGTGCCCACCGATGTTCCATTTTTCCCGGACCAATCTTCATCGTATCCCCCTCGTTTGAAATTACCGCATATCCCTCCTTAAGAAAATACGTATCTTCCTGATCAAGGTCATGAATAGCACCAGATATCCTGTCTCCTTTACGAAGGGTCATTTCACAAGACACCGGAACATCGTCTGTACCCGAAATCTCGATATCCATTGCAATTCTTTCCGGTGCGGGGGTAATGATCACGGTGAAATTCATGGTTTGTAACTCACTCATTTCACGGTCATCCCGGGAAAATTCCTTCCAGCCATCTCCTCCTGTCCGTTTATCCTTCGGAATGGGCTGGAAGTAACCGTGGGTAATAGTCTTTTTTAGAATGATTTGATCCCCTTTCATGATCAATTCCTCCGGGAGAAATTGTCCTCTGGCACCAAAAAAAGCTGCGCCCAAACGGATCGATTGCAATACCACATTTCCTTTAATTAGGACCATAAAAGTGGGATTTTTTTCGATAATCGACAGATTAAAAGCCCCTTCCTTGAACCGAATAACTCCGGAATCTTTAAAATATCGGAAATACGCAGAGGGAAGCGGAGTAGGATTGGGTAAATCGTGTTGATATTCTGCAAATTCATACATATAGGGAATGTACCCAACGATACTGTTCGACATCCTGTCTTCGATCAACCTGCACACACCGGAGAACTGCCCATTGTTATCCGCAATGGCAAAATACCGGTAAGCCAGGTAATACCTGCTTACGTCACCATAGACGGATTTATCCTGCCTGTCCGATGCTTCGGTGAGCACTTCCCCGCCTGGCAGAATATAATAGAGGGTCATCTCAAGATTTTTCCTGACCACGTCATAAAGTCGGTCGCGGTTGAGAATATTCGCAATAGCCAGAAACATGTTATCACAGATAGGTGAATAAATACTGACACTCCGTTCATGATACTGGCCATCGTTGTCCTGATCAATTCCTTCTGCCAGCCATTCCTCCATCCGATCCAGGTATTCCTGCCGGGGGTCTATAGACCACAATCGAGCTAAGGCTGCAGATACCACCCAACGGTGATTGGCAGTATGAATTCCTCCCTCCAATAAACTTTCCCCGGCCCGGATTAGGAAAGACCGCATTTTATCAAGAAGATCAGCCAATCCCTCTCCTTCCCTTTCCATACCCTGCATCATTTTGTACGTAGGAACCAGGTCATTGACAATAAATGCCGTATCGGGGGTGGAGTGGAAATTGGTAGAAAATAAATCGATGGTGCCGTCTTCATGCTGGATTTCCAATAAACAATCTACGGCAGATTCGATAGCTATTCTCAGCGGTATGGACCTATGGTATTGGGAAGTTGTGGTATGATAGGCAATACAGCCACGCACCACAAAAGCACTTGTAGAATGGGCGTTGGGAATTCCGTATTGATTTGCATAGCCGCCGTGCCATTTGGACGATGGATCGTCTATCTTTTTTTCCCATATTTGTTTGACCATAGCGTCATTCATCGGGATTAATTTTGAAAGCAGATTGGAAAAATCATTCCCAATAGTAACTCCCGGCCATGGAAAACCCGGTGAGGGGAGAATAGATATCCCCGCCATGGAGACGACACTGGATTTTAGAAAAGATCTTCTTTTAATGGGCATGGCTGTAAGAGTTCATAGGTAAATCTATTCGATTGATACAATATTAGTAAATATCCATGACATTAATTAGAAAAGAAAACATAGACACCTGACAATGAATGAAAAGCAACTATAACGCTTGCGAAGCCTTGGTAGGAAATCAAGTATTAAAATATGAATTAAGAATCATGATTACCTCAACTCCTTTTTCAGCGTCGACCTATAGTTGTACCGTCCTGTCAAAATCCCATATCGAGTAGGCGTACAAACGGAGGATGAAGCGTGCGCATCGGTAAATTTGATGCCTTGTCGGGCCAACTGATCGATATTCGGGGTGTGTATTTTTGAATTTTCATTATAGCACGAGACATCTCCGTACCCCAAATCATCTGCGAGGATATAGACTACATTGGGGGGTTGGGCCTGGCCAGCAGGTATGTGTTGGAACAATAAGGAAACTATCGCGATCAGAAATCCTTTCATAAGTATTTGTAATTGTTGATTTGTTATGAAATGGCGAGGGTTTGATTCACCATCTCCTACCACCTTCCCAACCTTTCCTTTGTAGGCTTGTCCATCATTTCCTCATGGAAGATATTAGAAAACCTTAATCCATCCAAAACATCCGGCGTTTCTTTATGCCTTTCTGACCCGGAAAACTGTAGGCACTCTTCGGATTCTCCAACTGCTGTACTATTCCTCCCTTTGATTGGGTTAAGGTGAATTAATTTTTGAAAAAATTTCCATACTGACATAAAATGATGTAGATATGGACTTCGCAAACAAGTTTTTTACCTAATAGTAGACTTGTGAATTTGAGGCCTTATTATATACCCGAGACGTTTTGGATT
>CAYRRD010000152.1:0-4543 GCA_964426625.1 uncultured Saprospiraceae bacterium | reverse complement strand
TCAGCAAAATCGAAGGGCTCTCCAATAAAAGAATTGCAGAGCAATTGAAAATCTCTCCGCATACCGTTCGAAATCATCTTTATCAGGCCCATAAAAACATACGCTCGCTAATCTCTCATTCGGATTTACTTATTTTTGTTACTTTAATTTCAATGAGTGGAATACCTATAGGTTTAGGAACGTTATTGATATATGCCTGATTTTCAAGGAAAGATTAAAACCAGAACTGAAGGGTTGGAATACCATAAGGAGTGCATGAACTCAATATTTTGGTCATATCAGTAGATAAACATATGTCCAAGGGCTTAGAAAATATTCGGGTTTATTGGAAAGAATTTTTGGCGGTACTGATACTCTCAAATTTGACCTGATTGAGAATCCATTCTTACGGTTCCCCTTCAGGGTACGCATACTTCAGAAAATCGATTGCAGCCTGTTTAGTGAAGGAATTTGAATTGGTTGTTAGGGCCTGTGCCAACTTTACGATATTGGGGTTTTGTGGTTTATATTTTTTTACCGCATCCAAGGTTCGGCTGACCAGCCATTCCTCACTTTTATCGAGATCTTTTATCAACGTATTATACCATAATGCTGAAAGCTGGTTCGGGTTCTTCATATAGTTCAATACCCTGATTTTTTCATTGGGCTGCAACTCCGGATATATATCTGCCAGTTGATCCTGAATGGATAAATCTTGAAAATTGAATTTGGACAAGGATTTAAAAGCCAATTCCCGATGGACACGATGTTCCGATAACAGGGATCGGGAGATTAATTCACCCACTTCAGAAGAAAAGGCCAACTTTCCATCTGCGAATAATTCCATGATCATACTAAGATATTGTGTATCACCTGCCTCCAACAGCAAACCCAACATTTTCGAATCCCCATTTAGCAAATCTGCAGTGCCAGACCGGAGTTGTTCCTTCTCCCCCACATGGATTAAATGCCACAAAGTGTAGGTGGTATACACTGCATCAGCCACGGTTTCATCCGCAATCTCTTTTCGGGTGGCACCGGTCACAGCATCCGTATCGCTTCCCTCCGTTTCATACAACGGTTCTGACAAAAGATCATCGTATTCGTATTCGCGTAATATGGACCAATCATTCATCAAAACATCGACCAGCTTAAGATAATCCGTATCAGAGAAAACGCTGTGGTCCGTTTTGGTCAAATGCTCGTTATAAACTTCCAGGCCCAGAAATTCACCATTGCATTTCCAGTAAATGCCTACATCGATTTCCTTGCATTCACCAGTTTGACAGACGGGCGTATAAATTTTTCTGTGCCAATAAAGCAATCCCGACGCATCGGTCAAACTAATTATTTCCACTGAATCCAACTGGTCATCCAATATGGTGATGTTTCTTCCATAAGGCTTCAATTCCAGAGGTTGAAGCAGCTCGCTTCGATAATAAACATCATATGCATCCATGCCCTTCGCAAAGAAGGCCACTAGCCAAATAACAAACCACATAAGCTTTCATTTCGATACATCGATATTCAAAAAGGGGAATCTCTAAACTTCCACCTCATCTGCAACGAGTTTTTTCGGACTGGCGGGAAAAGACAGTCTGTCAATTTGACCCAACCATCTTTTGCTGTCATATCCATAATTCATTTTGGTTATACTTTGCAGTTCTTCTGCAGCAAACTTCTTGAACAGGTAATGAATATCCTCCAGATAATCGGTAAGCAACAAATACCCCGCCCTGGATCCGCACCTGGCCATAGCAGCAGCTACCGATAACTCCAGCGTAGCACCAAACACCCTCCATCGTACTTTCTGATATTCCGTGGTTTTGAAGCCTCCTACATTCTCATCTTTCAACAACTCTTCAAATCCCTTGATGAACACAGGATCGGGAACCCTTTCAGCGTAAAATGCCAGATTCAGAATTCGATTGTGGAAGGGAACAATCTTTAAATCAATTCGACCATTATAATATTCTGAATCACGCATGACCATTCCTCCGCCTGACCTCGTATTCTCAAGGATGTGCTTAATAGTGTTTTTACAAGCTGAATTGGAGGCCATCCCCAAAAGAGCAATATTCTGATTGATTTTCCAGAACAAACCTTCTAGAACATTCTTTTCACGACCCCGGATAAAATCATAATTGTCCACATAGCCATCCGGATAACCATCAGCCATTTCCTCTTCAAACATGACTTTCAATTCCTCTTCAATAAGATCGTTGCCCTCACTTTCCCCAAACCAAGCCAGGGCTTTAGCGACCAGCAAACGACCGTCTTCTGACAGCCCCCCATCTTTAAAGGCAGACTTCAACCCAGGAACGGCTTTATCCTTTGGCACCCTTACTACCTCATACAAATACTCCTCCTTACCCATCGACAGATTATGGATCCTACGTTTAATCTCCTGAGGATCGGCATTGAGGTTACCTTTCTTTCTTCTGGTGAAATCTTCCGGAAGATACCCAAGCTCCCGCCATTCGTTCTGTAGTTCGGAAAGGTCATATTCGTGGGTGCCCACGTTCTTCCATACCTGATCAGCTGCAATCTGGCCTGTAAGGTAACCAAGGACAATTAAATCAGCAGTCATCCGGGTAAACTGCAGGGCATTGTGGGTCTGGCTAAATCCACGCCCGGAAATTAATAATCCTTCCAGGGTTTTGGGAACGATACAACGATATGGAATTTCAAGTCGAACCACATTGGAATGAGGGAGCAAAAAACCACACCTGGTGTAAGGAGTCACACCGACATGATGTGGATCATAGTCACTGCTGGCCTCTGAAATCATATCCTCAAAATGGGTTTTTTCGACCACATCGATTAAGTTGAGTTCGTACAAACCCTCTATCCGCCGTGATTCCCGCACGGTCAGCATGGGGTTGAAGTCATAAAAATGCGCCTCATAATGGGTGAGGAAAAAACCACGTTGCAAGTCTGTGATCTTTGTATTGTCTATGATATCATAATCCCTACTGTGACTGGAAGGATTGTTCTTAAATCCAGTCATATCCCATTGGCTGTAATTCTGGGTCTGGCCATAGCGATCGTCCCCAAATTTGTAGGCAGCACCTGCAAAATATGCAACGTCCCCATCCCCGGTACCATCGATGGTTTTTTGAGCAAGAATGGTTTCCAGTCTGCCATTGCGACAAACAAGTACACCCTGTACTTGTCCGCTATCCACTATTGCACCGCATATAATAGAACTTCCCAACACCCTGCCATTCAACTCGGTCAGACTTTTCAGGTGATGCAGAATCCGGCCGGACCGTAAGTTCATATTGGTTTCAGTGGATAGGCTGGCAGCTTCATCGATGTGAGATTTGAAGAATCCATTGTCTTTGACGCCATGGTAATATCCCATTACACTTCCCATGGTTTTCGTACCCCCTAGATCATTAAAATAATCGAGGATGATAGTATTGGCGCCCTTTTCAGCTGCTCCCATCGCTGCCATGGCACCGGCTGTACCCGCTCCGGCAACCAGCACCTGGCAATTTTCCCGAATGGGTACATGTCGCTTATAATCAAATGAAACCTGCTTCAATGGGATGATCAATCCGGGTTCATCAACCGCTGTCAACACCAATTCCGAAATAGGAATTTCCTGTCCAGGCATTCTCAGTGCAGTACTCTCCTGGTTGTTATTTCTAAACCGGATACCACCGACAACTTCTTTTGCCATGCGTTGAATGGATAAAATTTTGTGACCGTCAAGGTCCACGTTATCCACGGTAAAAGTGTGATATCCGGACAATTCCGGATCCGGTGCTGTCTTATCCTTCAGATATATGGTGCTTTCGATGGCAAATTGATGTATCCTGGCTTTGTCAAATCCATCAGCCAGTCCGGGAAGTGCAGTACCGATATCTGCTGCTATGAAACGGGCCTTATTCTCCCAATTGCTGTAATCATCTCCATCGATCTGAAAACTAAATTCCAGAAAAGCCTGATTGGGATCCCTCTTTCCGGGATGAATGATGATTTCATCGCCGATCACACCCAGCGAAGGTGCCTTAATTTTCCGCTTCTTATTGTTATCTACGTTGATTAATTCCACCACAAAATTCGACTTTTCACCCTGTATTTTATCCTTTGTAAGTCTTCTGGTGAACATCAGGTTATCCGATGCATCCAGAAACTGGGTACAGGGGATGGTATGCAATCCATGCTTCCCTGCAATCACGACTCCAGTCACCGTTTTCCCGTTGGTAAGCACTCCACAGACATCTGTCATGAGAAGGAGATGTACTTTGTGCAACAATAAATTGCGAACGAGTCCTTTCCGGATACTACCAGAGAACAAAGCAAGTTCATCATCATGGAGGCTGCCATTGGGACCCTTGCCACTTCCATTAAACACCTCAATTTTTTCACCTTCGGGAAAAAACAGCTGGTTTAATTCTTCATCAAATCTTTCGGTTCCTTGTTGTCCGATCCACAACTTTCGTCGGGCCCAAATATCGTATCCGGGGCTCGTGCGTTTTTCCACTACGAGGACGCGTTTGCCTTTAGAAACAGCCTCCAGGGCTGCAAAATACCCGCCGAGACCGGCACCGTT
>CAYRRD010000151.1:0-4564 GCA_964426625.1 uncultured Saprospiraceae bacterium | reverse complement strand
ACTCCCTGTGCAACTACTTTAACACTTTATTTTAGGAAGATGAGATCTGCATGAAGGCTTGACCAGAGCCCAAATTAAAAGAGGGATGCTTATTGTGGCATCCCTCTTTTATATTAAAATTCTCTCCTGTTTAAACAGGCAATCAGTTATTAGTTGGCTGCGACGGCTTCTCCCACCAATCGAACCTTTACATCAAATTCATCGTAAATGGTCTTATCTCCCAGATTATCGAAAAATGAACCAGATCCGTATCGTACATCAAATTTACTTCGATCAACTTTGATATCCGCTGTGGCAATGGTCATTCCGTTTTCTTCTGTGACCTTCGCATCGAAGGATATAGGATGTGTAATATTTTTTATGGTCAGCTTTCCTTCAACTTTGTAAGCCCCTTTCTGGGCCGCAGGTGTTGTTTTCTCTATGGTAAATGTAGCCTGAGGGTGGGTGGAAACCCCAAAGAAATCATCAGATTTCAAATGATTTTCCAATCTTGTACGTGAATTCCCCTCAAGGTCATGGACTTCAATGGTTGTCATATCGATCACGAATTTACCAGATCGGAGATTTCCATCCCGCAGCACAAGTTCGCCGGATTGTATATTTACACTTCCATTGTGTTTTCCTGTAACTTTGTAACCCTCCCACAATAGTGTGCTTTTGGTCACGTCCACTACGATCTTTGCGTTGGCATCGGGCTGAGGATCAAAATGCTGATGAGCTTGTGCCGATAAAGTAAAGCCCAGAATGGTCAAGATGACAGTTGCTAATTTTAACATATGCAAGATTTTGGTTTGATAAATAAAGTTGAGAAACGCCGAAACCAGGGTAAAATGTTTTCACCCCTACTTTGTTTAACATTTTTTTGTAATTACTTGAACAATTTGCACTCCACGCTCATAAACAACGTATAATAAGATCGGCGGTTATCCATTTTAAGCATGTACCAGATCCACTTATTTCTCTCATATCCCTGAAATACACTGCATTATACGGGTTAGAAACCCACACTTCCAATTAAAACATAAAACCCTTGATAGGTTTTATTTTTTATTGAAACAAAATATCATTTTACAATAGAGCTATAATTCCCATTGAATTTTTCAGAAGAATTAAAGGAAAGAAAACCCATCCCATATTGAACAACCACGTATTCAGGGAATCAACATATTTTTTGCCTCCTTGCTCTAAATGGCAATAAGCCTTTATCGCCCCCGAAACTCATGGTTCCACTGCTGGCTTTCAATCACTCCAACCGTCGCCCTGGATTTCCCAACATAAATGTATCATTTTCATGCAGCTACCCCGGTCGTAGTTAGCCATAATTCATAAAAATCAACTAAATTCACTCCAATTTTAAACCTCAATATCACATGTCGGAGATTCATAATAAAATACCCGAACCAAAATTTAAAACCTGGTTAAAGCGATTTGGCCTGGGTGCCTTCCTTTTTTTCCTGATCAAAGGCCTGATATGGCTGGCCATTTTCTTTGGACTTTTTAAATACTTCACATGAACCTTTTCTACCTTTTTGCCACATTTTGTACAATCATGATGATTTCATTGGCTGGACGTGCCTACTCCCAGGATGATTTTTTATGCCAGGGGGCTTATTGGACCGAACAGGAAGCCAATCTCAAAATGAAGGAATTTGCCGCATTATGGTCCGATAAGGATTCATGGGAAGAGCGTGCAAGAGTCATACGTGATGGAATAAAAAAAGGCATGCAATGGGATAAAATGCCTAAGGAGGAATTTCCTTTCTGGCCCATCATCCATTCTGCAAAGGAAATGGATGGTTATATTGTAGAGAACATTGCTATCGTGAGTTTTCCGGGATTTTATATCACTGGGAATCTGTATCGTCCTGCCAACTACCAGGGCAAAATACCAGCGATACTCAGTCCGCATGGCCATTTTCCGGATGCCCGGTTCACGGAAACCATTCAAACCAGGGCTGCGGTACTCGCTCGAATGGGTGCTATGGTATTTGCCTATGATATGATCGGATACGGGGAGTCGACGCAGGTAGAACACCGGATCCCCAAAACCCTGCTACTGCAAACCTGGAACAGTAAGCGGGTATTGGATTACCTGATTTCAAGAGAAGATGTGGATCCTACTCGCATCGGTATTACGGGTGCGTCCGGTGGCGGTACGCAGACTTTTATACTTACTGCCCTGGATGACCGGATAACTGCTTCTGCTCCTGTTGTGATGGTTTCAGCTCATTTTTTTGGCGGTTGTGTAGGTGAAAGTGGAATGCCCATACACAGAAGTCCGGATCACCAGACCAACAATGTAGAGATCGCTGCCTTATGTGCCCCACGTCCAATGATGGTGGTTTCGATCGGTGGGGATTGGACCCGTAACAATCCCCGTGTGGAAACGCCGTATATCCAGCGTGTATATGCTCAATACGATGCCGAACATTTGTTTGAACCAGTTCATCTGCCCAACGAAAAACACGATTACGGGTATAGCAAACGTGCCCCCGTGTATATGTTTTTCGCACATCATTTAAAATTATCCACAGGGAGGGTTCCTTTTGATGGTGGTGTCGATGAATCTTTTGTAGAAATTTTGCCCCGTGAATCCCTTACCGTTTTCAACGATGCACATCCCCGCCCCGATGATGCATTGATGGGTGAAGCAGCGATTATGTCCTACCTGGGCTTATAAGGTCATCCGGTCGACGGGACAATAAGTCAAGGTAGCTCTGTACAATTCCAATGGGCATTCAGGTCAAGTAACAGGTCCGTTTCCACTTTCTAGATGGTTAGGACGATATCCTTTCTCACTTTGCAATTCCCCCTCACTAATTGGGATATTTCAAATACTTTGCCCCATATATTGGATGCCGTCTGAACTGAGTCCGAAAATCGTCATCTATATGATGGTATTTGGTTTACAATTGTAAAAAAGTAAAACAGGATTACCGTCTCTGTGCGGATCAAAGGGTCCGTCTATCTATAGTTTTTTTGCTTATCCTCCATTATTATTAGTGCTCCATTTCATAAGTTCTTCACGCTTATGACGGCTTCTTTTCGCCGTCCCTTCATCACCAAAAGCCATACGTAAGCCTGTCCTATGCTCGGTTTCGTTTCCTCGGTACGACAAAAAATAATCACGCCCTTAATATAAATTACTTATGAAACAGACCCTTACAGGTCAATGCTTTTACCGCTCGAAGAAGATTCATAAATAGCTCTGATCAGTGCGAGTGCTTTGAGACCTTCTTCTCCCGTCACTACGGGTTCCCTATTTTCACGGATAGCCTCTATAAAGTCCTCTATCTGGTATTTGTGGTGGGCATAATCGATGGCCATGGGATCTGAAGCACCTGAATCCTTTCCACTGGAATGTGCATTCTCATTTTTGCTCTCTTCATCTTTTATGTTCCAGGAGATAATTTTCCCCGCTTCCATGATCACACTACCATTTTCTCCATACACTTCAAGTCGTTCAGGATGTCCGGGATAAGCTGCCGTACTTCCCTGAATGACGCCCATAGCACCATTCTGAAATTCCAGCATGGCGACACCGAGGTCTTCGCCTTCAATATCGTGCACCACGGTTTTCACCTTGGCTGTCACGGATTTGACCGGCCCCATGACATTTTGCAACAGATCAATGGTATGAATCCCCTGGTTGATCAGTGCGGCTCCCCCATCGCCTTCCAGCGTCCCCCTCCATGGGCTTGAACTGTAATATTCTTCTGGTCGATACCAGATAATGAAGGCATTCCCCAGGATAAGTTTGCCCAGCTGGTTATTCTGAACCGCATCGTAGAGACGTTGAAAGTCCGGCTTAAACCTGCTTTGAAAAACGCATGCTAGTTTGACCTGGTTCTCCCGACACACATCGATCATTTCACGAGCTCGCTCCAGGGTCACTTCGAGGGGTTTCTCTGATAAAACATGGATACCTCGTTGTGCTGCAGCTTTGCACGGTTCCAGATGGCTTCCACTGGCTGTACAGATGATTACTGCGTCGATGGATTGCGCGTCGAACATTGTATCTAGGTCAAAGTAAGTCTTTATGCCAAATTTTTCTTCTGCCTGCACGGCTCTTTCCGGACTCGAACTACAAAGTGCGACGACCCGGGCATGGGGAATATCTGTGATGGCTTTAATGTGAAGTCCGGCTATGGATCCTGTCCCAATAATGGCAAAATTGAAAGTTCCGTTAGTATTTGAATTGGTCATAACAAATTGGAGATTTTCTCAGGTTGCGGTTATAAATAATTTTTCGTTTACGTAACCGGCGTAAGATAAGAGAATTTGGTGAAGAAGAAAAAACGAAGTGGTTACCAAAACACGAAGGAAATTCAATATAGCCATGGTGATTCGTGAACAGGAATTGAACCGATATCTATGCGCAAGATGAAAGTATGCATGTTGGGCATATTTTTTCGTGGTTTATTACTTTTAATTCGGCAATAATGATATATTTGCATCCGATTTTCGAATCCGCAGGAAATCGTTTCGGGGTGTAGCGCAGTCCGGTTAGCGCACCTGCTTTGGGAGCAGGGGGTCGCAGGTTCGAATCCTGCCACCCCGACAA
>CAYRRD010000150.1:0-5021 GCA_964426625.1 uncultured Saprospiraceae bacterium | reverse complement strand
TTTTTATTTCGACTTCCGCGCTCACGAATCGCACAGGGTCGGCTCACGAATCGCAGCATTGTGGAACATTGACTTTCTCAGAAAATCTGGTGTTTTCCATCCGAGCTCGGGCTCCGATACCCCAGCTGTTGGGCTCGCAGAACCAGTCAATGCAGACTTGGTTCGCAGTTGACCCTCATGCTCTTCCTCCCTCAATTAACAAATCAATAAAATGCTGTATGGTCCACCCCTTCGCCAGGACTTGCTGTGGAACCATGCTGGTAGGCCCCATCCCGGGAATGGTATTGACCTCAAGAAAATAGAAAATATCATTTTTCAGTATAAAATCAAATCGGCAAACCCCGGAACAATCCAGGATACGAAATATTTTTTCACTCAGATCCAGACATTTATCCGTGAGCTCTTTATTCAGACGAGCTGGGGTTATTTCCTCGCTGGCTCCCTGGTATTTGGCTTCGTAGTCGAAAAACTCCTTCATGGGTCGGATCTCCGTGATGGGCAAACGGTAGTATTGATCACCTACCTTTAGAATGCTGGAGGAAAATTCCACGCCATCGATAAATTCCTCCACCAATGCCTCATTGTCCACCTTCCAGACCTTCTCCAATGCACCCGGCAGATCCTCCCACCGATGGACTTTGGTTACCGCCACGCTCGACCCATTATTATTGGGTTTTACAAACACAGGCCAGCCAAGAGGTTCAAATGGATGAGGAAGAAGAGTATCCCCCCTTCGCACCTTGACTGAGCGGGCCATCGGGATGTCATAGGGACTCAGATAATTTTTACAAAATTCCTTATTGAAGGTCAAAGCGCTGCACAGTACACCGCATGTGCTATACGGAATTCCCATCCAATCCAGATAGCCCTGGAGCTTACCGTCTTCAGCAGGACGTCCGTGGATCATTATAAAGGCAAAATCGAAGCGAATATCCGCTCCCTCCAGAGGCAATGAGAAATCATTGAGGTCGAGTTCGATCCCGGTTTCCTGATCGATAAAATCCCGTTCTCCCATGATCAGCAAACGATAGGTATATTTTTCCAAATCGATGTTGTCGGTGATCAGTTTCGCACTATTGAGCGATATTTCCCGTTCCTCCGATGGTCCACCTGCGATAATGGCTATATTCATGTTATATATTACAGTATTTTACAATACGTAAATATAAATTTATTTTCCCAAAAAGTCCCACGCAATTTTAATGAGATCTCTCTTTTGAACAGTTACGGTTTCCTTATCGGTATTTACGCGGTACCCGGGTGGTGGCAAACAGCCGTTTGATACTGTACTGTCCGGCCCCGTGACTGATCAGTAGAAGCAACCCCCCTACGATGGCCATATTTTGCATAAAATCAATAGCCGCTTCGCGCTGTAGTTCCACAGGGTCGTTCCACCAACTGTGGATGATAAATGTGATGGGGATATAATATATTAATAAAAATATGGATGCAATCGTCGTTCGGTATCCGATCAGCAGCATGATCCCACCCACTACGAGTAGGAATATCGCCCCTGACAGCAACAAATCCTGATTCCAGGTAATTCCATATTCGGTCATCGTCCTTTTCGTCCTAGCAAAGTAGTAAATCGAATCATACGCCTCATATAGGAACATGGCGGACAAGCAAATCCGGCCAATGAGATTGATTATTCCTTTCATACCATGAATTTAGGCAAAAATAATCCATTATTCATGCAGTACAAGCATTGGTATTTCTGTTTTCCATCCCATCTTTTTGGTCACTGATTTGTGGAATATCCGCTGGAAAAAATTTCGTTTGCGATCCACCAGCACTATGAGATCAGCATGATTGTCCCGGGCAGTCCGACGGAGACCCTCGACTATTTCGGAGGAGTTGATATGGATAAACGAGGTCATCCGGTCTCCCATCAGCTTATCCAGTTCCCGCATGGATTCCTCCCTACTCTCATCCGAAATTTCACCCACATGCACCACGGTCAGGTTAGCCTGAGTACGATCCAGTACACGGTTCAATGGCTGGAGCACATCGGAGGAAAGAGACTTCAGATCAGACCCAAAAACAATATGTTCTAATTTCGAATACTTACAACCGTCGGGGATGGCGAAGACCGGAATGTCCACACTTTTGATTACATGAATCGTATTGCTGCCAATAACATAATCTCCCGCTGTTCTCGATTTACCCCGGGTACCCATGACCACAAAATCCGGATTCATATCCTCGTTGTAGTTAATCATATCCACCACCGAGCCTACCCCCATCCTCCGGGTAATCTGGTTTCCTTCGATGTGAAACATCGATCTCAATTTTTCCTCCTGAATTTTCAAATTACGCTCCACATCGGCTTTTAGCGTTTCAAGGATGGATGAAATAATTACCTCATTGGGTTGGTAAGGAATATCATACGAGTGGATGAGTACGTAATGAATAGGTTCGTTATGATACATATCCACGACGTATTTCATCGCATTCTCCGATTTGGAACTAAAATCTGTAGGCAGAAATATGGTACGCATAACGTTGATTTTACACATTCAGAAAATAGAGGTATCTATGTTTATTTCCAGGTCTATATCATCACCCCGGCGTCCTTCAGGCAAGAAAATACGATTTCATATTCCAATTCCCGGTGAACGTCAACGCACACCCTGAATATAGGGAAAAACTATAAAATCCAGTACCCGGAGTTGAAAATTATCCGCTGTTTTGATTTCTAATGTGCTGTAATCGAAATAGTTATCCATGTTTTTCAATATACTTTTTCGACAGGTCAAGGCGTACTGATGGTGATATAGTGGAGGTTAAATGACATCGATCCAACGAAGCGCTGGCAAAATAGAGAAAGAAAAACATGTTACTCCCCGATCGAAATCCATCAATCCATACATCGGAAACTACAAAGCGGCTCTGATTCTCATTAATTGCTCGAGCAAAGGTTCCAGCTCATCCAATGGAAGCATATTTGCCCCATCCGATAAAGCTCTGGAAGGTTGAGGATGGGTCTCAATAAACAATCCATCTACGCCCACGGCCACCCCGGCTCGGGCCATGGTTCCTATAAATTGGGGTCGTCCACCAGTGGTCCCGGAAGGTTGATTGGGTTGTTGATTGGAGTGGGTGCAGTCCAGTATAACAGGGTATCCAAATTGCTGCATGACAGGAATAGCCCGGAAATCGACCAGCAACTCATGATAACCAAAGGTTACGCCCCGTTCTGTGACCATCGGCGAGGGATTGCCGGACTGTACGACCTTATCGACAGCAAATTTCATAGATTCCGGGGACATAAACTGCCCTTTCTTGATATTAACGATGCGTCCCGTCCGGGCAGCAGCCTGGAGCAACTCCGTCTGACGGCACAGGAAAGCCGGAATTTGAAGAACATCCACCACCTCACCAGCCCTTAGGGCTTCGTCAGGTGAATGTACATCAGTGACCACGGGTAGCCCCAATGTAGATTTCACCTCTGCAAGGATCTCCAATGCTCGATCGTCTCCGATTCCGGTAAAGGAAGTGAGGCTACTTCGGTTGGCTTTCTTGTACGATGATTTGAACACGAAAGGAATTCCCAATGTGTGCGTCATTTCCTGAATTCGCCCTGCCACCTCAAATACCAGGTCCCTGGATTCCACCACGCACGGTCCGGCCAGCAAAAAAATTTCCGAAGGGTTTCGATCAAACAAGAGTGACCTGAGATCCTTATCTTTCATTTTTTATTTGTTATAAATCCAGGCTTTGGGATCTATCTCTTCGCGCAGGGTATTCATTTGTTGCGTATCTGAGCAAGTGACCTCAGCGCCCACCAGGGTTAGCGTTCTTCTTTCCATCGTTACCACTTCCATTCCATAAGAACTTAATCTTTCAATCATTCTTTCCACGTTGCCCGGTTCTGCAAAAGCCCCTACAATAAGAGTGCAGCGCGACTGGGTCCCGGAATCGTCTGACATTGACCCCGTAACTGGAGAGATGGACGTATCTCCAATTCTGTTTGTGAAAGTATTGTCGGCCGGAAAGGTATTTTCATTATCACCGATAAAAATATGTTCTTCCACGGATTCAGAAGGACTGGAATCCTTGCCCACCCCTCCATGATCCAGATCATCGGTATCGTTGTAAAAGTCATGCGGTGAATCGTGGGTGTAGGATTTGGGTGCAACGTTCACCAGTCTGGTTTCCATTTCAGATTTCTGATCCATCCACTGATCCAGAGGACCCGACCACAAATAGATTGCAAAGCCAAAAAAAACAATCAAAACTCCCCATAATGCTGGAACCAGGATCTTCCGTCGGTTGGGCTCTGGAACATGCACCGGTGTGGGTTGGACCCGAGTCGCGGGATACTCATGGAGCGATGCGCCGACGGATTTGAATGCAACTTCCGGTAAAAACTGATAGTACAACAGTGTTTCAGCCTCAAAATCAAGTTGATCATTGAAAATAAAGTTGCCGAATTCACCAAATTTTACTCCCCCGATAGCGGCCTTCTCGAGCAAATTGCTTTCCCATGTCCGGACAAGATCGATGGCCTGGTCTTCTGAAAGCAGAAAATAGGTGGATACCCTCCGAACCAGCAGCAGATCCGGGGTTACACGTGCATCCTTATTGAAATAGAAGTGCTCGCGTGGAGGTAATATTCGCTGACCATTTTCCGACAGATAGGCACTGAGAAATACTTTCTTTAGCAAACCGTGGCCTGCAACGGATAGTTTGCCCTCATCCCGGAACACCCCCAGGGCCAATCGGGTAATTTGTTGGTATGGATACATGCCACGAATTTACTTATAATCTCCTCATTCTCGTACTTAATTTGAGAAATACATCGCTTGAATGACGGGTGCCCCCCGCTTATCGTCTTGAAATTCAAGGGGAAGAAAGAACAAAAAATATTCCTTCTCAAATATGATCTCTACCTTACCTATAGGGGTGATTCCAGATCCTCCCTGTGGTGGGCTTCTGAGGTGGGCTCACGAATCGACTGAAGGGATGCGCTTCCAGATCGCTACCGCCACCAATAGGGATTGGTGGCTACGTCGAAT
>CAYRRD010000149.1:0-5037 GCA_964426625.1 uncultured Saprospiraceae bacterium | reverse complement strand
AAATTATTGGACAACCTACTCTCCACTATTGTCGTGCTATAAAGGTATGAAGCTATTTCTAGATATCAGATGAAAGAATAGACTCCTGGCTAGAGACTCATTGATAGGATGGTAAGATTTTTAAGGAAAAATGGAGGTCGCGGGCGGATTCGAACCGCCGTACAAGGTTTTGCAGACCTCTGCCTAGCCACTCGGCCACGCGACCATTTTTGTTGTAGATGTGTATTTACTCCCATTTCCTTTGTAGGAGTTTGATCGCTCTAATCACGGGGATAAATCAAACCAATCCACGTGGCAACCATTTTCAAATGGAAGGCAAATATAAGATATTAATTCTAACCAAGCTATTTTCCAGCAGCGATATTTGGAAAAGTCAGTGGGAATGGGGTGGCTATGGGTACTTCGTTTATTGAAATCTCCTGGTTAAATGAGGCAGAGGGTGGTAGCAGTCCCCAGTCGACTTGCGATATACAACTCCAAAACCATTAGATGAAAAATATCATAGACCAGATCTACCAATCCTGACGAATCAGAAAGGTAAATTTGATTCGTGCAAACTCATCATGTATATGCTAGGCAGTACTAAATTCATTTGTATGTTTTTTGTGCAGATACTTTACTTCCCACTGTACCTCAACATCGCCTGAACCACAATCTTTCGCCTTTATTCTTCCACCAGGGTAAACACGACTTTAATCTTGTCATAGAAAAGAGTAGTGGTGGCTTCGAATCCAGAATCTGTGCCAATAACAACCCATGCGTTGCCATCGGAATCCGTTTGAAAACGGAAAGGGGTATCGTTGGAACGATGAATCATAGCAAATTCGAATTCATCGGTGCCGTTGGACACATCACCCAGGTTCATCATATCTTCACCATCCTGAGCCTGGTTCGCTTTATCGAAATTAACTCTGTAATGGTGGTCATCCTCCAATTCCTTCTCTGGTTGGTGAGTGATAACTCCGGCTTTAAGATACACACCACTGCCTGGGCTTCCACCTACCCCAAATGAATCATCTGCAGCATCTGAGGCGATATCCAATTCAAAATCCACGTCATAGGTTGCATTGGACAAAAGACCTTGAACAGGATAGTATATAAACATGAAAAGATCATCGCTGTGGTTGTTGCCGGTGATCATCAGAGCACCCTGGGTGGTATCGAGTGGAATGGGCAGGGTAGCGTGTCCAAAATCGAGTTCATAGAAATCTTCTTCTCCTTCGGGATAGTCCGCGAAATCAGCCAACCAGTTTTCGGCCCCCTCATCAAAATCAAATTCTAATATGATGGGATTTTCGGGCAGGTTATTGTCTTCGTCCTTGTCACATCCTGAAAAAACCAAAAAAAATATGACAATCCAGGCAAAATTCATAATTGCTTTCATCGGATTAATTTTCAGGAAGAACGTTTGTCTCTTGAATAAGCAATCCAAATAAAAAGTTAAACTATGTTACGAAGAAAAATGGATTAGCGGTTTGTCGAATATAGACAATAAATATAATTGGCTGGTTAGGAAGAATCTGTATTATGTCCTTTCCCGAATTGATTTAGGATGTTAATCTTTTTATGAATCGGATCTTGAGCCTACAAAATGGTCATTTCTTTCCTGAAAAAGAATGTTGAAAGTGGTTAAGCTTCCATAAGCCCGGGTAATGTACTGCTGGATGTTTATTTTGTCTTCATCGCTCAAGTTGCTATTGTTGATTCGTTGCTCCAGGACCCGGAGTCGCTCCCGGACCATTATTATTTTCTTGAAGAAGGTTTCGATCGGGATTTCTTTTTCCTTGACGGTTCCGTCGGAATCCCGAATAATCAGGCTTCCGCCTTCCCATTTTCGAGCCAATTCTACATCTGGAGGTAAAAGGTCATGGGCCTGAAGCACACGTTCCAGGCTTCGTTCCAATTGGGTATAAGAGACCGTTCTCTCGGGCTGGATTCGTTCTATAATATCCCATCCGGAATACGATTTTCCAATAGGCATGATGCCGTTCTCGATAAAACAAACCTGATATTGTTCGGCATCCACGCTGATGATGACTCCTTTTCCGTATATATTGTGTCGTACCCTGGAGCCGACACCGAGAAGTTCTGACATAGGTTTACGTTTTTTTTTGAAGTTGTGGTTAACATGTTTCTGGTACAATAATAATGAAAAATTGGATAAGGAGGGGGAGAAGAGCTGGAACTCCATGTTCAAGGGAGTTGCGTTGATAGGGATATCTAAGGATGGTATCTTTATAAAAATTGAATAAAGTTATTTCAGGATCGATCTGCCAGTGAAATGTTTTCGAGTTACTAGTCCTCCTGTTCTTTTGACAATTAATTTACCCCCTTGAGCAATCGTATTGTGGTGTCGGGGTCCCACTTCAACTACAGTTCCACATGAGGCCTGATAGATGTATTTTCGGCTCCGCCGAGATTTATTTAATGGGATATCGTGGGTTCTATCAGAGGACCCACCAAGTCTCTGCACAATATATTTCCAGCGCGGACCATGACTACTATGGCCTCCATGTAGATACATATCCACAATGTGGGCCATTTCATGAGGAATGGTATTGGTTATCATTTCTTCCCAGTCTTTCAAAATAGCTTCTACACTAAATTCCAGATTGTAAATATTCCTTTGTCTTTTGGCCATACCAGCAATTCTTCCCGAACGGACAAATACAACAGGCAATTCCTCAACTTTCAATTTAAAATCCGGGAATAGTCCGTGTGCTTTAGTTTGACATTCTCGCACTCGCTTTAGAAACTCCAGACGTCCTCGGAAATCCTGGGTATAGATTCCACGCTGCCTAAGAATCGGAGTGCGTGGATGTTTGTTCCTATTGTCAGAAAATTCAATCATGGAATGATAACTATCAGCTGCAGGCTATTGATCTAATTGTTTGGAGATATTTTTCATATACCATGTTTTCATCGAATTCCTTCTCTGCAAGTATCCTGCTATTTCTTCCCATTTCAGCTAAAATTGATGAATCCAATGAGTTTACTTTCTCAACTGCCTCTCTGAGGTCATGGATATTTTGTGGGGCTATCAAAATGCCATTTTTACCTGAATCAATTGTTTCACGAGCTCCAGTAAAATCAGTGGTTATTATCGGTTTTCCACTGGCTAATGCTTCGATAAGTACCTTGGGAATGCCCTCCCGATAATACGTGGGTAATACTACCACATCACAATGAGAAAATTCTGTTTTCATATCATCGGTCTCACCTCCAAAAGATATCAAGCCTTGTTGATCGTATGTACGTAGAAGTGAAACTGTGATTCTTGAATCTACAACAGGACCAACAATTCTAAATACGGATTTAGGATATAGCGGTTTTAGAAGTTTAGCTATCTCTATAAATTCCATCACCCCTTTCTCGGGGATTAACCGGGCAGCGAATAAAAAATGACGTTCAGTTGGTGGACGGAAAGTCATGTGGCCATCCCATTCATTTAGATTTACGCCTGATCCTTTGACACGAACTGCCTTATGAGAACTAAGAACACCTATTGACTCAAATAATTGCAGGTCATCATTGTTTTGAAAAAATACTTTTTCAGCATTTTTTAGTCCCTTTTTCAGCAATGAAATCATTATCCTGGAAGATATTCCCTTTTTGAGGAAAGTTCGACCTAAGCCATTGATTGTAGAAATATATGGGATACCCATCTTACCACATATCATTCCTCCGTAGATATTTGGTTTCATAGTATAATGCATCACGATATCGGGCCTGACTTTGTGATATACAGATGCTACCTCTTTGTAGAGCTTTCTTTCTTCGAACGGATTAATACCCGTGGTGTTCATGCTTGTTAAAGGGATAAAATTAAAATTACTATGGAGAAATGAGCTATATTTCTTTTCTTCCCCTGCCAATACTATAACTTCCAGGCCATTTTGCTCCAGGAAGCGGATAATGCCTCTGCGGTGCTTCCATGTAGTCCAAGCATCGTTGTTAAATAACAAAATTCTTTTCATAACTGGTTCGCATTCATATACCACTTATAGAAATTTTGTAAACCTTGCCTAATTGTGGTAGATGCTTCGTAGTCAAGTAGTTCTTTGGCCTTTGTAATATCCGCGTATGTTTTTGGAACGTCACCAGGTTGTTCCGGCAGTCTTTTTACAATCGCTTTTTTACCCACGACCATTTCGATCTCCGAAATTAAATCTGCAAGAGAGATGGTACTGCTGTTTCCTATATTAATGACCTCATAGTTGGTTTCTTTATACCTCAATGCCTGGCATATGCCCTGAACTATATCATCCACATAAGTATAGTCACGGTATGTTGATCCGTCCCCATAAACAGTCAGAGCCTCATCATTCAGGATCATACGAAAAAACTTATGAATCGCCAGGTCAGGTCGCTGCCTGGGACCGTATACTGTAAAAAAACGTAATGCTAAAAACTGTATTCCATATAAATGGCTATAAACATGACCCAATAATTCACTTGATACCTTCGTAGAAGCGTAGGGACTGATGGGCTCAAGAACACGATCAGATTCCTTCCAGGGTACTTTTTTATTCACCCCATAGACACTACTTGAAGAACCAAAAATGAAGGTTTTGATTTCGTTTTTGCGTGTAAGTTCCAATAAATTTTGGGTGCCGACAACATTTGTTTCTTGATAGGATATTGGATCAGATATTGATGGTCTCACTCCCGCTTTTGCGGCTAAATGAACAATTGCATCAATCTCTTTTGGAAACCATTGGTTCAATTTTTCATTATCACAAATATCTACTTCCAATAAATTGAAATCGGGATTCCCGATAAGGCTCTGTAGGTTTTTTCGTTTGATTAATGGATCATAGAATGGATCAAAATTATCAATGATGGTTACCTGATGCTTTTCATGGATTAATTTTTCGGCTAAGTGACTACCTATAAATCCGGCACCACCGGTTATTAAAATGTGCATATCTAAACTGTAGTTTTATTAATATGTCTGGATCTATTCAACGTATTTGATATAATTTCGTATTTGAAATTGGATGTAGAATACAAATGATACAAGAGAACGATAAATAG
>CAYRRD010000148.1:0-5186 GCA_964426625.1 uncultured Saprospiraceae bacterium | reverse complement strand
TGTTTAAAATATTTGTTCAAGTGGAGAAGTGGAAACCCAAAGGGTCAAGGCGGGTGCCAGGTCTCATTCGGATGCAAGGACCCGGCGCTGCGGTTTTTTGGATTACGAGATTTCTTTTCTCCTTGGGTATTTCGTTGTACCCAGGAATGACGGTCTGGAGCTGTATAGGTTCCACCCGGATCAGTCCCATTATTTTCCATGACAATATTTCCCGGTCTTCCTCGCACCTGCAGGAAGATCTTCCCGATGTATTCCCCCATCAGGCCCATCAGGATTAACTGCATACTGCTGAAAAACAATACCACGACCATCAGAGAGGTCCAGCCCGAGACGGTCTGACCAACGATCAGATGCCGGTACAAAGCCCAGACCGATAATCCCACCGCCAGGAGAATCGAACAGCCTCCGAGCAATAATCCCCACCGCAAGGGCTGGATACTCGTCGAGGTAAGCCCGTCCAGAGCCAGTCGCATCATTTTAGTCCAGGTGTATAAAATTCTAAACATACTATCATGCAAAATATGGAATTACTGCATATTACTATTCAATGTAAAAAATACCAGCATTGGATTATCATTTTCATGTATTTCTATTATACTATTATTATTTAATAATTCTTGAAAGCGAGGATCCATTGCATAATTATTTAATATCTGATCAGTTTCAATTACTGAAACAAACCAATCTTCATAAGAGGATCGAGGCATCATAAGAGTAAAGCCATATTTGGGCGAAGATATAAATGGATTGCCCCCCATGATTACTTGGTTATTCTTCAAATCAATAACAATATTATAGGAAGTACGTGCCATCTTATACGAAGCAAATAAGAAATTTTTTGAAAATGTACATTGGAGCAAATGATGTATGAGGTTGTTTTCTGTGAGATATTCAAAGACTGATGATGTTAATTTATATTCGGCTTTTAATTGGTTTTTGTTGAAAGCGTGATCACCAAAATCTAAATATAAATACGGTTCTGCGTACTTGTTCTCATACTTGTATATCTGGTAAGTATAAGAAGGTGAAATCAATATATCATTTCCGTTTCGTGGAAATATTATATTGGGGCTATATGTTTCGCTTGCAAAGTATTCCTCATATTTAAAAATACAATTATTATTGTTACCTGATAATGAGGATGAGAATATCAGACATTTTCCTAATTGCGCTTCAATTTCGTCATTATGACCAAAGTTTCGGCAAAAAAAAGCCTTGTCTTCATTGTGTAACACAACAAATTCTGTTCCTGTCCAATTTTCAAAAGAATATTCCTTATCGAATCTTCCCGTGTATTTATTATATCGAATGATTTTTCTTCCACGGTCGGAAAGATACAAATGACCACCACTAATATCGATATCAAAAATATCAACATATTCCCCAGGGCCATCACCTATTTGAAAAATTTTATAGAGGAAATTTCCATTCCAATCAAATACAAAAACCGCTTTGGAATATAGCTTATCAACTATTGCTACAATACTGTCAGATACTAGGAGTTTATCTATTCTACCAAATAAAGATTCTTCCAGTGACTCAAGTTGTACCAACCGTATCTGTTGTGAAATAGAAGTCAGTTCCAAACCTTGCATCGCTGTATTCACCACTATAGTGTCTGGATTATTGTTACCTTCAATAGCATTCTCAGTCAACTTTTCTGGTTGACACCCTAAAACTATAAGTATGAAGTAGCTAATGCATAATATTTGGGATAACCGATAAATAGATTTCATTAACTATAAATTTAATTTTCAAATCAGTAACAAAAAGCCACCCAGCAATTTTTGTTAGTGGTCTGATCACATGTATATTGGCTTCCCCACACTTCAACATTTGTATGTTGTGTCTCGGTTTTGAATTCAATTGCACCAGATAAATCCATATCAGGAACAACTAATTTCCAAATAACTTGCCCGTTAATTATAAATTTCGCATATTTTACTTCTACATATACAATACAATATCCCCTCAAACAATTTTCATGGTATGAGATACCTGTTGAAGCAAATGGTGGTGGAGCACTAGAATTGGAAAAATTACAATTAGTACTCGTCTGTGCCAACGCCGCCTCGCTCATCCCATAAAAAGGATTGGTCAGTGAAGTCACTATGGTAAATATGAACATCGCCAGAAAAGTGGCTATTCCAAATGCATATATTGTCTGTCTCATAATAATTATAAATTTATTGTTTAAAATATTTGTTCGATTGGGAAGTGAGAACCTATAACGTCAAGGCGGGTGCCAGGTCTCATTCGGATGGAAGGACCCGGCGCTGCGGTTTTTCGTATTACGAGATTTCTTTTCTCTTTGGTTATTTCTTTGTGCCCAGGAATGACGGTCTGGAGCTGTATAGGTTCCACCCGGATCAGTCCCATTATTTTCCATGACAATATTTCCCGGTCTTCCTCGCACCTGCAGGAAGATCTTCCCGATGTATTCCCCCATCAGGCCCATCAGCATAAATTGAATGCTATACAACAATACCTTTGAGGCGCTTATCCAGGCGACAGCTTCGACCTGCAAGGGATGAACAGCAAATACGACAGTGATTAAAGCAGCCAGACCAAGTATGGCATTAGTATTGACACTGGTTATGATCCATTTCATCCACTGCCAAATCAAAATGAAAACAAGGCCTGAATTAACCAAATGTAAAAGAAAAGATCCGGCATGAAATGCCTCTGGAGTAAACCCAAATAAACGATAGATACCAATGTAATAAAGTTGATTCAATGGGAAATACTGCCCGCGATCAAAATGAGTAAAATAATACCATATATTCTCCAGGCTCTGGTCCAACAACATCGGATGATTCAACAACATCCACTGATCGTCCCACTCCATCTGAAAGTCATTGGTAAGGGAAGGAAACAAGCTTAAAACGATTACTAAAATCAGACATACGATAATTACCCATGTTTGTTTCTTTCCAATAAGAAAAGAATAGCTAATATTTTCGGCTCGTATGTTTTGATTACTTCTAATCATCAAAAAAATAACTATCAAATTCTAATTTCCATATTCCCTTGAAATCAAACAACTTCGAAATTACAGGAGCTAATCTAGAAAAAAATAACACGGATCCCATATTTTTTTATAACTTTTATTTCATTTTTTTACGATATTATTGACTATGAGTTATCTTTGCGGCATCATAACCCAACTAGAAATTCATTTATCCTGTAGAGTAGAGCGAGGCGAAAGAACAAATCCACTTCGCCTCACCCCCTCGTCAAACCGTACGTGCGGTTTTCCCGCATACGGCTTTCCTATTACTTTCGTCTAAAAGCTTTCGCAGGGCGAACCCCCGATGATCTATATGGGACTATCAGCCCATGTTTACGAGTCAGTAACTCATAGGCCTGCTGACCATGCAGGTTTGACTTCCATTGGCTCTTGCGGTTGTAATATCGAAACAGTCTTACTCGTAGGTATTCATCCAATTTCCTGAATGCCACCTGAGTGTAACTGACTCCATCTATCCTATAATAGTTCATCCATCCTCTTATGATCGGATTGAGTTCGTGCGGTATGATTTCCGCTGGCATATGGCCGATCAACTTGAGCCTCGCATTGATACTCTGGCGTATCTTCCTCTGTGACTTCGCCTTTGGAAATATGTTCCAATATCGACTGTCTCTTTGGTAGATACCTTTGTCATACCTGAAGGTGAAGCCTAAAAAGTCAAATGACTGCTCTTTGGCTTTCACCAGCTTGCTCTTCTCTTCGTTGATCATCAATTCCATCCTACATAGATAGCGGTGTATCTTGTCCAGAGATTCCTGTCCAATGTGCTTCGACATCAATATGAAGTCGTCTGCATATCGGATCATTCTGATCCCTTGCCCGGCAAAATAGCCGCCGGCTTTATTCACGATCCTGTCCAGCAGGTTCATGTATATATTCGCTAGCAATGGCGATATCACACATCCCTGTGGTGTACCTTTCCGGTTGCGTTTGCCACCCGTATACTTCCCATCTTCTTCCGCTATTGGCGCTTTCAGCCATAGTTTGATCAGATGGATAATCCGAGGGTCGGTAATACGCTCCTTAAGGGCTACCTCCAGTTTGTCGTGTGGTATCGTATCAAAATATTTACTCAGGTCTGCATCATATACCTCATGCATCCCTTTTTTCAGGTTCTCCTTGATCTGCCGTACCGCATCCGCCGCTGATCGCTTCGGTCGAAATCCATACGAGCCTTCATCAAAATCCGCTTCCCATATCGGTTCTATGATCATCTTACAGGCTTGTTGTGCAACCCTGTCTTTGATCGTCGGTATCCCCAGTGGACGCTTCCCTCCGTTCTCCTTCTCTATCCATACCCGTTTTACCGGGGATGGTTTGTATGTTTGTGTTCTGAGTTCTTCCCCGAGATCCTCCAGGAATTTCCCCACTCCATACTCTTCAACATCCTTAAAGGTCATACCATCTACTTCAGGACTACCTCCATTTCTTCGGCATCTGCTATACGCTATCCGGAGTGTGTAGTCCAGAAATATTTTGTCATATAGAATGTAGAACTTATAGTCCTTCTCCTGCTTGGCTTTAAGATATAGTTTCAGTTGTAATAATCGCAACTTTTCCAGGGAGCTTCTCTCCTTCCGCTTCTTTTGCGTAAGTCGCTCTATCTCCCGCTGAACGCTCTGTTGATTACTTATTTTCTCCAATTCTGTTGTGCTTTTATTATCTGTTACTTTTGTAATAGTAATGCCCCTTCGCTCCTACAGGGTTATGTTGTCCCTGTTATCAATACTACTATGAGCATCTCCGATTCCCTCATCATCCCCGGTCCAGGGATATGGTAGGGTCTCCCATGTTCATGTGCAACCCTATTCGTACATGCCATCCCATCATACTCCGTGCAGCCATACCGGTGCTCCTTGCCGTTTCTTCCCGGTATGTGACAGATTTCGCCATATATGGAAGGTTGATCACTGCAAATTTGCGTAACGAAGCCTAATTGGGTTCATTTGCATTACGGCCTATACGATCGCTATCCACGAACTTAGTATGTGTCGTTTCCGTCACATACCTCGTGAATGCTTCAAGGCGAACGGCAAATTCCCTTGTGTAGTCCTTTCATCTACTGGGTTTTTAATTATAAACACACGCTTCATGGCGTACCAAATTCGCAAGTCCATTAATTTAGTCAAACTCTTTGTTCTGGATTATCATGATT
>CAYRRD010000147.1:0-5394 GCA_964426625.1 uncultured Saprospiraceae bacterium | reverse complement strand
CATTCACCCATCCCATCCAACGATTAATAGCCGATAAAAAAGCCTGGATACCATTTAAGATGAACACTAATATTACAAAAACGCTGGAAGAACGACGATTTCCGGGAAAAAGTGAAGTAAAAATGGAAGACTTCATTTCTTTTGAGTCTTAGTATATTAATGACCTTAAGGAAGATCCATGCTTAAACAGACTAAATTATCCTTAAATAAGAAGTGTGTTCAAACGCATGCATCCATCAAAATGAGCGATAAATTTATTATCTAAAAAATAAATCACAAAATTTATCGTAAAATTTATCGCTAAAATAATCTAATTAATTCCTGTAATAAGGTTCATTTCATGCATTCTAACTTGTCTTGCATCGATGAATTTCTATCGTTTGGTATGATTACATGGCTTTCTGGAGAATATAATTTATGAAGTAATTCGCCGAATACCTGAGATCTGGACATGCAAAATTACTTATTTTACCAGTATTCTGTTTCATACGTAATTTATACTAAGGACGTGAATATTTTTTAATCGTACCTAAGAAGCGAAACCGAGCAGAGGACAGGCCTGTGAGGCTTTCGGTGATGAAGGTACGGCGAAAAGGAAGCCGTCATAATTGTGAAGAATTTATGAAACAGATCGCTAGAAGGTCCGAGCTCAGGAGTTCAGCACATCGCAGTCCTATCAAATTTTTCACCTTTCCTTTTCGTTACTATAAAACGCCTGAGCGGCACTATGAATCACAGACTATGCCGAGAAAATACTTTCGAAAAAAGCACGGCCGGGGATTCCGATATGTGGATGACCGTGGCTATACCGTAAAGGACCAGAAGCTCAAAGCCTGGTTTGGATCGCTGGTCATACCCCCTGCCTGGACCGACGTGGAAATCAGCGCCAAAGAATCAGCGAATTTGTTGGTCACTGGTCGTGATCAAAAGGGACGCAAACAATACATTTATCATCCGGACTATGTGACCAGGCAGGAGCAGAAAAAATTTGAGCGTCTTTTGGCTTTTGGGGAAAAGCTGGAGATGATGCGTGAAAAGGTCACAGCAGATCTTCGAAAACGAAAACTTGGGAGGGAGAAGGTCCTCGCGGCCATGGTCCGATTGATGGACGAGGTATATTTACGGCCTGGACATGATCGGTATACACAGCAAAATGAAAGCTATGGCTTGACCACTCTGCGTAGCAAGCATGTTGAAATTACAGGGAATGAGATCATATTCTCCTACAAAGGGAAATCAGGTCAGGAGCAGGAGCATCATATCAGGGATAAGTTATTGGCAAAAATCATCCGGGAGCTGGACGAATTACCCGGCTATCGGATTTTTAAGTACTTCGATGAGGACGGGGAACGACAGGAAGTGAACAGCGATGATCTCAATTCCTATATTCGCGATATTATGGGGGAGGAATTTTCTTGCAAGGATTTTCGTACCTGGGCCGGAACCCTACTCGCAGCCACTTGCCTGGATGAGGTGGGATGTCCCGAGGATTCCGATGATAAATTGTCCGATAAAAATATTGCGTCCGTGGTTACTTCCGTGGCAGAAAGTCTGGGCAATACGCCTGCCATTGCCCGCAAGTCCTATATCAATCCGCTGGTGCTGGAGATTTATCGCTCGGGGAAGACACTGCGGGATTATTGCGATGAAGCATCGGATCTGCTTTCATCCTACAGTCGGCTATCCAAAGAAGAAATCTATTTGTTGTGCATGCTGAGTTCGTGATAAGTATCATCCATAGAAGATGTAGTAGAACCTTGTCGTTGACTCTGAATATTTTCGCCACGCATATGGGAACAGCGTCGAATCGTTTATAGTAAAGATGGGGTGTGGATAGGGTATGTAGAGCTCTTGAATGGGGTTGGACTTTCATCAGGAAATACCTTCAAAAGTTAAAAAATGTTTTCGAAGAGTTCGTGGTTTTACAAATGTTTTGTGATATTGCGGGATGCATAACCAATTTTTCTAATCCATGTATCGAGGAATTATCTCAGGTTCTTTACCATCGTTTTTACTCATTTTTTTGTTTTCCGCTACTTTGAGTATGGCGCAACCGGATCGTGCCGCTCCTGAGACGGGTACGTTCACGCCCTCTCTTACCAGTGCGTATCCACTCAAAACGGAAAGCCTGATTTACACAGCCACGGAGGTGGAACTGGCACGGAATCGGGTGGCCTCAAATCCAGCTGCTCAAAAACTGGCAAGAAAAATTATCAAATCGGCGGAGCGATGGGCCGCCTGGTCGGATGAGGATCTTCAGGCGCTCATTCCGCCTGCGAGCGTCCCGCGATCCTTCGATCTGCATGCTGATGGTTGTCCGGTGCACGGAGATACCATTTTTCATGTGGGCGGATCATATCCATGGATACTCGATCCCCGAAAACAATTTAAAGTCCAGTGTCCGGTAGGCGGTGAAATTTACCCATCGAATGATTTTGACCCCTCCGATGCGGGACAACCCCTCCAGGACCAAACCAATGAACTGTATGTGGATAACGGATGGGGCTGGGTCGCCAGGGAAGGTGAAAAATACTGGTTCGTGGCTTACGCCAATCAATGGTTTTACAACCGATATGTGCAAAATGCGCTCAATAGTCTGGGAAGAGCATACATGTTGACCGGACGTCCGGAGTTTGCTCACAAAGCCCTGGTGATGTTATACCAACTGGCAGAGGTATACCCGGAAATGGATTATGAACATCAATCCAGATATGGGGAAATGCAAAAAGAGATCGGGAGTCGGTATCCTGGAAAGGTCCTCAACAGAATATGGGAGACCAACTTTATTCAAACCGCGGCAGAATGTTATGATGCCGTGTGGCAAGCGATACATACGGATGATGCGCTGCAAACGTATCTGGGAAAAGGTCCGGAGGATATCCAGGCATTTATAGAGGTAAATTTGCTGGAAGAGGCAGTGAAGGGTTACCGCGAACGCAAGATTCAGGGGAATTTTGGGATGCACCAGATGGCGTTGCTGTACGTACTGCTTGCCAGGCAACATATGGACAACGAACCTTACCTGAACGAATTGGTTCACAACGTGAGCAAAGAATTGCTGCACACCGGGATGAGCTATGCCCTATATAATTTTGTTTTCAGGGACGGTGTGCCGATGGAGTCACCGAGTTACAATTTCCTGTGGATCAGGAAACTGGCTGCGCTCAGTGATCGGCTGAAAAAACTAGGCGTTAATTTTTTTGAAGACCATCGTTTCCAAAGTTTATTGAAAAGTCCCATTTACACTATGGGAACGGAGAAATATACCATCGACATTGGAGACTCGGGTAACACCCTGGGGGGTGTGCTGGGCCGGGATCAGAATACGTATGAGATTGCATACCTGCATACCGGAGATACGACCTTTTTGTCCTGGATATATCCAGGGCAGAAAAGCGTAGATGGTCAGCACAGAACATTAACCTTTGAGTCTTTATTTCGGCCTGAGTTTGCTGTAGAGGAAATGCCTGACGAATCCCGGATGGGGTATGGATCCTCCAGACTGCTGGCAGGGTATGGACTGGGCAAATTGGCTTCCCGGAGCAGTAATCCCGTGACGTTGGCATTGACCTACGGATTTCACGGTTCACACTATCATTGGGACTTTTTGAACTTCGAATTATTCGCTTTCGGTCAGAAGATCATGCCAGACTTTGGATATCCCGATGCCATGAATACCTATGTGCCTGGAGTGTATACCTGGTCCCAGAATACGGTATCCCACAATACTGTGGTGGTTGATGCTCGTAGACAGCAAAGGAATCTGCCTGGAGTTCTTCATGATTTTGCAGACGGTGAATTTGCAAGAGCCATTTCTGCTTCTTCTCCGGCTTATGCAGCCACATCGATGTATCGTCGCCATATGATATCGGTGGATGTGGGTGATAATCAAAGTTATGTAGTGGATTTCTTCCGGGTCAAAGGCGGACAACGCCACGATTATATTTTGCATGGGCCTCCGGGATATGCTTCGGTGAACGAGAAGGAATGGAGCAATGAATTACCCGGAACTTACGCTGGAGAAAACGTATCTCTGGCTGAAATTTACGACAATGCCCGGATGAATCAGCCGAATTACAAAGGGGGTTTTGCGGGATATGGAGGGTCCGGGTTCCAACATTTATTTAATGTGCGAGCAAAGACTGGCGGGGAAGGGGTGGTCGATTTCCGACATGTGAATGACGATCAGGCCCGGCTGAAAATCCGAATCCTGGATCAGGAAAACCAGCAAACTTATCTGGCGGATGGGTACAACCACCCCCGTTCCAAGGAACATCTGATCAAGCACGTCATCAGTCGATCGGAGGCTGATTCGGTTTTTTTGGACAATACATTTCTGAGTGTTATTGAACCCTATTATGGTCAAAGTTTTATAGAGCACACTGAGGAAATAAGGGTGGATGGAGGCACGGAAGCACGTGCGTTGAAGATTGATCGGGGTAGTGATTATGATATCGTCATTAGTGATGTAGAGCAGACGGAGAAGTCGATAAGATCGCTTGGATTAAGGACCGATGCCACTGCAGCATCCCTCACTATGGATTCGCAAAATCGGGTGAAACGTGTATTTTTCAGCGAGGGGAGTTATCTGTCCTGGGGCGATCAAACCCTCACCGCGCAGGAAATGTCCGGAATAGTCACAGAAGTGGATATCGACAATCGCAAAGTGATGGTGAAACTCGACGGTACATCCGCCTCTGCGGATCTTGAATCCCTGAATACTGAGGTTATGTTTTTTGATAACGGCAGTTTGTCCACAGCTCACCCGATCAGCAACTATACCCTGGCTGATAACATGTTGACGTTGACCACCACCGATGATCTGTTAATTGGTCGTGTCAATGTGAGCGAACTGGATGGCGAATTAAATAAGGTACAGGTTAATAATTACTTACGGTTTTCCAGTTTGTATATCGGTGCGTATTTACTCAATGAAAAATATGAGGTGGTGGGAAAAGTGACCAGTATCTCAGGAAATAAAATGGAGTTTACCGATGGCAATGCAGCCATCTTCCCTGATGGGCGTACGATGGCCGATGTATGGATAGCAACTGTGGCACCGGGAGATGACGCAAAATGGAAGACCATGGTGGAATTTACCAGCGCTACGAGCAGGTGAATTGGCTGAGGGGTGGCGGTCACAGGTTGAAACTACGATCTTGGAGGTCGGAAATATCCAGGTTCGGTCTACCACAAAATCTATTCCTGCCCGGGTACCTATCCAAATAGGTCGGCTATGTGCAGGAAGGCCATGCCTTTTCCATGTTCAACGTCAAATGTGATTGTGGTGGTTGGATGCCTGTCCCACCCCGGTAGTACATGCCATTACCTTGGCAAACGTCAATTACTCTTTTCAGAAAGTGGTATCTTTTTCCACAGCAGGAGCTGTGGGGT
>CAYRRD010000146.1:0-5421 GCA_964426625.1 uncultured Saprospiraceae bacterium | reverse complement strand
ATTCGTGAGCCGACCGCAGGGAGGATCTGGAAGCGCGTGTCATCCATCCACCATCCACCATCCACCATAGGTCCAGCGATTCGTGAGCCGACCATCGGTAGCGATCTGGAAGCGTAATTCCTTTAAATTGACTTTATGGGCAAACCCTAAATAAGAATACCCGCCATTCTACACAGACTTTTACTGATGGGGGGAAACCTTCAAAGGAGAATACGCTAAAGTGAAGCTCCAAACTCGTCACCTTTACGATCCATCTTTTTGTAGTCAATCCAGCAACCGGTCAAAGGCATAGGAATAATCATCTTCGCGAAAATACCGTACCTCCATTAACTCCAGGGCATTTCCAGCATTATTCTCTTCATATATCTGTATGGGCTTATTCCAGGACTTCCTGAAATGGTCCATATGATCTACTGATCCGTTGACGGTAACCGATCCGGCCACCACTAGTTTCCCTGGGGCAAAGACAGCAGCCAGATCACACAAATCATATCGGGTCAGGGCACCAGGAACTACGCTATACACATTGACAGGGTCATAAAATTTGTTGTCGATAAAAGATTCGTAGGAGGAATAAGGCTGTACCAACAGCAATCCGTCGAACTCATCATCGAAAACGGCACTATGTAGCAATGCAGGCGCCATTTGTCTGAGTGCTATACCGAGGAGGCGAGATACTTTGTTAGAATTTTTAATATGTCTGGCCAGTTTATTGACATCGGAAGCCTGAACACCCACGATACTTCTTCCGATCAGTACAGCAGTGTACCACATATTGTAAGACACATTTCCAATATAAGCGTCTCCTCTCAATGAACCACCGCTCAGCTCACCTATCCCCGGAAGATCGGGCGCATAGACCATGATTCCTCTTTCCATGAAATATTCAATCTCTCCCTGGGGTATCTGATGTTTGCCCGATGGATTCAGATAAATAACCGCAGTGCCTGTGGGTTTGGGCGGAATATACTCCAAAAATGGAAATACATAATCTCCCTCGCCTTTCAAAAAATACATCTTCAGGGTATAGTGTGATTGTGTTAACTGCCCCCTGTAAACGGCTTTGTCCTGATTCTCCGAAGGGACATACCCCGACAAATGTTTCGCCGCATTCACCACGGCCTTTTTATAGGACTCCGCTGGTAATGCTCTCAGGCTATCCAGGTATCCCCTGAACTTCCCCGAAGTCTGGCGGATCAGTGAGTACACTGTTTCTCCTCCCAAATCCGACTCCACCTGACCCGTCTTCGTTTTTTGCAAATCCCTAAAACTCAGGAATTCGACATCAATTTCCTCTCCATTTCCCGGATGATTGAGGTGTTTTTGAAAAAACCGATACATAGCTTCCCTGGTTTTCCGGGTATATCCATGACCGTATTCATCTTCCACCATTTTGAGGTCGTCGGTATGACCCAGGGAAGCATAAATCCTTTGGGCTTTCTCCATGGTTTCATAGACCCCCTGAATACTAAAGAAATCATTGGTGGTTGCCATTACCAGAGTGGGTTTGGGTGCCCGTGCCAATAAAAAATCCAGATGGTCGATGCCGTTTTTCAGTCCATGATACAAATTTTGCTCACCATCCTGCACACCAATCGATTCGATCAATCGCTGATAACTGGTAATGTAACCTGCGGGTGCACTGGCCTTCACGCGGTCGTCCAGAGCGGCAATATATGCGGTCTGAGTTCCCCCACCTGACAAGCCATGCACGCCAATCCGATCCTGATCCACTTCCGGTCGGGAACATAGGTAGTCGATAGCACGGATTCCATCCCAGGCAAAATATTTCGCGACTGACTGGCCCAGCAAAAAGGATTGGACAGTGGGATAAGAGTGTTCCTGTGTGGATCTGCCCTCAAATTCGGATTGACCCTTATCTTTATCAAAGTACTGAGATCGTTCGCCCTGACCAATCGGATCGATGGCAAATACGATAAATCCTTTTTTCACGAGATTCAGCAATGGCATTTGATAGGACTTCCTTCGGTATGCTTCAGTGCTATGGCCCGAACAAAACAGAATGGCCGGGCCGGGTTGAACGACATCATCCGGAATAAACAGCGTTCCGGTCACATAAAAACCGGGCATAGATTCAAAAATAATATTTTCAAGCCTGAAACCATCTTTCTTGAGGGTCCCTGTTATTCGGGCGTTCAGAGGACTTTTGTCCGGCATCCCTCCCATGGCTTGCCATAGCGCATTTTTAATCTTTAATTGATATTGCCGCAATGACTCTTCATCCTGGATTTTATCATATTTTGGATGGAAACCGTCGATTAAGTTATACGCATCTACTGAAAGATGGTTGATCAGAGAATTTTGAGCGTCAGCGAATTTTATCCAGCTCAGCACATTGCCAGGATTTTGCCCCCGGGCTGGTGCGAAAATCAGCATCAAAGCCAGAGCAAGGGTGGTGTTTCTCATTGTGTCCATATAATATAGAATTCTAAAATTTAAATTAAAGCCGCAAATCATGAATGTACCCTTTAAAACCCTAAGGTTGTATCCATCGTAATTCGTAGTTAGAGACCAAAAAATATGCCCACGCTGCAGCTTAAACCCGCTCACCGTACTCTTTGACCTCCGTAATTCGTTATTAGTGACACAAAATCAAGCGTCACTATCTATACACCTTCGCACGAGTCCACGCACCGATCCGGTTGTCCCTGAGGACTAAACTATCGCACTGCCCTTCGATTAAAATACCATCGGTGAGACGATCCTCCCCCGGCGTGATCGTACAATCCGCGATCGTCACAGCATCCGATTGAGATACCGTAATGCCCCTATGCCGACAGGATACCAGATGATTTGCCTGCACAGTGATCCGGGAACTGCGGCCGATTTCCAGTGCACCACCTGCTGTTTTGCTTCCCCTGCTTACCCCCTCAATGATATTCCCCACGATCATCACATCACGACTCCGGGAGATACGAAGACCGCCGCGGTGATCATCATTTCCCCGGAAATAATCCGGATTGTGGTCCACTACATTGCCCTGGATGACTATATTCTCGGCATCCTCGACATCTATGTGGTACTCATATCCCCGGATCATCGTATTCCCGGTAATACTGATTCCCCTGACATTCCTCAATTTCAATAAAGTTTCCTGATTGCTGATGTGGTTGCCGGAAATGCTAATCAAACCAATTCTGAGCCTGTCCTCCGGATATCCCAGAAAATGAATGGTAGCCCCCCCGGAACTTCGTTCGGCCTGTATATTGTTTCCCGAAATCGTACCTTCACGGACACTCCCCTTTTCCTCCACATCAAAATAGATATCTGCACAAGGCACATCACTTTCCCGGTCAAAATTGTATTCGATGTCATTGCCTACAATCTGAATGTTTCGAATTTCAGAGTTCCGGACCACAATCCCCCCCTGACTGCAATAACTGATATGATTGTCGTGGATATTGATCTGATGCAAGTTGACCTCATCCAGGAAAATGCCGTATTTCCTACAATGGAATATATGATTTCCCTGAAGTATTACATTGCGGTTTCGTACCACAAGATGAATTCCGTACCGAAGGTCCCGGAACAGGCAATGACGGATGACAGGCTGCATCAACTCAATCATCTGAACGCCATCGGCATCGTCATGACCACCGAGGATTTCAAGAGACTCTATCACAAAATATTTCTCCTTCTCCCATACTCGTTCATGAACGCTGGATGGCAAAGCCGAGCCCCGATGACTTCCCCGCACCACAAATGCCGCACCAATTCCTTCCATCAGGATCGTGGAACCACCGCCCACACCACGGATCATCACGGGTCCTATCTGCTGGAGATCCACCAGTATGCTTTCCGTAATTCGATATTTTCCTGTTGGAAAAAACAATTCACCATCGTCAGAAGCTTGTAAAGCCAATTGAATCGCCCGGGTATCGTCTGTAATTCCATCCCCCCTGGCATCAAAGTCCCGAACATTGGTAGAAAATAGAAATAAAGGAACCAGGAACAGCCAACCTAACAAAAATCCTGACTTCGGAGGAATTGTATTTTTCATACCTTACATTTATTCTGAATGCCGCAATTCATTGACGGTATAGCAAACGAGACCATTGACCAGGGTATCACCGGCCGCAGATTCCAACCCCTGGATCTGAAATTCATATATCCGCCCCTTTTCTATATTGGAAATCATAAGATCCACTACCCTTCCCTGTTGGGATATTGAAATGTTCTCCATTTCGATCGTCTTTACGTCCATCTGATCGGAACCATATTTTTCATGGTAGTTGTAAAAATAGCTACGGATTGCATAATTTTCAGGGTTTTGAAGTGGCTCTTCCTGCATTTCTGAAGAAAAAGTAAATCGAAATCCGTCGGCCATCAGACTCACCGATTGAATATCAACCGGCTGTCTGCCCGTAAATTCTATCCGCTGGATACCGGAAGCTCCTGCCCAACCACTGGCGTTTTGTCCCACCCATAAAGCACCAAATTTATCAAATACCAATCTATTGTTTCCCTTCCTCAATCCCTGCCCATCGATAAATGGAATGCATGCCCCTTGCCATTGGCCCCCAACTTCCTCCACCATCACCCGGACGATTCGTTCCTGATTCATTTCGCCTACCAGCAACTGTCCTCCGAACGGTCCAAATACACCGTCTGGTATCGTCACCGGTTCGGTGGGAGAGTTGGCTATGATGTTGTGCGGAAACAATACTGCAGGGCGTCGACGGATCGAATCCAGGTAACCAACCCCATAGTCCTTTGGACGCCCACCTGGCCAGCCTTCACTCCAGGCCAGACTTGGTGGATGGCCGTAAAACTGATCGAATTCCACATGGAATAGGGGACTGGTACCTACCCAGTCCCCCTGATTATCTGTAACCCAGAGTCTGCCCAGATCATCCATTTCCAATCCATTGGGGGACCGGAATCCGGAGGCGAAGGGCTCCAGAACTCCGTCGGGCGTAAGACGCATCACCCATCCCCTGTAGGGTACCGCAGAATACAAACCTGTCTCTGTCAGTCCATTTTCATTGAAAGGGCCTCTAAGTTCATCCATCATTACACCCCCAGTGGAAGTTGAATTGAGTGCAATGTACAGGTTGCCGGACGCATCCTCCACCGGGCCATAAGTGAATTCATGGTAGTTTCCTCCCAGACCAAAATCATCGGTGACATTTTCGTATACATCAGCCTCACCATTGCCATCGGTATCGACCAACCTCGTCAACTCCGGATACTGCATCGCGAGTACTTCTGATTCGGAACGAACCAACAGACCAAGCGGCAAGTGTAACCCCCGGGCAAATACAGCCCACTCATGACTAGCGGGATCGTATGTCATTATCTCTCCGCGACGGAAGGCGGCGATCAGTTTCCCGGAAGGTAAAAATGCCAGTGCTCCCACTTCACCGCTCAATCCCTGTGGCATTGGGATGGAATCGATGA
>CAYRRD010000145.1:0-5505 GCA_964426625.1 uncultured Saprospiraceae bacterium | reverse complement strand
GGTGGGTTATTGCGGTACGGGATACCTGATTTCAAACTCGAGAAGACCATTGTCGAACGGCGGATACGGGTGATGGAAGCGGAAGGTGTGAAATTTAGAGTGAACGCCAATGTGGGAATAAATGTCCCTGTCGGGGAACTTCAAATGGAATATGACGCGATTCTGTTGACCGGCGGTTCGACAGTTCCGAGGGATCTTCCCATTCCAGGACGCGAATTTCGCGGGGTGGAATTTGCAATGGACTTTCTGGAGCAAAACAACCGACGGGTAGCTGGTAAGCCGATTCTGGATAAAGAGATTCATGCCCGGGGAAAAAACGTTGTGGTCATCGGAGGAGGGGATACGGGTTCTGATTGCGTGGGAACGTCCAACAGGCACCGGGCTGCCAGTGTTACGCAACTGGAATTGCTTGGTAAGCCGCCAGCAGACCGGCATGAAGATACACCCTGGCCTCGTTGGCCGCTCATGTTGCGATCTTCCACTTCCCACGAGGAAGGGGCTGACCGATCCTGGTCGGTCCTGACGAAACGATTTATCGATGACGGAAACGGACAGGTAACCGGTCTCGAAATTGTCCATATCCAATGGGGCAAAAATAAAGAAACCGGACGGCATGAGTTTGTAGAGATCGAAGGTACCACCCGCATATTGCCATGCGATCTCGCTTTGTTGGCGATTGGATTTGTACATCCACAACATGAAGGTATGGTGGAGCAGCTGGGTTTGGAGCTCGACAACCGGGGTAATGTATGGACGGAAGACTATCAGACTTCGGTGGAGAATGTTTTTGCAGCAGGTGATATGCGCCGGGGTCAGAGCCTGGTCGTATGGGCGATCTCCGAAGGGCGTGAGGCTGCCAGGGCAGTTGATATGAAGTTGATGGGATACACCAACCTGGAAACCAAGGGGGTGGCACATCTGGAATTTTAAGGGAAATTTGGCGGGCAGTGTTCATGGTGTTCTGACGCATAAGGACGGCGGGGAAGCGGAACCATTGAATCTGGGTTGAGGGTATTTCTGACCTATTAGTTCTGTTGGAAATGCTATAGATGAGTTATCACTCTCAAAGTCCAATAATTCGCGAAAAATTTACACGAAATGAAACAGTTGTGATACGGTCCGGAATCGAGTAAACGTCTGGCCGGACGGCATATTATTCCATAGATTTTTTCTATACTTCCAACGCCAACCGACTCCGGTAGGTTGGCTGTGCTGTTCCTTAAAGTTCCTTTGGAAATTAATTAGTAATTCAAATTTTATTTATTGACTCAAAGTCAGAAAATGAGCGGTTTATAATTAATATTGGAAGAATAAATGTTAAATATTTGAATGTTTGATGCAAGTGTTATTAGCTTTGTGAGTACACTAGGGTTGTTCTTAGGTCTTGTTTATGATTGCCAATATTTAATAGGACTTACTTCATTCCTACAAAAATAATTTTAAAATATATTGCTAATTTTTACACATGAAGAATTTCAGGAAACTAAACTTAGCACTTCACACACACATACACATGCGATTAAGCTTATCTTTCGAGTATCGCAAATAAGATTCCGGGCTCATCTTCTCCTATTATCTTTAGACAGTTTTTTAATGGCCCAATTCAGATGTAAAGTTAATCCCTTAACTGATCCCCGAGAAGCTTTTAGGTATGGGGATGTGGCCGTGAAAACTAATGCCGGTATGTTGGAATTTGAGAGCAGAATGGATTTTCAAAAAGTCATGGAAGGTATAATCGCAAAGAATCACGCCGTGGAGTCTGGCACTAATATGACATTTGAAGCCGATGAAAAGGATGACAGTGAAGTAAGACATGGTAGGGGATCAACTATGCCCTGGGATGAAGCAATTTGGACCTTAGTAGAGTAAAATTCACTTTAATTATCATTTGTAATCCTGTAATCTATTAGACGCATAATTTGAGGAAATTACATTTTAGAGGTATAGTCTGTCCGGTCATCATTATATTATGCTTTTTGATGTACGGACAACTTAAAGCACAGGTCGTTTCCGGTCGTGTCCAGGATTCCCTGTCATCAGAACCACTGGTCAACGCCCATATCTGGGATCCGGCGAATAATAAAGGCACGAGTACGGACGAATTCGGTCGGTTTCACTTCGTCGTCAATGATCGTACCACCAGACTGATCGTGAGCTATGTGGGCTATAAACCGGATACGGTCAGGATGGATTCCGGTAATGGTGGTGAATGGATCATCCGGCTGAGTCCGGCGGCCATCGATCAAGTGACGATATCGTCGCACCGGATCTCCCCGGGAGAACATTTTGGCCGGTATCAGATCCCTATACAGCAACTGAACAGCATTAACTTCATCATGGGAGAACAGGATCTTCTGCGTAGCCTGGCTGGACTACCGGGTATCAACCTGGGCGATATCGCCAGCAACGGACTGATGGTGAGGGGTGGGAAGCCCGGTACCAATCTTATCCTGCTCGATGGAGCCCCGGTGTACAATACTAACCACCTGCTTGGCATGTTTTCCACCTTCAATTCGGCTATCGTCAAAAATGTTGATTTTTACAAGGGTGGCTTGCCCGCCCGTTATGGCGGCCGATTGTCTTCGGTTATCGATGTGTCCACCCGGGAAGGGAACCGGGAAGAATTTAAATCTGACCTGCGAGTGGGGCTGATTAATTCCGGCTACAACATCGAAGGGCCGCTTGGAGAATCTGCATCTTTCATCGGCACCTTCCGGGCATCTTACCTCGGTTTGGTCGTCCTGCCGCTGAAGTTTCTCTACAACGCGGGGAATATCGATACTTACGTCAATTACTGGATGTACGATGGCAATCTCAAGGTCAACTGGCGTCTGTCAGATCGTGACGAATTGTACGCCAGTTTTTATAAAAGTCAGGATGTGACGGCGATTTACAGCAGTATATATGATGCACAGGAAGACTCCGGGACACGAAATCGGTTGACCTGGGGGAACAATATTCTGAGTATGCGCTACAGTCGTCAGTGGAATGACCGCATTTTTTCCAAGCTACAACTATACAGCAGCGGTTACGCCAATCAACAAAGAACCCTAAGTGATGAATTTGACGGTGGTATCCAAGTTTCACAAATCGATTTTTTGGAGCGGTCAAGAGTTTGGGAAATGGGTCTGATCCAGCAAAACGACTGGTTACTCGGGACTGTTGGTCGCGTTCAATTGGGATGGGGAATCAATCGTAATGCGCTGAAACCTAATGTGCTGGACATCACTGGTTTTTCTGGACAGGAAAACCTGGACCACCACGGGGTCCGTACAGATTCCAGGTATGGGCAGGTATCGGCTTACCTCAATCCGGAGTTACATCCGATGGCCTGGCTGGATATCCGGCCCGGACTCCGGTATTCCCGGTATTTTACCGAAGGCGCATCCTATGGGAGCTGGGAGCCCCGACTCAAGGTCAGCCTGCATACTTCATCCCACAGCTCACTGTCATTCAGCTACGACCGCAATTTTCAATATCTGCATCAACTGACGCATTATGCTAATGGATTTCCGACCTCGTTCTGGGTATCTGCTAACGACCGGGTGGCCCCACAGACCGTTCACCAATGGTCGGGGGGTTTTGGTCGGACTTTTAATGATGGGAATTTTCTGGCATCCGTGGAGGGATACTATAAGACCATGCGTGATCTGATCGACTTCCGGGAGGGGACACCCTTCTCAGGCCAACTGGAACATCCCTGGCCGGACCTGGTGGAGACCGGAGGGATCGGAAAAGCTTACGGTGCAGAGTTTTTCGTACACAAAAAAACCGGCCGTTGGAATGGCTGGGCGGGCTATACGCTGTCGTGGTCACAACACCGGTTTGACAATCTCAATCACGGCGACTGGTACTTCAGCCGGTTTGATCGTCGGCATGACCTGGAACTGTACCTGAACTACCGGTTGAACGAAAAATGGAGCTTCTCGGGGAACTGGGATCTTCGCAGCGGTCATCGGCTCACCCTGCCATCGGCCTATACCTGGTTGGAATTTTTCTTCAACGAGCGGTACAATGCCCGTTTTCCGGTCTTTCATCAGCTTAACCTCAGCGCTACTTTCCGTGGAAAGACGAAGCGGGGACGCGATAAGGAATGGTCGTTTGGCCTGTATAATGCCTATGGCCGCAACAATCCCTGGACACTGGATTACAATACCAGGTTCTATTATGCAAGAGATGAAAACGGCAAACAAACTTCTTTTGATCCGATCGCTGGCAAACCAACTCTGAAGGGTTTTACCATATTCCGGATGTTGCCATTTGTAACTTACAAAGTAAATTTTCAGTGAAAAGGATCGTATATCTGTTGGCTTTTTGTTTATTGACGGCCTGTTACCAGGAAGTGGACCTCCATGTGCCATTTGAAGGATCCAAAATGGTATTGGAAGGTTATGTGTCCCCTGGAAAGGGATTGGACCTGAAGATTAAAAAATCTTTTGATCCATATGAATACACGGAATTTGGCGAGGACGGATACTGGGTGAACGGAGCCAGGACCTATATCTATCAGGCGGGACAATTGATTGATTCGTGCCGTGAGCTGGGCGATGGGAGGTACCTATCGATGCATCCCGAATATTATAGTGCAGGTGGGGAATATGAGGTGCGGATCAATGCTCCGGGTCTGGGAGCGGTTTATGTGGAGGACATCCGGATACCGGAAGAAACGCTGGTTGATACAAATGCGTTCACCTTTAGAATGCATGAATCCATGTACTCTCTGACATTGACTGTATCATTTATTAATCCCGATCATTATGTTAATTATATTGGAAGATCCTGGCACGACAGTCATACCGATAATCCACTGGAAACTTGGATTGTCATGGATGAACACATCATTGAAGAATGCGAGGGGGATCTTATTTTTGTGAGCAACAAATGTGAGACAGGGCCTTTTGAAGCAGTTTTTAGTTCGACATTAAAGAAAAGAACAAAACCAGGTTCTACTGATCGTGAATTTTTGCCCAAGTCCTATGTATATTTTGAGGTAGGACAGGTGGATGCCCGCTTTCGGGACTACGTCGAATCAGCTACCGCATCCGACGAGCCATTTATAGAACCTAAGTTGAATCCGGGCAACGTGGACGGCGGATATGGATATATAGTGGGCTGGAATCCGGTCGGGTTTACGTATAAATTGAAATAGTACCTGGGACATAAAGCACCAACTCTGTAGGTCCGAAAGCCGGGGATTCGTATGTCGGTGGGCGCATACATCGAAGAAACTAAACCGCGTATGCCCATAGCTGCATAAGGCTTCAGATGATGAAGCCAGGGCGAAAAAGAATCTGTCCGATGTGTCACGTATTTATTGACTGGTGCATTAATTCACCAAATCATAAATTCCTATGGGTATTTCTTCATCTTTTTGGCCACTTCATCATCCCGGTTCACTTCTGCTCCCCCCTTACTTCGCGATCGTTTTCAATTTTTCCAGCTTCAGGGCTTCGATCGTTTTGGACTTCAGCTTGCTTACTGCCCAGATTTTGGCATCGAGGTATA
>CAYRRD010000144.1:0-5507 GCA_964426625.1 uncultured Saprospiraceae bacterium | reverse complement strand
ACGAGTGGCAGGGCTTTCCAGGTGTATTATAAAAGAACAGTTACGGCAGTGACAGACAAAAATGAGTTTGACAAACGTCCGCTGTTCGAACAAACGATTCGTCCAGTGACTTCCAATCAAATATTATCCAGCAGTCATTTTCCACTAGAGTATAATGGAAATTTTCTCGTATACAATGTGATTGGGTTTCAAGGGATAAAGCGTTATCGGTTGGATTATAAAGGGGAAGGTGTGGTAGAAGGTGCCGAAATAGGTGATTTGCTTTTTACCGGGGATGATCCCACATTTATCCCTCATTCGGAAGCCAAACCCAGAGTATTGCCTCCGGATTATACCGGTGATCCCAATTTTCGACCGACAGACGGGGTGATTGGATTTGACGGAGCGCTTTATTTCGGGGATTGGCAAAATGCCGTCATAACGCATTCCCCGTACAACCTGAGGGATCTGAGTCGGGATAAAAAGCATGGAAGGATCTATAGGATCACAGCGAAAGATCGACCTTTAAATGAACCGATCATGGTAGATGGTGCTCCCATTGAAGAATTGCTGGAATTGTTCAAGCATCCCGAATATGGAATGCGTTACCAGGCTCGCGTAGAGCTTAGTGAGCGAAATGCGGGGGAGGTTTTGGCTAAGGCCCAGGAATGGGTAGCCCGGCTCGATGCTTCCGATCCGGAAAATGTCCTGCCTGTTCTCGAAGTACTGTGGCTGCATCAACAATTTAGTAAACCAAACAGGGATTTGCTGGTGAAGGTCCTCCAATCTCCGGAAGAGCGTGCCAGAATTGCAGGACAACGAGTAGCCTGGCATTGGAGTGAGCGACCCACCCATCAGATTGCCAGCGCAGATTCTACCATAAGCGGTATGCAGTTTCGTACGTATTACGAGTCTTGGTGGGGAACGACCACAGGTTCAAATCAGGAGGATGTAGAATCATCGGAAACGGAAAGCATAGTGAGCCAGGGCCAGAATGTGGAGACAACGCTGCCCAGCGAAAGAATCGTTCTCGATAATAAGGGCATCGGTCCTGTGAAAAATCTAACTATTCCTTCTGGAATTGATAATGAACTTGCGCAACTCGGCAAGCAACTTTTCGATACCAATTGTACTTCCTGTCACCTTGCTGATAAAAAACTGGTGGGGCCGGCACCCAAGGGTATCCTCGAACGGCGTACACCGGAATGGGTGATGAATATGATCCTCAATCCAGATGAAATGATCGAGAAAGATTCTTTGGCTCAGGATTTACTCGAGGAATTCAACGGAGTTCCCATGGTCAATCAGCGTATAACAGAGGAGGAAGCCAGAGCCATGCTGGAATATTTCAGAACATTATAGCGCAAACTTCAGTGCCCCATACAATGGATTTGACCATGGGGTTGGTAAGTAATCCTATGCGGACCTCCATTGGAGAACAACCTTCTGGTACGTATGTATGGCTTATTCAAAATGCAAGGTTGTTCTTATCCAGTTCCAGGTATAGATATTTATTCCTGCCGGGAAAAATGAGAGTGGGGTTGTGAAACGAAGAAAAAACCAGAAAACTGGTTCTGATTATTGTGTGGGTGCTGGTCTTATTTTTGGTATGGATAGGTCGCGACCAGATTTTCAATTTCTTTCTTCAATTTCTGGCCTGGTTGGTGGGCCCCATCGCCATGACGGTAATCACAGACTAAGGGTTTTTCCTGAAAACAGAAGGAATTACGAATCCACCAGCGGATACCCAACCATGAAAATCAACCCTGCTGCGTTTTTGACCTGGATCACGGGATTTTTGGCCGGGTTTTATATCCAGAAATTCTATTTCCCTGATCATGGTATGAATGTCACAGCGGTAGTGTACTTTACCTGGATGCGCGGGGCACTGAACAGAAATACCACACCGGAAATTCAATTTAAAAGTTGGTTTGAAAAAAGTGTGATCCCAATTTTATACCACTTTCGGCATATATAGGATTAGGCTGATGAATGGATAAAAAATTATTTTTGTTTATCATGCAAGTTTTAAAAGGATTATATCAGGTCGGAGGGGATCTCAATGGAATCACTTTTGATGAACCGGGAGCACTGTGGAATGACGGCAATTCCTACGTGGTGGATACTGGTCAGGGTCTGATCATGTTTGACTGTGGATGTGGGGATACTATGGATCAGATTATTGGGAATATGACATATTGGAATTTATCGCCCGATGATCTCCAATATTGCATCCTTACACATCCCCATTACGATCATGCTGGCGGGGCGCATCTCCTTAAGAAAAGAGGAGTACGACTAATTTCGATAGGGGAAACTGCAGATGCGGTGGCCTCAGGAGACGAGCGTTGTTGTGGTTACCTTTACCATAAGATATTTAATCCGGCAGAAGTGGATTGGATTGTGGCAGATGGAGAAAAGTTCAATGTGTTGGGTCTGAGCCTGGAGGTGATTCATCTCCCAGGACATAGCATGGGATGTACCGCATACCTGTTTGACTGGGAGGATCGTAGAATCGTTGTTAGTGGCGATGTGATTGGCACGTTGGGTATCGGAGATTTTGGCTGGGATGGATCAATTGATTTCGACAAAAAAATATACATCCATTCCTTAATGAAATTTGCCCGGGTGGATTCTGACATAATGTTGCCTGGACACGGAATGATATATTTTCACAATCCGCGCAGACGGGTGGAGGAAGTTCTCAATTCCGCGTTGATGCTTTGGCGTTGAGATGACAGCAGAAGGATTTATATTGAAGTAATGAATTGCTCCTGGTTGTCGACACATTTTTCCTATATCCTCACTTACTACTTTTACAATGAACAAATCTAAACTGTTTTGGGCAAGCTGTATGGCATTGCTGGTCACTTCCTTATCATTTGGAATACGTGCCGGTATTATGGAAGATCTCATGATGCAATTCCAGTTGAGTGGCAAACAAATGGGATTGATCACCGGCACTGCATTCTGGGGCTTTCCCCTCGCTATTATCATCGGTGGCATGATCGTAGATATCGTGGGCATGAAGCGGCTAATGGTCCTGGCATTTTTACTGCATCTTACTGGAATTGTTTTGACTATATTCTCCACCGGCTTTACCTCCCTTTTTATTTCCACCCTATTTATAGGCATCGCCAACGGAACTGTAGAGGCTGTTGGAAATCCGTTGGTAGCTACTATTTATCCCGAGAACAAAACCACCAAACTCAATCTTTTTCATTTATGGTTTCCAGCCGGTATCGTTATCGGAACCCTGATCTCCTTTTTGTTTGGAGGTATGGGCTTGGGATGGCAATGGCAGATGGCAGTCATGATTCTTCCAACCTTAGTATATGGATGGATGATTTGGAAATTGGATTTCCCGGTTACCGAAAGAGTGTCTTCGGGCATATCAACCAGGGCGATGTACAAATCAATGCTGTCGCCACTTTTTATCTTTATGTTCATCTGTATGCTGGGTACTGCAGTCACTGAACTATTTACCAATCAGTGGGTGGGTGTATTGCTTCAAAATGTTACCAGTAATGCTATTTTAGTCCTGGCCTTGGTGGTCACAGTCCAAACGATATGCAGAGCCTTCGCGGAACCTGTATTCAAAAATACTTCACCTTCCGGACTATTACTGGCGTCTGCAATTATTTCCACCCTGGGACTTTACCTGCTTAGTTCGATGTCGGGGAACTCCATTTTTATGGCCGCCATCGTGTTTGGGATAGGGGTCGCCTATTTTTGGCCTACGATGTTGGGTTTCGTCTCGGAGAATATCCCTGAATCAGGTGCAGTAGGGATAAATCTCCTGGGAGGAGCAGGTTCTCTGGCTGTATCTTTTTTTATGTTTTTAATGGGTGGTTATTATGACAGGCTCATTGCAGGAGCACTTCCTGATGGTGCCCTATTGGAAACTTATCGATCTGCAGAATCTGGTACTCAGGAGGCCTTAACTTATCTGAATGCACAATTGACAGCTGGACCACAGGTAATCAGGACTACCCTTATTATTCCTCTCATATTGATTGTGGCATTTCTCTTTCTCCATCTTTATATGAGAAGGAAGAGGAATAGTATTAAAACGGGCGATGTGAATTTGCGGACCACCTAATGTGGAAAGGTATTTGAAATAGGGAAAATTTACAGGAAAATCATGGATCAATCCTGTTCCCTCAGATAATTGTGGATATGATTTTCGAGGTGATTGACAATCTGGGAGGATCAGGTCAATCTTAATCACGTATACTTTTTAAATGGTTTGGTTCTTTTTATCTTGCGAAGTAGTCGATGAATCTGATCGGTCGATTCAGAAGGTAATGGTAAAAGATTCCTGCAGATGACGCCCAATTCTAAATTTATAGGGTTTGTCGATGGAATGACAAAATTGGTTAACATGAAAGCGAAGCTCGGTCCACTCAGGAACCCAAATCGAAAACTTATGGCTGGGATAAATTTGATTATTTGGATGTTAACTTTCGTACACACAAATAATTTTGCGCAACAATCGGGAAATTCTGCCGAAAATTACCCGGGGACCTATTACTCAAACCCGATTTTTGAACCTATTTTGGCTGATCCCACGGTTTTTCGTGACCCTCGATCTGGTGAATTTTATGCTTATGGAACCCAGGATGATTGGGGGGATGGACAAGGCAGCAGGTTGATTACTATATTACGTTCAGATGATTTGGTCAAATGGAAAGTGGTGGGTGAGGCCTTCGAAAGCAAACCTACCTGGAAGGAAAGAGGGGGTCTTTGGGCGCCGGATATCAATTGGATCGATGGGAAATATTACCTGTACTATTCCTATTCCGTATGGGCGGATCCTAACCCCGGTATTGGCTTAGCCATAGCCGATCATCCAGGCGGTCCATTTCAGGACCAGGGGAAAATTTTTATGAGTGATGAAGTCGGCGTTCCCAATTCGATTGATCCATTTTTTTGGGAAGAAGACGGCCGAAAATATCTTTTCTGGGGCAGTTACAATAATTCACCGGAGCAGGGAACTTACGTGTTACCGCTGGCAGATGATGGAAAGTCGGTGCCGGATATGACTAAAAAAGTAAAGATAGCTGCTGGAGATTTTGAGGGGGTGGCTATCCATTATCGGAATGGATTTTATTACTTTTTTGGTTCTAAGGGTAATTGCTGTGATGGGGCAGAAACTAAGTATCATGTGAAAACGGGAAGATCGAAGAATCTGATGGGCCCTTACCTGGATAAAGATGGTAGACCCCTGAAACAACGTGGGAATGGTACCTTGCTCATCCAGGGTAATGGTGTTTTTGTAGGACCGGGCCACAATTCACGAATAATAACGGACGATCAGGGCACTGATTGGTTAATATACCATGGGATCGATGTACACCAAGGTAAAGTGTCCAGTGGTGCTACCCGTCGCATGCTGATGATGGATCCAATTATATGGGAAGATGATTGGCCTGTAATTCGTGGTCAATCTCCGTCCACTACGCCCCAGAAAGCTCCGGTAATAAAAAATTAATCCGAGATGAGGAAGAGCGTTTTATATGGCTCTC
>CAYRRD010000143.1:0-5540 GCA_964426625.1 uncultured Saprospiraceae bacterium | reverse complement strand
ATTATCCTTTCAGAAAAAAGAAATCCGTAGTACACAAATTGACACTCAAAAAAAATGAAAGCTACACTATTGGGGAATCTCCGCCAACTTAGCTGCAAAATGGGTTAATGCCAAAGTGGTATCAAAAACAATAAAGTAAAAACCATAAGAACTTAAGACGGCTTCTTTTTGCCCGTACCTTCCTCACCAAAAGCCTTACTTAAGCCCGTCCTATATTCGGTTTCGTTTGTGAGGTACGACAAAAAATAATCAAGTCATTAGTATAAATTGCCTATGAAACAGAACACTAGTGCACGAAAACCTAAATACATATCATGTTTTTCTTCATCTTTTTTGCCAGCTCTTCGTTGCACCGATGTCACATAACCCCCACTATGTCACCATCACTGCGCCTTGACCTGTCGAAAAAATATATTGAAAAACATTGATAGCTATTTAAATTTCCGCACACTAGGAGTTAATTACCAATGTGCGCATTACGGGTCGTACAATCGAATAATCTCAGAATCCACCCGTCGCAAATACGAAACCAACAAATCATACATTTCAGTAGCCAATTGAGATTGATCCTGCGACAAATCCCTGGTTTCCCCCAGGTCTTCCCGCAAATTGAACAACTCCATCTTACCCGATTTCCAATGTTTGACCAATTTATATTGCCCCCGAATCACCGCAGAATGCCCATACGACCCGTGATATCTATGAAAATATAAAGGTCTGTAAGCATCAACTTCTGCTTTCTCAATGTTCCGCCATGCCGCATCCATACTCACTCCATCGGATTCCTCAGACAAATCCCCTTCATAGCCTGCCAGGGTCGATACTGTAGGCATAATATCCCATCCAACTATTGGAAAATCGGAAACCGACCCGCCCTCAATTCCTGGACCAGCTACAATAAACGGAACCCGAATACCACCCTCGTACAACGTCCATTTTCCACCCCTCAAAGGATAATTCCGTCTCTTATGACCATATTCCGACGGAGGAATCATCTTGGCTTTGGTCTGGGGAATCAATTCCACCCCCCCATTGTCCGACATAAAAATGATATAGGTATGGCCTTCGATCCCCAACTCACGGACCCGATCTAGAATTCTGCCGATACCGCTGTCAAGATCCTCGGTCATCGCAGCAAAACCCGGATTATCGTGCACCTCTCCAGGATCTCTCTTCCAGTGCTTTTCCAGCGTTTTCTCCCGCGCTTGTATATCCACATGGGTAGCGTAATGCGAGACCTGGAGAAAAAAAGGACGTTCCGCCACGGTCTGACGCTTTATAAAATTCAATGCCCGATCAGTCAGTGTCCGGATCCTTTTGGGGTCATCGGTAAGATAGTACTCCGTCCATTTCGAAATCGAATTGGAATTCATATTCCCGTGGCTGTTCCCCGTATCCCCATCGCTTTCATCATAACCCAGATCCTCGGGGAAGATGTCGGCACGAAGATCCCATTTACCATAATGCGCAGCGACATATCGGGAATCAACGGCCTTCAAAATACGTGGAATGGTCGGTCGATTACTTAGATCAGGATGATATCTGTCTTTAAAACTTTCATCACCCAGCCGGGCCGGGCTTTGCCCAAACTGTATGCTTCGCCGTGAGGGTGAACAAATCGCTGCCGACGCATACCCTCTAGAAAAAACCATCCCTTGTTTTGCCAACGCCTCCAAATGGGGTGTTAAATAAAAATCGCTGCGAGTCTCCGGGGACTTCCCGTCCATGGCTACCGAGGTGGATGTCCACCCCATATCATCAGCCAGGATAAAAATAAAATTGGGCCTGGGTATTTGATCCTGCCCCTGAACAACCGACGACTGGCCGATGAAAACCCATGTGATCATCCATAGTATTTTCATATAAGTCATAAACTGATCGTTCAGTTTTGGGAATATCATCTTCTGTATTTCCATTTTCATGGTGTTGTGATTTTAATTCCATCGGACTTTTGGCTATGGGTCCAGGCCTCTCGAATACCTGCCGGAATGTTTATCCCCGCAGTTCGCAATTCCGTATTACCGTCCACATTTTCAATGAGCATAGGTAGCATTTGCGGGTTTCCAAAGGTGTTGCCCATCAGTTCGAGTTCTTCGTGTCCCACGGCAAACACCGCCCTCCCATCATCACGAGTAATCTTCAAACGAGCCATTTTATCAGAGTCCATTTCTGCCTCTATCGTCCATCCTTTGCAAGACAGTTTTCCTCCCTCAAGTTCCCAAGCCGATATTTGCTCAGAATTTTCTCCTGCCTGAAGGATAGCCAAAATTCTCATACTCTTCCTGGCTTTGGTCGTTCCCGATACATGCCAGTCGTCATCGTCCAGATCTACAAAATTGCCATCTTCATCTTGTTTTCCCCGCCAATTTTCGGCCGGCGTCTCATATTTATCGGAAACTTCCCATTCCATGGCGGTGGTAGCCCACACCTGAATGGCTGCACACAATTCCTTCCCCCGGAAGAAAAAACGACCCTCCCCCCTTTCGATTAAATCTTCCAGGGGACTATGCACTAACCAGGACCATGTAGATGGTTTTTCTGCCTTCAAATCATCATACAATACAATAATACCACCATCCAGCATCACCACATGCCGGTGAAATTGATCGAGCCCGTGGTCCGTGGCCCCACCATGCTGTACCGAATGATAGGCCTGACTTGCATCCCCCATGGTATAACTCAGAGATTCCCCTGCCACAAAGTAAGGTATCCAACCATAAGCCTCCGTACTGTATGGTTGACCCTGTCCCCGGATCAGAATCCCATTGTGACTCTTAGTATGTTTGTACCAGTTTTGCCGATGGGGATCGTTCATCGCAATTTTGTGGCCCGAATGATAGAAAACGGGCTTACCCCCATATAAAATATGAAACGCATTCTGGTCGGCCAGCATATGACCGTACGACCCAAATGGACTCGATCGCATAGCAAACATCAGATTCCCCGTTGTCTTATGCAGATCCGTATTTAAATAAACCAGTCCGGCATCCGGAAAAATCCGTGCATTATCCAATTCGGGCAACTCTGCATAATCGGGTGGCTCGATATCATTCAAAAATTTGAGCCGCAACCAACGCAAATTGCTGTTATCTGAAAGGTCCCTGTCTGTCCCCATCAAAGCCTCCTGAGCATACCAGGCGGCATAACCATTTCCTGAAACCCTGGCCAATGCATCAGCGTAGGCCACATAATTCATGTTGGTGTGTCCAAACCCCTTGCTGTTGTCCCCGAATCCATCGCTCTGGGAATGAGGTGGCAGACTGTACCACAAGTAATAAGGATTGTTGAGATACCAGGATTTGTGCTGAAAAAGGTCGAATCCCGTATAGTCTCTGATGGTCAGGGGAACATCCAGCAGCACCTCCATATTCATGGTAAAATAGCTGTTCCCGTTCACCCAGGCACCATCATCGCGCCCTAATGCCGGAGCCCGGGCAATGAAAAGTTCATAGAGGTATTCCATCCAGATTTCCGCTTCAGGGAGATCTCCATAGGTCGCAACGGCCGTCTGGAAAAAGTAATGGTATACGTGTTGCCAAACGTGGTTGGAGAGCACCTTTACCTCAATCTCATTGATCCAATGATGATAAAATCTGGAGGCCCGGGCCCGGATAGCACCCAGGATATCCGCCTTTTCAGAATCGGTAAGGAATTGATGAAATGTATCATACGCAAGCGCCATTGCCAGCATGCATCGGCTATCACCAAAATCATTAAGACTGCTGACTCCATCGGGATCCCATGAGGCTGCTGCAACAGCCCATTCAATCCCCCGGGAAGCATAGATTTTATCTCCAGTCAATATATATGCCTGAGCAAGGGACTGTACAACAGTAAGCGCTGTGTTTCCAAGAATCTTGGAGGCATCCATCCGAATTTTCCGGATCCGTTCCTTGTCCTCTTCGTTCGGGTTCTTTATCCCCAGGCTTTCATCGGGTATTGCCTGAAGCAGATATTTTCCGGCCTCATTGAGGATAATTTCCACATCCGGCGAGGTTCCAACCCGCAACCGGAAACCATCCCGATTTTCGTCTTTTTTCACCAAAATTCGGGGATGTTGCCTGGGAATGTCGTTCCTAAACCGATCCGCTGAAGGAAGTGACCACGTCCTGGTCTTTTCAGACACTCGAAAATGTTGGGGTTCTGACCACGTTTCACCGGTATTTCTGTACTGCCAATACCAATCCCCCATATCCAGTGTTTCATAGGTATTGTAAATGGCATATGGGATTCGCGATTTCTGAAAGGCAATGGATTCAAAATTCGGAGACCTGGAAATTCTTACGTCGTACGTCATGCCATCTTCCCGGGTAACTGGCCATAGCATCATGGGTGAATTGTATTCCACAACCATCCCGGCCGAAGGGGTCGCCCACATCCTGAATTGGGGGTGGACGACCATTAGGTCCTTCAATTGGTCTTCATGGCTGATATCAATATGATGTTGAGTATATCCTGTTACCATCCAACCCACCCAGAATACCACCGCCATCATTATTCTTTGTATATATTGGTTCTTCATTCTTACTGGTACTTTCTTATTAATCTTTTTTCTAATTGAAGTATTACTCATTGTTGTTCTCCTCATAATCCCGGTTATTTAGCCCCGTGTTAATCAGGGGATTCCCATTGGAATGCCAGGATTCTTTTCCCCTGTGCTCCAGATTCTGAAACCTCTCCTTACTTTATAGACCAAACCTTGAAATTGCGGTACCTGAAATGGGTCCACTGCATCTGTCTAAATCCAATCTTGCCTGATTTATAATACGGCCGGGGATCATTTTCGGGACTATCCACCCAATCGATCACCAATTTGTCATCTACAAAAAACCGGATAACAGGCCCGTCTTTGATCAGTTTCAATCTATGGATGTCCGTAGAGGTTGTGGGGATCCCCTCAGGCCCCGAATACACCAGTTGGAATTGGTTGTTTTTCCTCAAATGCGCCGTGTTTCGATCTGGTTTGACTGGGGTATTGGCGTAGTATGAAATGTGGTAGCTGCGCAAAGTATCCTTGATATACCACCTAAAATCCCCATTACGACTGGGCAGGGAAGTATCAAACAAATCTTCCCCATTGATACCTTGCGCGGCAAAAAACAATATACATAATCCGGCTTCGGGTTTCATATTCTGTGCCTCCCACTCCACAATAATGTGATCTGGAAAGTCTCTGGGACACCAGAAAACGTGGTGATATTCTTCATCCGGAGAATACATATGCATCCAGCCCTCCCTCATCTCCACTTTACCGGGGCCCTCCATGATCCAGTCATTCAACATATCCGGATTTGAAAAATCGTTTCCGTAGATTAGTTGGCCTTTTTTGACGTCATAAGCCGCTCGGTTCACACTACAGCCAGCTCCAAGCATGACCACCAGGAAACACAATCCATATTTTGTTACGCTATCCATTCCCATTCTTTCCTATATCTGGATCAAAGAATCCAGGTTCGCGATAAATACCTGTCGGTCTCCTTTGGGTGCCCCATTAAAACAGACTTGCTTATAATTCCGACTCCACGCTGGATGGGGATCAA
>CAYRRD010000142.1:0-5652 GCA_964426625.1 uncultured Saprospiraceae bacterium | reverse complement strand
ATTAAGTTCGTGATATTATAGACGAGGTATTTATTTGTCATATCGTCCCCAACAAGTACGTGTTTAGCGTTAATTCCAACAATGGATATATGGCAATGGCCTGATACTGTTAAATATTATATGATTCGTAATAATGTTTTCAATTATAACGTGAAGTATGTATGAATAGTCGTGCGAACTGATGATATTCAATCTGTCCAAATGAAATATTTGTTAAATATCTTTTTATTCCTGGTCCTGGGGGCAGTCTCTGCATCGGGCCAATTTTCAGTGACAACCTCAGTCGGAGGGGGAGGTTTGTTGATGGATGGGCTTTTTGATAATTACCTGTCTGGTTATCAGATCCATCTGGGTGCAGAGGCCGCCTATCAGATAAAAGGTATCGACGGCTTGTCAATAGGTGCTGGACTCGAAACGTACTATGGGCATATCGGTTATTATGATTTATTGAGAGAAAGCGGGTCCAGGCAGAACTTTCATAACCATCCAGTCGACAAATCGAAAAAATTCAAGCATCGGTTAATGACTTTGGATATCCCGGTTCGAGTTCGGTATCAGGCTTTTGATTTTATGGGAGTATTGGCGGGTTTTCACTCTTCATACTTAATAGATGGATACGTGCTGCTCCCTGATACGGGCAAGAAAAGCCGGTATTTAACCTATAATCAGTTTATACCGGTCGGAGAGGCCGGATTGTTCTTTCCGGTAGGAAATCGGATTTCAATTGTAGCGAAAGGTGTCAAGGCCCTTAAAGACCGATTCTTCAATGAATACTACATCGATGCCAATGGGGACAAAGTTGGGGTAAGTGTCTATAGGGATTATGCTTTCTCTCTGAGTCTGGGATATCGCTGGAAATAGATCTTTGGATTTCTTTAATGTGAATCATCCTGTTTATGAGAGGTGATTCCACAAGTACTAATCTGACTGATTGAAATGAATGAAGGTCTATGAAGAACTGGATGTACCTGTTTACTCTTACGTGGAACCTTAGCGTTTTTTCCTTTTCCCAGAATTTAGTTCCAAATCCTTATTTCGATGAGCTTTCCCCTTGTGAATACATTAGTCGATTGCACGGTTTGAGCCAGCAAAGTGCCTGGTTTGAGCCTGCTCCGAAACGAAGTGCTTTGGTACAGCTCTTTCATGAATGCTTTGATCATGATGAAGTAAAAATACCACATACGGCATTGCAGTACACCCAGTACCCTAAAAAAGGAAAAGGAATGTTGTCATTACTGGTCTTTCCAGGTATAGGTTATTCGATAGTAAACTACGATACCACTTATACGATAAGAGGCTTTGCTGCTAACGAACTTCTTAGTACCCTGGATCGGAATGACCAGGTTTTTGTTCGTTTTTATGTGATGCCCAAAGCACAAAAAATTGCATATTACATTATCAAATCGATCGGTCTGTATTTGTACAGTGATGAACAGGGATATTTGGTCGATGACAGGGGAATGATATCAGAAATTGACCCACAGATCACATATCAGGGGCCATTTATTGATGATTTTAATCAATGGATAACGGTACAAGGAAAGTATATGGCAAAGGGTGGAGAACAATATATTGCGATAGGCAATTTCAAACCCGATGAAGAAACGGAACATATTTTCATCGACACATTGAGGTTGGTAAGTCCCGAAACCACGATGTATTTCATAGACGATGTACTGGTGGAAGTTTTCAATCCGTTGCCGGATACGGTACTGGTCTGTGCCGGCGAAAAGGTCGAACTCAATGCGGCCTTCCACGAGGCCGACTACTATTGGAATACAGGAGGAAGGGATTCGGTGCTGGCAGTACAGCGATCGGGGACGTACCACGTCACGGCAATGATCGATACCCTGGAATTTACGGATACTACAATAGTGGTTTTTGCGGAGGATTTTCAGCCGGAAACGGTGATCGATACCTTCTATTGTTCTGGAGAACGTATCGTTCTTCACGCCCCTGTGCCAGGACAATACTTATGGTCCACCGGAGCAGTTACCTCCGGTATAACGGTAGGTGACAAGGGAAATTATCAGTTGACCGTGACCAACGACTGTGGAAGATATGAGTTTGAATACCAGGTTCAGGAACGGGATTGTGATTGTGAACTGGAAATACCCAATGCGTTCTCCCCGAACGGGGATGGCCAAAACGATTATCTGGAAATAATTAACCGATGTCGTTACCGGGATTGGAAGATGGAGTCTTTTTCCGTATATGACAAATGGGGTGGGCAGGTTTATCGACAAACAGGGGGTGTTCTGTCCTGGGATGGCCATATCTGGGATGGAAGCATCTTACCTTCAGGCGTGTATGCGTATCGGTTGAATGTTGTATTCAAGGGGCAGAACCGGGAACCACTTATGATGACCGGGTCCGTCCAGATAATCAGATGAATGTGAAAAAAGCGATCGTGAATGCCGGAATCCTATTTTTTCTTTTATCGATTTGGTTACAGGGTATGACCCAGCTACCACGGCATAGAGTATGTGGATTTGAACTTAATGATACAACCGCAGGTGATTCGAAAATATTCTCACCCATTCATCAGGAATTGGCCGATAATATTAGAACGAATCGTTCAAGTGTAACCATTCCAGTTGTTTTTCATCTTGTCTATAAAAATGTGAATGAAAATATACCAGACCAGGTTTTAGTACGTCAACTTGAATACCTAAATCGGGACTTTAACGGACTAAATAGCGATTTGGCAAATGTACCCGACCATTTTAAAAATTTAGTGGGGCGAGCCAATATAAGGTTTTGCCTGGCTTCCCGAGATCCCTCCGGATTTCCTACATCAGGTGTAGTAAGAATTAGAACATCCATGGAAAGGATTGGTGTAAAAGAGGAATTGCACTATACATCCCGAGGAGGAAGTGATGCCTGGGATACGGAACGATATTTAAATGTTTGGATTGCCGATACAGGAGAGAATATAGTGGGTTTTGGAACTGCTCCCGGACAGCGAACTGAAAAAGAAGATGGTGTGGTGATTCACCGCGACTATTTGGATGTAAAAGGACCATCTCGTACTCTCACTCATGAAGTAGGACACTACCTGGGATTGTTTCATATGTGGAATGATGAATGTAAGGATGTTGATTTTGTAAAGGATACTCCCGCCCAGGAATATCCTTATTACGGATGTCCAAAAAAAGAGCGGGGAACATGTGGAAATAAGGATATGTTTATGAATTTCATGGATTATACTGATCACGATTGTATGTACTTTTTCACGAAAGGCCAAGTACATCGTATGGAAAAAATCTTAGCTATGTACAGGCCGGGGTTGATGCGCGTGGAAACCAATTGTCAAACGGATAAAAGAGACGCAGAATTTATTCTTTTTCCTAATCCCTGGCTTTCCGGATCGGATCTAACTATTCGATTCTCAAATCCGGTTTTGATGGATTTACAATTATATAATGCTGCAGGAGTATTGGTTTTCAAAGAAAAAAAGTTGGTAGCGAGAGATTATGACTGCCGTTTCCAATTGGGTGCTAGTGGAGTTTATTTTCTGGCCATAAATGGTAAGTGGCAAAGGCTTGTTGCATTATGAAACTGTGTAGAAGTATACCTGGGCAGGAAATCTTAATGGCTATGAAATCCGGATTATTACTATTTTTAGTATGGGCCATATTACAACCCCTGACCGCGCAGGAACGGCAAATTCGGGTGATCGGATATCATTCTACCGAATCCCTGCTCCAGGCTGTGGGGCACAATCGGCAAACGGATGAATACGAGGTTTCCGACCACGAAGGCTTTCTGCGAATCCCTGCCGCTGCCGGGGATACCGTCACCATCAGCTATGTCGGATACCGGGATACCAATCTGATTATCCGGCCTGAGGTGATGCGGTACGAGGTCCGGATGAGAATTTCTACGCTGGACGAGGTGGTGGTTTTCGGCCAGGAAAGCATCCATCAAAAAGCAGCTTTGGGTTTGCAAAGCGTCCCCCTGGAAATTCTCGATGTCCTGCCTGGATTGACAGGAGAGACCGATGTAATCAAGTCCATTACCTTCCTACCTGGTGTGACCGGAGGTCGGGAAGGGTATTCCCATCTCCTCGTTAGGGGCGGCAAGCAGGACCAGAATCTCATCCTCATGGACGGTGCTACGCTATTCAATGTCAACCACGCGGCCGGTTTTATATCCTTGTTCAATACCAGTCTGATCAGTCACGTGGATTTTTATAAAAGTTACTGGCCCTCTTCCTACGGGGGACGCCTTTCCTCTGTCCTGGATATCCGGACAAGAAACGGAAATAAGAAACAGCTGGAAGGGACGGTGGATATCGGTATAGTAACCTCCAAAATCAATGTATCGGGGCCAATGTCTGATAACGGCCGTACTTCCTATAGCGTAGGACTTCGCACCACGCTGTTTGATCTCTTTTTTCTGCCGAAACGGATCCGAATCAACAACCGTAAGCAGGAAGGGAACGTGCCGGGGTACACCTTTTACGACCTCAATGCCAAGATTGATCACCAGATCGACGACGAATCTTCCATGTCCCTTTCGCTGTACCACGGTAGTGATATCATGCTGGGAAGGACGTACGAGAAGAGCTCGCAGTATCATCATGATAATGCCAATCGGTATGGCCTGCGCAACTGGACCGCTGCCCTGAATTATTCCAGGTTACTGAGCAATCGCCATAGCTTGCAGGGGCATCTGAGTTATTCCCGACATCGCAATTATCTGGAAAAGGATCAAAAAGAACTGGCATATGATTTCAAATCGCAGTATATCTCGACTATGCATGATATTGAACAAACGGATAACGACATTACTTCGCTGAAAGCCCGGATCAGCGGCAAATATTATGCTACGGGTATTTGGGATCTGACCTATGGCCTGGAAGTCGAGCGGTTGGCCTATGGATTCGGCTACTATAAACTCAGCTCCTTCGCCACCAACAACGATAGGACTGAAGGATCATTCCAGGATCAACTCAATGGCCCGGAATCCTGGTTGATTTCAACATACCTGGATGCCGAGATGGAGCTGGGATCCCGGTTTCGATTAAAAGGGGGGAGCCGACTTACATATTTTTCGTCCAAAAACCGGCAGGAATGGCTGCCAGAACCTAAGGCTATGCTGATCTGGGAAGCCGGTCCACACACGACGTTCAATGCCGCTTACAACCGTCAGAACCAGATTATCCATTTGGTGGCGTACAACCTGGAAGCCTTGTTCATCGAAAATTTTGTTATGGTGGATGTAGACATTGATCCATCCTCATCACATCAATATTCACTGGGCTATTTTCAGTCCTTCGATCGATGGATAGACAACCTTTCTATGGAGGTGTATTACAAAAATCAGGAGGATGTGGTTCGATACATACCACTGTATAAAGATCTTCAGACCATTCTGGATTTCAAATCATCGCTGGTGACAGGCGGTAAAACCGCTGGTTATGGGATAGAAATGATGGTTCAAAAAACGTCCGGAGATTTTCACGGGTCGATCGCCTATACCTGGGCAAAAACAGAATCCGTATTTAAGAACCTCAACGGTGGCCGATCTTTCCCTTCGGATTTTGATTACCGAAACCAGTTTAATACCTTGTTGGTCTATCAGATCAGTCCGGAGTATCGGCTTTCCGCGCAGTGGGTGTATCGGACCGGTCGTCCCATCACCTGG
>CAYRRD010000141.1:0-5692 GCA_964426625.1 uncultured Saprospiraceae bacterium | reverse complement strand
CCAGATCGCTATCGCGCTCACGAATCGCAGGCAATGTCCGACGACGATTCGTACTTGGCTACGGAAACCGAAAGGCGACATACGCATCGCCGCTTTCCACACCCAACTTGGCCCCGCCGCAGGCAATCACCACATACTGCCGACCATCCACCATGTAGGTCGCCGGGGTAGCAAATCCTGCTGCCGGAAGACGGGTCTCCCAAAGAATCCGGCCGGTGGACTTATCCAGGGCGCGGAACATACCATCCCGCGTAGCCGCAATAAACAACAATCCACCCGCTGTCGCCAACGGACCACCATAATTTTCCGTACCCGTAGGCGGAATGTCCAGATGCGTATAAGCCGGTTCATGACCCAATGGCGTCTGCCACACATGCTCACCGGTGCCCAGATCGATGGCCGTCAGTTGACCCCACGGAGGAGAGATAGCAGGTAACCCTTTACTATCCAGAAACTTATGATATCCGTCAAATTTCCATGGCTGCACCTGCCGCCGGGGTCGGTCATCCTCCACCATTTCACTCTCCAATCCATACAAATACCGAACGATAGCATCGATTTCCCCTTCATCCATCTGCGGAAAACCCACCATGCGACCCCGTCCATGCTCGATAACCGATACCACCGCCTCCCGATCGAGCCGTTCACCGATACCCGCCAGAGAAGGATATCCACTCGCCGGATGGCCCAGTCGGTCCGCGCCGTGACAAACCGCACAATTTTCTTCGTACAACTTCCTCCCCAGGTCCACCCTCCCTGGCGCATCATCCTGTGTCACCCGGCTCAGCGTGAACAACCATGCCATTTCATTCGAATTCACGTATAAAATGCCCTCCGGATCCACCGCCGTTCCACCCCATTCTGCACCGCCATCACACCCGGGAAACAGCAGGGTGGGCGTTTCACTCAAAGGCATAAAATGACCTTTGCTGGCGCTGCGAAATACACCGATCAGCGAATCACGGTCCGGAGAATAGGGATTGATATCGGCCTCGGACAAATCCTGACGGCTAAATGGTGCCGGACGGGTCGGATACCGCTGAACCGGCCAGGCAGATTCTTCTTCCACAGGCGAAGAGGGTACTTCAAATTCCTCAATAGGATACAACGATTCGCCCGTTTCCCGGTCAAAAACATACACATGCCCCGTTTTGGTCGTCTGGGTCACCACATCGCGACTCCTTCCCTGGTGCAGGATGGTGGACAACGCCGGGGGCGAGGGCAGATCCCTGTCCCAGATGTCGTGATGAACCATTTGAAAATGCCAGAGCCGTTCTCCAGTCCGGGCATCCAGTGCCAAAAGCGTGTTGGCAAACAGATTCTGACCAGCCCGATGACCTCCGAAAAAATCCGGAGCCGCAGAACCCGTCGGGACGAAGACGATACCTCGATCGGGATCGACGGCCATGCCTGCCCAACTGTTGGCTCCGCCCACGATACCCTCCGCATAGGCTTCTTCCGGCCAGGTTTCGTAGCCCGGTTCTCCCGGATGGGGAATAGTCCGGAATTTCCAGACAAGACGCCCTGTCACCACATCAAAAGCCTGAACATAACCCGGCGCTGCCCCTGCACTTTCACTCAAAGCCAGGGGCATGATGATCAGATTTTCGAAAATAGCCCCGGGCGTACGCGACACCACATATTTATCCGTGACATCCCCATCGAGTCCCGTTTTCAAGCTCACCCTGCCACTGTCCCCAAAGGTAGAAATGGGCATTCCGGTGGCTGCATCCAGGGCGTACAGCCATTCCCGGTAAGTGGTGAGAATCCGTGCGTCGTCACCCGACCGCCAGTAACTGAGTCCGCGATTGCGTAAAATATTTTTATCCGCGGACGGGGGAAATCGCCAAAGCTCTTTACCGGTACGGGCATCCAGGGCGAAGGGTTCTTTCGTGGCCGTAAGCCCGTAGAGCACACCATCGACGATGATCGGATTGCACTCCATTTCCCCCGGATCGCCGGTGTGGTAAGTCCAGGCCAGCTCCAACAGATGCACGTTTCCGATATCGATCTGGTCCAGATCGGAATAAATGGTACGGCCAGCGTTGCCGAGGTATTCGGGCCAGTCCCGTTGATTCACATGGCGGTCGGACTGACAGGCCTGGAGGCATATCAGTCCCAGCAGGAGAACGGGAAGCCATAGCGTTAGCGGATATTGGATAGGATTATTCAGAGTACGGCGATTTAAATGGTTCACGAGTCCTGCACTGATGATCACGGCTTTGGGTCATGGGTGCTGCATGAAAATTTTGTGCTACGCAGCAAGCACAGACCACACATAGCGGACATGTTTCATCCAAGTTCGGTAAAAATCACGGGATAAATAATCGAACCGCTAAAAAAAATTTAACAGCCTGCCGTCCGTCCGGCAATCCGGGTTCGGTTTACTGTCGAACGAAGGTTTGGACGTTGCCCGGGAAAGGGACGGTATTCCCCCCTGTTTCGGTTTTGGTACTGCCCAGGCCGCCCGATGGTGTGGGAGCTATGGCATTGATATACGGTTCGGTTTGCACGATTTCCACGCGCAGCACATAGTTGTCCACGGCCTTCATGATACCGTCAAATGTTGCCGTGGTGGGTTGGGTCTGGTTGAGCGTCAGCGTCCATATGCCGTCGATACCTGAATCGGAGAGTGTGTAGGAACCGGAAGTGGTGTAGGATGTACCGTTTGTATTGAGGATGGTCATGGTATAGGATTTGCTCGGACTAAAATTAGCGGTGATGGTTTGGGCATCGAAAAGTTCTTTCCATACCTGGGAAAGATTTTCACCTTCGGATTTCCAGCTTCCTTCGAAGAAATTATCGCAGAGGGGACAGTCCCCGCCACAGTCGATGGTATATTCCCGGTCACCGAGGATGCCATCGGAACAACTTTCTCCACCGGTTCCATTGTCACAGGATATGTTAAAAAGGTAGAGCAGGGTCATAAGGGTTATAATTCGATACATGTTGATTAAGATTAATATGTTTCAAAATGCGAATATAGATAAAACGGAAAAAAAGAAAAGATAGTTTTCAGCCGTGGCGATAGCCCGGCTGAAAAGTTGGGTCCGCCAACTGCGTTGGGGACGGTGGACCCTGGGTCGACCAACTGCGTTGCCGGTCCAGGGTAGTTTGGGATAGGCGTAGACCGCCTATCCATTGGAAATTGAGTCTTGGGAAGTGTAGGGGATGTACGATTTTATCGGTACAGAAAGGGTGGGTTCCCGGGTTGGGTCCGCCAACTGCGTTGGGGACGTTTGACTCTGGGTCGACCAACTGCGTTGACGACCAAGGGTAGTTTGGGATAGGCGCAGACCGCCTATCCGTTGGAAATTGAGGCGTAGGAAGTGTAGGCGGTGTTCGATTTTATGGGTACGGAAGTGGTGGGTTCCCGGGTGGGGTCCGCACCGGGAGGATTTACTTCTTCGCCTCCTCTTACACCCTATTGTCTTTCCTGAAAACTGGTTCTTATTCCCACAACAGGAACTGTGGGGGCCTCAGGGAGTTCCTGATCCGTACCCTGCTCCCCCACTCTCCATCTTCAAAGCGCTAAAAACTACCCGTCAATTTCTTCCTATAAATCCTTCCTGGTACTCTATATTTATCCCGAATAACGTTCACCATATATGCACACTGCCCATATCCATTCCATCCGGCTATTTTTCCTGATCCTTTCCTTCATCACCGCAGGAGAGGCATTCTCCACCTCAGCTACGGACCCCCTTCTACCCGTTCCGGATGGAAATCCCAACCTGGCCAGCGAGCAATCCACCGTGGATATCACCCACCAGGAATTACGGCTCCAACTCGATCCGCGGGAACGATATATCCGCGGCCATGTCACCACCACCTTCCGCACGGAAAACGACCCCACCACCCATTTGACCCTGGACCTCCATCGCGGTCTCATCATCGATAGCATAATAAGTCACGACGGAATTCATCTCACCTACGAACGGGATACCAGCCACACCACCCGGATCACGCTGGCCCAAATTCTATATCCCGGCCAGTTCACCTCGGTGCATATATACTACCAGGGCATCCCGCCGGAGAACGGTCTGGGTTCCTTCGTACAAACCGAACACGCCACCGATGCCATTATCTGGACCTTGTCCGAACCCTACGGCGCACGCGACTGGTGGCCCTGCGGCCAGAATCTGACCGACAAGGTCGATAGCCTGGACCTTTGGATCACCGTCCCGGAAGGCTACCGCGCTGCTTCCAATGGCCTGCTTCTAAGCGAAACACCCACCCAGGATGACCGCATTACCTTCCACTGGCAACACCGGTACCCCATCGCGACCTACCTGGTGGCCGTGGCCGTGTCCAACTATCAGGTGCATACTTTTGAGATTCCGCTGACCCACGGTCCGCTGCCCATCGTCAACTACCTCTATCCGCAAAACTACGACGTACACAGCCGCCAGATCGAAAGCATCCTTCCACCCATGATGCAACTGTATGAAGAACTGTTTATCCCGTATCCTTTTCATCAGGAAAAATACGGCCATGCACAGTTTGGCTTCGGTGGGGGCATGGAACATCAGACGATGAGTTTTATGGGATCGTTCAGCTACAGCCTCGTCGCCCACGAACTGGCCCATCAATGGTTTGGAGATTACCTCACCTGCGGAAGCTGGCAGGATATTTGGCTCAACGAGGGATTTGCGGACTACCTCACCGGACTGGCCTACGAAAGAATCACGAAGGACGGCCGGTGGGAAAATCACCTGGAATCCGCCATCAACAGCATCACCAGCGCACCAGGAGGCTCCCTGTGGGTGCCGGACACCACTGATATCAGTCAGATTTTTTCCTCGAGACTCAGCTACCGGAAAGGTGGAATGGTGCTGCATATGTTGCGGTGGGTCCTCGGCGACGATGATTTTTTCGAAGGCATCCGGCGGTATCTGACGGACGAAACAACGCAATACGCCTTTGTGCGGACCTGGCATCTGAAACAGCATCTGGAAGCGGTGTCGGGCCACGATCTTACGGAATTCTTTGAGGATTGGTACCTCGGTGAAGGCTACCCCAGTTTCCAGGTTCAATGGCGGAATACGGATCATGGTCTTTATTTGAAAATCCATCAGACGACGTCCCATCCTTCCGTGGACTTTTTTGAAATGCCGGTGGAAATCGGGGTGTACAGCCCGGAGCAGGACAGCTTGTTGCGGCTGGACTTTAAGGAGGATGGACAGGAATTTGAAATTGCGATGCCGTGGACCGTCGATTCGCTGGCATTTGATCCCCGGATGTGGCTGATTTCCGCGAACAACACCACGGAGGTGGTCACCGGCCTGGAGGATTTTCCCGTGGACAGTCCTTACCACATTTTCCCCAATCCCACGGCGGGGGCGATCCATATACACAATACCAGCAGCAGCGCCATCCGGCAGATAGCATTGTATTCGACCCATGGGAAATTATTGTTTTCGGAACCCGTGTCGGTGTCGCCCGGGCTGATCTATGAGTTGGACGTAACCCGGCATCCAACGGGTTTGTATATCCTGGTCCTGCGAAGCGCGAATGGCCGGGTGTCGTCGTATAAAATAGTGAAGAGGTGAGGTTTCTCCGGTTTAGGTCCGGGGTAATGATGCTGGGATGTAATAAAGATGAAGGTGGAGATAGGATGCGCTTCCAGATCCTCCCTGCGGTCGGCTCACGAATCGCTGGACCTATGGTGGATAATGGATGGTGGATGGTG
>CAYRRD010000140.1:0-5784 GCA_964426625.1 uncultured Saprospiraceae bacterium | reverse complement strand
CTAGACCTCACCGGCCAGTCCAAACCCGATATGGCCAGCCTGACCCTGAGCTCCCTCAATTTTGCCCGGGAAGCCAGCACCAACAGCCCGCAAATGATTCAGGACCTGGCGCGGAAAATGCTGCATCGGGGGATCAAACCCGAACTGGAAATTTTTGATCCGGGGATGATAAATTACGCGAGATATCTTCATCAAAAGCAATTGATCAAACCGCCTTTTTACTTCAATATCCTCCTGAACAATATTACCGGAACCCAGGCCGGTCTGCTCGATGTGGGGTATATGATCTCTAAATTACCGCCGGATTCCTACTGGGCTTTGGGCGGGATCGGAAGGGCCCAACTCAAAATGAATGTGACCGCGATGATCCATGGAGGCGGCATTCGGGTCGGCCTGGAAGACAACCTTTATTTTGACGAAGAATGCGCCCGCCTGGCCACCAATCTGGACCTGCTGAAACGCATTTCACAAATTGCTTCATTGCTGGGTCGTAAACCTTATTCACCATCTGAAGCCCGGAAAATCATTGGATTGAATAATCTAAAATGCGTGCAATGAAGAAAATCATCCTATTCGGAGACACTGGCTTCTTCGCGATGGTAGCCGCCTATATCCACGAGGATACGACCGACGAAGTGGTTGCTTATACTGTGGATGCGGAATTCCTGGCTGGAAGAACGAACTTTGAAGACCGGCCGCTAATCCCTTTTGGACAGATCCGGGAATGGTACCCCCCTGAATCGTATGAAGTGCTGGTCACCCTGTCCGCTGCCGTGAAAAAGAAACACTACAACGCGGTAGTCATCGAAAGGGTTCGTGCATGGGGATACCGCCTGTATTCCTTTGTACACTCCAGTGCCTTCGTAGCAAAATCTGCAATACTGGGGGAAAACGTACTGATTTTCCCGCATGCTGTCGTGGAACCGCGGGCAACCATCCACGAGGGCATTTTTGTTCGCAGCGGAGCCTATGTCAGCCATGATACCAGCATCGGAGCGTATTCCTATATCGCTCCCCGGGTGGCATTTTCCGGATATGTGGAAACCGGGCCACATTGCTTCTTTGGCACCAATGCCACCATTCGGGACCGGATTTCCATCGGCAGGGATGTCGTCGTGGGAACAGGAGCAGTGGTATTAAAGAATCTGCCGGACGAATCTGTCCTTAAAGCAGCACAAGGTACGCTTCTCGATATCGACCGATTTAAATTGAAATTGTGATGAAGGTCGCGGTCAATCAATCCAATTATCTTCCCTGGAAAGGGTATTTTGATATCATCAATTCGGTGGATTTGTTCGTCTTTTATGATGATGTGCAATATACGTCCAGGGATTGGCGAAACCGCAACCGGATCAAAACCCAACATGGTCCCCAATGGCTCACAGTGCCTTGTTCAGCATCCAGAGATCGAATGATCTGTGAGGTTTCGATCAGCAATACCATATGGCAAAAGAAACACTGGAAGAGCCTGGTTCACAATTACCAGAATTCCACCTACTTTGAAACATATAAACCCTTTTTTGAAGAAATATACAACGGTCATATCTGGACCCATTTATCCGAACTCAACCAACATTTAATTAAGTACATCAGTCAGGAGATCCTGGGAATCAAAACCCGTTTTGTAGATAGTCGTCAGTTCCACCTCATAGGCCGAAAAGGGGTCCGTATTCTCGATTTGCTGACCCAATGCGAAGCCACCAGTTACCTCAGTGGTCCGGCTGCCAGACAATACCTCGATGAAGAACAATTCGATGATATCGGGATCGAATTAGAGTGGATGGACTATGACGGATACCCGGAATATGAACAGTTGTTCCCACCTTTCGATCACTACGTCTCCATTGTGGATCTTTTGTTCAACAAAGGCCCTCACGCTACCGATTTCATGCTTTCATTCCATCCAAAAATCCCATCCCCACAATGAAATACCGCATTCCATACAACGTACCCTATTTACCCAGGGCATTGGACCACCTGACTTCCGTCGTGGAGCGAAGACAAGTGAGTGGACATGGGTATTTTACAGACAGGTGCCAGGAGTTTTTCGGTCATTTATACCAAACGGATACTTTGCTAACCTCCTCCTGCACCGATGCCCTCGAAATGACCGCTCTTCTGGCCCATATCGAGCCCGACGATGAGGTGATCATGCCTTCGTTTACTTTTACCTCAACCGCCAATGCTTTTGTTTTGCGTGGGGCTCGGATCATCTTCGCAGATACCCAGGATCACTATCCCAATATGGATCCGGATAAACTGGAAGAATTGATCACCCCCCGAACCAAAGCCATAGTTTGCGTCCATTATGCCGGGGTGGCCTGTGAGATGGACAAGCTGGTTGCTCTGGTAGATCACCACGGACTGATCCTGATCGAGGATGCCGCCCATGCTGTTTCGGCCTACTATAAAGATCGGTTGTTGGGAACCTTTGGCCGTTTTGCCACCATTTCTTTCCACGAAACAAAAAACATTACTGCGGGGGAAGGCGGATTGCTCATTGTCAACAATCCGGCAGATATGGACCGGGCGCATATTCTGTGGGAAAAAGGCACGGACCGGGTTGCATTCCATCGTGGGCAAAAACAGAAATACAAATGGGTGGATGTGGGGTCATCGTTTCTGCCCTCCGAACTGAATGCCGCTGTCCTTTATGGTCAGTTGGAATCCTTCGAAATGATCCAGCAACAAAGGATTGAACTTTGGAACCACTATTATGAAAGGTTGCTTCCCTTGCAGGAGAAGGGATTGATTCGCTTGCCGGTCATCCCACCCTACGCAACCATCAATGGCCATTTGTTTTACCTGGAATGCAACACCAATGGCACCCGGAATGATTTGATCCGGTACCTTAGCCATTACGGAATTCAATCCGTTTTTCATTATTTACCCTTGCACCTTTCGCCTTTTTATATCAAAAGGCACGATAGTCGGAGGTTGAACAATTCGGTCCGATTCAGTGAAACGATCCTTCGTTTGCCCTTGTATTATGATTTGAGCCGGGACGACCAGGATCTTATTATAGATTGTATTTATAAATTTCATACATGTACCTGCACCTGATCGATGATGCTGCCGTGGTGGATCATTTTGTATTGCGGATCCGGTACAATTACCCGGGATTGCATCGGTTTCTGGTATTGACGTCCACAGGGCAGTTTACCCACATCACACCTGGAAGTGATGTCACAGGATTTGTACCCACCGCATCGAATTGCAGCGCATTGGCAAAAGGTCTGGGTGCGTACAAGGCGGTTTTTGTACACAATCTGAGCGTGGATAAATCCAGGATTGTCCTGGAGGCACCGAAGGAGGTGGTGTTCGTATGGGTCGTCTGGGGATATGATTACTACCATGTATATCCGCAATTTTTCGGCAAAATGTTTTTGCCCTGGACACGTATGGCCAATGTACTGTTGGGCAAAATGAGCTTATCGTATCAGTACCTTCAAGCTATGCTTTTGTCGGGTTTGCGAACGAATTATCCGGGAAAGATTCAGCAAAGAGCAGCGGCCAGGATCAATTATACATGCAATACCTTGCCCCGACACAGCGAAATTTTTCGGATGATTTCCATGCCTCAATCCCGGCGATTTCATATGGCGTATTATACCATCGAATCGATCACACGGGGTGTCGAGGTTAGCTGGGATGAGTTGGGCTATGGCATATTGATCGGGAACAGCGCATCGAACACAAGCAATCATATCGACCTATTTATTAAACTGCGACGTCATTTTTCAGGACAAAAATTGGTGGTGGTGATGGGATATGGCAGTGCGCGGTACCGAAATCTCATCAATGTGACCGGGAAATTTCTGTTCGGGGATCACTATCATGCCATAAACAAAAGGTTGCCTCTGGAGCTTTACAACCACATGCTCATGGATTGCAATGTCATGATTCACAATCACCGAAGAGTTCAGGGAATTGGAAATTTACTGTTTGGGGTGTGGGCAGGGCACAAAATCTACCTTCGGGAAGAAAATCCGGCGTATTCCTGGTTGACCGACATGGGAGTCCGGGTGTATTCGATCCAGTCGGACTGGCCGGCAGGTCGGTTCACACCGTTGGCACCGGAATGGCGGGTCAAAAACAGGGAGATCATAGAAAAATACTACAGTGAAGCCAGTGCGATCCGGGATATCCGTCGAATTTTGGAGGCTTTGGAATCGGACCATTTCAGGTTGGTCTCCCTGTCTGATTTGGAGTCCGGACAACAGAGGCACCATTCATAGGACCTCAACCCAATTTTTTTTTCTGTCCTTCTTTAGTACATCCGCTGCTCACCGCTAAGGAAATTCAACCATAGAAATGGGAGTGGATTCATAGTATGTGAACGAAATGGATGCAACGGACTCCTCCACAGATCCAGTGGAAGTAGTGGATAAATATGATTAGTAAGGTTTTGATATCTGGGCTGCCCCCAGAAAATCAACCACCTGGATCTCCGTTTTTCACCTTCCTGCCATGATGGGATGATGGGAGATGGATACACCATCCTCGGCAAACCAAATAATCCTTCATGCGTTGAAATGGTATGAAAGCATCTGAAAAACCATCCACCAACGTGCAAACACCCCGTTTGTATTATAAAACAGACATTGTAGTCATCGGAGCGGGGCAGGCGGGGTTGTCGGCGGCCTATCATCTCAGAAAAATGGGGGTGGAGCCCGGTTCGGGATTTGTGGTGCTGGACGACGAAACCGGACCGGGCGGTGCATGGCAACATCGTTGGGATTCCCTCACGCTCAGTAGGGTCAATGGTATTCATGACCTTCCAGGTATGGAGTTTATGGGGGCTACTACGTCCGATGAGCAGGTGGTCCGGGCCAATGAAGCTGTACCGGAATATTACGGACGGTATGAAAAGGAATTTGATCTTCCGGTTATCCGGCCGGTACGGGTGCAGGAAGTGGTGGAGCGGCAGGGAAGATTCCTGGTTCGTACCAATGGACCGCATTTCAGCAGCCGGGGGCTGATCAATGCCACAGGAACCTGGAAAACACCCAGCTGTCCCCGGTATCCGGGATGGGAAAAATTCCAGGGACGCCAGTTGCACACGGGTGAATACCAGGGTGCTGAAGAGTTTGAGGGGAAGCACGTGATCATCGTGGGTGCTGGTATATCTGCGTTGCAGATGTTGGATGAAATTTCCAGGGTGACCACCTCCACCTGGGTGACCAGAAGACCCCCGGATTTCCGTGAGTATACCTTCACTCCGGAAAAGGGTAGGGAAGCGGTAGCGATGGTAGACGAGCGGGTGAGAAAGGGTTTACCGCCTAAGTCCGTGGTTTCGGTGACCGGCCTACCTGTAACCCCTGCCATCCGGGCGATGCAGGGCGTACTGGATCGTAAACCTATGTTCGATGAGATAACCGAGAATGGTGTTCGGTGGGATACGGGGGAAGAACTCAAGGCCGATGTTATTTTCTGGAATACCGGTTTTCGGGCTTCGCTCGATCATCTGGCTCCTCTGGATCTGATCAATGAAATGGGAGGGATCAAAATGACCGGTCGCCTGGCCACCCAGGTGGCAAAGGATCCCCGAATCCATCTGATCGGGTACGGTCCATCTGCTTCCACCATCGGAGCCAACCGCGCAGGGCGTGCTGCCGCCTCCGAGTTGACGGGATATTTGAAGAAATTGGAGGAATAATATCCATTTCTCACGGGCGCTTGGGTATGTCAATCATCCAACCAACAACCACCGATATCATTCAGGCGCATGGCTGAGCGTCTCTATATTGTGAATCTGATAATTAATTCCAATATACAACCCAG
>CAYRRD010000139.1:3584-5794 GCA_964426625.1 uncultured Saprospiraceae bacterium | reverse complement strand
GGATATGTGGTGAAAAGGTCTAAATATAATGAAAGAAATTTTAAATCCTGAGAACAAAAGAACTTTCTGATTTATTTACGTTCTATGACTTCAATAATGCTCAGCGGACTCTTGCTTTCTGTATTGCACGCCATCATCCCCAATCATTGGATCCCATTGGTCACGCTGTCGCGCAAACAGCAGTGGAGCCTGGGCAGAACCTTGCACGTCACCGCTCTTGCCGGGGGAGCTCATGTACTGAGCACGGTTTTGATCGGCTTGATCATCAGTGTACTCAGCTTCCAATTGTCACATGAATTTGAAGAGTGGACCCGGTGGATCAGCCCGATCCTGCTGGTAGCTCTGGGTATTTATTTTATTTATCAGCATTATCACCACCATCACTTCCATATCTCCGCGGAAAATGGAGGGAAAAGTATTCGTTATCAGATCAAAGTGATCATCGTAGCGATGTTTTTCAGTCCTTGTCTGGAGATTGAAGCACTGTACATATTGGCCGGTCAGCAGGGCGTACCAGCAGTATTCTGGTTGTCGGCACTGTACATCGTGGTGACCTTACTCGGGATGTTGCTGTGGGTATATATCGTCTATATGGGACTTGAAAAACTCAATCGAAACTGGCACCGTCTGGAACACAGTTCGGGGATAATTGCCGGAGTTATCCTGATAGCAACCGGATTGCTCTCCTTTTTTGTTCATATTCACTAACGGCTGGAAACACGGAATTTAAGAGGAGTAAACCCGTCTTTTCACAACCATAGCATTATTTTGGAAATAGAATAATAAGCGGTCCATTCCATAAATTTCCACACTTATGAAACAGACCACTTATATGATGAGAGACATTGATCGGTTATCAATTCAAAAACGGTATCGGGCCATGAACTGAACGTTTTGGTTGAGCATAGAAATCGAGGGCTGGAATACGCCGCCAATTTCAGGAAGATTGAGGGTAGCTACGGGAGTCAGTGTCCGATGGTACCGCAATCCCACATCTACGTTGGGATGTACAGCAACCTGGACTCCGGCCAGGATACCTGCCGAAAACTTTTTATCCAGACTTTCGGAAATCAACCCAAGGAAGTCCGCGTTGGAATCGAGGCGCCAGGACAATTCGGGACCCAGGGATACACTGATGCGATCGCTCAGATAAAAGTCCAGCAAGGCAGGAATCTGAAAGTATTCCATTTTCCATGACCCCTGTATCGGGATGAGTTCGGGCAATAAGCCCACTTTCCCGCCTCGACGGCTATATCCGGGTTCGAAAGACAATCCGAATTTTTCTGAGGGCCGAATACCCATATATCCATTGATATTATACGACATAATGGGGTCCTTGCTGAACACGGATAAACCGTTCAAAGCGGAATAATTGAAATTAGAAAAACCCACGCCCCCACTGAGCCCGAATTGTACATTATTCTGGGCGACTGCTCCAAACCACCCAAACACCATCCATATCGTTGCGATAATCCATTGCTTTTTCATAACATTCCATTTTTAGGTTGGACAAATTGTGATACTACCGGCCGTGTGAAAGTAAGACGACCTACGGTGGGTGAAAATTCACAAGGAAAACATAATATTCACCTGCGCTGCGTGCAGGTGAAGTTGGAGCGCAAGTTCACCTGCGCTGCGTGCAGGTGAAGTTGGTGTGCAAGTTCACCTACACTTCGTTGCGGTGAGCTTCGCACGTTGGGCCTGGTCTACCAACTTCGTTGGGGACAGGCAGTTTGGGACAGGCCTATCGCGGCCTGCCCGTTTGGATGGGTCGTGGTAGGTTTTCGACTTCAGTGGGGCAAATTTGTGCGATTACCATTCTCGGCAAACCGGGCCCTCCGATCGCCCCCAATGCGTTTATTCCCTGATCAATACAGTGGAATCGCCCCAGGCGGACTCTATCTGTCGTATGACTGAAAGGAAGTGTATTGAGTTTTTACTTACAAAATTCGATATCTGCTGAACAAAAAGGAATGAATGGAAACCGAGGCTTACGATACTGGAGTCCGTATGGACCGTTCCTATTACCCTGACCGCTTAAAACTATTCACATTTCCCCAATCGTAAATCTTATATTGATCGGGTTCCTGCTTTGTCTCCTACACTATATTATCTTTATCTTTCTAGAAAATTGATTCCTTTTGCCCATAGCAGGAGCTATGGGGTTCCCAGGGGGGCTCCAGCAATAACCATACCTCAGGTGTATTAAC
>CAYRRD010000139.1:0-3484 GCA_964426625.1 uncultured Saprospiraceae bacterium | reverse complement strand
GGTGTATTAACACTGACCGCTGAAAACAAACCATTCAATTCGTCATTCGTAATTCGTCATTGGATAACCGACAATAACATACCATTATATAAACTAAAAACTGGAAAATTGAAATACTCAAAATTTTAAATCATATTTTCTTCAAAATATCATACCAATGGGTGATTACTACATGGATCACCACAATTAAATTGCAGTATTATTTCAACAATAAATTTCAACTATGAAAACAGTACTGTTTTTCCTCGTGAGTATGATTGGGCTTTTCTTTTCTCCTCTGCATTCCGCAAATATTGAAGATCCGACCCCGCCCAGAACGACTAAAGTTTGCTGGGTCATCTTTGGTAGCGAGGTATTGTGCCTCACAATAGAGGACACCAATCTAAAAGTTCCTGCAGGTAATGAACTAAAGGTCAATGCGGAAATCGCATCCAATGGAAGTTATATTAACCTCCTTTTTCCTTCGGATGTCCGCAATGCCAGTTTTGTAGTCGCAGAAAACACCAGTTTTAATCTTTGTGGTGCAGGCACCAAAACTATTAAAAAAGGATCCCGAATCAATCTTCGCAACGGTGTTGCCAAAATTCCGCTGTAAACACCCATCATAACGCATTAATTGCGTAGGTTTATAGCATTGAATTGTATGCAAAGAAAGTTGGGCAAAATGCATTGTCCAACTTTTTTCTAATAGCGGAAATATGCATTGGAGTACAAGTCGCACCTTTTTAAAGAGGTGATTCACGCAGTGAATAGTGCGCCATTTCATGAACATATAAAGAATAAGCTTAGGACTCCGGACCAACCAGGAAGACCATTTTGAAACATGTATCTGATCTATAATTATTTTTGGATCTGTTTAATTTCCCTTTTCGTGCTGGTGGGGCAATCCCGCATTGCTTACAGTCAGCAGGAAGGGAATCCTGAGATCGATCAGATCCTAATCGGTATTGACACACTGGAAACAGATTCGCTAAAAGTTTGGACCCTGTTCCATTTGGCGGGGAGCAGATTAAGATATTCGCAAGCATCGCGAAAGCTGCTGGATGTGGCCGGTCACATTTCACGGGAATCGGACTATGCGCGGGGGCATGCCAACTATCTTTACGCGTTGGGCAACTATTATTTTTACAATTCCATGCCCGACAGTTCCGAGCATTTTTTAAACCAGGCCTTGGACACCGAAGTATCACAAAAGGACAGGTTCCTTCACTCCCAGATTCTTGCAACTCAAGCCTCCCTCCAAAAATCCCGCGGGAGCGTATCCCAATCCCTGGAAACGGCACTAAGAGCCAAAGAGATTCTGGTCACTATGGATACTACATCGCTGGATCTTGTTAGAAAAACGAAGCGAAAAGGGCAGATCAGTATTTTGGACAACAGCATTGCCAACCTGTACCTTGCCATGGAAGATCACCCCTCTGCTCTGCGGTACTATACGGAAGCCTATGAATTATTCTCAGAACTCAACGATCAGGCATCTGCATCGGTGATTATGGGAAATATTGGTGAACTGTACCTCAATATGTCCGAGTATGACAATGCCCTTGAAGCACTTCAAAAATCCCTGCAGCTTAAAGAGACAGCCGGAGTCCTGCGGCGTTCGGTGGCCATGACCCAATTTAACATAGGCCGGGTATATATGCGCAAAGGCTTACCGGATACTGCTTTGATCCGATTCAACGAAACCATTCAAATTTTTCAGGAGGAAAAAAATGTGGCCGGCCTGATGGAAGGGTTTTTGGAACGCGGACTGCTTTACCTGGAGTATGGCCGGTACGATGCTGCAGAAAATGATTGCAAGCAGACACTTGAAATCTCCACCGGGCAGAAAAACCCCGACATGGAATCCAGGGCGTGCGATTGTCTTTATCGCATCTACAAAGAGACAGGGAATACGGCCGCTTCGCTGGATTATTATGAACAGCATGTCAAATTGCGCGATTCACTTTTCAATGCCGAAAACGTGCGGCAATTGACTCAATTGGAGATGCAGTACAATTTTGACCGGGAACGTGAAATTCAGGTTTTGGAATCCGAAGCCCGGCAAGTGAGGTATGAACGCAATATTCGGATCTCGATTGCGGGGACCCTGATCAGTCTGATTATCGCTTTTTTGCTTTATTATCTGTTTCGAACCCGAAAGAAAGCGAATGAAATCCTGGCCCAAAAGAATGAACAAGTCTCAAAGGCCCTGTCAGAAAAGGAAATTTTGCTCAAAGAAATTCACCACAGGGTCAAGAACAATCTCCAGGTTATTTCATCCCTGCTCAGCCTGCAAAGCCGCCAATTAGAAAGTCCCCAGGCACGTGAAGCGATCCAGTCAGGTAGGAATCGGGTCAAATCCATGGCCCTCATCCACCAAAAATTGTATCAGGATGAAGACCTGGTGGGTGTGGATACCGCAGAATATATTGATAAGCTCACCAACAGTCTGGTGAATAGCTACAAAGTGGACAACACCAGCATCAAAATTCTAACCTACGTTGACCCCATGAAGCTCGATGTTGATACGCTGGTTCCGATCGGACTGATCTTAAATGAGTTGATCAGCAATTCACTGAAATACGCTTTCAAAAACCAGGAATCGGGTGTCCTTGAGATTCATCTGCGTCGCCATGAATCTGACATACTTCTCAAGGTCTCCGACAATGGTCAGGGGCTACCGGCAGATTTTTCGATCGAAAGTTCCAAAAGCCTTGGCTACAGGCTGGTCAAAGCATTTTCTGAAAAACTGGGAGCCTCGCTGACCATCGGCCACTCCCCTTCCGGGACACACGCTTCAATGATTATTCCTAACCCTCACATTTGGCAAAATGACAGAAATAAAAGTGCTCGTAGTGGAGGATGATCCCCTGATTGCAGAGGACATCAGGGAGTTTCTCACCAACGCGGATTATGAGGTGGCTGCAGTAGCACATAATAAGGAAGCAGCAATCCATGCCCTGGAAAATGCCCACCCGGATATTGCCATCCTCGATATCAATCTCAACAACACCATGGATGGGATCAAAATTGCCGGACACATCAACGCCCATCACCATATTCCCTTTATCTACCTCACCTCCTACTCCGGGAAATCGGTTGTCTCAGAAGCCAAGCAAACCCGGCCGATGGGCTACATCGTAAAACCCTTCGACGAGGCAGATCTTTATGCGGCCATCGAAGTGGCGCTTTTCAACCATTCGCAGAGAAATCAGCTTCAGTATTTCAGCCGGGATGCCATCAATAAGCAAATAATAAGCGACCTGACGGCCAAAGAGTTTGAAATCCTCATGGATATTTATGAAGGCCGTACGAACAAACAAATGTCGGAAAAGCATTTCGTATCAATCAATACGATCAAAACCCATATTCAAAAGATCTACCTCAAGATGAATACCAACTCCAGAACCACCACGATCGCTATGCTTCGGCGACTGGTAAAATAAGCTTCGGCGATCTGATCGGAGCGCATTCCCCGTCATAAAGACGACGCCCGGTGGAT
>CAYRRD010000138.1:0-5820 GCA_964426625.1 uncultured Saprospiraceae bacterium | reverse complement strand
CCAGATCCTCCCTCCGGTCGGTTTACGAACCGCTAGACCACTTCCCTACCTCCCTGCCAGCAGATACAGCACCGCCATCCTTACCGCTACCCCATTTTCCACCTGCTCCAATATAATGGACTGAGAAGAATCGGCCACATCGCTGTCGAGCTCTACGCCACGGTTGATGGGACCGGGATGCATAATGACCACCCTCTTCTTCAGGCTGTCCAGAAGTTCCCGGTGAATGCCATAGTACAGGGCATATTCGCGCAGGGAAGGAATGTACCGGACATCCTGCCGCTCCAGCTGGATCCGGAGTACATTGGCCACATCGCTCCACTCCAGTGCTTCCCGCACCTGATAAAAAATCCGTACACCCAATTCGTCCAGATACCGGGGTATAAGCGTGGGAGGACCGCAAACGGCTACCTCGGCACCCAGTTTTTGCAGGCAAAAGATGTTGCTAAGGGCTACCCGGCTGTGGGAAATGTCGCCGAAGATGCAGACGCGGAGGCCTTTGAAACTGTTGAACCGTTCGCGGATGGAATACGCATCGAGCAAAGCCTGGGTCGGATGCTCGTGGGTACCATCACCGGCGTTGATGATGTTGGCATCGATGTGGCGGGACAGAAATTCCGGCGTGCCGACCACCGAATGGCGAACTACCACCATATCGACCTTCATCGACAGGATATTTTTGACCGTATCCAGGAGGGTTTCTCCCTTTTTGACGCTCGATCCCCCGGACGAAAAATTGAGGACATCCGCAGAAAGTCGTTTCTCTGCCAGCTCAAAAGAGATACGGGTCCGGGTGGAATTCTCGAAAAACAAATTGGCGATTGTGATGTCCCGCAATGTTGGGACTTTCTTGATAGGCCGGTTGATCACTTCCTTAAAATTGTCAGCCGTCTGCAGGATCATCTCGATATCTTCCTTTGTAATGTACCTGATCCCGAGCAGATGCGGCTGGCTGAGATTGGAACTGATCATGGAGTATCCGGTTTTGAATCATACAATAGGACCTGATTCTGGCTGTCCTGCACACCCCAGTTTACCTGCACGTAGGCGTTGTCCACCGAATCCACTTCCATACCCTTGTAATCACACTGGATAGGCAAATGTCGGTTGAACCTGCGGTCGATCAGCGCCATCAGTTTTACCGTCGCCGGTCGTCCATAATGCTGCAGGGCATTGAGCGCCGCCTGGATCGTTCGGCCCGTGTAAAGCACGTCATCGATGAGCACCACATCCCGTCCTTCGATCAGAAAATCCATTTTGTTGTAATCGGGAGTCAGCATCCGCTCGCGCCGCCGGAAATCATCGCGGTAAAATGTGATGTCGAGATGGCCTTCCAGAATGCGGAATCGTACCTTTTCTTCTCGAATAAGCTCGATGATGTGCTGGAGCAACACGGTGCCCCGCGGCTGAATGCCTATCAGGCAAACCTCTTTGTGTTCCCCGAAATCCTCGATGAGCTGCTCCTTCAATCGCCGAAGGGTCAGGTCAAACCGGGTAGGAGGCATTATTTCACGTCCTTTCTTCATCGGAATGTAAAGATAGGCAAGCGCTATTTATATGTCCGTACAAATCGCCCATTTTGTCACGAATTCTTTTTCTGGATCTTCGCCCACGAGTCCCGCAATGCCACCGACTGATTAAAAATCAGATGGTCCTCCGTGGAATCGGGGTCGAGCGAGAAATATCCCTTCCGGAAAAACTGGTAATACTCCCCTACTTTCGCCTTGGTTAGCTCGGGTTCCACCACCACATTGGTCAGAATTTTTCTGGATTCGGGATTGAGATGAGTGATAAAATCCACCTCGGGATCTTCCTCCGGATCGGGAATCGTGAACAACCGATCGTACAACCGCACCTCCACCTTTTTACCGTGGGAGGCCTCCACATAATGCAGCGTTCCTTTCACCTTGATCCCTGAGGTATCCTCCCCGCTCTTGCTGTTTTCCACATAGGTACAATGCACTTCCAGGATATTCCCCGCATCGTCTTTGACCGCACCCTCACAATAAAGGATATACCCGTGCTTCAACCGCACGTATTCCCCCGGCGTCATTCGAAAATATTTCTTCGGCGGATTTTCCATAAAATCCTCGCGCTCGATGTACAATTCACGGGAAAACGGCATGGACCGCGTGCCGGCAGCTTCATTCTCGGGGTTGTTCTCGGCTTCCATCCATTCCACCTTTCCTTCGGGGTAATTCGTAATCACCACCTTGATGGGATCCAGGATGGCCATCAGCCGGTTGGCCCGGGTATTGAGGTCATCGCGCAGGCAGTGTTCCAGCAGCGAAATATCGATGACATTGTCCCGCTTGGCCACCCCCACGGAGCGCGCGAAGGTCCGGATAGCTTCCGGGGAATAACCCCGCCGTCGCAGTCCGCTGATGGTCGGCATACGGGGATCGTCCCACCCATCGACGTGCCCCTCCTCCACCAATCGACGCAACCGCCGCTTGCTCGTGATCATGTAATTGACATTGAGCCGCGCAAATTCGATCTGCCTGGATGGGAAAATACTGAGTCGTTCCAAAAACCATTCGTATATCGGCCGGTGGTTTTCAAATTCCAGCGTACACAGCGAATGCGTGATCTTTTCGATGGAATCTCCGAGCGGATGGGCATAATCATACATCGGGTACACGTTCCATTTGGTGCCACTCTGGTGGTGTGCCATCTTTTTGATCCGGTAGATCAGCGGATCGCGCATGGTCATATTGGGATGTGCCATATCGATCTTCGCACGCAGCACACGACTCCCCTCTTCAAATTCCCCCGCCTGCATCCGAAGAAACAAGTCGCGATTTTCTTCGATCGACCGGTTGCGATACGGACTGTTGATCCCCGGCGTGGTGACCGTGCCCTTCATCGCTGCAATCTCCTCTGCGCTGGAATCGTCCACGTAAGCGTCCCCCAAATCGATCAGCTGTAGGGCGTAGTCAAACATCTGCTGGAAGTAGTCGGATGCAAAATATAGCCGGTCTTCCCAGTCGTATCCCAGCCAGCGAATGTCTTCCATAATATTTTGCACAAAAACCTCGTCCTCGGTTTCGGGATTGGTATCGTCAAACCGCAGGTTGGTCGTTCCGTTGTACCGGATACCCAGGTCAAAATTGAGGCAGATGGCCTTTGCATGTCCGATATGCAGATAACCATTGGGTTCGGGGGGAAAGCGGGTGCGCACTGCACCACCGTGTTTTCCGTTGCGAATATCTTCCTCGATAATCTGTTCGATGAAATTTTTAGACTCAGAAGCCATATGAAATCACATTTTATGGGGCATCTGAATGCCCAGCAGGTTCATTGAATGAGATAATACCCTGGCCACGCCTGCGCTCAGGTCGAGCCGGAAACCGCGTGCTTCCTCGGATTCTGCAGACAGGACGCGGTGCTCGCCGTAAAATTTATGATACAGCTTGGCGAGCTTGTAGGCATAATTGGCGATAACCGACGGGTCGTACTGGTCCGCAGCTTTCAGGATCTCTGCGGGATACTCAGCCAGGTGGACGAGTATTTCCATCTCGTATTCGGATGGCTGGTATGCCCGGTAGTGCACCGCAGTGCCGGTTTCCTGTTTTCGGAGGATGGACCGGATACGCACGTAGGCGTTTTGGATATAAGGGCCGGTCTGCCCCTGCATATCCACCGATTCCGCCGGGTCGAAAACCATGCGACGCTGCGGCTGGACCCGGATCATGTGGTATTTGAGCGCGGCCATTCCGATTCTGGTCACGATATCCTCCTGTTCCGCTTCCGGCAGGTCGTTGATGGTTCCTTTGTCCAGGGCGATAGACCGCGCTTCGCTTTTCACGTCGTCCATGAGGTCGTCGGCGTCCACCACGGTACCTTCGCGCGATTTCATCTTACCGTGGGGCAGTTCCACCATTCCGTACGAAAGGTGATGCATCCCGTCCGCAAAAGGTTGTTCAAGCAAACGGCATATTGCAAATAAAACCTCGAAATGGTAATTTTGTTCGTCGGCCACTACATAGATCATCCGGTGGGCCTGGTGGTCCTGATATCGCTGGACGGCGGTGCCAATATCCTGGGTGATATACACCGAGGTACCGTCGCTGCGTTGCAGGATTTTCTGATCCATCCCTTCGTTTTCCAGGTCCACCCATACCGAGCCGTCGTCCTTCTGGTAAAACACGCCGGATTGCAGACCTTGTTCCACGATGGATTTGCCGAGGAGGTAGGTATCGGATTCGTAATAAATGTGGTCAAAGGCCACGCCGAGTCGTTCGTAGGTCGCGTCGAAGCCCTCGTACACCCATCCGTTCATCTGGCGCCACAGGTCCATGGTATCCGGATCGTTATTTTCCCAGCGGATGAGCATTTCACGGGCTTCCTTCCCCAGTGTACTGGCGGTGTTGAAGTATTCGTTTTTGTATCGGGCAAAAAAAGCCGCTTTGGTTTCGTCCGAGCGGTGCTGGGTTTCAAACACAGCCTGTGCCTCGTCGGTCTGCTGCCATGCCTGGAATTCGCGGCGAAATTCGTTTTCAAACCGCACATAGTAGTCCCCGACGAAATGATCTCCTTTCGTTTGGGTGGAGGCGGGGGTAGTACCTTGTCCCCATTTCTGCCAGGCCAGCATGGATTTGCATATGGCGATGCCACGATCGTTGATGATTTGCGTTCGCAACACACGATGGCCGGCGGCGGATAGAATTTCATACATGGACCAACCGAGGAGTATATTTCGGATATGGCCCAGGTGCAACGGTTTGTTGGTATTGGGCGAAGAAAACTCGACCATCACCGTACTGTCCTTACGCGGATGCTGTCCATAGTTGTCCGAGGTCTTCACTTCTTCCAGAAACTCCAGCCAGAGACTGGGGTCCAGGCTGAGATTGAGAAAACCTTTCACCACATTGTAATCCCGGATGCGGAGTTGGGCTTTGGCAGCTTCACCGATGGCCTGTGCGGCCTGGGGCGGGCTCATTTTCAATCGTCCTGCCAGGGGGAATACCACCAGGGTATATTCCCCTGCAAATTCGGGTCGGGTCACATTGATGAGCAGGTCTTCCGCGGGGATATCCAGCGAAAATTGCTGCTGCAGCAACTGTTGCAGTTGTTCGGTAAGATAGGTACGTATTTGCATGGGCGCAAAGTTATAACATTCCTTGGTCTAACGAGCATTTTTGGTAAAAAACGAAAACCGTGTATCGCCGTATTTCCGTTCTTCCACAAAATTCGGGTGGTGGGGAAAATGGTGGTCTTCATTGTGTTCGAGGATAAATAGTCCGTCGGGAGTAAGCAAATCCCCTTCGAGCACGAGATCCGGGATGTCGGGTATGCGCCGGAGGGGGTATGGCGGACCGGCGAAGATCACGGAATAAGATCGGGTGGCGTGTTTTATAAACCGGAAGACATCATCGCGATAGATATGCAAAATGTCTTCGACGTCGAGTTCCCGGGCCATCTGCTTCACGAAACCGACGGCGGGGCCGTGCTTATCCACATAGGTGGCGTCGGTGCAACCCCGCGAGATGAATTCATAGCAGTGATTGCCCGTCCCGCCAAAGAGGTCCAGAAAGACCGCCGTGTGGAAGTCGATCTGGTTCTGCAGGATATTGTACAATCCTTCCTTCGCGATGTCGGTAGTCGGTCGCGTCGGCCATTTCTTTGCCGGCGGATTGAATTTCCTGCCCTTCAGATAACCGGATATGATGCGCATGGTGGTGAAGTTCTTGGCGGTTAGTTGAGTAATTGCTATAAGGGCCTGCACCCTTTAGTAGAAGTAAAATTAATACGGATATCACTAAGGTCGTCAATATTGCGGAGGAAATGTGCGAATATCCGTTCTGATAGGCAATTCGT
>CAYRRD010000137.1:0-5829 GCA_964426625.1 uncultured Saprospiraceae bacterium | reverse complement strand
TAGATAATTCATTCTGGGATCGCTCGAACGTTTCATTCCATTTCAGTTCATCCAGTATTAATTGTGCTATCTCTAATTGTCTGTCAACTGGGAGCATCTCTATCTGTTCAATAGCCCTTTTTACCTGATCAATCATGAGTTGGGTTTTAATTGATAACCTGATTTAAATATGACAAGTTCTATGGAGACGTGCTTTTTTGGGGTGTCATTCGCTGCGCTCTTGACAAGTTTTGCGGCTACGCCGGTTTGGTGTGATGCGAGCGAAGCGAACGTCACGTTTGGCACACCATTCGCTGCGCTCATGACGCGGTTGGGAGTTGGAGCTCGGTGCGATGCTATTCCGCTTTCCGCACGACATCCTTTTCCAGCCAGTACTCGTCCCCGCTTTCCGGACAAATAGCCTTTCCCTGAATATCAAAATGCAATCGATGCCCATAAGCACTCATCCATCCCATCCGCCGCCCTGGATTGCCCACCCACAACTCGTATGCCCTTACTTCCCGTGTAATCACACTACCTGCCCCGATAAAAGCATATTCACCTATTTCGTTGCCGCATACTATCGTCGCATTGGCACCTATTGTAGCCCCCCTTCGTACCAGCGTTTTCATATACTGATCCCGTCGTTTGATCGCACTTCGCGGATTGATCACGTTGGTGAACACCATTGAAGGTCCCAAAAACACGTCATCTTCGCATTCCACTCCCGTATATATCGAAACATTGTTCTGCACCTTCACCCCGTTCCCCAGAATCACCCCTGAAGCTACCATGACATTTTGACCCAGGGTACAGTTCTCGCCGATTATAGCACCCGCCATGATATGGCAAAAATGCCAGATTTTGGTCCCGGAGCCGATTTTAGCTCCCGGGTCGACGATGGCGGTTTCGTGTATAAAAGGCATAGTGTTGGAACTTAGTTTTTAGAGTTTAGAAGTTATTATAGAGGTTGTACCACCTTCAAGGTATATGGTTAACCATTCTTTGTTGCAATGCTTATGCGGGAAATAATTGTGTCAAATCTGGAAGTTCCTTTTGGAACCAAAATCTGCATAGCTACACTAATTTGATTCACAGTCCCGGATTGGTGAAGGTTTGTCAAACTTTCAGCATTTTCTTTTTTTAAGCCGATAAAGCTTATCTGAGTAATAAGTCTGCCAAACCTGGGTGTTGTCAGTTTGGAACCAAAGTGGCTTTACTACGCTATTTTGATTCGTAGTGCGGGTCTGGTGAAGGATTGACAAACCTGGGTGTCTGAAAGCGGACAAATATGACAGAACTCCAAAATCTATCATAGCTCGCTCTCTATTGATGCAGTTGAAGCTGAAGGATCTCATCGATAATACGATCGGCAGCCTTGCCATCCCACTTCTCCGGGATGCCCCCTTGTTTCCAGGTACCACTGATCATTTTCACAAGGTAAGCCCGGATATGAGCGGGATTCGTCCCCACTAGTTCATTCGTCCCCACCGTGATGGTCTCCGGTCGCTCCGTATTGTCCCTCAATGTAATGCACGGAATGCCCATCACTGTTGTTTCTTCCGTGATCCCTCCGGAATCCGTGATCACCCCTCCCGAAAAGCGTACGAGATAGTTGAATTCCAAATACCCAAGCGGATCCACGACTCTGAGATTAGTCAGATCCACACCAAGCTGATCAAACACCTTCCGGGTTCGGGGATGGATTGGGAATACGATCGGATATTCCCCGGAATGCTCCTCAATTTCACGAATCATAGCCGAAAGTTGACTGGCCTCATCCACGTTGGCAGGCCGGTGAAGCGTCATCACCAGAAATTTTCCTTTTTTCAAACCCATCGCATCGTAAAAATCTGGCTTCCTGAATCGGTCCATGTTGGCTAATAATGTATCGATCATCACATTGCCCACGAAAAATATCCGATCATCCGGGATCCCGGCCTTCCTAAGATTTTCATTGGCGATCTCCGACGTGGTGAAAAAATAATCCGTGATGCTGTCCGTCACCATGCGGTTGATCTCCTCCGGCATAGTCAAATCATACGATCGAATGCCTGCTTCCACATGCGCCACCTTCACCCGTTCCTTCTTGGCTGTGATAGCACAGGCCATCGTCGAAGTCACATCTCCTACCACCACGACAAGATCCGTTGGGTTTGCCCAAAGGTCCTTTTCAAACTCCACCATAATGGAAGCCGTTTGCTCGGCCTGGCTGCCTCCTCCGCAATTGAGGTTGATATCCGGTGCAGGAATTTTCAACTCCTCAAAAAAGGTCTTGCTCATTTTCTGATCGTAATGCTGCCCGGTGTGGACCAGCCGATACGAAATAGCATGACCTTCCTGCTGAGCACTTTCAATAGCCCGGATAATTGGAGCGATTTTCATAAAATTGGGTCGCGCTCCGGCGACAAGGGTGATTTTCATGTGGTTGAAGGTTAGAATTTAGAAGTTGAGTATGGGTGTAAGGGTATGTGAGTCTGGTAATATTATCAAAAATTATAGGGTATATATATGGTCTTGAGTGAGATGTACTTCGAATAAGGTCAATTGTTACCTTTAAAAAGGGTGTATATAGGATAAATTTCAGCGATTATGTAGTTCCATACCATAGGTGTTACTTCCAGGATTGGTGGTGCACTTTCCCTTCTCAAATACATTCCCGCTCTCATCAATTTCTCACGGGCAGAGATTAGAAAAAATCCAGCAAAAACTCAATCTTTCTTATAATTATATCCACCTGATTCATCTGCTCCTCGATCTTTTGAAAATATATACTGACATCCTGATCCTTCCAGCTTTCAGAGATGACCCGGGCACCTAGACTTATTCTTACCACCCCGCTGAAATTCCCCTGGTCATCCAAAATTTTCACCGGCTGGCCAATATGGCAGGGCTGGGACGCAATACGATCCAGTTCCATTCGGGTAAAATCGGGGTGATCGGCCAGATCCTCATTGAGTAAACGGTACAACCTCGTAACTTCCTCAAAATCCAAAACTCGATTGCCTTTCCTTACAAAAAATGGAAAGATGGTTCGTCGGTTTTTCAGCAGGTGATGCCCTTTCCGGGGGGGAGATTCATATTTCCCTTCCAACGGGACCAAAAATGGTGCCTGCTCAATGACTTTCGCCACATGGTTGCAAAACATTTCAATACCCAGGTAACGAAGCGAAATCGGTGTGGCAAAATATCTTTCAATCTCCACTACCGCGGAGTACCAACGCATGTACAACCCCAGATTGAGCCGTTCGGGAAGATTACTTCCCAATTCCCACTGGGGAGGGCATTCGTTTTTACAATTGTACTGTTCCAGACCTACAGGCAGGGTATTGTTCACCGCTGCCCATTGAAGGGAGTATTTTCTGGGAATGATCAAGGCACCACTAAATGGAGGACCGGTGAAATATTTCGATCCGGTAATTGTCATCAGGTAATTACGCCGTATGTAGGATCGTATGTTTTCCTGGTCCATCCTGAGCTGGGAATTGTCCACCATCTTCAGTACACGGTCACCATACGCTGCATCAATCCTGGCCAGATAATCATGACTTGGGGCTGAATACCCCAGTTTGGACTGGTCCATGATATGCAACACTGGTTGACATCCAATTTCCAATGCGCGGACAATAGCCTTTTCTACTTCCTCATCCACCTGTTGATGGGGCTTAAGCCAGCCGCATTCATCACGCAATGGGATGGGTACCACCTCGGCTGGTTCAAATCCCTCTATCGGTTCTCCCCGCTGCACCTTGTAATGAAGCGCTGTACGATCCGAAAAATGTCGACCACTCAAAGCCAGTGGGACGCCACTTCCGGTTTCATCCGAAGCAACGAGAATATGACAAATTTTTTGGGAAAAAATCGATTGGCAGATCCCGGCCAGATGCAAGGCAATATCAGTACCCGATGGGGCCAAAATCAAAGTCGTATCCTCCGGCAAAGTCAACGCTTTTTTAATTTTCTTCTTAAGGTGGCCAGCAAACTTGAACATGGTCTCAGAGACGCCATGCTCCAACGCGGATTCAATTAAAAATTGACGTTTGAGCTCTGTCCGGCTGAATGCTACATTGGATACCGAGGTAGCTGTAGATGATGCAAAGGTCAGCGCTTCCGGACGTGGGAAAGGTCGACAACCGTATTTGTTGAGCAACTGAATAGGATCGATATTCAATCTCAGGTCTCCACCCAGCATAAACAAAGCTTCGGTTGGGTGTGCTAATTCCCTTAAAACTTCCAGGTATCCAGGATCCATAGGAGTTTGCTCATAATTTTGATTGTGCAATTCTCCCAGGATATCAAAATCAGCCTGATCGAGGACGGGCAGATCTTCTTCAGCGTCGGAACTAAATCTGCGAATGACGTCCGCGATATCGGTTGAAATATAATCGATGGCCTCCTTGTCTTCCTGCGGAATCAGTTCATAGAATCGGGCAGTCACCCTGCAGGCAGCCATGTCGCATATCCGGACATCAAATCTATCCACAGGCATTCGATGATACCATATCTGCCATTCAATTCCATATCGGAGGCAAAGCAGCGTGGCTACCGAATTGCTGAGCAATTGTGAACCGATATTGATCGAGTGCCCTGGAAGGATATAAAAACCATTGGGACGGGACATCATCGATCGGATAAGGATGTTTTCGATCTTTGGTAAGGTGCTGGAACGACTCAATATGCGTATGAGCTGAATGCGTTCCTCGAGGGATTCCACATTTTGCTCCTGGAATATGCTCTCTGCCAAAGAATCACTTTCTACTATCCTTCTTGCCATTTTGTATGTTTGCTGGGCAGTTCGTCTGCTCAATTCAGGTCTTGACCGTGATGCGAATGTAACCCTTCGGCACATCATAGAATAATCGCTTGATGTGTCAGGGTCAATAGAGATATTTCGTGCGGTAAATATAGTGACTTTTTAACGTTTATAATATTCCAACGTATTATCCAATCCCTGATCCAGGTCTGTTTGCGGGGTCCAGTTGAGCAATTTTTGAGCTAACCGGATGTCAGGCTGTCGCATCTGGGGATCGTCTTCCGGCAGTTCCCGAAAACCCAGGGTGGCATTTGTATTTCCTACTTTTTTCATTATCATTTGCGCCAGCTCAAGTATGGAAATTTCATCCGGATTACCCAGGTTTACCGGATCATGATAAGGGGTGTGAAGCAATCTGTATATGCCTTCCACCATATCGGAAACGTAACAAAATGAACGCGTCTGACTTCCATCACCAAATACAGTCAGTTCCTCGCCATGTAAAGCTTGTGCGAAAAAAGTGGGTAAGGCCCGCCCATCGTTCATGCGCATCCTCGGTCCGTAAGTATTGAATATCCGGACGATGCGGGTATCGATGCCATGAACCCGATGGTATGCCATTGTCATCGATTCCTGAAATCGTTTTGCTTCATCGTACACTCCACGTGGGCCGATCGGGTTCACATTACCCCAGTAATTTTCAGTTTGTGGGTGCTGCAATGGATCGCCATACACTTCCGATGTCGAAGCGATCATAAACACGGAATTTTTATTCCGGGCCAGGCCTAGTAAATGGTGGGTGCCCAGGGAACCCACTTTGAGCGTATGAATCGGCATTTCAAGATAATCGATTGGGCTCGCCGGAGAAGCAAAATGGAGGATGTAATCGACGGGTCCCGGAATATGGACATATTTTGTCACATCGTGGTGATAGAATGTGAAATTTTCCATCGGAAACAGATGCTCAATATTCGATGCAGATCCGGTCAGCATATTGTCCATGCCGATGACCTTATACCCTTCATGGATAAACCGATCGCAAAGATGGGATCCGAGGAAACCAGCTGCTCCTGTAATTAAGATATGCATGATGTTTG
>CAYRRD010000136.1:0-5877 GCA_964426625.1 uncultured Saprospiraceae bacterium | reverse complement strand
GGGGATCTGGAAGCGCATGTCAGCTATCAGCTTTCGGCTGGGTGGGGGATTGTTTTAGTTTCGGGTTAAGTTAGGATCTAGTCAGATTTAAATATTTGCTTGTAAGACAGTATGTTATGATCATCTTTGGGGAATTAGTCCAGGGTTGTTAGCAATTATATGAAATAACTTTGCATTTGATAAATTCCAAATTTACCTGTGTGATTCGGAAAATTAAACATCTCCAGTTTATAACGATAGAATTTCGAATCTAAGTCCTGCGCTTCCAAATCGCAGGCAATATCCGACGGCGATTCGTGAGCCGACCGCAGGGAGGATCTGGAAGCGCATCCATTCAGGTAATTCGTGAGCCGACCATCGGAAGGATCTGGTAGCGCATGTCATCCATCCACCATCCACTATCAGATATATTATTTGATGCATCTGAATTAGGGTCTACTCAAGCCGACCGTGGGAGGATTTGGTAGCGTCATTGCTTTAAATTGACTTTATGAGGAAGCCCTAACTATTGAAACAGTTCATTGGAGGTCACGCACCTCTCTACCTCATCCCCACCTTCTACCTCAAACCGCTACTCCCTCTTCTTCAACTCAATCCAAAAGGGTAAAATATGTCTGCCATCTTGTTCTAAAAAAGCGGTCAATTGGCCTCTAGTGATCGCTGGCAGCACCACTTCGTTAAAATCAAGCAGGACTTGTCCGTGACCTTCTACAGATTTTTGAACAATTTGTGGTCCTGTTTCGAGTATCATTCTCCCTTTCGTGTTGATGGGATGAAGAAAGCGAAATCGGACATCGTAGATTCCTGGTTGGATCTGGACATTCCAATAACCATAAATCTCGTCCTGGCTCCAGATGCCTCGTTCGCCTGCTGCGTCATTGCGGTTGAGAATTACGGGGTTTTCTTGGGCATGGCCAATGAAAATGAGTGGTGGTTCATGTAAGTGCTGTGATAAGAGGAGTGCATTAAAAAAACTATCCAGTCGGGCTTTCATCGTCTGTGCCAATGCTGTTTTATGCATCACCAAGTTGTTTTGCTCTGCGGGATCAGCATCGAGATCGTACAATTCAAATTTGTTGATCGGGCTATCGTAATCCGTGTGTCCCAATAACTTATACTGACGGGTTTGCAGAGATATGTTATGATATTTTTCAGGAAATCGGCGACTCCAGTAGGAAAAGAAATATCGATCAGTATATATAGAGTCACGCTGAATGATGGATGAAATCAGGCTTTGACCATCTATGATCCGATCTTCGGGCAGGTGCACCTGACACAATTCGGCAATGGTGGGTGCAATGTCAATATGTGCAGCCAGGAAATCCGTTTTCCTGGGTGTGGTGTCCCCACCTGGCGGACGTACCAGCAGGGGAACCCGGATTCCACCTCGGTACACGCTTCCTTTCCGGCCCCGCATACCACCGTTGTACCGGATTTGTTGTGGACCATTGTCAGAAAGAAAAAAGATCCAGGTATTGTCAGAAAGGTTGAGAGAATCTAAAGTCATCAAAAGCCGGCCGATGTTTTCATCGATATTGTCCACCATGGCATAAACCTTGCGGGCTGCATCTTTGTCCCGTTCCGTCATTCGTTGCAGCTCCGGAAATTCTTCTTCAAATCCCTTAGATGGGTCTATCTCTCCGTACCTATCCAGGTAAGTTCCGGGGACTTGTAGTGGAGTGTGGGGAGCATTAAAGGAAAGGTAGCAGAAGAAAGGTTGTTCATGTTGTTTGACTATAAAATCGATGGCTGCAGTTGTGAAAATATCCGAACAATATCCTTCATATTTACGGGTCTGATCATTGAGCCATAGGATTGGATTGAAATAACTGCTATCCCCCTGAAAATAGGTGGTAAAATCACCGACTTGTCCCATCCCACCACTCAGGTGTATGAGCGCGGTTTCAAAACCCTGATCCCGGGGTCGGGAAGGATAATTATCACCCAGGTGCCATTTTCCGAAAATTCCGGTGCGGTATCCACTTTCGCTTAGTACCTCTGCAATTGTGACTTCCTCTGTGGCCATGATAGCGCCGCCATTGTATGTATCATGCACTCCAGTCCGCAGGGAATATCGACCCGTCATGAGGCTGGATCGGGTGGGAGCGCACACCGGTGAAACGTGAAAATTGGTAAAATATATGCTTTCGGATGCCAGTCGATCCAGATGGGGGGTAAGGACGTGAGGATTCCCTGTGAACCCAAAATCCCCAAAACCCTGATCATCGGTGATGATCATGATGATGTTTGGTCGCATGGTATTCTGTGACCGCAAACTCGATAAGGGTACGATCACCATCACCCAGCACAATAGGGTCATACCTGAGATTGAAATTGGGCGGATATCCGGGAATTTCACCATGGTACAATTTAATAAAATTGGGAATAAAGCGAATGGATTTTGTGAAATATATCCGGATCCGGAATCCAACCTAAAACCGGTACCCCTCAACCAATAACATCTTGCCTTTAAATTTTACACTCTCAAGGACACATGGACAAGCGTATCCATATCTCCCAAAAACCCCAAAGTGGACAAGCGCCGACTGATAACAGATCCCATCGGCCTCAGACCCCAACCCCCACAGCCAATGGCCAACAGCCCACGGCTAAAGCTAATAGCCAATAGCTCCAAACAGACGCACGACCGTGCCTCTCTAGGGCAGGAACTATAACAAACCTCCAATCTAATATCCACATCCCCATCCTTAACACCAAACCAATACCCCAATCCCCATAGCCCACGGCCAACAGACGACAGCCGACAACCACCACCCCCATACAGAATCACGGCCGTAAACCTTTACACAAGCTCTATCCACTAATTTCATATTCTCTTGAAAATGAAGACAATGCCATTAATTCCTGTCGTACCGCTGGGACCCGATCCCTTTGCAAAGTTGGCGGAAGCCAGTTTGTACCCATTGCCCACGGTGGCATTGATGGAAGCTACAGGTCTCCAATTGCCTTTGTCACCATACACCTGCGATCTGGATCCATCTGCAAAGAAAAACTGGATTCTAAAGACCAGTCCGTTGGCGTAAGCCAGTTTTGCCCCCACGCACTGTTTGTCTTTGATGTCGAGGACAAATTTTTCGCCTCCGCCACTGGATACCCTGGTTCCATTCATATCCGGGTAGATAAACTGTAGACCATCGATCGAATTGTAGGCATCGATATGAATTTTGGTCACCATTCCTTTGGGGTTATCGCGGGTCCAGCCACCGATTTGGGTGTGTCTCAAGTTTCCGGTCCCTGGTAACCGGGTCCACAGATAATGACCGAGTATCAGGGTGTCCAGCGCAGGGAGAATCGGCTTCAGGTATGCATCGATCCCCTTGAAAAATGTGGAATAGCTCGTTGTACTACTCAGGACATCAGCCAGGTCTGCGATGGATCTGTTAAGTGCCCAGTATTTGAATTGGGCAGCCCGGTCCTTGTCATCGATACCATATTCGAAATTGAAAATGCCGAGTTCATCTTCCACACCGTAATGGTATTCTTTACTCCACAGTATGTTTTTGACATTATAGAACTCCTTTAGACCCTTGCTCCTCCATTCTTTCCATTCCTCATACACGGTATCGAAAAATGATCTGTACTGATCATAGGTGGACTTCAATTCTTTTATGGCCTGCGCCCGATCATTATCGCCGAAGAGCGCTTCGTAATGATTGTATCGTTCGGATAAAATGGTCAGGTGCAACACACCGATGGGTGCCATAAGGCCGAGGAGCATATGACGATATTTGGATTGATTCACCCGTTCATAAAGACTATTGGTGAGTACCATTGTTGCGATAAGGATCACTCCTCGCTCTTTTCTGTTAGGAGAATACAAGTATTGATTAAGACTGGTTTGGATGGCCGTGATCTGGCTTTGGACTATTTTGTATTCGTTGTCAAAAATTGCATGCTGTACTACCTTGTTTACCTGATCTTTTACCTGGTCCCAGGCGCTTTTCTTTTTCTGAGGCCACAGAAGGGAAGTGATCGCAGCCACGATACCACCCACGAACGGGATGCAGTTTTCCAGGGCAAGTACGCCTGCCCGGAGGGCATCCTGGTAGTTGTTGGAATTCTGGATGATGGCCGACACGACCTTCAGAGCTGCTTCAAGGCGTGGGTCCAGTTTGGCCAGAGTTTTCGATTCTGATAATAGTGCTGTTTCCGGATCGGGGGATATTTTCTCCTCTTCTGTGGTTGTGGCCAACAACAGAAAGTAATTGGCCCATACATGCCCCATTTCTTCGTGGGTGAACAAGGAGGAATGTTCCTTTGCTATGCCAATGACCTTCCAAAGATAATTGCGCTGGATTGCAGGTGCGGTCTGTGAAAAATTTTCAGGAGTAGGCGGTGCGAGTGATCCTAATTTTTGAATGATGGCACCTAATGTCGGGCTATCCATTGTTTCTTGGGAGTTGGTCAAATTGGCGTTCGTTTTCATGGTAAGAGGTCTTTTAAGTTAATAATTATGTGCATTTGGGATAGGCCTTACCATGGGATGGAGGCATATCCTTTTGTCAGTTTTTTTATCAGGTCCACAAAATTTGTCGGGTCTCAATTTTGAAATCCCAATGGTTTCTGTCGCAATCTGAGATTATAGCAGGAACATCCCCAAATCACTATTATGGGAAAAGTATCCTGCCATCTTCAGAGCTTCGATCCATACTACCTGGTTACTGATTCCTTCGGAGAAAAGCAACGATTTGGCTTGAGGGGACGGTTGATTCATGAAATGAATGACCGCTTTCGAGCCTATTTTTTCGCTAGTATAAAAATTATTTTAGAATTTATATAACTGTATTATTCAATAATATGTAAAATTTGTGATTTCATAAGGAAATACATTCAGAGATCTGGTTTAATTTTTCAGGTAGATCGACATGTACATCGATTTTATTAACCCTGGGTCGATTAGGGGTAGTTAATGCATTTGAAGTAAGATGCATATTCTATGGGACTGTGCATTCGCCAATTACTGAGGATAGGTTGGGAAACGCTGTATTTTCAGGAGGTAAATTTGGGCCAGAGTCAGATTAGAATGAGATTGTGGATGAGAGAATAAGAATGAGGCTGAAATAATGAGAGGTGCATGGTGGGGTGGGGAAGCCATTGGGACATCGGTGAGTTCCGCTGTTTTCCGGATCAGGACCCCAATGACCTTACTACGCAGAGCTGACCGTTTGGAATAAATTCACTTCACAATGAATGCAGACCGGGGAGAGGGGGTGCTAGGTGCATAGGAGGCATAGTAATGCCTGGGAGGCCTCGGAACTACCCAACTGCCTGTGGGGTTCCGGTATTCCAGATGCTTGCATAGCGCACCTAATCCTATGTCCCTGTCAGATAAATGATCGGTACTTGATAAGGTATAAAATGGGGTAATACCCTCAGGAAAAGTACAATTTTTCCATTGGATGAAAACAGAAATCCATAGGAGATACCAGAACAAACTCCGACAATCTTCGAGTAAGTTTAAGGCTGACTGAGGGCTGTAGGGGGCGTGACTAAAACCAAAAAAGGATAGGTTAAATACTTATTCCACCACGACGGCTGTACCACTGGCAGATACCATCAACATACCGTTGCTTCCTCCCAACACCTCGTAATCCAGATCTACACCTACAACAGCATTGGCACCTAGTTCTTCGGCATATTCTTGAAGCTCTCTGAGTGCAATTTGTTGGGCCCGGCGGAGTTCCTTTTCATATGTTCCCGATCTTCCACCCACCATATCCCTGATGCCTGCAAAAATATCTTTGAATAAATTGACTCCAAGTATTGCTTCCCCGGTGATAACACCGCAGTATTTGACAATACGCTTGCCTTCGATGTGGTGTGTTGTTGTAATATCCATGATATTTATTATAGTAA
>CAYRRD010000135.1:3343-5957 GCA_964426625.1 uncultured Saprospiraceae bacterium | reverse complement strand
CGGTTGATCATTCCCATCACCTCCAGATCGGACAGAATACCCAGCAATTCATCGTCTTCATTGGCGACGATCAATGCTTCGGACCGGTTTTCGATCATAAGCCGAATGGCTTCCCGGACGGATGTTTCCTCCCGGATGATCGTAGGATTCTTATCCATGATTTGTTTTACGGTAATGGTTTCTTCCCCCTCGTGCTTCTGACGCAGGAAGGCTTCAATGATCTGCTTATAGGACACGATGCCTACAATTTTTCCCCGGGCATTTTCCACAGGCACCTGCTTGATGTGTTTCCAAATCATCATTTCGGCTACCATTTCGATGATGTCTTCCTGTCTTACGGTGAATACGTCGGTAATCATGGCCTCGGATACGGTATATGCGATCATATTTTTAAGTTTGTAATCCTCAAGCTTGGGCAATGGCCACTGATGAACGGGCAGCCCCGATTCCTGGTTTCGCAGCAAAGAGGACGTAAGAATGGTTTGGGCCAGTTCTTTGTCTGCACCCTCTTTGAGCTGGGTAAAAGCTTTGAGCATCCACCGGGCCCCGGTCATGTGTTTTTCCACCCGCTGGCCAATCACATCCATGTATCGGTCGATATCCGAGGCATCGATATTTCGCTTTTGAAGTCCCTCGCGGGCCAGTGGAATCAGGATTTCTTTGAACAAGTCGGTCGAACTGATCTTTTGATCATCAAACCAGTTGAAAGTGTTGTCAATACCATATCGGGCCGCCTTGGCAAAATTGTCCCGCACGTCCACAAACTGGATCTTTTCCCGTACATCACCGTACTGATGCTGGAGGCCAATCATTGCCCCGAGCCAAAAAGCGGTATTGGCCATTTCATCGAGGACAGAAGGTCCTGCGGGAATGACCCGGTTTTCGATGCGCAGGTGAGGTTTGCCGGTGTCGCTGATCCCATAGCACGGCCGGTTCCATCGATAGACCGTTCCGTTGTGGATTTGAAGCGCAGACAGCTTAGGCACCTTCCCGGATTTTAATTTTTCAATCGAATCGTCGATGTCTTTGGTGCCCAGCAAAACCCGGAACCGCGCAATATCTTCCTGAAACAATTCAATGATGTTTTTTTGCATCCAGTTGTTGCCCAGAATGACTCTGGGGCTCAGCTCCCGCATATGCTCGCGCACGGTTCGGGTATCGATGGATTGCTGGAACAGCGCTATGCGCGTTTCATGCCACAATCGACGCCCGAAAAGCAAGGGCGAATTGGCTGCAATGGCTAAAGTGGGACCGGTCAGCAATTGGGCAATATTGTAGAACGACCGGTATTCCTCCGGCCGAATCTGGAGGTGTACCTGAAAACTCGTATTGCATGCCTCCAGGAGGGGAGAATCGTGCCGCACCACCAGTTCATCGATCCCCCGCAGCCGCAGGTCGTAGCCATGGTTGTGATCCCGCTGGGCATTGATCGCGGATAGCAGAGAACGATATCTCCTTTTGGGAAATACGTTTTTCATGTCCAGGTCAAATTTCCTGAGGGTAGGTAAAATGCCGGTGAGAATGATGTGGCTTTCTTCTTTGTCGAGTTCTTCCTGAACTTCCCTGAGGCAATGTCGGATTTCATTTTCCAGCATGCTAAGGGCATCGTGTTCAAAAACCCGAGGCGTCAAGTTGATTTCCAGATTGAACTTTGACAATTCCGAGGTCAACCACGAAACCTGTTTCATTTGCTTCAGGATTTTCGGGGCAATCGGTTTGGGTTTGCAATAGGAATCCACCAGGACCATTTCCTGTTCGGCCCCGATCCGGATGGGATCTTTTTCGAACCAGTCGTGTTCCAGCATATACTTCAAACTATGCAGATCCTTCAGGAGGGCGGTGATGAATTTTTGATTTTCAGCTTTGGAAATCAGTCTAGATACTTGCGTTTCTCCCATGGACATACAAAGTTTGACGGTCAATGCCGATGTGATATATTGAAAAGGCAAAATAAGCCGTTCCTGTAAGAGTACCAAGAATATTTTATGCGCGCGATTTTTATCTGTTGGCTTTTTGCTTTTTTCCTGATCGGATGTGATGGTCGTAATGAGAACGTCGCCGGACAATTTACTCTCGAACTTCCCGTGGATATCGGCGCTGGATTGCCACCCACTAAAACGCATTATTTTTTGCACCACGATATCCGTATTCAATTTGAAGAGTATCTCAAGACCCTGGGGCTGGAGGCAGAGGATGTACTGAGACTGGAACCTGCCTCGGCGGTTTTGACTGCACTTACAGATGGAGTAAAATGGGGTTTTGTGGACAACGCGACCATCTATGTATTCAATCCCAACAACGTCAACGAGGAATTTTTATCTTTTCGCAGGGATTTTATCCCTCTTCAGTCCGGTACTCATTTGAATATCCTGCCTTTTATGGTCGATCTCAAGGCTTTATTTCTGGCTCCCACGGTTGGTCTGAAAACCGGTTTGCATTTTCGGGGTCCATCCCCGCAAACGATCCAGTCTGTGTTGGAGGTGAAATTCAATGTGGTAGTTCAGTAAGATGGTTCGTGAGCGGTGGCTCACGAATTATCTTACTGAACGTTTGTGTCCCCCAACTTTCGTTGGGTGACGTTTGTCACATCATTCGCAGGGCTCATGATGTGGTT
>CAYRRD010000135.1:0-3243 GCA_964426625.1 uncultured Saprospiraceae bacterium | reverse complement strand
GTCACATCATTCGCAGGGCTCATGATGTGGTTGGTACTCTCCACTTTATGGGGAACAAGCGGATTCCGGTTTATTCCTGGACATCCTTATATCGTATAAACAGCAATGGCTATCACGAGAAATGCTTTAAATTCCGGACTTCCCGGGGGGTGAGCTTCCGGTATTTACCCCGACCGATGAATTTCTTGGTGAGCCCGGCATAATATACCCGGTCGAGCTTCACCACGGTAAAACCGAAATGCTCAAAATACCGACGTACAACCCGGTTTTTACCGCTGTGGATTTCGATGAGCAAATCCCGGCTGCTAGGGTCGCTGGTGAAGTTAACCGCATCGGGTTTCAGGAACCCATCCTCCAATTCTGCGCCTTGCTGAAATCGTTTTAAATCATCTTCGGTGAATTCTTTGTCCAGCGTCACCTGATAAATCTTGGTGACTTCGTTGCTCGGATGAGACAACTTCTGTGCCAGGTGACCGTCGTTGGTCAGAATAATCAATCCGGTCGTATTGCGGTCCAATCGTCCCACCGGATAGAGCCGGTATCTTTTGGACTCTTTGACCAGATCAAGCACGGTTCTTCGATCTTTTTCATCACTTACGGTCGAAATGCAATTCCTGGGCTTGTTGACCAGGAGATAGATGAAATCCTCAACCGGTTCCACGATTTTGCCTTTATACCTTACTTCATCTTCGGGATTGATTTCGACAAAGGGCATCGTTTCCACCTGCCCGTTCACCGTCACCTTGCCCTGCTTGATCAATTTTTCCGCATTCCGGCGGGAAGTAATCCCTGCATAAGCCAATAATTTATTGAGCCGCATGGGCCACAATCCATCATTTTGTTCATTCATAAATCCACCCTTTTGATCAATCTTCCAATTTAAAACGGAATATCGTCGTCCAGGTTCATACGGGAGGGTTTTGTAATACTGTCTCCATCGTCCTCGCCAAAGCCCGGGAAACTAAATTCATCCAGGTTTTCAAAGCGCGTGTATTCCTTTATGAATTTGAGTTTCACGGTATCGGTGGCCCCATTCCTGTGCTTGGCCACGATAATTTCGGCAATACCTTCCAGCGATTGATCCATTTCGTCGGAATGAATATCGTAATACTCCGGCCGGTATATGAATGATACCAAATCGGCATCCTGCTCAATCGCACCGGATTCCCGCAAATCGGAAAGTTGAGGACGCTTGTCTGAGCTCCTGGTTTCGACAGCCCTGGACAACTGAGATAGTGCAATTACCGGAACCTCGAGTTCCTTGGCCATAGACTTGAGGGCACGGGAAATAGAGGAAATTTCCTGCTCACGGGTTCCGTTTTTCTTATCCACTCCACCGGTCATGAGCTGGAGGTAATCGATCATCACCATCTGGATATCGTGTTTGATTTTGAGTCGCCGACACTTCGCGCGGAGTTCAAAAATATTGATTGCCGGAGTATCGTCGATGTAGATGGGGACTTCACTGAGATGCTCCACAGCGGTATTGAACCGTCGCCACTCATCTTCATCCAATTTTCCCGTTCGAAGTTTTGTAAGACTGACACCCGATTCCATAGAGATCAGACGCTGGGTCAACTGAACATCGGACATCTCCAGTGAGAAAAAGGCGACACCTTTATTGAACATCATGGCGGCGTTTTTGGCCAGGGCCAGGGTAAGCGATGTTTTTCCCATACCCGGACGTGCAGCAATGATGATCAGATCCGATGGTTGCCATCCCGAAGTGAGTTTGTCGAGGTCGCGGTACCCGGACGGTACTCCGGTCACGCTTTCATTCTTGGCAGCCAGTTCTTCCATTTTCCGCTGTGCCTTTCCAGCCAGACTGGCCAGGCTTTCATAGCTGCGGTTGAGGTTTTGCTGGGTGATGTCAAACAGGTTCCGTTCGGATTCGTCGAGGAGCTCAAATACATCAATGGTATCGTCAAAGGCATTGGTGATCGTCTTTGTAGAGACTCTGATCAATTCTCTTTTGATGTGTTTTTGGGCGATGATTCGGGCATGGTATTCGATGTTCGCTGCAGAGGCCACTCTTTCGGTAAGCTCAGCCAGGTAAGCTGGACCACCCACCTCATCGAGCTTTCCCATTTTCAGAAGCTCTTCATGCATGGTGAGCAGGTCGATGGTTTTGGCCTGATTAAACAGTTGTTGCATCGCCTCATATATGATCTGATGGGATTCATGGTAAAAACTCTCCGGGCGAAGCAGGTCGATTACATCGGGCATGGCATCTCGATCCAACATGATGGCACCCAATACGGCTTCCTCCAGTTCAAGCGCCTGCGGCTGGATTTTGCCGTACACCATTCTGTTCAGATCACTTTCCGGTTTTAGCGCTTTGAGCTTATTTTGTTTGATGGATTTGGCGTAGTTTGTTTGATCCGACATATTTGGATTTTTGATAACATGAGATAACAACAACAAATGTAAGATATTCCCAATATGAATTTTTAAACCATGGTTTTATCCTTGTGAATTCCATGTGGAAAACACACCCATCGATGTTAGTTACTACATTCAAAACGGTGAATAAGTTTCAATTATTTGTGTATTGATGCAAATGTCATGCCTTGTTGAATTTCTGGTTTCCCACCGGGTGAAAAAAAATTGATCCTTTATAATCAATGGAATGAGATATCATATCATATATAATCTGATACATAAATTGCTGATTTACTTTCGTGAAATCCCTCTGTTGATTTAATGTTAAAAAATTAATATATATTTTTTTGTACTATATATAACTACCTTGAAATGGTGCGTTTTTGTTGGAGGTGGGACATAAGACGTTCGCTATCACTGAAATGAACATCTCAATGTGGATAAAGCATGGATTTTGTCACAGAGTTGGGGAAAATGGATAATTCCAGGTAATGGTTTTCCTATTCAAGGGAATCTTGGAAGTTCATTGAAGTGAGTGTAAATAGGGGCTACTCGGATTTAGGGATTTGACTGGATTGCCATATTTTATGATAAAAATTCAGCGGATTTAGTCCAGGGTTATTTGTGATTATCTGAAAAAACTTTGCATTTGATAAATTCCAAATTTACCTGGGTGATTCGGAAAATTAAACATCTCCAGTTTATAACGATAGAATTTCGAATATAAGTCCTGCGCTTCCAAATCGCAGGCAATGTCCGACGGCGATTCGTGAACCTACCTCGTGCGATTCGTGAGCGCGGAAGTCGAAATAAAAACTGCCGAATGGCAGATTTTTATTCGACGTAGCCGCCAATCCTATT
>CAYRRD010000134.1:1732-6203 GCA_964426625.1 uncultured Saprospiraceae bacterium | reverse complement strand
CGCTTCCAGATCCTCCCTGCGGTCGGCTCACGAATCGCTGGACCTATGGTGGATGGTGGCTACGTCGAATAAAAATCTGCCATTCGGCAGTTTTTATTTCGACTTCCGCGCTCACGAATCGCACAGGGTTGGGTCACGAATCGCACGAGGTCGGCTCACCTTTATTTTTCATTCATTAAGTATATGTTATATATCGTAAGTGGGTTCTATATGAAAAAGTTATTAATATTCCGTGCAAATGCTTATATTTAAAAGCCCCTGAGGCGATGTGGATGGAAGAAAAATTCACAGAGGGGTATCATATAAGATCGGAAAACTATGGAAGTTGATCAAACTTAGCAAGAAGGACCAGGATGTGTACACGTACGCTCTTTTTTATCCTCGTTTGGTGCCTGACCACTGGTACGGGAAATTGGGTATTTGCCCAGTCCGGGTTTGAAATTTGTGATAATGCCATCGATGATGATGGTGATGGATTGATCGACCTCAATGACCCGGACTGTGAATGTCAGCTGGCAGAACCACCTTCCCATATTCCCAACCCTTCATTTGAAGAAATCGATTGTTGTCCATCCGGTAATTCCCAATTGGGCTGTGCGGTAACCTGGATTCAGGCATCGGAAGCAACGACAGATTATTATAATCGCTGCGGATATTTCGAACGAAATGGCTTTCCTCTCCCTCGACCGATTCCGGATGGTAATGCTTATATCGGTTTTCGCAATGGTCGCTTTGGAGGGGATAATCCCAATCCCAACTGGAAAGAATATACCGGCGCATGCCTTAATGCGCCTCTCGAAGCCGGCACGCAATATACTTTTCAGTTTTATATCGGATTTGTAAGTCGGGACATATCCCCACCTATGCAAGTCGTGCTCTATGGAACCACAGATTGTAGCTACCTGCCATTTGGCGTGGGGAATCGGGAGTACGGCTGTCCGCTCAATGGACCCGGATGGCAGGTTTTGGGTAGCGTAAGCGTTAGTGGCCATGCTGAGTGGAGGCAATATGAAATTACAGCGGTTCCTGCTCAGGATATTGCAGCTATCGCTATCGGGCCCGATTGTGTGGAGCTCAGTCTGGCGGAAAATCCCTACTATTTTCTAGATAATCTTATCCTCGCTGATTCTGAATTATTTGGACCCAAAATCGAAGCTAAAGGGAATCCATGTGCGGGAACATTTAGCATTGTAAGTACTCCCCGGAGTAATTCAACTTACCAATGGTATCGTGATGGAATAGCTCTCGTAGGTGAAACCAATCGTGAAGTTCAAATCGGTTTGGTGGAAGGTAATTACCAGGTGATGATCAATACCCCCACGACCTGTATACTTTCGGAGCCTTATGAATATATCATACCCACATTCGAGACAGAGAGCCGTGTCACTGTATGTCCGGAAGAAACTTATGCATTTGGTGGTCAGATACTCAGCAGGTCAGGGGAATATACGCATACCTTCAAAAGCGTAGATGGTTGTGATAGTACGGTCCATCTGGATTTGCATATTCTGGCGGACCGTATCGATACGGCCAACGCCTATTTTTTCCGGGGGGAAACTTTCCGTATGGGACCCTACTCCTTTCGCTCACCTGTATCCACACAATTGAGTCTGGTATCTACCCTCAATTGTGACAGCCTGGTGCACCTCAATTTGAGAGAATATGATTTGTACATTCCCAACGCATTTTCACCAAATGGAGATGGTGTCAATGATGTTTTTACAGTTTACGGAAGGGAGGATCTGATCGAATTGCAATCCATTCACATATATGATCGATGGGGAGACCGGGTATTTACCGGCAATAAAAAGACGACCCTGGAATGGGATGGGCGGAACGGTCAGTCTGTAGTCGATGGCGGAATTTATGCTTATCTTGTTGAAGTGTTGTTGCACGATGGTCAGCGTAAAACACTATCAGGAGACGTGCTGCTGATACGGTAATCCAAGGAACGGATTGTTTAGTCACCGAAAACAGAGTGAATTAGCTGAATTGCATGTAATATTCGAGATGATTTCGATTAAATTCCCGGGCAGAAGAATCAGGGGATTGTAATTCTATAAGGGTTTCCAGGTTAGCGATCCTGTCTTCATCATTCATGGCAATCAGTTCCTCATCAAATGGATACGCATCACCCATCATTTCCTTGTCGGTTTCTGATAATTCCAGGTTCTCGGTAGTGAAACATGGGGAGTCTTCACCGGTGACAAACATCCAGGCAGGAAAGCTGTAGTGCATGATGGAATGCTTATCATGAGCGGAATAAATCATTCCTCCCGACTGCAATTGTCTGAGATTGTGATCGACTTTCCATTTGGGCCAGTAGTTGGGTGGTCCCCCAAGGTATTCATATAATTTGTTCCAATCAAAATCACATTCCAGTGCCGGTGTTTGATGTTCGTGATGAAAACCAAGGGCGTGGCCAAATTCATGGAGCACGACACCTTGCCAGTTGGATGGTAAGCTGACATCAAACCCCGATAAATTGAGCGTGATTTCTCCGGGTAGAGCAATGGAGAGATCGGTACTGTCCACACCAACCAGGGACCAGTATCCGGGTTCTTCAAATCCAACCCTGATGTGACTACGGTCTGTCGAATTCCAGGACCGGAAAGATCCTCCATTTTCATCGTAACCAAAATCAAACGTGATATTACCGTTCTCTGTCCATTTGCTGGCTACCCCCGCAATTTTTCCATGTAATTCCGAATCACCACCTTTAAAACTTACTTTTAGTTCGCCGATTCGCCATAATTTCAAATCTTCAAACACCAATTCACGGGCCAGTCCATTGATGGAGCTTGGAATATTCCGTGCGCGTTCGCGGTTTCTTGCTTCCAAACGGGCCTGAATTTTGTCGGGATAAGCTTCAATTGTGAGTTCGGATGGCTTCATGGTCACTATTTTTTTTGACGAGTAAAATTATATGTAGCACCTATGAACATACCGGCAATGGTCTTTTTATAGGTGGGAATTCTACTTTCGTTCAGCGGCAGATAGGGGCCAAATCCGTCCCGACCAACGGAACGGGACAATACTTCGATCTGACCGATGGAAATGCCTGCGTTGATGCCAAATATTTTTTCCTTACCTACCAGTGCACCAAACCCCAGAAGGTATCGTATTTTTTTGTCAAAAGGCGACAGGGAAACACCTACCGCAGGCCCCAGCCGAAAGTCCGGTTGGATTTTGAAAGTAAGATGGGCCATAGCCCCTACAGAAAAATCACCTTTGAATTCTCCTTCTTCCAGGATGTCGTTGACCTCATCATTCCTTGGAGCGAGGTAATAGTCGATATCATACAGATTGGTAAAAAAGAGTCCGGTCGAAAAATCAAAAGTCCATTTGTGGTAAGTGTCGAAGTTTAAAAAACCCGTATAGATGGTATCGCGAACGTAGGAGTCGTATAATGCCAGCCGTACCTCAGTCAAATCCTTATCAGCGGTGAAGGCTCTGGTCAAAAGATATTCCGGAGCAGTGGTCGATTGAGCGATATACTCCAACAAATGGATGTAGTTGATATTTTCAACTTTTGCTGCAATCCGGGATAGGCGGGATTTTTCATTGATCACGACATCAGCATCCGGGGTCATGAGGGTTACCTTGTCTATATTGTTGGCATAAATCGATTCTGAGGCTTTAATATAATCCTGGTAATAGGCGATTTGTCCGGCAATGTACTCCAGATTGGTCGAATCAAAGGTGGTGAAGATGTTTTCCAGCACTTGTGAAGCCAAGATGGGATTGGAATAATATCTGGTGCTGGCATAAAGTTCATCGCTGGTACTTCGAATGACCTCAAGTTCATTGAAAAAGCGTAAGGACTTGAGAAAAAACTCTCGTTGGCCCGAACGCGGTACGTTGAAGTAATCGAAAATGTTCGTGCCAGGGATGCCTGGAAGGATAGGCTCCAGGATTTCTGGAATAGGCGAAATGTACCTGTAGGCACGAACCCAGGTTTGATCATGGATATAAACGGGATTCACGTTATAAATTTTTAATTGGTAACGTTCTCCTGATTTTAGTCCGGAGCTGTCCCGAAGCGAAACACTGGCGGTTGAGGGATCAAAATCTACTTCAATAACTTGTTGACTCCGCAGCCAGATTGGTAATAAAAGAAAGATCGTTAAAGCGGTAAATATTCTTCCCATTCGGACGGTATTGGGTTATTTCCCGGATGTCTATCCTAATTAGACAATCGGCAAAATAGATTACCTAAGATACGATTTTTTTCTTTAATGACCCTGGGAGTGCAATTAATCTTTGATTTTAACAATTGGATTCCATATAAATAAATCATAATCATTTGAATTTATGGATTTGAGATGCATTTTATTAGGATTGAATCGTGGACAAAAAAAAAGTTCTAAGAATGATAAAATGAAGAAAAGGGTTCGATGATTATGCTGGTCACACTTCCCCCGGGCTAAGACCGGAATGCATCCAAACAGATAGGCCGACACAGGTCTAT
>CAYRRD010000134.1:0-1632 GCA_964426625.1 uncultured Saprospiraceae bacterium | reverse complement strand
CCCCGGGCTAAGACCGGAATGCATCCAAACAGATAGGCCGACACAGGTCTATCCCAAACTGATCTTTCCAATAGGAGGCAGATTTCGATCGCCTCCAATCACGTTGGTGACACCCAACATCAGCCGGACAATCGCAACGATGAATGGTGCAAAGAGTTCGATGATTATGCTGGTCGCATTTCCCCCGGGCTAAGACCGGAATGCATCCAAACAGATAGGCCGGTACAGGCCTATCTCAAACTGTCTTTGGTCCTTCTGAGGACCAAAGACCAAACGTTCATCAGCACAGGGTGCTGATGAACCTATGTGCTGATGAACCTATGTGCTGAAGACCGATCACCATTTCTTCTTTGAGATTTTCTCAGAAACCTTATCCGCGAAATCGGAGATATGATCGATCCCTTTCTCTACCATCCTTTCAATATTTTCCAGATCGATGGGTTCCCCTTTCATACGAAGTCGATCGATAGAGGATTTTGCTTTGGGCATAATAGCCCATAGAATGAGGTACAAGAGAACACCAGCTCCGCCCGTCAAAGTAAAAATAACGAAGGCTAATCTTACCCAGATGGGGTCGTTGATGTCAAAATACGCTGCAACACCGCTACAAACTCCGGCAATCACCTTTTCATCCGGATCGCGGTAGAGTTTTCTTCGATACCTATGCTCCTCCCGGTATTCCTCATCAGCCTCTTTTGAATCTGCATTGTCAAATTGATCAGGCCGCCCCATAACACTGATGGCTTTTCGGATGTCTTCCATATTGGCAACCTTACGGGTTCCCATGGATTCTTCGATAAGCTCGGCCATACGTAGTTCGATATCGTTGATGATTTCATCCGCATATTCCGATTTGCCAAAGTAATCATCGAGTTCGTGTAGGTAATTTTGCAGAACTTCGGCAGCATCAAGATCAATGGCCAAAGGTATGCCTCCCAGGTTGATGTATTCAATCTTATTCATTGTCGGTAGTGTTTAAAGAATTTGAGAAATTGACGGTTTGTGCCAGCGTGGACCAGGATTTAGATAATTCCATCCGAAGTTCCTCACCTTTCGGCGTGATTTCATAGTATTTGCGGGGAGGACCCGAGCTGGATTCCACCCACTTGTAGGTCAGATAACCTTCCTTCTTCAGTCTGTTGAGCAAGGGGTACATAGTTCCTTCCACCACGATAAGGTCATTTTCCTTAAGGTTGCGGATAATGTCCGAAGGATACATCGTTTCTTTGGATAAGATGCCCAGTACGCAAAGCTCCAGGACTCCCTTCCTCATTTGTGCTTTGATGTTTTCTACTTTCATATTCCAATTATTTTGTTGGTCACAACTCAAAGATAAGTCGTTTATAGTACTTGGCAAAGCAAAGTAGTATCCTTTGGAAGGTATATTGGATGAATACATAAAATCTCCCGACGAATGAAAGATAAAAAACGATATATCCGGTAGAATAATTCATGACAATCGTGCGAGTTGAACCACAAGACATTTCCTGATCAAGTGGGGTAATGATTGAAATTTAGTGCTCCATTTCATAAGATATTTACCCTAATGATGTATTCTTGTTTTCCGGTCTCTCATCTCCAAATTGGACACACTAGTGCACGAAAACCTAAATACATATCATGTTTTTCTTC
>CAYRRD010000133.1:0-6234 GCA_964426625.1 uncultured Saprospiraceae bacterium | reverse complement strand
GGGCTTGAATATCTCAAAGTACGCTGCAATTGAAAAACAAAATATTAGTCCCCCCACAATGGTCAATTCCAAATCCGGACCACCCCCAATCAGTTGTGTGATCCGACGTTATAACGGAAGACCAACGGTACATATCAATGGAAATCCTATTTTTCCAAGCGCATATTTATCCGATTTTCCACAACAGTTCAGGTACAGAAATATGTATGACCTGGGTATCAGAATTTTTGGCTGTCAGGTTTCACTGGGAGATCGCTGGGTAGGGCTGTACAAAAATCAAAAAGTCCGCCTCGATCGATACAATATCTGGCAGGCTCCGGGCAAAATTGATTTTGATATCATGGATGAAAGCATAAAAGAGATTCTCGAGGTGGCACCGGAAGCATATGTTTTGCCGAGGATAAATTGCAATAGTCCAAGTTGGTGGGATAGTTTTCATCCTGCCGAAACATGTAGAACGTATGGAGAAGGTTTGCCGCAATGTCAATCTTTCTCGTCGTTGATCTGGCGGGAAGAAACAGCCGAAGTACTTCGGGAGATCGTACGACATGTTCAAAAAGCATCCTACGCGGACCGCTTCATCGGAATGCATATTTGTGCCGGCGAAACCACAGAATCGGTTCATTTGGGCTGGCAGGGCGACACAGATTACAGTATTGTGGCAGAAGCCCGGTTCAAAGAATGGCTATTGAAAAAGTATGGAAACGAAGCTCAAATTGTGAAACACTTTGATTCCCCCCTTCACCAGATTTCCATTCCCTCCCCTGAGGCACGTAACCGAGCTGATTTTGGGGATTTTTTTGACCCTCAGAATTCCCGGTTAAATATTGACTACCGGTTTTTCAGAGCTGATGAAATTGTCGACAGCATGGATTTTTTATGCCGGGCAGTGAAGGAGGAAAGTCAGGGGCATCTGCTGACAGGTACGTTTTACGGCCATACTTTTGCCCAATGGCTGGATCACATGAGTTTTCATAGAATGCTTCAATCCCCGTATGTAGATTTTTTTACATCAACTACCTGGGGGACACCAGTTGAATCCATCAAACAGGCTGGTAAATTATTCTACAACGAGGGTGATGAAAAAACCAACATTGGTCAGTGGATTTCTGAAACCAGACCAGAAATAGATCCTTACCACGAATACGATTTACCGATATGGAAACGTCCGGGTACACTCGAGCAAACGTTGGAGCATTTAAAATCTGAATTTGCACATGCAATTTGTAGTGGAACTACTATTTATTGGTATGATTTATTTGGGGGGTGGTACGATAATGAAAAAATTATGAAGTTGTTTGGGGAGGCATGTCATGTAGCTAATTCCAGCATACATCGTCCCTCAAAATCGGCCTCGGAGATCTGCGTTTTTATCGATGAACGATCCCTTCCATATGTCGCATCTTTGAGAAGGCAACAAGTGGGAAATGTATCGTGGCTCGGTCCCCAGAAGGCGCAATTAGATCGACTTGGAGCTCCATATGATTTATACCTGCTTGACGATTTGGAAAATCTCGATATGTCTCCATACAAATTGGTGGTCTTTTTAAATTCATTCGTAATATCTCCAGACATACAAAAAGCCATTATTGAGAAATGCATTACCAGAGATCACTGGTTGCTTTGGTTGTACGGACCTGGTCTGCTTAACGAAAAAAATGGTTCAGACCACACAAGTAAATTCATCAGGATGCCTCTGGAATATGAAGAATCTGCGGGAGAACTGCTGGTCCACTATGAAATAGATGGAAAAAGATTCAAAAGTGAAGTAAGTAATTTGTCGCCTTTTATTTACCTGCGGGAAAACGAAATTGACACAATATGGGGGGCTACGAAAGAAGGGAAGCCAGTGTTGGGAGTCAGAGCAAGCTTAGATTCAACAATTGTATGGGCTACCGCACCACCAATTCCCTGGCAGATTCTTCGGCACTTGGCCCAAGAGGCTGGGGTACATATTTATAGCCACAATGGAGATGTGGTATATTGCAACCAGGGTTATCTTGCGATCAAATCCTCTGAATCGGGTACCCGATCCCTGACATTACCGCATGCTTCCGTACTAAAGGAAGTTCTGGTATCAGCAAATAATTTTGAGACTTCCAGGTTTCCGGAATCAATTACAAATAAAACTTTTAAAGCTGAATTCTCCAGAGCGGGAGATACCAGATTATATCAGATAGATCCAATCTGAGCACCTTCTGTAAAATCCGGATGGAAAACAATAGCAATAAGAATCCGATGGAATAACTGATACAAATTAAATCCACTATCAACACTGATCTGCTTGGCGAACGTAAAAGATTTAAATTTACAATTCTCCAAAAGGGTGAGATCATTCCTCGAAATCCTTGAATACCCCTGAAAGTTTTCAATGGTGAAGGTTTCTAATCCTTATATTAGAAATCATAGTTGTATAACCACATACTATCATTGATTCTTATATCCAGCAGAAAAACCCGCAAAATCCAGGATAGTGTTATGGTAGATAAATGTATGTAATTATGCGCCAGGTCTATGCGAGAGTTATTGTACATTAGCAACACAGGCAACATATAATAGATTGCATTTTACATTTATGAAATATTACATTCCATCTCAATAACAAATTATGAGACTAATTTACATCCTATTTCTAACGACATCCATTTCTTGTATGTCTTCCGAACCCGGTTCGGATAAATGGACCGTGTATGGAATGGTAAAACCCTCTGCTACAAAAGATATTGAAACATCTATGCTATGGATCGGCGGGGAGGTTCTCGATCGGGATTTGTGTGATTACGATGCTTATAAAGGATATCTGAACGACCTTGGAGCCAAAAAAATACGTCTACAAAGTGGTTGGGCAAAAACAGAAAAACAAAAGGGTGTATACGATTTTGAATGGCTCGATCATATCGTGGATGATGCCATTTCCCGGGGCGTACAGCCCTGGATTCAGATCAGTTACGGCAACCTGATCTATGATGGCGGCGGTGGGGTAAGTCTTTCCGCTGGTCTGCCCAACTCGGAAGAAGCCCTGGAAGCTTGGTCCAACTATACCAAAGCATTGGTGAATAGATACAAGGACCGGGTCTACGAATGGGAGGTCTGGAACGAAGCGGATCTAGACAACAATCGCAAATTTGGGAGTGATGAATACACCTACGCCAGGTTATTTATCAAAACCGCCCAAGCCATCAAAAGCGTACATCCTGAAGCCCGGATTGTAGCACTCTCCATCGCGGGTGTAGGTAATACCAAATTTGTGGATGGATTTTTCACCTATCTGCAAGAACATGGAGATGTGGATTGGGTAGACGTAATCACCTTTCACGGTTACCCACAGAACCCTGATCATGGATTTCAATCGGTCGAAAAGCTTAAAGAAACCGTAGGAAAATACAAATCGGATGTGGAATTCTGGCAGGGAGAAACAGGATGTCCCTCTACTTTTGGGAGTACGGGTGCGTTGAGCAATTACGAATGGACCGAGCATACCCAGACCAAATGGATTTTGCGAAGGGCTCTGGCACACATAGGCCAGGGATATAACTTCAGCTTGTTTCTTCTATCTGAATTTGTGTACAACGATGCGCAGAGAAAAGGCCTGAATTCCAAGGGGATCCTTAAGATCAATGAAGATGATTTCTCAGTTGAATACGCCAAACCCGCCTATTACGCATACCAGAACCTGTGTACAGTTTATGGCAGGAAATTGGAAGTACTCCATCCGGAATACAAAGTGATGACCGACAGCAGTATGTCGGTATACGCCTGGGAGGATCAATCCGGTAATTCGATCGTATCCTACTGGAAGGATGATAAAATTCCATCTGACGAGGACCATTATTTTGACGTCGACCTTACCCTTCGGGGCATTCGTTTCAACGACCCTGTATTGATCAATCCCTACGAGGGTGCGGTTCAGACTTTCCCACGTGATGCTGTGAAAAATGAGAACGGAGAAATGACTTTTACCGGATTGCCGGCGTGGGATTCCCCGATGATTATCGCGGAAAAAAATTTGATTAACGTAAATCAGGAAAATTAAAACCTTTCCTGGAAGGGCCGTAGTGATTGGAGGCCGTTCCACAGGTAAATCCCTATCCACGCGGGAAAATCCCTCAAACATCCAATCCAGATCAATTGAGTGTGCGAAAAAAAATAAGACACTTACCTGTCCTGCACGTTAAACTGGATGAACGTATGGCCAATGCGGTCACCGCATCAATTTGGAACTATTATAGAGTTATTTGATTACAATACCAAATAGTTGGGGATTGGGCTGAAAATCCCGTAGAAACGCACGGCCGTGCGTTTTTTAAATACCCAATCAATCTTTTATGTCCCACAATATGTTTTATGGTTAAAGTTCTTTAATTTAGGCAAACACGAATATGGTTATTGTCCCCATGGAAAAGACATCCTAATAATCGAATTCCAGTAAGAAAATACGATGGATTACCTATTGTATCAGAACATCTGTGGCCAAAAACCAACGGAAATTCGAAAATTATAGCATAGATAACCAGGCTGGTTCTTCGATAGAGGTTTTGAAAAAAGAGAATGAAAAAATTCCTGAATAAATACCGCAATAAATCGAAAAGGAGACCAAATTGGCATTATTCAACTAACGGGTTGTATTATCTAACATTGGTCACCTAGGGATGGAATTGTTATTTGGGTGAAATCGTAAACAGCGAAATGGTATTATCGGATTTAGGTGAAATCGTAAAGAAAGAATGGTTGAAATCGTTTGAAATCCGTTAGGAATTGTTTTTAGATGTTTAAGAAATCATGCCCAACCATATTCACGCCATTGTTGAAATTAATGTGATCGGAGATACGCACGGCCGTGCGCATCTACATGACAATGTATTTTCCCAAGACCACATCCATCATACCACAGACAAACCGCTATCGGTTGAACATACCGATGTTCCTGAATTCAAGGGTGCCAATGAAGATGTACCTCAAATCAACCAATCATCGCTCAAAAACCATCCTCCTGGTCGATTTCCGAGATCTATTTCGTCATTTATCGCGGGATTCAAACCGGCAGTCAATTCCGAAATCGACGATTATATCGATTTACATAACCTGAATATACCAAAATTTCACCGTAATAATCATTTTTTCAACCCAATTACAATGACCATATAATCCGCAACCCTTTAGATCATCGAAGAATAAAAAATTATATTATCAACAAACCCAAAAAAGTGGGAGATGGATCGATTCAAACCCAAATGAAATGAGGCCTGGGCCATAATCATATATGGCATTAAACATGCTTACATAACATATCGTGCCAACCCTATCCTAGTCTTTGGTAAAATCACTGTGCCCGTGGACCAAAATTAATACGAATTGGGTTTATAGTCCCGCAGAAACCCATGGCGATCCATTTTTTTAAAACTTCCCGTCCGCATTCTGTGCTCTTTCATTTGTCGGCAACTTGATTTCTTTTAACTTAGAGCACCGCTAAAAATGGATAAGGATACCATGGAAAAAGAAATCAAAAACTATCATGAACAGCAAACTCCTGAAGAAAAAACCATTTGTGACCAATTGTATCAAATTATCTGTGCCAAATTGCCTGAGGCAGAACGAAAAATATGGCATGCGCATCCGGTTTGGTTTTTGGAAGGTAACCCCATCGTGGGGTACAGCAAGCTTAAAGCTGGAATCCGGTTGTTTTTCTGGAGCGGTTCCGATTTTGGAGAGGAGGAACTTAAACCGGGAACAGGAAAGTTTAAAGATGCATCAAAATTGTATACTTCAGTAGATCAAATCCGTGAAGATGAGGTACACCGTTGGCTGGAAAAATCCCGGAATATCCAATGGGACTACAAAAACCTAATCAAACGAAAAGGTAGATTGGAAAGATTGAAGTGACCTAATTTTTGGTTTTAAAAAGAGAACTACTGAGCGGAAATCCAAACAGCTATACATTTTTTCAATATATATTTTTCGACAGGTCATGGCGCAGTGATGGTGACATATTGAGGGTGGTGTGACATCGGTCCTTCGAAGAGCTGGCAAAAAAGATGAAGAAAAACTTGATATGTACTTAGGTTTTCGTGCACTCCACATCATAATGTTCATGAAATTCAGGACTTCCTTTTTACACATTGCCTCCATCTCTAATACGATATATGTAGGGAAGGGTTTTGTAATAAATAATCGACAATTACTTAGGGCCTACTCAGATTTAGGCATTTGACTGGATTTCAATATTTTTTGATAAAA
>CAYRRD010000132.1:0-6522 GCA_964426625.1 uncultured Saprospiraceae bacterium | reverse complement strand
GGTTCGAATCCTGCCACCCCGACAACAAAAAAGCCGTGGCCATGCCATGGCTTTTTGCTTTTACGAGACACCCAAACTCCGATTGGAGTCTATCGTAAAAGCAAAAAGATCGTGGCGACGAAGGAGTCACCAGGGCTTTTTTATTGAACACCACCACACACAGGATCAGCGACTACTAAATCAACTTTCATTTTCCTAAACAACGGGAGCTCATCCTGCCACCCAAAACACAAATCAACCCCCCTGTGCGAAGTCTATCGTAAAAGCAAAAAGATCGTGCCAACGAAGGAGCATGACACGCATTTTTTACTCTATCCTTCTTACACCCTCGGATGGGAAACTTCGGTTCCCTCGTCGAAGCTCCACCGGACCTCCGGTCTCGTACATTGCATTTTAAAGGTGGAATGCAAAACTCATTTCTACGTTGAAATTGAATCGGCAAAAATGGTAGAATATTGAGATGAAAATCCAGAAGTGGCAATAACATACCCGCGAACCACTCCCCAACCCCTTGAAGCAATAACCTTACAGATATTTCTATCGACGAGAAAAAATTTTATCACCAAACGACACTCCCCCAAAATTGTATGAGATAAATCTTATCTTCATGGTCCAAAATATTGAATTTACCTCCCCATCAGATACGATAAAATGGGATTTTTAAGTTTTGATTAAAAAAGAATTAAAATGAAGTTGATCATTAGCCTGATTGTCATTAGTACAGCTATTTTCTCGTGTACCAATTCCAACTCTTCCACACAGGAATTGGATGTAGTCGCCGACACCATGACTTATCCTCCAGTGGAAACCAATGACCCCAATACTGATTACAAACCAGCATTCGAAGGTCAGACCCGGGCACCTGGTGTGAAAACAACCACCAAATACGAAGGAACTATTATTACGGAATCTTTGTCCTCTCCCTGGGCTGTAGTTGCCCTTCCTGATGGCAGACTTCTGGTCAACGAAAATGCAGGAAATATGCGCATCGTGGATCCGGCTACAGGGGAATTGGGGGACGCCATTACGGGCATTCCTGCTGTAGATGATAATGGTCAGGGCGGTCTTCTCGGGCTGACTCTGGATCCCAACTTCTCCTCCAATCGCATGGTCTATTGGGTGTTTTCCGAAAGAGTTGCTGACGGAAATCACACCGCGGTAGCCAAAGGAAGATTGTCAGATGATGAAAAAACCATAGAAAATGCACAGGTAATATACCGCGCACTTCCCTCCTATGACGGACGACTGCATTATGGAGGAAGAATTATCTTTGATAAAGATGGGAACCTGTTCGTAAGTACAGGGGAAAGATCGGATAAGGTCACAAGGCCACAGGCTCAGCAATTAAATTCAGCACTCGGGAAAATTCTTCGAATCACCACCGATGGAAAACCCGTACCTGGAAATCCTTTTGAAAACCAGTCTGATGCAAAACCCGAAATTTATAGCTATGGCCATCGCAACGTTCAGGGACTGGCCTTCCACCCCGTAACCGGTGATCTGTGGAATAATGAATTTGGTCCTAAAGGTGGAGATGAACTCAATCTGGTCAAACCCGGCGCTAATTACGGCTGGCCTGTTATTACCTATGGACTGGAATACAGCGGGGATCCAATTGGAGATCCTCCTATCCAGCAGAAGGAAGGAATGGAACAACCGGTGTATTACTGGGATCCTGTCCTTTCTCCAAGCGGAATGACCTTCTATACCGGCGATAATATTCCGGAATGGAAAAACAATTTGTTTATAGGCGGATTAAGCAGCAATCACATCGCAAGACTGGTTATTAAAGACAATAAAGTGGTGGGCGAGGAGCGTATCCTTCCTGACGAGGGTCAGCGCTTCCGGGACATTACCCAGGGAACAGATGGTGCTCTGTATGCAGTAACACAGGGAGGCAGATTATACAAAATCGATAAATCCGCATCCTGACGAGATCCAAAATTGTTCTACATGTCTAAATTTTTCACTTCAAAAATCGGAAGGCTGCGACTCTATGCCTTTCTGGAGGGGCTATCGCTTTTGGCACTGGTTTTTATCGCTATGCCACTGAAATATTTTCAGGATAACCCTGCGTGGGTGCAATTTCTTGGTCCCTTACATGGAGGGTTATTCGTATTGTTTGTTGTTAAAACCATATGGATAGCCATTCAGAAGGGTTGGCCATGGATATGGCGTACTTCTGTGGTACTCGCATCCAGCTTCATACCATTTGGCACCTTCTTCGTGGATCATAGGATACTGCGTCATCTGCATTAACAACCTATAGGTTTACGAAAAAAACGACAGTCAAATGGTTGATGCGAATAGACCTTATGAAATGGAGCACAAGTATAGCCATAGCTACATAAGGCTTTCGATGATAAAGGTACAGCGAAAAAGAAGCCGACTGTCACGAGTATTGTGACCGGTGCAATGGAAAGAAATATCCACCCCATTCTACGAGATGCCATTCGAGGGTCCGGGAATAATTGGTATCTTTGAATTTCAAAAAATGGTATCTTTCTTTGAATGGAGACGGTCGAGTCTGACGAACAAAACAAAAAGAAGAGTACTATTCTTCCCAATTCCATTCATAACCATTACTTTACCGAAACATTTGAAACTTATAAATCCTGCGATTAAACTCTACCTTCAAGCTGGAGATTGACCAGGGTTATAAAATATAAAAAATCATGACAGATCAGGAAAACCATAGCTTACCTTCCGTTGAGATCAGACAATTGAATCTCTCGGACTTCCAGGAATTACTTCAATCTATGGAGGAAACCTATCCGCGGTGGACGAATGTAAGTTGGACAGAGGAACAGGTGAAGGTGTTGATTGATAAATTTCCGGAAGGTCAGTTTGTAGCTCTCGTTGACGGTCGGGTGGTCGGTAGTGCTTTGTCGATTATCGTGGACTACAACCAGTTTGGAAATGATCATACCTATGCTCAAATCACCGGTGCAGACAGCTACGAAACGCACGATCCCCAAGGTGATACACTTTATGGCATCGATGTTTTTGTCCACCACAACTACAGAGGAATGCGCATGGGACGTCGATTATACGATGCCCGAAAAGCTTTGTGTGAAAAACTCAATCTTCGATCCATTGTCTTCAGCGGTCGGATTCCAAGATATGCAGCTTACTCAGAAAAAATGACCGCCGAGGAGTACATCGAAAAGGTAAGAAGCAAGGAAATCCTAGATCCCACGCTCAATTTTCAGCTGTCCAACGATTTTACGATTAGGAAAATCATCCGTGATTATATGCCCGGTGACAAAGAAGTTGATCAGTATGGTATTTTGTTGCAATGGGACAATATTTATTACAAAAAACCCATTCGAAAGGACGAGAAGAGTCATATTACCCAAACTGGAAATGTTCGCATTGGCCTGGTTCAATGGCAAATGAGGCTGATCACGAAAATGAGCGGGCTGAAGGAACAAATTGAATATTTTGTGGAAGCCATCGCCCACCGAAATTCCGATTTTGTGGTGTTTCCTGAAAATTTCAGTGCTGTCCTGATGGCCAATTTCAATGAAATGCCCCAGCCGATGGCCATACGCAAACTGGCTCGATTTACCGAGCAGATCCGAGATGAAATTAGCAAACTGGCCATCAAATACTATATCAATATCGTGGCAGGTAGTATGCCTTTGATTATCAACGACCAGCTTTACAATGTGGGATATATCTGTCACAGAGATGGACGTATCGATCGTTATGAAAAATTGCACATCACACCCAATGAAGCTCAAACTGCAGGGCTAAAAGGCGGGGATAAGTTAGAGGTTTTTGATACAGACTGCGGTAAAGTCGGGGTATTGATCTGTTATGATGTGGAATTCCCGGAATTGTCCCGAAAACTGGCAAAGGAAGGCATGGAGATTTTATTCGTTCCATTCAATACGATTACGCAAAATGCCTATTACCGGGTACGACACTGTGCACAGGCCAGGGCTATAGAAAATGAATGTTACGTCGCTATCGCCGGCAGCGTGGGGAATATGCCCATTGTGCACAATATGGGAATTCAATACGCCCAATCTGCTATATTTACCCCTAGCGACTATTCGTTTCCAGCCAATGGGGTCATGGCGGAGTCAACACCCAATACAGAAATGATCCTCCTCGCCGATCTGGATTTGGATTTGCTCAAACAACTACACAATTATGGTAGCGTACGGAATATGAAAGATCGGCGGACAGATCTATATGAAATACGATACCAATAGAACCCTTGAGGTATTTCGTGACAGCGTGGGAGGATCAGGTTTACAAAACATGGGATTGTTGCAGCCCCAATGTCAACCATCCGATTTAACTCGCATGATCTAATATGGATATAGCCCCTGAGATGATAAATTATTTCTAGCCCACATCCTATTTTATCCAAAGAAAGTATATCTTGGATTGAGGTATCAGACTCCATAATAATCGTGTGAGTTAGCCTTTTCGCTGTACTCCTGGATGATGAAAGGACAAGACCATGAAAAATCGATCCTATACTTTATTCAAAGTCATCCTTTCCATCATATTGGGTGTATCACTGCTCATAATAGGGATCAATCTCTGGGTAAAAGAGAAGTTGCAAAACCTTCTTGAGAACATAGATCTAATATCCTTCGAATCCTTCGAGGTCGATATATTTCGAAATAACGCGAGCATACATCAATTACACTGGAAACAAAAGGATTCCGGGAGGATTTCCCAGGACATACACATTGAGACCATGAGTGTTTCTGGTTATCATCTTTGGTCTTATTTGATCCACAAAAATATCCATGTGGGGTTTATTGAAATGAAGAGCCCCCACCTCACGATTTATAGAACAGATAATAAATCAAAAGATAATGAGGATGGAACAGATAATTTCAAAGGAGAATTTCCAGTTGTAAAAATTGATCAATTTGGGCTTTCAGGGGGCCAAATACGAATAATAGAATCTGATTCAACCAGTATGTGGTTGACAGGCGATATACCCTCTTTCCAAATCTATGATATCTTACTCGACACTTCCACGATCAACCGGTCTATTCCCTTCCAGTGGTCTGACATGGAATTTGATATCCAAATGCTCAGCTTCAAGATGAGCAACTTGTACCATCTGAATATTGAGTCCTTACATAAATCCGATAGCCATATCTCTTTAGAGAATCTGGAAATAGTATCTCCCTATGACAAATACCAATTCCAGAAACACCTCCCCTATCAAAAGGCCTGGCTCAATCTAAAAGTCCCAACGATAGAAATCGCCCACCCTAGACTCCTGACATCTTCAGACAGTCTGGGCTTTGCTGCATCCAAACTGATATTAAACCAGGCAGGTCTGGATATATATAAAGACAATCGACTGCCAGAATACCCCCATGTCAAGCCTCTTTACAGTCAATTACTTCGTGAACTTCCCATTTATCTGTCCCTGGATACCATTCACATTCAGGATGCCGATATTCAATTCCAACTTCAGACCAGAAAAGAACCACCCCCGGGAATGGTTTCATTCAAGACTATCAATGGTTTTATCGCCCATCTTAATAATAGGGGGATAGAGCATACCGGTTTTCAACGCACAAAGGTCCATGCGGTCACCAATTTTATGGATAAATCCCGATTGGAATTTAACTGGTCATTTGATATTTCTAATACCCAAGATGCGTTTATGGTTTCCGGCCGTCTTGATCAACTGACCGACAAGCAAATCAACCATTTTGCAACCCCTGTGCTCAATATTGACACCGAAGGGGCTATCCATCACCTGGCCTTCAATTTTACAGGCAACGATGACCGTGCGATAGGAGATATGTATATCAATTATGACGCACTCAGAATAAATTTGCTTAAGAAAGACGGTACCTCACGGCGCAAATGGATTTCGGCTATTATAAACTTTGTGCTCAGTAACAAACTTGATGGCCCTGTGGAAAAAAAAGGACTCACCGTTGAGCGGGTAAAAAATAAATCATTTTGGCATTTTCTTTGGCTGATGGTACAGGAGGGATCCCTGGAAACGATAAAATGAATGGAGGTCCAAATCTATTTCGGAATGATGAGGATTAGGAACAAGGTAAAGACTAAGTTGAAGTTTAAGATGTGGGAAGTGCATGGTTATTATGAATGAGACGAGGAAATAAGCCCCTGGGTGTTTCATGATCTCTGAATCAATTAAGAATTTCAAATTACACATGAGGAATTGGGCGGATCACGAAAACTCTTTACGGATGAGGTCGTCAGATCCGATAATAAACTCTGTAAACTTCGCTTTGGAGTCTTTATTTACTCAAAATCTTCGTACAGCAAATACTTCTTCCTCATGGTTTTATACTCAGTCAATTCCTCCTGCCAGCTTGCTTCAATCTCCTCATAGGACCAGCCATCGATGATTTTTTTCCGTAGAGTATCGTTCCCTGCCAACTTATCAAAGAAGTCAGGACGGGCAAAGAACTTCTCTTTGAAGGGCGCTTTTTGATAAAAATCGATAAAATGCCTGAGATTGAAAGTAAATGACTCCGGATCTATATCACGAAGATCCAC
>CAYRRD010000131.1:0-6532 GCA_964426625.1 uncultured Saprospiraceae bacterium | reverse complement strand
GATTTGGAAGCGCAGGACTTATATTCGAAATTCTTTCGTTATAAACTGGAGATGTTTAATTTTATTCCTGGAAGGCAAACGATGCAGATCCCAGCCTTGCGAATCCGAATTCAGCGTTCTATCCCACTATCCGCCTGGAATTTTTCCCGGATCACCGATTCCACCGTGCGATTCTCAATTTTGGCCTGCAGCCAGGAAAGGATATCCAGGTAGAGGAAAAACCGTTTTTCAATTGGATCATTTTGATGGACTTCCAGCTTTGCCTTCAGATCACGGAAATGATCCCGCACCTCCAGTAATTTTATCGTAGGCATTTTCCGCAGGAAAGCAAAAATATGCTGCTGTACTTTCTGCAACTCCTCTTTCTTAGCCAAAAAGCGATAGACCGATTTGACCTGGTATTGCAACAATCTTTGATTGCCGAGTTCATAATGAGAGATCAGGTTCAATATCCGGGCATAACTTTGGATATCAGCCCGGATATCGTAGGTCTGCTGATTGATGATCAGGTTGAGAAAGTCAATAGCCCTGTTGAAATCTCCACCGCCAAAATACAAGCAGGCAATTTTATAGTAAAATACGATGATCCGGTGCTGATCCCAATGGTAGGGATTCTGATCTACAATGTCGATAAGTTCGGGTAGCCATTTCCAGGACTTTTGAAATTCCCCCCGCATGGTATACAAATCGATCCTGTGCAGATTATAGTATAGATAATAAAGTCCTTCGATGTTGAAATCTCTGGTATCGACCAAATCGATCAGTTTTCGGAACTCTTCAAACTGTTCCCTGAATCGTTCATAACTATTGAGGAAAAACAGCGCATTACATACATTATGAACAGCCTTCATGTAAATGGCGAGATTGACCTGCTTCATTTCGGGGTGTTCATCAAAAGCATGTACAAACTTCAGACAGTGGCGGTAATAATTCTGGAAATCCTGGGCCGTGTAATAATACCACATATAGGTCTGGTGGTAATAGATGCGCTCATAAAATCCCGCACGCTGCATATCCAGATCCTGCATTCCATGATAAAAGTACCTGGTAAGTCGTTCTTTCTCTTCGTAATCTTTGATATAGCCGTACTTAAGGTACCAGTCATAGAGTTGGAGTGCTTTATTGGACCAGAAAGTGGCTTGACGAATATGATCCAATACCTCGTTGGATTTTTGAGACAAATTGAGCGCCCGATCACCGATGCTTCGGGTAATATACTGGCTTTCAATAAATTTTTCAAATTGCAAAAAACTTCCGAGCAAAAAATATTCCTGGAGGGCTTTAGCCTGCTCTTTGCATTTTTGCAATTGATCCAGACTTTGGTAATACAGACCTTTGTCATAGAGAATCCTCGCAAAATCAAAAGATTCCAATACATTATACACGTCCATTTTTCCATACAGGTGCCGCAGGCTCTTGAGAATATGTTGGTAAAGACTAGCCCGGATATTGGGTAACTGACTACGCTTCAAATCGGGAATGGCTTTCAGGATCACCTCATCATCAAAAGCCTTTCGTTTGTTTACCTCTGCAAAAACCTTGTAATAAAGAATGTCATCCGAATGGCCAGCCCGGTTCACATACAGACTAAATGCCCTTTTTTCAGCCTTCGACATCGACAGAATGAGTTGTAACAAGGCATCGGATTTGGTACTGGAGGGTGTATTTCTGGATTTTATCACGTACTGTCTATCAATAGTTTACAATAAAATTCATTGGATCAAGGCTTGTAATGCATTCCCTGAATTAGAATGAACAATGTATTGGGAATCTTTATTTTAGAGTTGTGGTTGATATAATCGACTTCAGTTACATTGTACAAAAGTAAGCATCAATGGCAAAAATACATATTTTTGACACTACATTGCGGGACGGAGAACAAGTGCCTGGCTGTAAATTGAATCAAGACCAAAAAATAAAGCTGGCCACCCAGCTGGACAAACTGGGAGTAGATATCATTGAAGCGGGATTTCCGATTTCTTCACCTGGGGATTTTGCATCGGTGCAGGCGATCTCAGAGACCGTTAAAAACAGCATCGTTTGCGGGTTGTCCCGGGCGGTGAAAAAAGACATCGAGGTGGCGGCAGAAGCATTGGCCAAAGCCAAAAGACCCCGGATACATACCGGGATAGGGACCTCAGACAATCACATCAAATTTAAATTCAGAACGACACGGGAAAAAGTGCTGGAGCGTGTGCATGAAGCCGTTTCGTATGCCAAAACCTTTGTGGAAGACGTCGAATTCTATGCCGAAGATGCAGGACGTACCGATAATGAATTTTTGGCTCAGGCCTGCCAGGTAGCCATCAATGCGGGAGCCACTGTACTCAACATTCCGGATACGACGGGATATTGCCTTCCTTTGGAGTATGGCGAAAAGATAGCCTATCTGGTGGCCAACCTCAACGGATTGCAGAATGTGCATATTTCCACCCATTGTCATAATGATCTGGGACTGGCGACGGCCAACAGCATTTACGGGGCCATCAATGGAGCCAGGCAAATCGAATGTACCATCAACGGCATCGGGGAAAGAGCGGGAAACACCTCGCTGGAAGAATGTGTGATGATCATAAAACAGCATCCCGAACTCGGTTTTTACACCGATATCAAAACCCATATGTTATTGCAAACCAGCCGTATGGTTTCAGAAGAAATGGGGATGGTCGTGCAACCCAATAAAGCCATTGTGGGAACCAACGCGTTTGCTCATTCATCCGGTATCCATCAGGATGGCGTGATTAAAGAAAGATCAACTTACGAAATCATAGATCCTGCCGATGTAGGAGTAGACAAATCCTCGATCGTGCTGACCGCCCGAAGCGGAAGAGCCGCGCTGGCCTATCGACTCAAAGAAATTGGTTTTAATGTCACCAAACTCGAACTCGATGCTTTGTATGACCGATTTCTGGAACTCGCTGATCTGAAAAAAGAGATCAAAGAAGACGACCTTCATTACTTGATGGAAGCCAAAGAGGAGATCTACGCACAATATTCAAAATAAGAGCAATCCACGGACCAGTGCCGTGACAAATTTTATCAATCGACTTCTATGAAGCACAAGACTTTATTTGATAAGATATGGGATGACCATGTCGTGGAATCGGTCGATGCCAGCCAGGATATCCTGTACATCGATCGACATTTCATCCATGAAGTAACCAGTCCCCAGGCATTTTCAGGACTGAGAGAAAGGCAGATCCCCTTGTTCCGTACAGAACAAACCGTGGCTACGGCGGATCATAATGTACCGACCATCAATCAACACCTGAGAATTTCCGAGCCACTCAGCCGGATTCAGGTGGAAACCCTCACAAAAAACTGCGCGGATTTTGGGGTAAAGCTCTATGGTCTGGGCAATCCAAACCAGGGTATTGTTCACATTATAGGTCCTGAACTGGGCATTACCCAACCCGGCATGACCATCGTATGCGGCGACAGCCATACGTCTACCCATGGTGCTTTTGGCACCATTGCTTTTGGGATAGGCACCAGTCAGGTAGAGCAGGTATTTGCCACCCAGACACTTCTGGTAAGCAAACCCAAACGGATGCGGATCAATATTGATGGAAAGTTGGGTGAAGGGGTATATTCCAAGGATTTGATACTATACCTTTTGTCCCGATTGACTGCAGGGGGGGGAACCGGTTATTTTATCGAATACGCGGGAAGTGCGATCAAAGAACTCAGTATGGAAGCCCGGATGACGATTTGCAATATGAGTATCGAAATGGGCGCTCGTGGAGGATTGATCGCACCCGACGAAAAAACTTTTGAATACATAAAGGGTAGAGATTTCGCCCCTCAGGGCGAGGATTGGGAGCGGGCATTGGCCTACTGGCAAACCCTCTATAGTGATCCGGAGGCAGAATTTGACCTCGAATACCATTTCGATGCAGCAGACATTGAACCTATGATTACCTATGGAACCAATCCGGGAATGGGAATTAAAATTTCAGAGCAGGTACCCAGGGAAATCAAATCCGCTAAACCGGAATCCTTTCACAAATCGCTGGATTATATGGGTCTCCGGCCTGGTCAGGAATTGCTAGGAATGCCTGTTCAGAACGTTTTTATCGGTAGTTGCACCAATGCCAGGATTGAAGACCTCCGTATCGTCGCAGCCTTCTCAAAAGGTAAAAAGGTAAGTCCCCATGTGCGCGCGATGATCGTTCCTGGTTCTCAGCGTGTGAGAAAACAAGCTGTGGAAGAAGGTTTGGATAGGATATTGATCGACGCGGGCTATGAATTTCGAGAGGCAGGATGCTCGGCATGCCTCGGCATGAATGAAGATAAGATCCCGGCAGGCCAGTATTGTGTATCCACCTCAAATCGAAATTTTGAGGGAAGACAAGGTCCGGGTGCCAGGACTATACTGGCTAGTCCACTGACCGCCGCCGCAGTTGCGATACATGGAAAAATTGTAGATCCACGAGAATACGTATAAATGGAAAAAATAGAGATAATTACAGATAGCGCAGTTCCTATGCCGATGGAAGATATTGATACGGACCAGATCATCCCTGCCCGGTTTTTAAAAGCCATTGACAAACTGGGTTTCGGCGACAATCTCTTTTATGATTGGCGATACGATAAAAATGATCAGCCCAATCCGGATTTTGTCCTCAACAACCCCTTATATTCAGGGAAAATTCTGGTAGCAGGTAAAAACTTCGGTAGTGGATCGAGCCGGGAACATGCCGCATGGGCTCTGCACGGATACGGATTCCGGGTGATCATCTCGAGCTTTTTTGCCGATATTTTCAAAGGAAATGCACTTAACAATGGACTACTGCCTATCCAGGTGAGTCCGGAATATCTCGATATTCTACTCCAGACCATATCCCAGCACCCAGACACCCGCATCACCATGAATCTTCCCGAGCAGTATGTGATGCTGGAACCCGAAGGTGAAAAGGTTCATTTTGAGATCGATGGATACAAAAAGATGTGTCTGCTCAATGGATACGATGACATTGACTACCTGTTGAGTCTCAAAGATAAAATTGTCGAGTTTGAAAAAAACCGCAGCTATGTACCTCCACCATTGCCGGCGACAAATTAAGCTGTGATTGTGGGATATGATTGCCCTGCATTTCGTTTCTTTGTGGGAGAAACAAAACCAATAAGATATGCAAAAAAAGATAGCTGTTCTACCTGGGGATGGGATAGGACCCGAAGTAATTCGGGAAACCCGGAAAGTAATCGACGCTATAGCCCGGAAGTTTGGGCATAAATTTGAATATGAAGCTGCAGACGTGGGTGCCGTGGCCATTGATAAAACCGGCGATCCCCTCCCTCCCTCTACGCTGGAGATCTGCAAATCCAGCGATGCATTATTGTTTGGCGCCATAGGCGACCCCAGGTATGACAACGACCCCGACGCCAGAGTACGACCGGAGCAAGGTTTATTGAAATTGCGTAAAGAACTCGGTCTTTTTGCCAATGTACGACCCATCCTGGCTTTTGATGCCATTATACATCTATCCCCGCTCCGGGAATCGCGTATCAAGGGCAGCGATTTTGTGATTTATCGCGAACTGACCGGGGGTATTTATTTTGGTGAAAAGAAGGAGGATGTAGGAGACGGTGTCGCCAGCGACCTCATGATTTACCATAGAGATGAGATTCGACGCATCGCTACACTGGCATTTGAGGCTGCCCAAAAACGAAGGGGTAAAGTGACCCTGGTTGATAAAGCCAACGTATTGGCCTCCTCTCGACTATGGCGAAAAGTAGTTCAGGAAATCGCTTCGGACTTTCCCGACGTGACCCTTGATTTTTTGTTTGTGGACAATGCCGCCATGCAGATTATTCTAAGGCCCAGCCAATTTGACGTTATCCTGACCTCCAATATGTTTGGCGATATCATATCTGATGAAGCATCAGTGATCAGTGGTTCCCTCGGTTTATCGCCCAGCGCTTCGGTCGGAGAAAAATATGCCATGTTCGAACCCATTCACGGATCTTACCCGCAGGCAAAAGGCAGGGATATCGCGAATCCGATGGCCACCATTCTTTCGGCTGCCATGATGCTCGAGCACTGGAATTTGATGGCAGAAGCACAAAAAATTAAAGAAGCCATCAATATGGCGCTTGAAAATGGCGTGGTGACCGAAGACCTCAACCCTGAAAATCCGAAAAAATGTTCGGAAGTGGGAACTTATTTATCCGAATTTATTTTAAAAGATTAACAAACATATTCCAATAATTGGGGTATCTTTGATATGCCGTAGTGTAGAGAGAAGGCTCATCTTCGAATAATATCCAAGTTGCCGCTTACCTTTTGTACTACCTAACTATGTATTTATTTTTTATCAACCAATTTTATTATGAACATTTTTATTGCAAAGCTGAGTCCGCAGACTTCCGATTATGAATTGGAACAGGCATTCAGCGAATTTGGGCAAATCAAATCTGCTCGAGTCATCATGGATCGCGAAACTGGAAATTCGAAATGTTACGGTTTCGTTGAAATGTATGAAGAAGATGAAGCCAGAGAGGCTATTTCTGCCTTAGACAACTCCGAGCT
>CAYRRD010000130.1:0-6710 GCA_964426625.1 uncultured Saprospiraceae bacterium | reverse complement strand
ACCTTTTTGGCGAACACCATCATATCCCCCAGTAAATCGTCGGGCAAATCGAATATATAATCGATTTCCTCCTTAGGGATCACCAGGGTATGACCTATAGCAACCGGATTGATGTCGAGAAAAGCATAGAAACGATCATCTTCCGCTATTTTATAGGACGGAATCTCCCCGCGTATGATCCTTGTAAATATGCTGGCCATTTAATCCTTAATATATATCTTCTCTATTTTAAATTTTATTACACCACCCGGGGTCTGGATTTCCGCTACCTCGCCTTCTTTACAACCCAACAAACCCTTTCCAATCGGTGATGTCACCGAAATCTTCCGCTCCTTTAAATTGGCCTCCGATTCCCCGACCAGGGTATACTCTATGTCCTTGTTGGTCTTCAGGTTCTTCAACTTCACCGTCGTAAGAATATTTACCTGATCCGTTGAAATCTGAGATGAACTCACAATCCGCGCTGAGGCAATTCGTGCCTCCATTTCACTGATTTTCATCTCCAGCATGCCCTGTGCATCCTTAGCTGCATCATATTCAGCATTCTCGGATAAATCTCCTTTATCCCGTGCCTCCGCAATAGCCTGGGCTGCCTCCTGACGACCACGACTTTTAAGATCCTCCAGCTCAGCTTTGATCTTGTCGTATCCTTCCTGTGTCAAATAAATCGTACTCATTTTTTATTTCTTTTACAAAGCAGTTAAACCTCTGGCCTATTTACCGGCATCTTTGCTGGTAAATACGCAGAGGTCCAATGACTAAATGTAGTTTATATTACTATTCCAAATACAAAGATAGGCTATTTTTATTACAAGCGAAGCGTTAATGTTAGATTGTGCGTACCATTCCATGGATGCGTTGGCCGATATGCGTAGTCGATACCCAATTTCTGCCCCTTGTCCTTATTGAGCGGAGCATACATCCCCATTCCCATACTCAATCCCTCATATACGCTACGTTCAGAACTTCCCACCGCAGCCTGACCTACCTCCACTTTATATGACCCGCGGAAATACAAATGCTCCTTATAACTGTATTCCAGTCCAACACCCACTTCATCCCGGGCAAACGAATGAGAGGTAAAATTCCCCAACACAGTCAACCTGTTCACGCTTTGAACATAAAAATCATACGACAGTCCAATATTGAGCAGAGAAGGTAACTCAAAGCTAGCCGCCCGCTGGTTATAGGTCAACTCATAGGACGGAGATCCGTGAGGGTTCTCACTACGTGTAGATAGCCCCTCTCCTCCAAATCGCATAGGGGTACCCACATTGCGTACAGAAACCCCGAATTTGAAATTGTCTCTGGGCCCATTCACATATTGAACACCCGCATCCAAAGCCACCCCAAAAGCTGACAAATCAGCAATGGACTCCGAAATCAAACGAAGGACAAATCCTACGGATATTCTGTTTGCATAGGTATACGCATATCCAATTCCCAGATTAAAGAAATTGGGGGAATAAGTAGCCCCTATACCCTCGGGCTGATCCACCGTCGTAATATCTATTTCTCCAAAATCCATCGCCACCAGCGACAACCCCAACACGCTGTTTTTTCCTAAACGCTGCGCCACACCCAGGGCGTTGATATTGATATCTGTCCCACTCAAATACCGGGTATGGGCCAGCGCTACATCAGTGGTCTGCACCCCCGATAGCCCGGCCACATTGAGTCGGAGCGACTCAATCCCACGAATCATCGAAGTAGCAATATTGTTCATCCCGGCGCTCTTAGCCCAGGGAATCAGCAATAATTCTCCAGCTCCCGCTTCCCCCTGCCTGTCCGGATTACCCGCAAAACCCAGCTGTGCCAGCAGAACCAAAGCCAGGAAAATGTTGAACCTCCCGACTAAAACCTTCCTTTTTAGATTACAAGCCACTGGGGTCAAATTTGCGGTTAACACCAAACCATTTTAAAGTTCGCTCTCCCAATTCATAAGCATTGATGTGGACTATGTACAATCCACTCGCAATGGGAATCCCCTTACTGTTCCTGAGATCCCACTCCAGTGCAGGAGAGATCTGTTTATAACTCGTTCCGGGATTGGAACGCATGCTGTTGCTCAAAGGTGTTTCATCCCTTTTATATTGCCGGATAAATCGACCATCGAGACTATATATCGTCACAATACACCGGGGTGGAAGATTCGTTATTTTTACCGTATTCGTAAATTGAGAAGTCTCATAACCCGAGTAGGCCAGGTAGGGATTTGGAACTATCTGGATAGCGCGTAATGTAGAATCCGCACCGGCTTGCACCAAATTCTCCGCTGCAGCATTCTCCAACGTAAACAAATAGGCAGGATGCCCCTGGTTGGTATCTGTACCCTCCGCCACTCCATAGCCGTTGGTCACCCGAAGCTGAATGGTTACCGGATCCGGTATTAAACCCTCCGCATACGACAACAACGTACCATTTGTATATGGAATACCCGTCCAGGTAATCGAAGAAATGGCAGACAATTTCCGCGTAAATGCACCCCCAGGAGCGAGTCGCTGTCGGATTGTACTGCAACTGTCATAAGGCGTATTGGTGACATAAATAAAATGCTGTCCACCTACCTTATACGGTGCCAAACCGTCCGGTATCGTTAAATTCAGAATTTCTTCATCAGGATTCCACATCATATCCCCCCCAAGATCACCCATGGCGGTAGCAATACCGGGATTAGCACTGCTATACACAGAATTTTCACCGAAGAAAATATTCAGCCGTTGACCTGTCTCCACATCAATCGCATACCCCGGGAACCATCCCATTCCAATGCCATCCCCGTCCGGGTCGGGCAAACCATCCCCGTTGGTGTCCTCCTTCCCTACAGAAGGTGACCCCCTCAGATCGAAGTTTTGGGAACCACCCAACGTAGCATACCCCCCCGCAAAAGTAGGATCGTAATACTGAGGGTTCGCCGTTTCGACCACCACACACCTCGACCAAAGTGATTTGTCCGGAGTGAACACGATATCCACATTATTGAGGTCGGGAAGACCCATCGATCGACGCGCAATGTTCATCGAACCCAGATTGTTTCTCCACGCAGGAGAAATATAAGGCTCTTCCTCATCAAATCTATAGTTCGTTATATAAAACGGAACCATCCCGCCAAATGATTCACTGAACACCTTGGTCGGATCGAGGTCAAAGTCAATTTCATTGAGCTCGTTTCGAACGAAGGTCAAAAATGGAGCCACACGATTGGGGATAAATCCTAACCAGGGATTATTTCCATTTTCAAACTGAACGTCGTAACCCAAGGCACCCCGGTTTTCCTGTTCGAGAGAACCGGGTTCGAGCGCATCCCCCACTAAAATTGAAAATCCATATCGACCAATAATCTGTTCGTTGAGTTGGGCTATCGTCCTGTCGGAAACAATCACTTCTTCCGGCCGGTCCAGATTAATCAACTCCCACCTTGCATCCGGGTCAAGCCTGTTATCCGATAGATCGGAATCCGTAAATCGCAGCAAATAAGAACCATCCACAACCTCCAATGGATTGTAAACAAATACCTCGATGGGAGCCTGACCGGGTGCATATACGATTTCCCCATCGAAAGTTTCATCCAAAATAGCCTGGTGGGTCTCGTCCGACATCACCAGAAAGTTGTTTCCCGTACCTTTTCCATCCAATCGGGATACCTGTACCCCATCACCATAATTCGTTCGGATTTCCTGATAGGTAATGGGCCTGGGCACCCCAGTATAAACCTTTACATTTCTTCGGCCTTCGAGATAGGGCTTTCTTTGACCTACTACCGTTTTATATTCAAATTCCTCATAGTTGTTGTAGGCATAAGCCACTGCCATAAAATAGTATTTTTTATGATTCACCAATCTCCGGTCACCACTGGAAAACTGGTCTTCTTTGACCTGAAATGTTCGACGGATTCCTTCATCTTTTCCGATCACTTCGATGACAGGCTCATAAATCAGCTCTCCACTTACAGTGGGATGGGGAATCGGATTCCAGTTGACGATTTGATCCACGCCGTTCTTAATATCGGTTTGGAAGATCAATCTGGCCTTTTCGGGATTATCCAGCTCAGCTGGTGATACATCCTGAGCAGTTAGCTGATATACCTTGTATCCTTCAAAGCGGTAGGATTTTTCCTCATCTGTCAGATCGGTCGGTGCACGAAGATCGATTTCCTGGTATTCCTCCTGATAATTGTTGGAACTGATGTCGTTGGTTAGAATCAGGACCAGTTCCTTATCCAACTCGACGATATCCACATCGGGTGCATCGGGACCATCCGTAATGTCAAAACAATTGTCAAATAACGCCTGTGCGGTTTCATCGGCATATAACAACGGAGCTATGCTGGGACATGGATAATCAGTAATATCCGGAACCCAGACCACACCGATGATCAATTCGTTCACAGCCCCCGGATCCAATCGAAAAGGACCCGATGCCTGAATTGTCCTACGATCACCATAATTGAGATTGGCTGAGCACATCGACCAACCTGAAGGATCGTTGGGCGGTTCCGTAAAGGCATAGGCTATTGGATCGCCACCGATGTTGTAACCACTACCTCCAAAAGTAAAAGGTGAACCGTCCTTCCATGACCCGCTCATATAACGATAATATTCGATGGCTACCTCAGGATCCGTCTGTGCATCGGGCCATTCACCGATACCACCATTATTATAATAGGTAAACGAGGACATCCCGATTTCCTCAAAATTTTCATCGAGAGGGCCTCTGAAATAATCGATACCGAGCATGGGCACATGATCACAATAGGTTGCAATATCGTTGCATTCGCAACCTGTAATCCCATCCAACCGATCTTCGTTGTACACATAAGCCAGACTTCGTGCGGTATCGCAACCGATATAATCATCCTGAGGGCATCCCAGATCCGGATCGACCCACATAGCAAAATAAGTACTATCGATGCTTTGCGTGGCCCGGTTGATCAATTTATACCGCTGGAAGGTCATGTTGTTGATCTCATCATTGGTGGCATATGCAAAAGCCTGCACCTGAACTTCCATTTGAATAGGATTCCCTTGTGTTTGGGTATGAATCGAACCCGCATCATTGTATATCCAGAAGATCATTTCGTCGGGATATTGGGGTATCGGACAACCCCGAATTTCGATTATGGGGTAATCCCCGTCCAGAGGATCATATACAAAATCGTTGTTTCGGTCAAAAAATGCTGCCAATCCCTGGGTAGTATTGGGTAGTTTGAAACCGTGAATACGCTCAAAATGAGGATTACCACGGGCAGGCCAGCCCAAAACATCCTCTGGCACATCACTTCTTTCGAGTCGCTCACCATTCTCTTCCGCTAATTCAAAGTCGCGGAGAAAACGCCTGATATTGTCTCCCAAAACGCGAAAGTGCCGATCCCAATCCGCACATGTTTCACGATCCACGGTCCCTGTATTGGGATCTAATGGTCCTGGCCAGAAATCATTCGCGTTGGAATTACGATATTGTTGCGCAGCCAGCTTTAAATTACCCACCGGGTCATATCCCCCAAGCCATACCGCACCTGCAAAAATAGAGGATACTTCCGGCAATCCCGATCCGGGCTCCACCTTGGGTACGATGTACTTCCCGTCAGTTAAATCCCACCAAACATCTCCACCGCCCAAAAGGCGCGCTCGAACATTGTTGATGCTCATATCAATTTCGGAACGGGCCGGTGCACAATCCGCCCGGTAACTGAATTCGATATCTTTTTTCTTCTTTTTGGATTTGGAAGGATTCTCCTTGAGCCATTCCGGGTGGATAGCACTGCCCTGAGGCAATGCCAGAAGTAGGAAAAATATTAAGAATGGTATGTACAGATATCCTTGCTTCATACTTTACAAATTTATCCGGCAACTCAAAAATATCCGACGTGGTCCATAAAACAGATTGGTGTTTTGTGCCATCCAGTAATACGCGTCTGTATAAGCCTGGACATCCCTGCCCATTTCCGTCACCTGCTGTCCTGCATTGCCGATATTGACCAGACTGGCTTCTCCATCCTGAGACTGCAGGTATCCACTATCATAGGCAGATCCTGTCACAGGATAGACCGCTCTGGGATTGGCTGTGTTGAGCAAATTGAGTACCCTCAGCGAAAGATTCAGAAAAAGCGGTTTTTCCTGATTGGCAGTAGGGATCACAACCGTTTTATCTAGTCTCAGATCCAGAGTATATGTCCATGGCTTCCGGGCCCCGTTGAAGGAGCCGGCAAATCCCGTCCCACCAAACGGCGTTGCACGGATCCGTTGTGTATAAGGTCTTCCCGAAACGATAAATCCCTGCAAATTGACCCCTGTATTGGCCAGCAGATCAAGATCAAAGAGTCTGGGTCCATTATATGACCTCCCACTTCCATAACGGTAATCCATGGTGACTTTCAAAGAATGCCTTTCGTCACGGTCGATGGGCGACAAAGTGCGGATATTGCCCCGGGTTGTCAATCCTCCCTGGGAATTGGCATCCGAGCCCGTTCCATTGGCAATCTGAAGCGTATAGTTCGCTTGTAATGCCAGGTTCTGGCTTTGTCGCAAGTGGTATTCCAAAGAAATCCCCTTGATGGTGGCAAAATCAAGATTTCCATAGGTAGTATATGTGCTGATGGGAGAAGGGAGATACAAGTAAGTCCTTTGCTGTATCATATCCCGCAATTCCTTATAGAAGGCATTGATTTTCATAGCAGACAGGGGTGAAATCAGCTGTTGAAAACCCACCTC
>CAYRRD010000129.1:1318-6759 GCA_964426625.1 uncultured Saprospiraceae bacterium | reverse complement strand
ATTTTATAATAGAATGAATCTTTGATGGCTGTAAATACGCCCGTCGAATCATACACAAACCCGCCATCTGCCTCCATAATCACTGTCCCACCGTTCTCAGTGGGTTGTGGAATACCCAGGCTTCCATCCTGGACAGACAGCACGGTCAGGTTATCGTTATAAGGTGGATTGGGCAATGGATCGTTGATGTCTGCATCATTAGCTAAAACTCCAATAGATGACGGAATATTCAGGGACAAGGTCGTCAATTGATATTCATCATTTATGGCCACGGGGGTTGCTCGAATGGTTGCAGGATCCAGGGTCGTGTTGGGATCGGAGCCATTCTCTATTGTCAGATCAAAAGCACTCGATTGACCCTGATTTTCAATGGTCAGTTTATACCCGATGGTATCGCCGGGATTGGCAATCTGATCCCCGCTGGGATCATAAACGACCGAATCCTCCAGGGTGATTTCCAAATCCAGGCCAACTGCCAATACCGCAGTGTTGGATGTTACCGGATCTCTCCCCGTCGACAGCTCTGCGTTGTTCTGGTAAATTCCGGGTTCGGAGGCAGTGACAACTACCGAAATGGAGCAAATTGTATTTCGGTTCAATGCCGCATCGATCAGGGTTATCATATCGGAACCCGCACTGGCCCCTACTGATGCACCGGAACAATTGTTAGAAATCATGGGATCACCTGCAATGACGATCCCTTCGGGTAATGCATCTACAAATCCCAATGCTGTAAAATCAATCGTTGCATTGGGGTTCGTCAGAGTATAAGTCAGCGTACTCGTCTGTCCGGGTTGAATGACCTGCGGAGAAAATTCTATTTTAAACTGCGGAGGCAACGGTTGCCCGCGCAATAGCAGGATGCTGGAGATTAGAAAAAACAGGACCAACAGCCATTTCCGGACTGCCTTTTTCAAACCTGAGCTGATATGCTGGAGTAACAAGTGGTTCATAAGATCATTTAACCGATGCCTTAATCATTTTCTTCGTCGCGGTATAGTGGTCCGTGTCCAGTTGATAGTAAAAGACGCCGACTGGTAAATCCGATTCCAAAATCTGTACTTCATGGTATCCCTTGTGATACGACCCTTTTATCTCTTTGATCGCACGACCCATTACATCATAAATAGTCATTCGCGCCTCCATATCCGCCGGTAGCTCAAATCCGATCACGGTGTATCCCTCAAATGGATTGGGCCGGTTCTGATACAACACAAAGTTTTCCCGGAATACTGGTTTGGTAGTTCCCAGCACATGCGGATTAACTTTTCCGCTAACTACTCCGTTTGTACCTTCGCAGGTTGGGTCAATCACCGCCATCACTTCCTGGCGATAATACAGTTCGCCCAAAGAACCTTCACACCAGTCCTTCATCGTCCAGGTAATCTGGTATTTCTTAAGCCCCATCTGTCCCAATGCGTTCAGTTCCTTCACATCCCGACCAATAGCAATCGAATTGCATAGCACCTCTGACAGGTGCGGCTTAAGCGACACGCTGCCCAGTAATTCCGGGAAATAAGCCGTGGACAGGGGTTGGGACAGACATATTGGTGAAGACGAAGTGCCCACATTCGGCGGTAGGTCAAACATGCTCTCCCGCAGACTGCAGGCCGATCCAACGCGCATCACCTGCTCCAAAACAAATGGGACTGACGTAGTGGCACATCCACCTGATAAGTAAAATCTTCGTGTAATCGTGCCATTCCCGCATTCATCGAGATCGATCCATACATCCTGGACGATGTCTGCACTGCATACGATATCCAGGATCCCGTTTACTCCATTTTGTTGTGCTGTATCCAGCACCGTGGTTTTCGTCACCCGATTGATCCAGTGTATCGTTCCGTCATGGGCTGTATCGGCAATCTGATCCGTTTCAGATTTTTCCCTGCAGGTGATATTGAAATAGCTAAAATTCAATTCATCAGGGGAGAAACTTTCGTATGTCCCGAACGCACTATCCAAGACTGCAAACAGCCCGGTGCTATCCTGGGCACTTCCATTGGCGCCCAGTGCCGCTGCTGATTCGATGAGGTCTTTGTAAAATGTGTTGTAGGCTTCGCAAGACAGGTCTATATCCACCAGGGGTTTCAAAACACGGGACGTAGTCTTATCTTCCACATAAGCCGTACTCCACGCCGTGCCCCAATTGTAGCAAGCATCCAACACGAGCAATTCCGTGGTGACTTCGTCGCAGACATCTATGCACTTGAACGGCACATCCTGCGCCCAGCCACCCCCCAGTAAGGCAATTTCATTTCCGTATCCAGGCTGACCGAACAGATGGTCAAACAGGTATTCCAGATCCCGGACATTCAGGTTATTGCCGTGTTCGTCTGCCTCGGAACAATTCTCTGCGATATAGGCCGCCAGGGCAAATAACCAGCCGTGTACCACCTTCCTACCGCTTGCCTGGCCATCTTCCCACAGCCACACGATCTGATGGAAGAAATATTCTTCGACTTTATCACCACTCAGCATTACAGCCAAATCATCCGGGTTGTAATTCGCATTGACCGACATAGCTCCCACCGATACACCTGTCGCAGCCTGTGCAACATCACCCCGGTCAAATCCCAGATCTTCCAGAATATCAATCCAGTTGTCGTGTGATTCGTGTTCATCAGCTTCCGGACAAATATCGATACAGGCCAGCCAATCGGAACGGCGCGCCAATTTCAGGTCAAGGGCGCAGTTATCCCAGCTTCCTTCATCAAAGGTTTCTGCTCCCACCCACACCGTCTCACTGGTCAGGGATACGTTGATGTCCCGGTTGGCAATGACGGTCGGTGGAATGTCGTCAATGACGCGGATGTATTTGTACCATTCGCTTTGGTTCCAACAGTGGTCGGCGGCTTCGTACCGCACTTCTGTCAATGGGCCGTCGCACCCATTGAAGGGAATCCGGATGGGATTTGTCAGGTGTGAATAGGTATAGACAAAACTCGTATCCCCGTTTTCCAATATCCGGTATTCCACGCCGGTTTGTTTCAGCGCTACCGTTCTCGTGCCACCTGCCACTTCGACCATGGCTTTCACCGTATGCACACCGCTGCAATTGTCGATTAATTGTACGTCGGGGACCAGTACTTCCGCTGAACATTCGCGCGAACTCACCCGGTAAACCGTCGGATGACAGCGTTCCCAGGCATTGGCGGAAGCGTATTGTTGCCCTGCCCGGATCGCAGTTTCGATATCGACCTTACACCATTCCAAATCTGAGCATTCGCCGTCAAGTAGTGGTGAGCGGGATTGTACCCTGGCAAGATTTCCAAAAAAGCCTCCACCTCCACCGGGGCCCATAGGACCAGTGGGACCCATTTCACCTTCCTGCCCATTGGGCTCCTCTTCGTCACAGATCCCCAGCGGATATTCAAAATCAAAAATCGGTCCGATCGTATCCACGTGGGAAAGCCACTGACTCAACCGGAACGTCCGGGCTTTGTCCGTTAAATTTTCTTCCGCCACCACGAATCCATCGCCCCCTTCGGTTGCGGCATATTCATCAGAAATGCATTCGTTTTCCGTAGTACCCCAGCAGGTCTGCCGCACTACAATATCCCGGCCGCTCGTCAAGGGGCATTGGCCGGTCCATTCTGAGTCTTCATATTCTATCACAATCCCGCAATGTGCGTGGCCACTGAGTGCATCCAGGCAAACTTCCACGCAGGTTTCGCTCTCCGCTTCCAGGGCAGGTAACAACACGCGCACACTGCACACGCCTGATTCCGCCTCTAAATGTCTATCGCTGTACCACACACCCGCATCCCCTGCGGAAATGAATGGCCAGCCGCCCGTAAACCAGTAAGGCGCATTGCCATTCCCATTATAAAACCAGTCTTTCGTCACTTCCTCGTAGTTCCCTCCTTCCGACAATACCCAGTCCCCCTGCTCCAGCAATAAATATGGGTAAAACGAAAACAGGCCACCGATTATGCTAACCGGGCTTTCACCCAGTTTGTAGATCGCATGCAGGAAGCCGTAGCCCAGTCGTGGGGTGCTCACACTCGACAGCAGATCGCTCAGATAATCCCCTGAAATAATATCTCCGACCGTCACCTCCCCGCCACCGGCTTTGCGGACGATGACGCAGTTCAGATATTCTGCCAGAGTAGCGGCACCCTGTGCATCGGCCAGTTCAACACCTGCGATGATAATAGTCAGCGGTATTTCATATACCACACCACCGATTTTTGCATTGGGTAACTCGTAATCATGCAGACCCACCGGTTGCTTCCACGCGCTGTATCGCTTTTGGCTTTCACCGCTTTTGACCTGTGGGGTTATCTCGCAGTACACGCTGTCCTCGCTGTAGCCCACAAAATTGGACGCCGTCAGCGCAGGCAGCCGAAGCACCACGATCGTATCCGTCAGGGTAAACAATTCCCCGGCTTTGTTGAACACTTCCCACGTGCGGTAAATGATCTTCGAAGTATCGCTTGCTTCGGTACAATGTAGGATCTCGATCCAGTCCGGCTGAACTTGTACATCGAAAGCTTGCCCCCTACTCCGATCGATTGATTGGCATGGTTCCGTAACCTGAGGCCGGTGGTCTTCCGGATCCGGCACGTAGCCGCAATAGGTCACCAAAAGACCTTCATCAATGTATGCTGTGGGGATGTCCAGATCTGCAGCTTCCGTGACGGTCGTGCCAAATGCAGAAGTCATTGCAAGAGGGGCATTTCGGTCGAGGTGTAATGTCATTCTACAGGTACTGATCCCGTTACTGATCACGATTTCCAGGCTCTGTCCCTGAAACGAGCAAAGATTCACATCTTCCAGAATAAAGTCGTTGTTGCGCATCCCTGATCCCTTCCAGATCAGCCCGCCCCATTGATTGAGTACGCTGACCTCATGTACTGGCAGACAGGTGGCCTGAGGAGAAATTTCTGAAATGGTAACGCTTATAGTGCCATCTGACAAAATGGAAGGCGATATCACTCTTACGCAATTCAACGGCAGCGTCGGCGCCACCTCTATCACTTCAAAATCAAAAGCGATGCTGTTTTCATTCCCGCTGGAATCCACCGCCATCAGTGTGACCATAACCATGCTGCCCGGAGCACCCAATGGGCTGCCGGCTTCAGGAGTTTGGATGATGGTATCCAGTGCACAGTTGTCGCTGACATACCCGCTCAGATCCGGCATAATCGCCATGCAATCTTCGTTCACCGCCACTTCCATACCGATCATATCAATGACCGGAGGTAGGGTATCCAATACCCAAATCGTATCCGAACATCGAAATACCGTATCCACTCCATCCCGGATCAAAAATAATTCGTACACCACCGCTGTATCTCCGCAGGTGATCGAAGGAACCGCCAGTACCGTATCGATCATACATCCATTAAATTCCGGTAATTCCCCGATCAGGTTTGATTCAACAAAAACCCCTTCTCCATTTTCATTCAAATACGCCGTATCCTGCATACAATACG
>CAYRRD010000129.1:0-1218 GCA_964426625.1 uncultured Saprospiraceae bacterium | reverse complement strand
TCCGGTGAATTATCAGCAACGGTCAGGTTGATCCCGGTAATATGAAAACCGTGAGTAGAAACACCTATTGCTCCGCCATTAATTGTGGCCTTATTGTGATGCATCAACAGATTCTCCATATAAACGACCTGGGTCCCATTGGATGAAGGTGCCAGATATATTCCACCTCCCATTTCCAGGGCCGAATTATTATAAAATTCGCTATTGGTCACTCGTATAGTACCAAAGGTTTGGGTGTAGAGGGCTCCACCCAATACACCATAATTATTCCGGAAAATCACATGATTAATAACCAGTTCTCCAGTTATACTGGAGGTGCCATCCCACCAGGCTCCGCCGCCATGTCCGTGAACAAGAGGATTCCCATGTTCCAATACAAAACCATCCAGTTCAATCCTACCCGTATAGTCTTGTGTTTTGACAATGTGAAATGAATTGCCGGTACTGTCTCCGTCCATATTGAGATCCCCACTCAAAATGGTTTCATAACATATCCAATCTCGGTCTGCCAATGTCGAATCTCCCTTTGCCGGTGAGAATCCACCCAAAACCACCAGGCCATCAGGTATGTTAAATGAAGTATCGCGGTTTCCGTCAGAAGCTGGGTAATAGGTTCCCTCGGCTACCATTATAGTATCTACATTATCCGGGCATATCAATCTGGCAAGTAAGCCATCCTGAAGGCTGAGAAAGGCATTGCTCCACGAGGAACCGTCGTTGTTTCCGTTCGTTGCTGCCTGGTCCACATAGACCACCCCGCTGTAGGCATTGCATGCAAATTGAGCTGCTGGTGTCAGGGTAATATCATTCAGGGCCATAGTCGCCGGATCATCGGTAAGCAAATAAGCTCCGGGACCAAAATAGACCGTATCCTGCTGACCGACAGTCATGGCAGTCTGAGGATTAAGCGGGTTATTCACAACCGAATTATAGAAAATTTCAACTTTCTTTCCAGCGGGCAATTCTGGTATTTTGAAGGGGAAGTTTTGCGTAAAACCACTGTGTGGAAGTAGCAAACCCATCAGTACCATGCAACACCAAAGGATAAAGTTTCGAATTGCCAGGGAAGTAAGTTGGTTCATAGGGGATCTTACTTGTTAGGTCTCATGGTTTTTGTTAACCACCAAATTTAAGCATATGGCATTAAATTTTATCACACAAGGAAAAATAAAATTTTTCTGTTTTATTTTTTCAAGCACAAAACAATAATACTCAACC
>CAYRRD010000128.1:0-6979 GCA_964426625.1 uncultured Saprospiraceae bacterium | reverse complement strand
GAAAAAGAAGCCGTCATCATTGTGAAGAACTTATGAAACAGAGCACTAGTGGTCTATTTCATAAGTAATTAATATTAATGACGCGATTATTTTTTGTCGTACCGAAGAAACGAAACCGAGCATAGGACAGGCCTACGTGAGGCTTTCGGTGATGAAGGTACGACGAAAAAGAAGCCGTCATCAGTGTAAAGAACTTATGAAACAGAGCACTAACCACAACGCGACATATGGATAACCAAGACCGTAGACAAAAAAATATTCCTAAACCAGTCAGGTGATAGGCCAAACAATTGCACAATATGATCTTCATCCACCTTGTCCGTCTGCATTTGATAAAGAATCAAGGATAATTCCTTAAATTTATGGAGCATCCTCTGTGTTTGCGATGAACCATATGAAAAGGAAGTTATTTATAGAACCATAAAACCCTGTCAAAGAACGTTCTAAAATCATGATGAGAAACAGGATTAAAATCACGCTTATTACATTAACTCTATGTCTGAGCTGGATCTATACGCTGACCGCCCAGAATCCACAGTTGGCTATGCACTACTACAATAGGGGTGAATTTGAAAAAGCGGAAGCCCTTTTCAGGGATTTGGTAAAAACCCAACCTGAAAACTCGGTTTATTTCGAGAAATTAATGGATTGCCTGACCCAGTTGAGAAATTATGATGAAGCCCTTACTGAGATTGATCGAAGAATTCAGCGGTTCCCCAATGATCCGGTCAACCATTATCTCAAGGGAAATATACACGAACTCAGACAAGAGTCCGATGAAGCAATTGCGTCTTTTGACCAGGCTGTTGAAGTCGCTTCCAGAAATCCTTCCAGTATTACCAGGCTAGCGCAGGAATTTCAGGAACGCGGGAAATTTGAATATGCATTAAAATCTTATGAAGCTTCCAGAACCAATGGTCAGGTGCATCCCTCTTTCACGCTTCCGATGGCTTCATTGTACTTCAGATTGGGGGATTTTGAAAATATGATAGACAGCTATCTCGCTGCAGTGGATTATCGACCAGAGAGCGTATCCTTTGTCCTGAATTACTTCCAACGCTATCTTCCTGATGATCATATAGAAATTCTGCAGAAAAAAACGATTCAAAAACTTCAGGAAAGTTCCAACGAGGGTTTTAATGAAATACTGGCTTGGGCTTATATCCAGGACCACAATTACGCCATGGCTTATCGTCAGCTTCGCTCTATAGACAGACGTAAACAGGAAAATGGATATCGACTTTACCGATTGGGGCAAAATGCTATTCAGGCCGACGAATTTGAAGATGCAATCCGGATTTTCGAATATATCATAGAGGACAAAGGCCCTCATTCCCCATATTACTACACCTCACATGAGTCCATCCTCCAATCCAAAAATATATTGCTCCGACAGGTTCCGGAGGAAGAACGACTTCACCGTGTAAAAGCATTGGTGAAAGAATATCTTCACCTGGCCGACAGTATCGGTTTTAATCGGCTTACAGCACCATTGATCAAAAATATCGCTGAGATTCAGGCATTCGAACTTCATGAATATGATGCTGCGATCACCACGCTGGAGAAATTGATTCAAATCACAGGGATCAACAAAAATCTGCTGAGTAGCTCCAAAATCTTACTTGCTGATATCTATTTGTCGACCGGGGACCGTTGGGAAGCAACCTTGCTGTATTCCCAGGTAGATAAGGAACACAAGGAGGATGAAATAGGTCAGCTCGCCCGTTTTAAAAATGCAAAGTTGTCCTATTATATGGGTGATTTTGAATGGGCACAGAGTCAGTTTGATATTCTCCGTGCTGCCACCTCCCGGTTGATTGCCAATGATGCTATTGATATGAATATATTTATCATTGACAATCTGGGGCTGGATACCACGGTAAACAATCTAAAAGCCTATGCCACCGCAGATTTTCATCATTTCAAAAATGAAGATGAACTGGCTTTGACCAAACTCGACAGCCTGGGCCGTGTTCTTAGCCCGGATCACAATCTGAGGGACGACATCCTCTATCTGGAAGCAAGAATCCTCCGCGACAATCAAAGATATGAAGAGGCTATGGCCAAATACGAACAGGTAGTTCAAGAATACAGCGATGGCATATGGGCGGACAATTCACTGTATGCAATGGCCGAGATCTATCTGGATAAATTAGACGAACCTCAGAGAGCACTCGAAATGTATGAAAAGATATTTATGGAGTACGACAATAGCACCTTTGCTGTGGACGCAAGAAAAAAATATAGGGAATTGAGAACAAATTTGGGGCTGGAACCTCAGTTGAATCAGCCAAACAGGGATAGTTCCAGGCACCAGATGGTTCCCAATGACAGTTTGAACACACCTCCTCCATTCAACCAAAATTGAAAGTAGCCTACAACATTACCTACGTCGTAAATCCACGACACGTCGATCAATGGCGACTGTGGATGATGAAAGATCACCTCCTTAGGATAATGGAGACCGGTTGTTTTGAATCGTACCGGATGCACAAATTAATAGGTTTGTCCGATTCCGATGATCCCACCTACTCCGTTCAGTTATTAGCTCAGAACAAGGCTGACTTGGATCGATACCTAAGCCTTTACCAGGAAGAGCACGATCGATTACTGCATCGGAATTTTAAAGACAAACTGGTGGAATTCCGGACAACTATGGTCGTGGTGACTGAAGGGTGATCGATCGAAATTATATTCGTGTGGGTTACAAGGTCTGTTTAAATGGACTGGGAGAATATTTGAGAATACTCACCTCCTCGTAATAAACTTTTGCTTTTTTTCAGAGCCCTGGGATTCACACAGTGCCAACTGTGTTATCAATATTACATTATTTTTGTCGGAGTTTACCTCCCAACTGCAAAGTGGGAGGCTGGGACCACCCACCCCGAAACAGGGGTAGTGCGGTAAACTCCAACTTCCCAGGCTGGCACCAACCATCCTTCAAACCGGAAATTTCAGATAAACGCTAGCTTCCCGGAAATCACCCGTTGCTGATCAGATCCGTAATCTATTGACAGGGATCTGGGATCGCACAGCTCCAGTTGTGTAAAAAATTTCATTCATTTTATATCCAGCCTCAACGTATCCGACTGTGCTATAAATCCGAATACGCCATATCCTTCGGTAAGATTGGTATAAATCCAGCCGGGATCAGTGGTGCCATCATCATAAGTCAGTTGGTACTCCTCTATAGATTCATAGAAGTTTATCAAGCCATCCGATAAGCGGTTGAGCGTAATATCGGTGGACGAATCTCTGAATGGAGTATCGAAAGCGTAATTCATGAGTTCCGGCAACTCCGATCCAGAGCTCCGGATGATATCCGGGCGTGGGATATTCCGGCCATCCAACCATGGTTTGGTATATTGAATATAATATCCAGCTTCTTCATCCTGACTCTCCCAGTGACATACGATGATTTCACCCAGTTGATAACATGTATCCAGGATAGGCTTAGTGTACATGGTCTGAACATTAGACCTGATTTCTTCAAATCCCTTAAATTTCACCTTGATAGAGTACGACATATTCGTTTTTGGCTCGTAATCTATATGTAGAATATCACTCGTATCCTGTGACCAGGAATAGACCACTACACCGTTTTCATACAATTGAAAATATTCCAATTCCACAGTATCGGTGTTCACTTTATTCAGTATTTTGGTTTTATCAAATACCGTATGCCATCCTGAGTTGGAATTATAGATTACTTCAATAAATGGGAATGATTCCTCCGGTGCGTTCTGTATTTCTACACCTACTATTTCAAAACAGGAATATACGGTCAAAATAACTGCCACTAGAGCAACGTATGAGATTACACTTTTCACAGCTTCTTTTTGATGTAGAGGTTCACATATGGTAACGAACGCAAAATCACAATTCCCTTAACATTGAATTCCAATTCTTCGCCCCCACCCAAGTCGGGAAACACCGATACGAGATTCCTGCGTCCGTATAGATTATATATTCCAAATTTCACCCCGAAGATATGATCGTCTTTTAATTCCTTATTCCATATAAAACCCAGATCTACCCGATGATACGCAGGCAGATTCACATTGTTTTTAGCATTAAAAATAAAATAGTTATCCGCGAGTAATGAGTTATCCACGTATCCCAATGGATACGTATACCTGTGGCCCTTATTGAATACAAAATTACCGGATAATTGCCATCGATCGGTCAATTGATAAAAAGCACTCAAGCCAAAAGTGTGTTCCCGTTGAAATTTGAATGGGTATTCCTGACCGTTGTTGATTGAATCAAATCGCCGTAAAGATCGCATCCAGTTATAATACATTTCAACTTTCAATTTATGGAAAAAATACCCTTCTCCTGATAATTCAATTCCATATGATCTACCGGTTCCCCCATAGACCAAATACTCCTCCGTATTTATAAACAAATCAAAATCGTCAGAAACATTTGAAATACCACTCAGATTTTTATACCTTTTGTAATAGCCCTCCAAATTCAAAAGAAACTGATTATTCAGAAATGACCTGGACGCACCAACCGATATCTGATCCGAGTGCTGGGGTAGTCTTTTGTGATTGGAAGGCAACCATACGACCATGGGTTGAACCTCGCTATTGCTGTACACAATGGGATGAAGGTATTGATTGAATGATCCCGCATTGAATTTGAGCGTCGTAGCAGAAAGTTCGTACTGCGCAGAAAATCGCGGCTCCAATCGAACGAAGCTCCGACTGGAGAATCCGGTAGACACACGAAGTCCCGGATGGATTTTGATCCGACTTCCCACATATCCCTCCAAAGCAGTATAGACACTACTTTCCAACAATCTAAAGGAGGAGGAGTTGGTCGTATTTATAGTTTCGTTTAAAAAATCCATCGATTGTGACCTTTCAATCTCGGTTAAGTTACCAGGATTTATTGTATGATAGAGGGATTCAATACCATTTTTCCATTGCCAGTTGTTAGAAAGCAGAATATCCAGATTGATCCTGGAATATAAATCTCGAAGATGAGCACTAAAATCCTGTTGGCTATTTTCACTGAAATTTTCATACGAAAATTCATTTATGTTTCTGAAGCGACCCTCATTATAGGTATATCCAACATAGGCGGTTAGAAAATAATTATTTTTAATAGCATTAAAATATCGCAGTGATAAAACCGAATTGCCTATATCCTGATTCTCCTGATCTTGCGTACGTTCTCCGGTAGAACTATTTGAAATATCGCTAAATCTCAATTGATCCTGACCGTAAAAGTAAGACAGTTCCAATTTACTTCCTGGTGACATCTCATAATTTGCCTTGAGATTGAAGTCGTAGAAGTAATAGTTAGCTCCGTCGTTATTCTTTTGTAGTTCATTGACCAGTGGGAAAATATAAAAGACTCTGGATGAAGCAATCACCGACGAAGGACGTTTTTTCGATATAGGACCTTCTATACTCACATCACTATCGAGAATCCCAAAATCTCCGTTGAACTCCCACTGGTTCTTATTGCCCTTTCGGGTCTCTATGTTAGTGACCGAGGATAGTCTTCCGCCAAACTGGCTGGGTGCGGAACCTTTATAAAAATCTGCCCGTCGGATAATATTCCCGTTGAATATCGACGTCAATCCCAGAAAATGGCCCGTGTTATATACCGGAATACCATCCAGATAATATTGGTTTTCAAATAAGTCGCCCCCCCGAACAGAAATCTGAGAGTATCCTTCCACTCCTGCAGCCACCCCGGATTGCGTAGCCAGGTATTTTATAATATCAGTTTCGCCAGCCATTAAGGGCATCACCGCCAGATCATCGGCATCGATTGTCAAACTTCCTATGATCTGATCTTTTCTTGTTTTGAACTTATGATCATACAGTACATGAATTTCTTCCAGTTGATAAACATCCAGAAATATATTCACCAACGAATCTGAATGAGGATCAATCACGAATTTCTTAGGTTGATATGATACATGGCTTATTCGTAATGTGTCCTGTTTATTACCGTCCACCTGAATGGTAAAATATCCAAATTCGTTGGATATACTATAGAATCCATTGGCTTGGATGACTGCGCCTATGACAGGTTCCTGATTGTCCGCATCCCTGACAAATCCACTCTGTCTTACTTCTTGAGCTTGTATTTGTATCGCACTAAATAAAATAATAAGAATGTTACCGATGCAATACCTAACACGCTTGAACCTGCCTACCCGTCCGTTTCGGCAGGTCCAATACGTCCCGGGTATGGATAAAAATTTCATCCTTTCTGAATTAAAAACTAAATAGCGTTTTTTTCAATTCCAGGGATATAAAAACATTCTTACCGTCCAGTATCGCATTATCCAGATTATTTCTAAGAGTCTGGTCAATATAATCTAAATAGTCATTGTCCCTGATCAGGAGGAAATGGTATCGACTATTTTGATTATATAATGGCGTCCATGCATGGGCTACGTTCAATTCTACAAACCACGTCCCGGCCAGTTTTACTCGAAATCCAAACTTCGAACCAAATTCAAAGTTATGGAATTCATCAACGGTTGTGTAATTCGGATCTTCTGCCACCTTTGTCCTGGCAATATCACCATAGGCCACCTTATAATCCAATTGACCTTGCATTCTATAGCCCCCATATAAACCCACCTGGATTCCAACCCGGGGAAATACATCGTATCTCAACAATACAGGAACGGAGAATTGATCGTATTGATAATGGAATATCACATTCTCCTGCGGAAAGGGTTCCCCACTTTCCCCTCCTTTCCGATTGTATACCACACCAGAGAACACCTTAAGCTTAGAAGCTAAACTATATTCCCCATATATGCCCACGGTATAGCCTAAAATACGGCTATTTTCAAAGGAAGGAATGTAGCTGTAGGCTCCACCGATGCCCAGACTAATCGGAAACTCCTTAGTTTGACCATATGCCAACTGGTTCCCTCCAAATAGAAAAATTAATACTAAAAAAACTGACAATTGAGGGATATTATTATTGTTTAACATAG
>CAYRRD010000127.1:0-7102 GCA_964426625.1 uncultured Saprospiraceae bacterium | reverse complement strand
CTGTCTGGATGACCTGGATGGTCAGGCGCACTGTGGTATCAGCATCGATTACGACGATACGGGATAGAGCGGCAGCTGTCCGCAGACGCATGGCAATTTATCCGATGCATTCAGGGTTCATGGGAATGGTAAGGTTTATTCTGGTGCATTTAATGGAATTTCCGACCGGCGCCTCAAAGACAACATCCGGCCGCTCGATTTGCACAACCTGGAAAAGCTAACTAAAATCCAACCAGTTAGATATACCTTTAAAGATCAAAAAACAAAACCATCCGGGACCCAAATCGATCTCATTGCACAGGAAGTCCAGGCACAGTTCCCTGAACTGGTTAAAGAAGGAACCAACGGTTTTCTTTCTGTATCGTATGATCATTTTAACGCCGTACTGCTCAGGTTTGCAGGAACTACAAGCCCAAATTGTAGCACAACAACAAGAAATTGAGGACAAAACCCGGTAAATTCAAAAATTTCAGTCTGGGTTAGATGAGATGGAAAAGCGACTTAACCGTCTGGAATCAGCGAATCAAAATTCCTCATATCATCGTGCAGAATGATAGCACTGGTTGCAGTTCAAGTTAGTTTAGTTCTATACTTCATCCTCATTTTTGTTTCTCCCTGGGGAATTCTATCTACCCGATAAATGGCCACTTTTCATAACCATCTACGTCGGGGGATACACCTCATGGGAATCTGTCCATAGCGGTATTCTACCCTCCAGAAATATACTTGCCAAGAAGGGTCTAATTCCTGGAATCGCTACATATCGGAAAACCAGGTGGTCAATAATACCATCCATGGCGTCACACCCTGAGCCTTAAGAAAATCCCGGATCGTCTGCAGTGATTTACTCATTTGATTGCGAACGGTGCTCAATGAAATCCCCAATTCCCTGCTGATCTCTTCATAACTCTTCCCTTCAAATCTGGACATTTCAAATATTCGTTTGCGTCCAGGTGGTAACATTTCGATGGCCTCCCGCTTTATTTCTTCGAGTTCCAGTTCACGGATTTTATGCTCCACACAGGGCATACTTTCAGGAATAATATGAAATATTTCTTCGCGAAGCTTACGGTTGTGGGCCGCTTTTCGCATAAAATTAAAAGTGTGGTTGCGCGTCGATGTAAAGAGGTAGGCTTTGAATGAAAGATCAGGATCCAGGGTTTCGCGATGGACCCAAATTTTGAGGAAAATTTCCTGTACGATTTCCTCGGCATATACCTCTTGCCTGACAAAACTATAAGCATAGGTATATACATCATCCCGGTAAGCATCCCAAAGATGCCGAAATGCTTCTTCGCTATGTGATTTCAAACCTATCACCCATTCGCGATCCGTGTTTACCCCGCTTTCCAAAGACATACAATTCCGAATTTAATCCCATCCCGGACTCCGAACCATTCTTCATGAACATTCGAAGCCGATCCTTGCTCTCATTTTTTAGATAGATAAGCATTTAACAAAAATTATCCTCGCCACCCCACTCCAGTTACACAATATTAATAAAAAATTAATAGACATTCAGCCTCAAAACCATAATTTTTAAACTGCAGCTGATATATGTCGATATTCTGATATTAGGATAGATTTGGTGTCCTCCCTCTCTCCTCCTCTCCGCTCTCTTTCTCTTTCTCCCTCTCCCTCTCCCTCTCTCCTCCTCTCCCACTCTCTTTCTCTTTCTCACTCTCCCTCTCCCTCCCCCTCTCCGCTCTCTTTCTCATTCTCACTCTCCTTCCCTCTCTCCCTCGTCACTGCGGACTTGATCCGCAGCCTTTTCTTAACCCATTCTCTCCCTCCCTCTCCGCTCTCTTTCTCATTCTCACTCTCACTCCCTCTCCCTCACCCTCTCCTCCTCCCCCACCAATACTTTCCTCCCAATACACACAGAAGCAAAACCAATGCACCCAGCCCCATCCATCCGATTGTCTGCATGCCCGCCAGCCTTAGCGGACTATCATCGCCCATAATAACAAGACCTGCCCAATAGTAGGGATCGCGCATTTCTACCGGAGCGGTGGCAAGAAAATCGAGTTTGGCCATCCTCAAAGCTTCTGATTTGGACTGGCCTCTGAGCAAATATTTGTAAAAGTACTTCAGGATCCCGGCAGAACTTTTTTCATCTATTTTCCATAAGGACATCAATACGGATGGACAGCCCGCATGGGTAAATGCATGTGCCATGGAAATCACTCCTTCGCCGCTAGAATAGGCTCCTGAACCAGTTTCACAAGCTGACAAAATCGCCAGGTTAGCGTCCAGATCCAAACCAAAGATTTCATAGGTGTGTAAGTAACCATCCTCCAGCGTATCTTTCGCAAATATCAATCGTGAAAACAACGGTGAAGCATCATCAATTTCACCATGGGTCCCCAAATGAATGATCTGGTAGTTTTCCAAGTGGGATTTAAACATCCGTTCATTCGCTTCATGAAGCCGGTAACTCCGGGAATTCTTCACGCGATCAAGTCGCTCAGCCAGGTCGAGTAAAAAAGGCTGCTGAAGGTAGTTTAACCATGCCGAGTCAATAGGCAAATGTGCAAAATGGCGGAGGTAGTCCGTTTTGATGGTATCTAAAAATCCCGGGGTAAATGCGACAATATTATTCGGATTCTTTTTTTGGCGGTTCAATTTGTGTTGCGCAGCAGCTATAGCCGCCGAATAAGCATACCGAAATCTTTTCGTGTGGATCAGATACCTACCACTTTCGTCCACCAATTGTTCAAAGTTGAAATGATATAAAAACTCATCGGGGACAATGAGAAATTTTTCAAAGCCCCGTGTAAATGGCGGCATCAAATCTTTGTACAGTTGATGGAGCAACCGCGGGTCGTAATTTTCATAGATGCGCTCCAGAAGGGTGAGGACGGCGTTTTTGGACACCGCATGCATATGTGTATGGTATCCGTCATACCCGAAGATATACAGCTGGGAATCCACAAAAGTGTATTCTATCAGCATTTCATCCGCATCCAGACCGACAAGAATCTCCGTAGTATCCACATCCTGAAAACCGAAAGCCTTGTTGTACAGGGCCGGATCCGACTTGTAGAGTGAATCTTTATATTTATTGAGTTGCTCCATCATGTCGCTGATTTCTGAAAGCACTTCGGGATCGTTTTCTTCCATCGATTGCGACAATAAACTGCTCAGTTTGCGGGTCATTGAGATGGATCCCGCTTGCTGATGCACCAACTGATTCTGGATTAAGATCCGGGTAACAAATGACTTGACTTTCTCGGAATACATCAATGCCTGAAAGGGATCGACCTTCGCAAGCATCACGATAAGGGGGTCATAAATACGCCGCATTAATGAGGCTTTATCGCTTATAGCATCGTTGCTGCGCAGTATCGATAAATGCTGGGTGTAATAGATTTCAAAGTCAAGTACAAATTTCAGGTACGAAGCAGGATCAGTAACACCATCCTGAATCCGGATCTCGAGATACTCTGCCCACAAGGCTGAATACTCCAGCAATTCAAATGTCGGTATGCAATGCTTAATATTTAACTCCGAATTGGTCAGAACACGGCGTTGCAGGATATCCAGGGACACCTCCTCCACACGGGAATATTCTTTGGTATCCAGCAAAACACGCATGATATCCACCATAATCTGTACCGACAATGGATGACTTCTGAAATAGATAGAGTCGCTGATCGCCAGAGCTTGTTCAAACCACTGAAGCGACAATGTGTGATCTCCCCGGACCAAATAATTCTGAGCTACGGCTTGCGTGGAGTTCAATCCATCGTTGGAAAACAACCCGTCCTCTGATCGACGAAATGTGTATAATTCATGCACCAGTTGATCCGACAGATCCATCTCCCCATTCAACCGATGAAACCGGACCAGAGAACTTTTTACGGTATTTATCATTTCGACTTCAGCCGGATGTGCACCAGCGATGCCGCTTGCTTTGTCCAACCAGGATTTTGCATCTTCCAACTGACCTTTTTGCATGAAAATTTCAGCCATCTTCAGATAATACTCGACGAGAAAGACACTCTCTGAACCGTATTCCTGCTGTAAAAATTCGATGGCCCGCTGGTAGAAATCTGTAGCCAGGGCATATTCCCTGAGTTCAAAATACATCAAACCACGATGGGCCAAAGACACTGCCAAATACCGGGAATTACCGTATTTCTGGTAATCCTGGAAAAATATATGCCCTGCCCGCGCCAGATAATCCAGCGCCAGATTCATCTCACGAAGATCATAATAATACCCGGCCATACTGGTATAAGCAAATCCAATATTGTTGTGATCCGGAGGATATAGATTTTTTGTCAGGTCAAGCCATTTTTGACCGTAAAACAAAGTACTATCGGGCATACCCAGATCGTGAAATATCTGGCTCATCGCTCCGTAATTACCCACCAAAAGCATGGAATCGAGATTTCCGGCGACGAAAAATTCACGGTTCGCTTTCCGTACCATTTCCAGGGCATTGCGATACTTGTATTGCATGACATACTGCCAGGAAATCAGACTTAAAACTCTGACACGCAGCCCGGTGGTGTCTCCAGCCTGTTGGGCAAGTTCCAGCACCTCATCAAAGTAATCCTCCGCCTCCGCATAGCGTGTCATTCGGGACAAGCAATCCCCCTTGTTGAGTTTGACCATTATATACTCCCGATTTGTCGAAGGCAAATACTGCTCTGCCACAGCTTCGGCTTCCGAAAAAGCTTCCAAAGCCTCTGGCAGGGGTTTGATGGTAGAATAAATGACGGCTTTGAGTCTGAGGACCTGAACCAGGCTGTCCCATTGGTTACCACTGTGGTAGATTGGCTCGAATTTTTCGATTAAAATCAGCGCAGAATCTCTATTGTTGTTCTCATACAGGCTTTTGATCTGATCCACCGGCTGCTGAGCGGGTAACTGCGACAAGCTGAGAAGAAGACAAACCGAAAAAAACAATAATTCCAACGCCCGCATATTATTGTTTTGATTTCAAGTATTCCAAAACTTTGTCGTACCCTTCGAACGTATCAGGTACCGAAGAAATAAGCGCCAAAGCTTGTGCATACTGGTTCGTTTGAATCAACAAATAGATGCGGTACCATTGTGTTTTTTCACCTAGCGGACTGGTCGCGGCAACCGACTCCAATAAACTCAGCGCTTCATCACTCTTACCCAGCCCCATATAGGCCATACCACGATAATAAGTCAATGTATCCAGCCCTATACCTCCGACCCCTTCCCATTTATCCAACGCGGTTTCATATTTCCCAGCCTTGTAGTCTACCATTGCATCATAAAACCGATATTGACCGGTTCCACTCATCGGAGTCGGAAGCCCTGGATCCTGGTAAAATATTTCGTCAAAATCGGGCTCGGACCATATTCCCGGACCATTAAGCAAAAACCAGAGGGCAGTAATTATCACCACAGCCGCAGCAGCAATCCATTTCATTAACCCGGAGCGGCGCAACAGCGAAAGGGGTTTTCTATCTGAGGTGAATTCCGGATGTTCGTGGGTAGTTTTTTCTACAGGTAACCGGTAGGACTTCAACTTCTCCTCCAGTCCCGCATACCCTATGGCAATGATCTGATCCTGACAATCCTGATATGCATCTTTCAGCTCAGATTCATTACCAAGCCGATGCTCAAACTCCCGTCGCTCTGCCGGTCCCATACGGTCCAGGACGTAGCGTTCCAATAATTCAAAATCCTTCTGTTTCACGGTTCATATTTTTTTCCAATACGTGAGACCTTAGTTGTTTCATACAACGATATTTCTGATTTTTCACTGAATTGGATCCCAGATTCATTTTTACAGCGATCTGGTCCAAAGACCATTTCTCCCAGTAAAAAAGGTGCAGGATTTTCCTGCATCTGTCCCCCAGTCGTTTAAAGCACGCAACCACCCATTTGATCCGATCCTCATTGGCCGGTAAAATGGCAAACTGATCATCCAATGGCATTTCGGGCAATTCAGCCCCTTTCATTCTATGGTGTGAGCTTTTTCTGGCATCATACCATTTGTATTTACATATCTGAACCAGGTAGGTAGAAAATTTGGTTTCATAGGAGAGCTGATATTTTCCCGACAATATATTTAAATAGGCCGCCAGTATTCCTTCCTGAAAAATATCCCGAGCATCTTCCAGGTCGCCTCCTGAACCCATCACAAGATCATACACCATGGGCCCCACGTGTTCATAGATGTAGCCGATGATTTCACTGTCTTGTTTCCTCAGTCCTTCCATCAATGCTTCATTACTAAAGAAACGACCGTGTTTAGGGTTCATAAATCTATATTTGCTCTAAATTTAGCAAATATGTTTTATTTATAAGGACTGTTTATAAATAGCTCCGAAGTTCCATCCCGGGTGCTTCATAAGATAGTATCCATTTCCAGCTGGACGGAGAACGGGATAACACCACTATAGGTCTTGTCCGATTAATCGGAATCCCATTAGTGCACCAGAGCGGAATACGCCCCCATAATAACCTTCCTTGATTCTCATAGATCCAGATATTTTAGTTTCGTTTCTATTTGTTTATAGATTCAGCAGGCAAAAGGTCATCAAAAAAAGAATTAAGGTTAAGGTTGAGGTTGAGGTTGAGGTTGAGGGGTGTGTGGGTTTGAAGGTGAGAGGGGGTGGGTGAATTTCCAGAGGTATGTACTTATCTGTATCATTGGCACTATAGAAGTGAGGTGGTGAGGCCGTAGGAAGCACTTTATTCGGAAGATATCATGGGAATGAGCTGTAGGCTCTAAGGATTAGTAGCGCCCGTACGGGAAAAAGCAAGAAACACCATAGCCATGAGAGCCGTAGGTTCGACACATTTACAATGAAATTTTCCAGAACGATTTGGATAGGACGAATAGATGAGGATAGAGAAATGGTCAGTATCGTGCGAAAAGGGTAACCATCCCCAACAATGCTTGGGGACAGAGAGAGTCTTTCCATCGAATCTATAGGTCATTTATCCCTAAGATATCAATCAAACCGGCCCACCGCTGCCATTCAATCTTATTTAGCGGAAGAAGGCAGGCGGTTTCAAGCGTGTACCGGTTATAGATATACCACGCCTAAGACCTAATCTCAAATAACCAAGCACAAACCTCCCCACACTCACCACTCCCACTCTCATA
>CAYRRD010000126.1:0-7175 GCA_964426625.1 uncultured Saprospiraceae bacterium | reverse complement strand
CTTCCAAATCGCTATCGCGCTTACGAATCGCAGGCAATGTCCGACGACGATTCGTACTGTGTCCGTATGGAATCCGACCGCAGGGAAGATTTGGAAGCGTCATTCCCTTAAATTGACTTTACAAAGAAACCCTCAATAAAGATGAGTGCCAACGTCAGGGTATAGGGCATGCTGGTTAGCGGTCCATTTCTCTTTAAACTTTCTTTCGAGGATACTGCGTCTTGGACAGGTAGATCAAAACAAAACCGGCTATGACCATCGTCAGCTTGACCAGAATCGCGGGAAAGGGGCCCCAATTTTCCAGGAATCGTAAAAATACAAAGTGAATACCTACCAGAGACAGAATCAGCGATATGATACCTACAAACAAGCATATAAAGCCGATCAGCGCCAGTCCATCGTTTCGAGTGATCTTCAAGCCGAAATTAATTTGTTTTCACAAATTTAATACTTCCTGCTGTATTTTTTTGTACGATCTGGACGACATAGAATCCTGAAGGTAAATCTTGCGGTACTTGGGTGTGTATTAAGTTGATTCCATCCTTCAGGGAAATCGGGGTACTGTGTACCTCGCCTCCCATGGAACTCAATATTCTCAGCGTACCAGGCCCTTCTTCTCTGGAATATATCGATACATTCACTTCATGAGACACGGGATTGGGAAAAACCTGTCCTGCAAGGTGTTGCCTTTCTGCTTCAAATTCCAGGCAGTGTGGATCGTATTTGAAAATTTGATCCTGGATGAACGAAAGATCCGTATTTCTTCTGATGACATCCGCAAAAGTGGTTTCATGTACCCTTTCCCGCTCCTCGTAATTGAGAAGTGGATCATTCATGTAAAAGAACCGATCGCCACGACGCAGTCTGTCAAATTGGTCGTGAAGCAAATAATGCATAGTTTCACCAAAGATGGATCCTGGATAAAGGGGCTCGGACACCATGCCTACCCAAGCATCGATGTTGTTTATATTTTGGTATACTTTTTTGAGCGATGATTGGAGTGCCGGATCGTTGGTGATATCCTCGAAAGAATGTACCGGATCCAGGCCCAAAAGTATTCTCAGTCGGTTGTAATCAGGAATCCCCCGTTCCCTTCCCCGCATGATGTCCAGGGTTATTAAATCTGTTTTGATTTCCAACCCATTGGAATTGAAGTGAAAATTGCGGATCTCTTCGATCACGTGACCATCCATGTTTTGCTGTCTCTGCTGGGCCAGACCCTTTAGTATAGGGCTCAGATCGGTTTTTAAAATTTTCATGGGATTGAACATCTGATCATAGAACGATATTTTTCCCATGGGAATCGGGTTGCAGAAATCGTCCAGCAAATCAAATTCATCCGTCATCAATGAATTCCATATTTTGAAACCAGCCACTCCAAATTCATTGCCGATAGTAGGATCTACATAGGGATTGTACCCATGGTATTCATCCAATTCTATGCCGACTGCGGGGAGCCATTCGTTGTAAAAAATACTTTGAATGATTCCCGCCACCATACTCCGGGCTTTTTGATACAAACCTTCATCCGTATATCCCGGAGATTGCCTGAGCAATTCGTCACACAATCTGTTGTGTTCTCTGACAAACAAAGTATTTAGTGCCAGAATGGCTATATTTTCATTGACACGGGGATCACCGGAAACGAAATAGCGGGTTGTACCTGGCAATTGCTGATTCATTGGAGGTGCATTGGGGTCTGTAGGACCATTCAACTCTCCGTTTGTGGTGTTGAAAGGAAGCATGTTGCCTTCCGATACCTTCAACTTACCATGAACACCAGTCCTGAGCCATTGAGCAGTAGCTTCATCAGTGCCGTAGATCGATGAAGCATCGATAAAGGCTGTGGTATAGTTGGCGGTGTTTCGAGGATTTTCAAGACTCCTGCCCGTTCCTTCCACGGCTTTGGCCCGGGTAAGGATCAGACTTTGTGTCCCACTGCAATCCGGATCCAGGAACTGATCACAATCGGGTACTTTGACCGTGATGATTTCTTCCTCATCATGTTCAAAATAGGTGATGTCGTGTTCAATAAATTTTCCAAATGCCCAGACCATGCTGGTTAGGTTGTGTTGCTGGTCCTGGGGTTGGATCGACGAAAAGATTTCATTGGAGATTGTACGGGCATTTGCTCTGTTCCATCCTGCGGGCGTATTGATCCCGTTGCTGTAATCCAGGGAGGTCATAATTCGCATGGGGTGGTGGGTAGCACCTAAATTGGGGTTCGCGATATTATTCCCTGTTCCATCCAGGTTCCGGTATAACTGGGCCTCAGATGGTACACTACTGATGAACAAAGCGAATGCAATGCACGCAAGGGGTTTTAGCACGTTCATTGTCAAAGTTTTTAAAATCGCTTTATGGCCTTAAAGGTAGACAATATTTTGGAAACAAAAACCTTTATCTTTCAATTTTAAGAAATTGATGACAATATGTTTTGTATCAGATTGACAGATCAATCCAAGTGCCAAGGGTGAAGAAAAAGGTATTCTCCATGATTTATCTGAGACAGTTCAGAAACATTTTGGTTCCATATTGAATTATCCACTTTCGTATGGAGGCATGGCGCTTCAATACAAAAAAATATTCCCTGCCTCGGGGCATCAACCTGACCCTGGATGCTAATGTCTATCCTTCGACCGAACAATAGACTGCTATTCTATACCGGAAGGTATTGAATAAGCTGATCCGTAAACATTCTTTTTCCTCACGGAAAATGGTGTTTGCAGATGGTACCAACCCTGTATCTATCCGAATTTACAAGTGTATAACTTCTCCGAATGCAGCTGCTGTAGCTTCCATCACCGCCTCACTAATGGTGGGGTGGGGGTGGACACTGGAAATAATTTCACGTCCCGTCGTCTCCAGTTTCCGTGCGGTTACAGCTTCAGCTATGATTTCGGTGACATTATAACCTATCATGTGGCATCCTAGCCATTCGCCGTATTTTTCATCAAAAATGACTTTCACGAAACCTTCGGGAGCGCCTGCTGCCTTCGCCTTACCAGAAGCCGAAAATGGAAATTTACCCACTTTAATATTATAACCCGCTTCTTTGGCCTGTGCTTCTGTATATCCTACCGATGCCACTTCAGGAATGCAATATGTACACGACGGAATGTTGTTGTAGTCCAGGGGGGTGGGACTTTCTCCCGCTATTTTTTCCACACAAATAATACCTTCGGCACTGGCTACGTGGGCAAGCGCCGGGCCTGCCACCACATCCCCGATAGCATAGACTCCTGCGACTGGAGTCCGGTAATATTCATCAACCGGGATCAGCCCGTTTTCGGTTTTAATACCGATGCGGTCAAGACCTATATTTTCCGTATTCGGTGAAATCCCGACTGCACTGAGAACGATGTCACATTCCATTTCTTCTTTGGTCCCTTTCTTCACGTTTTCGATCTCTACTTTGAGCCCATCTCCTTCCTCCGTTACTTTATTGACCTTGGTAGAAGCCAGAACATTCATTCCCGATTTTTTGAAAATCTTGCCAAGTTCTTTGGATATATCAGGATCCTCCCGGGGTAATAAGCCCTGGTCCATAAATTCTACGAGGGTTACCTCTGTTCCCATGGTATGGTAAAAATAGGCAAATTCCACGCCGATAGCTCCACCACCTACGATGACCATTTTTTTAGGAATTTTCTTGAGCGCGAGGGCTTCCCGATATCCTATAATATACTTTCCATCGATTTTCAGATTGGGGAGTTCTTTGCTTCGTCCTCCGGTGGCTACAATTATATGATCAGATTCATATTCTTTTGTACTTCCATCGTGAGTTACCTCAATTTTGTTTTTAGTTTTGAATTTGCCTTCCCCTTCCAGGACATCAATCTTGTTCTTACGAAAAAGAAAATTGATCCCTTTACTCATTGAATTGGCCACATCCCGACTACGGCTGATCACTTTCTCAAAATTGGGTTTTCGATCCCCCAATTCGATACCGTAATCTTCCGCATGCTTGATATATTCAAAGACCTGGGCACTTTTCAACAAAGCCTTGGTGGGGATACAACCCCAATTGAGGCATATACCACCCAAATATTCACGCTCCACCACACCGACTTTCATGCCTAATTGGGCAGCTCGAATTGCAGCAACATACCCTCCGGGGCCACTTCCAATGACTAATAGATCATATTTCATTATTCTATGTTTATATACTTTTCAAAAACCTTGCAAATATACGGCTTTCCCATTTGCTTCAATAATTATTCCTCACCTATCCCCAAAAATGATTGGGATCTATATTTTACATAGCATCCGATGATAAGGAGGATTTGCTGTTATGAATTTTTAAATTGGGGTATTGAGCGGAGTTTCCGATATTAGAGGCTGAGATCTAAAATGAAATCCATGAAAATAGCGGTTTTTCCTGGTTCCTTTGACCCGATCACCACCGGACACACTGATATCGTGTACAGGGTCCTTCCTCTTTTTGATAAGATCGTGGTTGCGATTGGGGTTAACGATAATAAAAAAACACTTTTCCCTCTGGAACAACGAATGGGATGGCTGAAAGAAGTGTTCCGCGATGAGGAACAGATCGTGGTTGATTATTTTCAGGGATTGACGGTGGATTATTGCAGAAAAATAGGAGCCCATTTTCTGGTGCGGGGATTGCGAAGTGCTGCTGATTTTGATTATGAAAAAACCATATCTCAAGTGAATACTACGATTGGAGATAAATTGGAAACCGTTTTTTTGATCAGTCAGCCCAAGTATTCTCATATTTCCTCCACCATTGTTCGGGAAATAATTAAAGCGGGCGGAAATGCCTCCCAGTTTCTTCCACCGGAAATAAAAATACCTTGAGGCATATCTCAAATGTAATACAGATTTGATTATAAAAATGGCTATCACTTGTACGGCATGCATTTTGGTAGATGCATACGAGTGTCCGGGTAAACGGCTTCAAGGGCAGAGATCTACCAGGATATGAAATCCCTATGTCATTTTGAGGTCATTCTATGTGGCGAAGGGAAGTAATTTTGGAGCCCGTTGAATTATTAACATTGAAAGTTAAGAAATTCAAAAACCTCCCACGGCCCCAGATGTTGATAAAGTAATGGTCAATCCTGATGCAGAATAAAAATGACTTATATGAACTTACAGGCGATATTGAATACCCCGATGGAGAGAAAAGCAGGCCCAACCAATGAACCCATCCTGGAATACAAACCCGGCAGCTCGGAGAGATCATCACTCGAGGAAACGATAAAAGTGATCAAGTCATGTGAGTGGGATTTGCCCATGGTTATCGGAGGAGAAGAGATCTTTACCGCTAACAAACAGGATATGCATCCGCCTCACGAACTGCGTCACACGTTGGGTGTTTTCAATAAAGGCGACAGGAATCATGTAGATCTGGCTATCGAGGCAGCTATGTCGGCTCATCGAAGCTGGTCTTCCATGGCTTGGCACGAAAGGGCAGCTATATTTCTCAAAGCTGCAGATCTCATTTCGGGTCCTAAAAGAGCCCTAATGAATGCTTCGACCATGTTGGGGCAATCCAAGACCATCTACCAATCAGAAATCGATGCGGTATGTGAATTGGCGGACTTTCTGCGGTTTAATGTGTTTTTTATGACGCAGCTTTACCATGATCAACCCTACAGCCCTTCCGGAGTATGGAACCAAATGGATTATCGTCCTCTGGAAGGTTTTGTGTTCGCAATAACCCCGTTCAATTTTACAGCGATCGCCGGGAATCTGCCGTCAGCCCCGGCATTGATGGGGAATACGGTAGTCTGGAAGCCGGCGGAATCTCAGATTTTTGCAGCCCATTTTGTCATGGAGACATTCAGAGAAGCCGGGTTGCCCGATGGAGTGATCAATCTTATATACACGGACGGACCAGTAGCCGGGGATAGAATATTCAAACATCCGGATTTCGCCGGCTTACATTTTACGGGCAGCAGCGATGTTTTTAATCTTCTGTGGAAGACGATTTCGGATAATTTGACCCAATATAAATCATATCCACGAATTGTGGGCGAAACCGGGGGGAAAGATTTTGTTCTGGTGCATGCAACCGCAAATCCGGAGGAGGTCACCACTGCCTTAACCCGGGGGGCTTTCGAGTTTCAGGGGCAGAAATGTTCTGCGGCCTCCAGGGCTTATCTTCCCGATAGTCTGTGGGATGAAATCCGGACTTCCCTGCTTGCCCAACTCGATTCCATCAAAATGGGTAGCGTCGAGGATTTCTCGAATTTTGTTACTGCAGTTATCGATGAAAAAGCATTCGACAAAATTACCGGTTACATTGAGTACGCGCGTCAAGCTCCGGATACTGAAATTATAGCAGGTGGTGGATACGATAAAACCGAAGGGTATTTTGTAGAACCTACCGTGATTTTGACCACCAATCCAAGGTTCAGGACGATGGAGGAAGAAATTTTTGGTCCTGTTCTTACTATATTTGTCTACGAAGATAATGACTTCGATGAGGTGATAGATCTGGTCGATAAGACTTCCCCTTATGGATTGACCGGGTCAATTTTCGCCAGGAACCGCAAAGTTATTCACGAAGTTACCGATCGATTACGTTATGCTGCCGGTAATTTTTATATCAATGACAAACCGACCGGAGCAGTGGTGGGTCAACAGCCTTTTGGTGGAGCCAGGGCCAGTGGTACGAATGATAAAGCAGGATCGATCCTCAATTTGATTCGTTGGGTGAGCCCCAGAACCATAAAGGAAAATTTCCTTCCGCCTCAGGATTATCGTTACCCGTTTATGGGAAAGTAGATTGCAGGCACCCAGTCAGAGAAGGAATCTTAAAATTTATTGTACGGCCGTGCGTCTCTATGGCGTGGATCTCGCTAAGGATTTCTGTCCAGAAATCTCCAATTTTTTATGGATATACGCTTGGTCGTTCGGCACTAGGGTGTGCATCCCGCTACGGACCCTATCTGCGATCCTCTAATTTCTGATCGATATATGCCACCCGGCCTTTCGGCACTTTGTTGTGTGTCCCGCTAAAGGCCTATTAACTACGAATCTCCAATTTCTGATGGATAAATGGTGGTCCATAGCTCTATGGTGTGCATTCCTCTATGGACTTCTATCTTCGTCATCCAAGCTGATAGATATAAGTTCATGGTCGTTCGGTACTAGGGTGTGCATCCCGCTATAGACCCCTATTTGCGATCCTCCATTTTCTGAAC
>CAYRRD010000125.1:0-7310 GCA_964426625.1 uncultured Saprospiraceae bacterium | reverse complement strand
GGACCGCAGATTCCGTCTTGTTGACATGCTGTCCCCCGGCACCGCTGGCCCGGAAGGTGTCCCACTCCAGATCAGCCGGGTTGATCTCCACTTCGATTTCGTCGTTCACCATGGGATGAACAAATACCGATGCAAAGGACGTCATCCGTTTGCCCTGGGCATTGAACGGACTTACACGTACCAGGCGATGGACACCATTTTCACCCTTGAGCATACCAAAGGCATAGTCTCCCTGGACTTCCAGAGCGGCCGATTTGATACCGACCACATCGCCATCCTGGCGATTGAGTTCGATCACCTTATAACCGCTTTTTTCAGCGTACATCACAAACATACGCATCAACATCTCCGCCCAGTCGTTCGCCTCCGTACCTCCGGCTCCTGCATTGATTTCGAGAACGGCAGACATCTCATCTTCAGGCTGATTGAGGGTGGTGCGGAATTCGATATCCTCAAATATTTCCACGGTCTGATGATACTTTTCTTCAAGCTCCTCCTCCGTTACCTCTCCATCCTCGTAAAATTCATAGAGTACCTCAAGGTCCTCATAGGCCACCCGGGCTTTTTCGTACATATCCACCCAAAACTTGAGCGAGTTGATCTCTTTCATCACTTGCTCGGCCCGATCAGAGTCGTTCCAGAAATTGGGATCGTAAGTAGCCTGCTGCTTTTCTTCTATCTGTATTTGACGGTTAGCGACGTCAAAGATATTGATTTAGAAGAGTCAGACGCTCTTTCAGTTCATACAATTGATCACTATTCATAGACTATGATTCTTTTTTGAGTACTTCCACATAAAAAACCAGGTCAGCATTGGCCGGAATATCCGCACCTGCACCCTGTGCCCCGTATCCGAGTTCGGAAGGAATAAACAACAACGCTTCTTCACCCGGGTGCAACAAGGCGACACCTTCGTCCCAGCCTGGGATGACCATACCCGCGCCCACGTTCAAACCGAAAGGCATCCCCCGGTCGTAGGAGTTGTCGAACATTTTTCCATCTTCTTCCAGGACACCCCAATAGTGAACCTCCACCCTGTTGTTTCCCACCTTGTCGCCACTGCCAGGAACTACAGTATATATCTCAAGTCCGGAGTCCAGTTTTTGAAGATCACCTTCAAGTTCTCCTTTTTTATATTTTTGCAGGTACAGATTGACAAGACTGTCTACTCTAGGACTTTTGGCCTTGGCCTTCTGCATAGCCTCCATAGCTACCTCCTTTTCTTTGGCGATCTCATCAAGCGCGGTTTCCTCATCCACGATGTCCGAAACCAGGAAATAATTGTTGATATATTTGTTGTCTGGAAACTGCATCTTAGCCTGAGGAATTGAATCCAGAATCACATATACGTTCGCCGAATCCCCGACGCCCATTTGCTCCAGGATTTCGACGATCGGATTGGTTTGCATCGGCTGTGCCGTATCGGACGGAATCTGAAATCGGACCAGGTCAGACAGCGGTTGCAAATGCAAAGTATCATCCAGTAATACACCGGCTTTGAAATAGACGTACTCGTTAGGAGCAGCAGTGGTACTGGTGTTGCCCGCTTTGTGAATAGTATAGCGGAAGCCATCTGAGGTGGTTCCTTCAATAATGGAGGAGTCTGTGCCGGCACAGGCTGCCATCATGATCGCTGCCATAATCAACAGCGAAAAATTTCTCAATTGCTTATTCATTGGTTTGGTTGTTTACAAATTCTGGTAATACATTTTTAAATAGTTCAATCGCGGATTTGAGCCCTTTATAATGGCTCCCCCCCGCGGCATTCTTGTGGCCCCCTCCGTTGAAGTACTTCTTGGCCAACTCAGCGACATTGTAGTTTTCCACCGAACGCAATGAAATTTTTACAATGGTAGGCTGGTGCGTAAAAAACGCTGCAATTTTAATATTATTGATTCGAAGAATATAATTTACAATGCCTTCGGTATCACCTCTTTCCACCTCAAACTTAGCATAATCGGTTTTGGATAAAAAAATGAAACCGGTCCTGTATTCCGGCAATAGTTGAAGTCGATGATGAAGGCAAAATCCAAGCAACCGCAGCTGTTTTTCCGTCAGGCTATTGTTGATCCTGTTTTGCAAACCGATATGGTCCATCGGACACAGGAGCATACGGCTGACTTTGGCAAAGAGGGCACTGTGGGTATTGTAAGCAAAGGTACCCGTATCCGTGATCACTCCGGTGTACAAACAGGTAGTTATCTGCGGGTCGTCGATGTAGTCGCTGTCTTCCCATCGAGTAAGTACGTCAAATACCAGATCAGCTGTCGAGCTGGCACCAGGATCCACATAATAATAAGGATGGGACAGATCGGGTTCCAAATGGTGATCGATCAGAAATACCGGCGTATCCTTCCCTTCCATGGCCTCCCCCATCTTGTCGATGCGGGAAATATGATTGAAATCCGCAAATACAAAAAGATCTGCAGCATCAATGGCTTCTTTGACCACTTCTTCCTGGTCATCGAAAATCAAAACTTCATCCACTCCCGGCATCCAATCGAAGTTGCCGGGGAAAGGGGAAGGAAACACCACGGTGACCTGGTGTCCGTTTTTGCGCCAGTATAAAGCCATTGCCAGGGTTGATCCCAGAGCATCTCCATCGGGATTGCGGTGGGAAACAACCAGGATTTTCCGGGGCGAACGGAGAAAATCCTTTAAGTCAGACAAGCCTTTTTCTGGCATTTTGATTTTGGTTATCGGTAAATTTCGGTCTGAGCAAAATGGAAAGATGCCTCCCTCAATGCATTCTCATCCGAATCTGCACCATGTACAGCATTCTCTCCTATGCAGGTGGCGAATTTGGCTCGTATGGTTCCTTCCGCGGCTTCAGCGGGATTCGTCGCACCAATCAACGTACGGAAGTCTTCGACAGCATTGTCTTTTTCCAATACCGCCGCGACGATGGGACCTGAGGACATAAAGTCCACCAACTCCTGGTAGAAAGGGCGCTCTTTGTGAATTTCGTAAAACTCTCCGGCTTTTTCGGGAGAAAGTCGGGTATATTTCATTGCCACTATCCGAAATCCTGCCTGATTGATGTCCGCCAGAATAGCGCCGATGTGTCCATTGCGCACCGCGTCGGGCTTTATCATCGTAAATGTGATATTTCCTGCCATATTAATTACTTATTTATCCTGAATGATTTCGATTTTTATTTCTAAGTTCCCCTCCCCCTCATAAACGAAGGGGCAAAGGTAGTTTTTTTGTTTTTATTGACCTAAGGTTTTCTACGTCAAATAAAGGCTTACCCCGTAATAAATGAACCACAGCAATAATGGGACCGGAATCGGGATGAAAATCCTGAATACAATATCTGCCCCCCCGGACCCGGTGCAGTAGTCCGGTGATCTTCCGCCTTCCATGGATTGCCCCACCCTCAGCTTCACCTTCCCGGATCGATTCTTATCCTGATTCCCTGAAATTTTAATTTTATCGGGAGGCACAATTAAAATTTTACCACGGTGACTCCATCCCCTCCCTGCTCGCGTGGTGGATGGCTTACCTCCTGAATATGCCGGTATTCACGCAATTTCTCGCGGACCAGATTTCGCAATACCCCGCTTCCCTTCCCGTGCAATATCCGAAGCTCCCCCATGTTGGCCATCGTAGCGTCGTCCAGAAACTGCTCCAGTTCCTTCTCTGCTTCGGAGGGTGTATAACCCCGAATATCAATCTTATTGGGAATATCGATGCTCTTTTTTTTCAAATCGGTCTCCACTGCACGACCCCTCCGCACCGTCAACGGTTCTTTGCCCGGTCTCAGATCCCGCTTTTTGACATTCATCCGGATTCCGCCCACTTCCAGTTCCACCTTCTGCTTACGGATCGACAATATCCGCCCTGAAATTTCCCCATCCTTGTATCGGACAAAATCCCCTTCTTTCAGGTTTTTGAAAAACTGGTCCGGAATTTTTTCAATCACCTGCATCGATTCTTCCAGGTCTTCTATTTCCCCGGACAAAGCCACCTGCTCCCGACGGATTTCCTCTTCAAGTTGCCGGGCTTTTTCCGCTGCGGAAGTCTTTTCCAGCTCCCTTATTTTTTCCTGAAGCCACTTTCGGTCCGATTCCTGCTGACTCAATTGTTGCAACTTGGCATTCTTCTTCCACCGCTTTCTCTGGAGGGTCAGTTCATCGGACAACGCCTGGTTGCTTTTCATCATCTGATTGAGCTGTACCCGCATCCGTTCCAACTCCGCCTCCTTCTTGCGTAGCTCGTTCTTTTCATTCTCCAGGTTAACGAGCATTTCCTCGATAGCCCACCTGTTTTTCCCCGACTTATGTCGCGCATAGGCAATGATCTTACGGGGTAATCCCGATTTCCTCGCAATCTCAAAAGCAAACGAACTTCCCGGTTTTCCAGGTCGGAATTCGTAAGTCGGCTCGAGATGCTTTTTATCAAAACTCATCGCCCCGTTTTGAATGCCCGGATGCTGATCTGCAAACATTTTCAGGTTAAAATAATGCGTGGTCACCACACCCCAAACCTTCCGGTCGGCCAGATTCTTGAGTATAGCCTCAGAAATCGCCCCGCCGTATTGGGGATCCGTACCGCTACCCAGTTCGTCCATGAACACCATGGATCTCTGGTCGGCCAATTGCAGAAACTCCCGCATGTTGCGAAGGTGAGAACTATAGGTACTCAAATCCTCCTCCAGGGATTGCTGATCCCCGATGTCCGCAAAAAAACGGCGAAACATACCCGCAATGGAATCCTCATCTACCGGGATGAGAAATCCACATTGAAGCATCAATTGATTGAGTGCCACAGCCTTGAGCAAAACTGACTTCCCCCCTGCATTGGGCCCCGAAATGAGCATCAGCCTTCGCTCTTCATCCAATTGAAGATCAAAAGGAACGACCTTTTTCCCGGCCTTGTCGTGATGGATTTTGAGCACGGGGTGATACGCCTTTTTCCACTTCAGGTAGGGGTGCTTCCGCAATCCCGGCAATTTCCCATCCACCAGCATAGCCATCTCGGACCGGGCGCACCACACATCATAGGCGGTCAGTATCAAAAATGCCTCGCGCAGCGGGAAATGCAGGGCCCGGATGTTTGCGCTGAGCCGCTGGATCAAACGATTGATCTCCTGACGGATGTCACTTTTTACCTCGGCGATAATCTGGTACAATGGGGCCATTTCCTGCGGTTCGATAAATACCGTTTGGCCTGAGGCGGATTCATCTTGGATGAGACCCGGGATGGATCGTTTATTCTCGGCAGCTACGACCAATACCTGTCTGCCGTTTTTATAACTTTCGTATGGTTCTGCAAGAAGATTCCTCCCTTTGTATTTCTGAACCACCTGCTGGAATGCGGCGTTGACATTTCGTTCGTGGCTGCTGAGTTGTCTGAACAATTTCTGTAATTCCGGCGAGGCATTTTCCCGAACTTCCCCGTCGGGATAAAACACCTGATCCATTTCCTTTTTGAGCTGCAGGACTTCGGGATCGATACGGCCTACGTATTCCTCACGAAGGATGGAATTCACCAATTCTTTTTGACGGGACCACTGGTCGAGAGCCGCTAACTCATCAAGCACGTGTCGGATCTCCAGAACATCCTCCATATCGAGGTTGTAGTGTATAATACGAACACGATCCAGGGCATCCCGGATATCGCCATAGACTCCAGGGCGATGCGACAGACCATTTTTCCGCCATTGGGTAAGTTGATCCACCATTTCGAGCTGTCCTTTCCACAGCTGAAAATGGGTGTACGGATAGCTGGCCCAAATATGATCACGGGCTCGTGGTCCGCGGGTCATGTCGGCAGTGAGGCTAAGCACCTGATCAAATTCAATGTCGGTATAGTAAGATTCCGGATAAATTATCATCATAGGTATTATAACGTAAAGATAGTGGGTGTTGTTAATTTAGAGGGCAAAATTCAGCATTTAGAGGTGCGGGATTTAGAGGTCTGAGAACTGGAATGCAGTTGAGGGGCTTTGATTTAAAGGGGAAAGGACAAAAATCACACTGTAGAGGCATACGGCAGTACGCCTTATTAAATTTCCGGGTTGTTTTGAGGTTTGCGGTCAGTGATAAGGTTTGATTGGAAAGTATCCCGCAGCGATCCACGCCCGCGTCTTTTTTGCACTACTCCCTAATCTAATAAAATATTTCCTATTTTTGACCCAATTAACCAACGAATATGGCAGGCAACACCTTCGGTCGAATTTTTACCATCACTACATTCGGAGAATCCCATGGCAAAGGTCTCGGTGTCATTATTGACGGTTGTCCGTCGGGCATTCAGATCCGTGAAGAGGATATCCAGCGGGATCTTGATCGGCGCCGCCCCGGACAATCCCGAATTGTGACCCAACGAAAAGAGAAAGACAGGATACAGATCCTGAGCGGGATATTTGAAGGTGTCACTACCGGTACGCCGATCGGAATGATTATCCTCAATGAGGACCAGAAATCGAAGGACTATGATCATATCAAGGATTCGTTCCGGCCCTCACACGCAGACTACACCTACCAGGCCAAATATGGTCACCGGGATTATCGGGGTGGTGGTCGGTCTTCAGCGCGGGAAACGGCCATGCGGGTAGCTGCAGGAAGCATTGCCAAAGCGGTGCTTCAAACGATGGGTATAACCATTCAGGGATACGTGAATCAGGTAGGGAATATTCGCGTGGATGACAATCCGGAGAATCTTGATCTCAGTCTTACCGAATCCAATATGGTACGTTGTCCCGATCCTGTCAAAGCTCAGGAGATGGAAGATCTTATCATGGAGACGCGGAAAGCGGGTGACACCATTGGTGGGGTAGTCACCTGTGTGATCCGGGATGTCCCCGTTGGTTTGGGCGAACCGGTATTCGACAAATTGCATGCGGACCTTGCTAAAGCCGTCATGAGTATCAATGCCTGCAAAGGATTCGAGATCGGCAGCGGTTTTGGTGGCGTCGTGATGAATGGCTCTCAGCACAACGATAAGTTCTATACCACCGAAGATGGACAGGTCCGTACCGTGACCAACCATTCCGGAGGTATTCAGGGGGGCATTTCCAATGGCATGCCCATCTATTTTCGTGCGGCATTCAAACCCGTGGCTACGGTGATCCAGCCCCAGGAAACCATCAATGTGGCCGGTGAAGAAGTGGTCATCGAAGGTCGCGGCCGGCACGATCCATGTGTGGTACCCAGAGCTGTACCGATCGTGGAAGCCATGGCAGCGCTCACCTTGGTGGATGCGTGGCTGATGCAGTTAAGAAACAAAGGTTGAGATTTCGAGGTGGAATGAGTCCTGGCGTGTGCTGTCCAGCGATTCGTGAACCAACCTTTGTGCGATTCGTG
>CAYRRD010000124.1:0-7314 GCA_964426625.1 uncultured Saprospiraceae bacterium | reverse complement strand
GGATTTTGACCAACAAGTGACCGCGGGAGGATTCGAACCCCCAACCCTCAGAGCCGAAATCTGATATTCTATCCAGTTGAACTACGCGGCCATGTCAAAGAAGTGCGGCAAATTTACAAGAAATTCATAAAAGTCCACATCTAACCCATGGAAAAAATTAAAAATCATGGTTTTAGAATGGTCAGCCTTTTGGTGATAATTCTTCGACCATATTGATCGATCAAAGCATACAAATATGGCCCTTTTTCGAACTCTGTGATATCTATTCTAATGGTCTCATCTGAACTCACTTCCACAGGAATCTGATAAACCTCCTGTGCCAAAAAATTGAATAAGGCCACCCTGTAATTACCCGGCTTGAGATTGTTCATCTCAATATTAACATACCCTATCGCCGGATTGGGATAAGCATAAATATCGGGATCATTGTGCTCTACTGGCCTGTTGAAGCGATTAAGATAGGAGCGAACCCAGTATTTGATTCGATTGGGCCTGCGGGTATGCGGATCCAACCAAACACTGGATACCGGAACCCCCCATTGCTCCACAAAAAAATCATAGCGGTATCTCAACGGAGGACCATAAGCCTGGTTGATGTCAATATATGTGGAGAAATCCTGCCAGGGTTTGCTCCCCACCTTGAGCAAGGTGCGAAACCGGTATTCTTCAATGGTGTAATGCCGAATGACCTCATCCGACATGATTTCATATTTCAGATAACCCCTTCCATCCTCGGACGTTCGTCGATCAATATCCACGATCAGACGAATGCTGTCCGCCTTGACCGGTAACCTGGATTGGTTGGAAGGCAACAACAATGACGTCGGAAACTGGACCGTAGCCTGGCTCGAATATTCCCATTCATGTCCACTTTCGGAAGCAGGGTAGTTGACCAGAAAAGGGAAGTTGAACCTGACTGGAACAGGTATATACTGGTCGTAGATATACATCCCATATTGGCCAAGCATATAAAGATCCCTGCCCTCCCTTTTGTAAAAATGAAGAGTACGGTCCTCCATGCGCAAGGCATAATTGGAACCAGTAAAATGCATGGATTCTGAAAGTCCTGAAACTTCAACGGGAACAACTGCACGGAGATACGGTGCTTTTACTGAACTAATATCCCAAATCGGTTGATTTTGGAATCTATATAAGTCAAAATACTCGGGAGCCCGATCCACCAACACATACATCGTATCGCCTACCGGAGGAAAATAATTCGATTGGCCATAGGTATATCTACCACTCAGAACGATCAAAGCGATAAAAACGATTGGTCGAAATGTAGGTAAAGCACTCAACATTTATAAACTCTGTAGTTCAACAAATCGACTATAAATTCCCTTCGAAGAAATTAAATCTTCGTGTCGGCCTGATTCGATGATCTCCCCATTCTCCATAACCACGATAAGGTCAACATTCCGAATGGTTTGTAAACGATGTGCAATAATAATAATTGTTTTGTCTTCTCCCAGGTTCTCAATAGCCTTCTGAACAATATCCTCCGATTCGCTATCCAGTGAACTGGTCGCTTCATCCAAAATCAATATGGGTGAATCGTGGTACAATGCCCGGGCAAGAACAATTCTCTGACGCTGGCCGCCACTGAGCTTCCCCCCCCCCTCTCCAATTATCGTATCCAATTCATCGTCCAACTCAGAAATAAATGACCACATATTCGCTTTTTTACAGGCTTCAATAATGCGGGTTTCATCCTGATTATTCGCTGATAAACAAATATTGTTGCGTATGGTATCATGAAACAAAACGGGTTCCTGAGATACGATGCTTATTTTCTCACGAAACGAAGATTCACGAATATCACGGATATCGATATTATCCATAAGTATTCTACCTTCCGTTATCACCTGAAAGCGACAAATGAGGTCCACCAATGTGGTTTTCCCTGATCCCGACGCACCCACAATGGCAATGCGTGCTCCTCTTGGGATTTTGAGGTTGATGTTGCGAAGAACCGGATGGGATTCCCCCGGGTAAGTAAACGACACATTCTCCACTTGTATGGTCTGCCTGAATTCATCAAGATCGATTGTGCCTTCCACCAATTGGGTTTCCATTTCCCGATCCACTAGTGCCTGAATTCGTGACCAAGCTCCCATGCCCTTTTGATAATTGTAATATGCGGAGGAAAAAGCCTTTGCCGGTTCGATAATATTGTAAAAGGCATATATAAAAGTAAGAAAAGTACTGGCATCCAGTTCCCCCGAAAAGACCTGATTGCTGCCCAGCCATAGTAAAACTGTTACCACCGTGACGCCCAAAAACTCCGACAATGGAGATGCAAGGTCCTTCCGGTACAAAATCCGGTTCCGTAGTTTCCGGAATCCTTCATTATATTGAGAAAATAATCCCTGAACGTATTGTTGAGCATGAAAAGCACGAATCGTTTTGATCCCATACACCGTTTCCTCCGTTATGGACAAAGTCGATCCCAGCAAATCCTGTGATTCGCGGGATTGCCGCTTGAGCTTCCGGCTGAGACCACCAATCACCACGACGGTAAAGACCATCAACCCCATCACATATAAGGTGAGGGTGGGGCTAACATATACCATATACCCCAAACTCCCGATAACAATCATGGGCGATCGGATAATGGTTTCCAAAACCGATAACACACTGGATTCGAATTCGATCACATCACTGCTCATCACTGTGAGCAGATTGCCTTTGCGTTCAGATTTATAGAAATCAAGGGGCTTTTGTAATAAGGTCCGGTAAAGCATTTCACGGATATCACGTACCACACCATTTCGCATAAAGGCCATAAACACCATCGATAAATACCGAAAAACATTCTTGAGCAAAAAAGACAGCACCAGCACCAGGCAAACGAGTAAAAGGGCTCGGGAATGCCCCTGGGTTTCCACAAATACATAAAGATGAAAATTGAGGAAATCGATGAAATTGTTCAGAGACAATCGCCCGGGATCCACCATAGGACCATCCAGTTCGACCTGGTCAAAAAGAACATCAAAAAATGGCTTGAGAATAGGAATACTAACCAAAGTAAAAATAGCAACCAGTACATTGGAAAAGATATTACCAGCGAAATACCACTTATAGGGTACGACGAGATGCCATAAATTTTTTCGTTCTTCGCTCAAGTGACTGAATTGTATTTATCATAACCAACGCCAATGCGTTGAAATTTCGGTATTTTAATGGAAGGAAATTTAAATAACTAAAAGCGATTCGCAAAATATTCCTGACAAATCCGTATCGATTATGTGACCTGAGTATGGTTTGGCGGTTCAAGATGCCCGGGAGGGCTGCCTGATCCTGGAGTGTTTTCAAGCTTTGTGGATAATTAATCCACTTCTCTCTGGTCCTGGAAAACAAACTTGTCCATGAAGCTCGTATCAAAATTTCCATTGACGAAATCCTCGTTTTCCATGAGCTGCATGTGAAATGGTATGGTGGTTTTCACACCTTCCACAATGAATTCATCCAAAGCCCGACGCATCTTTCGGATGCATTCGTCTCTGGTTTGGGCTTTGCATATCAACTTAGCTATCATAGAGTCATAATATGGGGGAATCTGATATCCCGCATATACGTGGGTATCAACCCTTACTCCCAGTCCTTTGGGGCTATGAAATCCTGAGATCGTACCCGGAGAGGGCCTGAATCCATTATAGGGGTCTTCCGCATTGATCCTGCACTCGATGGCGTGCATTTCAGGAACGAAGTTTTTCCCGGATATTTTCTCACCCATGGCTACCTTGATCTGTTCCTTTATAAGGTCATGTTCGATCACTTCCTCGGTCACCGTGTGCTCCACCTGAATCCGCGTATTCATCTCCATAAAATAGAAATCCCGGTTTTTGTCCACCAAAAACTCGATTGTTCCCACTCCTTCATAATTGATCGCTTTAGCGGCCTTGATAGCCGCCTTACCCATCTTCTCCCGAAGACGAGGGGTCATAAAGGGACTTGGACTTTCCTCGACCAATTTCTGATGCCGTCGCTGGATGGAGCAATCCCTTTCGCTGAGGTGAGCTACTTTCCCGTGTTGATCACCAATAACCTGAATTTCGATATGTCGGGGATTTTCGATATATTTTTCAATGTACAGCCCTTCATTACCAAATGAAGATTTGGCCTCCATTTGTGCACTTTTCCAATGCTTTTCAAACTCTTCTGCAGAGCGAACAATTCGCATTCCCTTACCTCCGCCTCCCGCTGTAGCTTTGATGATGACCGGGTATCCAATTCCCTCGGCGCACTTAAGGCCCTTTTCTACACTCTCCACCAAACCATCCGAGCCTGGAATGCAGGGAACTTTGGCTGCCTTCATCGTCTCCTTTGCTGTCACTTTATCCCCCATCAACCGCATCTGATCTGCAGTAGGTCCAATAAATTTGATGCCATATTCGGTGCATATGTCAACAAAATCAGCATTCTCGGCCAGAAAACCATAACCGGGGTGCAAAGCATCCGCATTGGTAATTTCCACGGCTGCCATGATTTTCGCGATGTTGAGGTAGGATAAATGACTTTGTGGAGGGCCGATACATACTGCTTCATCCGCAAACCGCACGTGTAAACTTTCCTTATCGGCAGTAGAATATACCGCAACGGTTTTGATCCCCATTTCCTTGCAGGTCCGGATCACACGCAATGCGATCTCTCCCCGATTGGCTATTAAAATTTTTTTGAACATGCCGGATTGAATTCTTAGATTTTACGGAAAATTAATTTTCACAGCCACCTATGTCTCCTTCCGTTCCCCGGATGGGTATGACAATAATCCTGTGTCCTGTAAGGTTAGCCCTGTGGATCTATCAGGAAAAGCACCTGATCATACTCTACCGGTGCTGCATCCTCCGTCATTACTTTGACAATCTTACCGCTGACTTCCGATTCAATCTCATTGAACAATTTCATAGCTTCGACTATGCAGACTACGTCGCCCTTCTCAATTCGATCCCCCACTTTGATAAAAGGAGGCTTGTCCGGAGAAGGACTTCGATAAAATGTGCCGACCATAGGAGATTTAATTTCCAGATATCTGCTGCTTTCATCTTCCTCGTCTCCTCCAGCCCCGCCACTCCCCGCAGCATCTTTTCCATTTCCTGCGCCAGGCGTGGATGCAGGAGCCTGCACACCAGTTGCTTCTCCTACGCTTCCAGCCACCTGGCCGCCGGGCAATTGGATAATTTGACTACCTTCTTTGGATTTCTTTTGGTATTTATCAGTCTTGATCGAGATTTCAAAATCCCCATCCTTCATTTTAAATTCCGACAACTGGGAATCACTGATCAACTTGAGTAATTCGGTGATTTCTTTGTAATTCATATCTTACTGTTTTACTCGTTCAATATAATTTCCGGTCGCCGTCTCAATTTTGACCACATCCGATTGATTGATAAACAAAGGTACCCGAATTTCAGCTCCGGTTTCAACCGTTGCCGGTTTCTGGGCATTGGTAGCCGTATCGCCACGAACACCTGGTTCTGTATAAGTAACCTCAAGCTCTACGTACTGAGGCATTTCTACTACCAAAGGACGATCCTCCGCAGCATGAAAGAGAATTTCCACTTTTTGGGATTCTTTCATAAACTGCGGATAGTCCACCATTTCCTTGTTAACTGCCACTTGTTCGTAGGTTTCATCATTCATAAAGTGAAACGCATATTCGTCACTGTACAGATACTGAAAGGTGCGACGCTCTACGCGAACGGGGTCGATCGAATGCCCTGCAGGAAAAGTATGATCAATTAATTTCCCGTTGGTGATGTTCCGCAATTTGGTCCGGACGAAGGCATTGCCTTTACCAGGTTTTACGTGTTGAAAATCAATGATTTGATATAAGTCGTTGTTGAAATTAATGCATAGTCCTTTACGGATATCAGACGTGTTTGCCATAAGATGTCAACTGATTTTTATTTTACAAAATACGAAATTAATTTGAATCGTATGCCCAGGTCAAGTAAATCGTACCCCAGGTAAAACCTCCGCCAAATGCTGTAAGGATCATGCGATCCCCTTTTCTGAGTTTATTCTCATAATCCCATAGGCACAATGGTATAGTAGCTGCTGTAGTGTTTCCATATCGATCGATATTGACCATGACTTTCTCGAGTGGAATCTCAAGAAAATCGGATAAGGTGGTAATGATCCGCATATTTGCCTGGTGAGGAACCACCCAGTCTATATCCCCGGTCCCGAGGTTTTGTTTCGTTAGCAACTCCTGCGTGGATTCTTTCATTCCATTTACTGCGGATTTAAAAACAGATCTTCCTTCCTGGAATATATAATGCTGCTTTTTGTCCACGGTTTCATGAGAAGCAGGCAGGAGAGATCCTCCGGCTTCCATGTACAAATACCTGGCACCAGACCCATCACCATGCAACACCGCATCTACAAATCCTTCCCCATTTTCACTTCGCTCCACCAATACACATCCCGCTCCGTCACCGAAAATGATACAAGTACTCCGATCCGTGTAATCCACTATGGAGGACATCTTGTCTACACCAATGACCAGAATTTTGCGATACGCTCCGCTTTCAACCATCCTCGCAGCGGTATTGAATGCGAATAGAAATCCTGAACATGCAGCGGATAAGTCAAAACCAAATGCCTTTTTCGCCCCAATGGCATAAGCGACCGTATTCGCTGTATCGGGGAAAATCATATCCGGGGTTACCGTAGCACATATCACGAGATCGATATCCATGGGATCTGTGCCGGTTTTGGCAAGTAAATCCCTCACGGCCTGTTCAGCCATGTAGCCTGAGGCTTTCCCTTCTTCCTTGAGAATACGCCGCTCCACAATGCCGGTCCGGGTTCTAATCCATTCATCGGAAGTATCTACCATCTTTTCCAGGTCCTGATTGGTTAGCCGTGTTTCAGGGACGTACCCGCCAACACCTGTGATGGCCGCTTTGTATAAAGCCATGTTTTATTGTTTCTTTAACGTAATCCGGCTGCAAGGTAAAAAAATTCGCCCACACATTTCTATATTTATGGTTTCTATATCTTTCGCTGCACCAGTCATTTGCATACATAAAATTAACATTACATTCGGTGCAAATTCATATCGGATTGATTTTCAGCCACCAACAACTAAATATTCTTAAAGTTCCCAAAGAGCGTCTTACCTCCCCATAAATTTTTATTGCTTTGTACTAAAGAGAAGTAAGACTCGTTTTTTACATGACCCTGGGCCTTCCTGGGTAGGTATTGCAAAATTTTTAATCCCGATAAGCCATCTATGAGGATATCCGTTGTATCGATTTTCATCATTTTGTTTTTTGGTATTATATCCTTTACTCAGCAACCGGT
>CAYRRD010000123.1:0-7334 GCA_964426625.1 uncultured Saprospiraceae bacterium | reverse complement strand
AGGTGAATAACCCCGAATATGCCGAGAGGCCAGATTTCGGAATCCCAGAATTGGAATTATTTCAATACCAAAACCGAACCGATTTCGGACCGGACTTTACCCGCCTCATCCTCATAAAACACCTGGACTGCATATACTCCGGTGGCCAGTGGGTCCCATACTTCCTGCCCAATCCGCGGTTCTCCCGTCGTAAATACCACCCCTCCCCATTTATCCAGGAGGGTAGTCGAATGAAAAATACCACATTCAAAGATCAATATTTCCAGATCATCGTTGATGCCATCCCCATTGGGAGATACGGCATTGGGGATGACGACCCGACAATCCCCTCCGCAGTCGTCACTGGGCACGACCGAATAAGCATCTTCAGCTTCACAGGATCCGATCGAAACCCGAAACCGATACTCCCCATAGTTATCGATCGTTCGGGCGGGATCGGGCGATCCGTCTGACCAGGAGAACTCCATAGACTCAGCTTCCGGGAGGGTAATAGTGAGCTCGGCACCCGTGCACCAGGCAAAGATCTTTGAGAAATCACTGGTCTGTTCATCCCATACGACCACCTGGATCTCTTTATCGATGACGCAATCCTCTCTGAATCCCCGAAAAATATAAGTCCCTTCGGTCATAAAAAATATTGAATCCCCTTTATAATACTTCTGGTCGTTCATCAGAAGCGAATCCAACTTCCTCAACTCTACTCGTTTACCCAGACCTTTACAGATCAATATGGTGTCCAAGAACCAGCTTTCATAGAGTATACCGCCTGATGTTTCATACAAAGTCAAGGTATCCCGGTACACGCAGCCATCTTTCATCGCTCGTACCCATAGCGGGTAGTGATCATCCTGCTGAATTTCCGTTTGCCAGGTGGTATCTCCATTCCACCATAGCACCGAATCAAAATCATGGTGCGGCACCTTGACAAGTCCGGCGATTTCCGTACCCCGACATATCTTATGATATCGCTTAAGTCCCAGGCTTCGATCCTCATCCTTTTTTATGGTAAAAACGGCCGTATCGATACATCCGTATTTCTCCACGATATATCGGTATTCCCCGACCGGATCTTGCTCCGGGATAAACAGGGTATTGCCACTTGAAAGACTCGGCTCAAACCGCCCACCGTTCCGGTCAGCGGAGGAAGACATATATTTGCGTAGATCGATAAAATCAGGTGAACCACAGTACGTCACTACCGTATCACGCCCGGCTAAATTATCCGTTCCTACGAGCTGGAAGACACTCCACGATGAAGTGGAGTCCCCGGCTATATAAGCCGTGGTCACTACGGTACGTTCGTAGGAATCCTTTGCTGACCAATCGGATTCGTATCCCACACTGCGAAGAAAGTCAGATATTTTATCGGTATCCATGCCGTAAGGATTACTCCATGTCCAGCGTTTCTCACCTGTTCGACGCAGGGCTTCGGAGGCGATGATCGCTTCATCTGGCGGCCCCGGTTCACCGAAAGATTTGATCCGGAAGGAAATGGAATCGATTTTTTCATCGCACATTCGATACGATATATCCTCATCAGCTATCCTTCCCACGGGATCACACAGCGTCAACGTATCGTAGAATCCACCAGTCATATGCCCGGATGAATTGTCCGCATCCAGGTCAATCAGATATCCATTGTGCCGGAAATTGTCCGTACTCCCCAGACCAATAAAAGATTCAGATCTGTTTCCTATGCAAATTTCATCCAAGGTTCCTTTCTCAAAATCAATCTTACCAAAAAATCCTGTAAAGTTTTCATCATTTTTTGACCACGGTGCTGCCTGACCAAAGTAGTAAGGTGTTTTACAATCATCATAATATTTGGTGAGTCCTGTAATTACATATCCGACCTCATTATTAAATTCAATGAGTGTATCCACCACACCTGTTTCTACATCCACAGACCAATAATATCGACGAGAAAAATCCTGGTTCGTACCATGGGAAATAAGGCGGCTTGCGTCATAAAAACCCCAGGTAAAAGTGGATCCTACAGGACCAAACTGATATGGAGGGATTAACCGGTTCTGAAGTACATCGTAATCCAAAAAATATCGGCCACCACTACTGACTATCATCCTGCCCTCCTCATTAATAGCCAGGGTAGCCAGAAAAATATGTCTTTCCGAAGCACGTATCAGATGCCGGGCTTTTCCGGTGTTCAAATCAAGTTCCACAATATCGTGATAAGTAGACGCATATAACTTACCATTGGGATGAAAGGCCAGATCGTGGATTAAATCTATTTTTTGCTCATCCGAAGGAATATAGGGTAGCTCCTCTATTTCACAGGTGGTTAGGTCCAGTTTATAAAGTCTATGTTCAGGGGTGCTACTCATATATATTTCCTGTGCATATATCCAAGCAGGCAGAACTAATAAAATCGCAGTGATTAGCCTGGTCATTCCTATCCTTAGTTATTTAAAGAAGATGATCTATTTCACGATTTTCTGGTGAAATGACAGCCCTTTATTGCCTAATCCCTGTAAAAAATAAACACCGGAAGGAAAATCACCAAATTCGATATATTTGCTATTCAATCCTTTTTCCATCAACCAGATATTGGAATAAATAACCCTTCCCTGTGTATCTACCAATCGGATATCTAAGGTTTGTTTTTGGTCGGAAGTTAAAGCGGCATTTAATCTATTATTCACAGGATTGGGATAAAATTGATTGTCCTGAGCAATTGTATTTCCAGAACGATCAACTGTGGACACCTCCACCGACACGTCGGATACATTTCCAAATTCTCCATCTACAATTTCAATGGAATTGGTATGTAGCTTACTTCTCGTAAAGGAAATGCCCGAATTCCTGGAAACGATCGAAAGTTCAATATAGGATCCTTTATCCGAAATTTGGTTATCACCAAAGTCAGAAGACATATACATGAGCCTCAACTCACCTTTCTCGTTTCGGTAATTCTTTTTGGCGAACCCAGGTAAATCAGAATGGACATTTATAATTTCTATTTCACTTTCATCATAGTCAAGGAACCATTGCATCCCGGCCAATCCATTCGGATGCTCAAGATTCAATCGAACCTTTGATAATTGTTTATCCATCAAATTGACGTAAATATCCGCAGATTTCAACAGGCTCGGAGGTGAACATCCGTTCCAGCAGTAATAACAATTGCTCGCATTCACATCTCCCTTCTTAATTACACGAAAAGAGAATAAATTGTCCACAGTTCCACTGTTACTCGGATCACCATATACGGATATATTTTCCATTGGATCGTATCCATAACTATATAAAGAATTATTTTGAGAAGCACTTTCAAAATTATGCTTGTCTATGTTTTGTATGACCATCCAATAACCACCTGAGGGCCACATAGTTGGATTTAAATTGGCCTGTTGCCACAAACTCACGTCAGTACCATCTACCACACCATTTCCATTTGCGTCAGCAGCTACAAACTCGTAATTGTCGAGTGATATACTGCTCGAAATATATTGTTGGATTTTAAGAATATCTGAAACCGACATACCCTGTCCGTTGGATGGAGCGGCCACGTAAATGTCAAATTCATTTTCACCCATGCCGGTATGATAAGCAATATCCATTGCAGCAATCCCGTTTTCACAAACCGAATGTTCAGAATTTGTATTTAAATAAGTACTGCTGATCGATTCATATTCAATATTTATTTCCAACCCTCCTACACCTTTGTTTCCGTTGAAGTGTTCACCCTGAAAAACCATTCTGGGTTGAATCGTAACAGTGTCCACAAATTGTGCTGATAAGGGATTAGATAAGAGAAAAATTATAAAACCTAATATAAAATATCCAGTATTCTTAATTTTATCCGTCAGACACAATGTATTGAAAGTCAAATCAAGTTCAAATTTAAAAAGCTGATCAATTGTCATCTTACTCCACATAGGATATCAATTTTATGCCCTAAATAATATTTCACGCCTAATATATAAAATTAATTACAAACAAAAAACCATCTATTAATATATTTATCGTGTGACTTAATAGGGGATTAAGTAACATACCCCAAGGGACGTTTTCACCAGTCGGTGTTGTTAGGACTGACCTTTGGACAATTTTTATATTATCAAAATAAATTCCTACAGAATTACCTTTCTCATGACTTTGAAGCATACCCCATGCCCCTTTCATAAAAACAAATTTCATAATACTATAATGGTCGGGGTTGGCCATCCCAGGGCTTCATGGCATTTGGGGTCTTTCACTTTCCATGGCACAGCGTTTGCCGGAGGTTATTCGTATGGCGCCACGTACGGATTTCAGAAATTCAGATCAAAATTCCACATTAGACACAAAAAATGATAATTTGGTATTTTCTAACATTTTCAGCATAGATTGACCCGCGATTCCACATATCGATTGACCCCATTTCGAGTCGTATTGATCGCCGTTGTCCTCGGCATTTGTGGCTTCGGGGTCATCCCATTCCTATCCATCCAACTCAATCCCCCACCACGCAGCCACGGTCTCCAGATATCCTATCAATTGCCCGGCGGAACCCCGGAAAGCATCGAATCCGAAATCACAGCGCCCCTCGAAAGGGGCCTCGCTTCCATCGAAGGACTGGTTCATATCGAATCCCGATCTACCGACAACAGCGGCCAAATCCTATTGCTCTTCGACGAAAAATTTGACATCGCAGAAAAAAGACTGGAAACTTCGGCCCGTATCCGGCAACTGTTTCCACAGCTTCCCGAAGGGACTTCATTTCCCCAGATTCATTACCGTAGTGAGTTTCAAGCCGAACAAAGGCTACTTACATACGCCATCAGCAGCACCATGCCCGCTTCCAGGCTCCTTGACTATCTCACGCGAAATCTCCTGCCCGACATTGCCACCCAAACCGGAATTTCCTCAGTAAATATACACGGGGCACCCGCACGGGAAATTCACCTTGTACTGCAACCGCAAAAGATGAAAGCGCTGGACCTCCAACCCCGCGAGGTCTTCTCGGCCATCCATTCTACCTTGACCCGACGTGAACTAGGGAAAATCCACAAACAGTCCACCTCCCCCAATGACGACATGGTGTACCTGGTGTATGGTGGAGAAGGTCTCGGCCGGGATCCCCTGGATTACCTCCCCAATCTGCAAATCGGAAGTCGAAATCAAAGAACGATATTTATCAGGGATGTGGGGCATCTGCGTATGGATGTGGCACCGCCCAATCAATATTATCGCATCAATGGCCTCCAGTCGGTCAACCTGAGTATCATGGCCGAAAGGTCAGCCAATCTGATCAGGTTGTCCGAAATCACCAGCGACATCGTCCATCGGTTTGAGACACAAAATGAAAGTTTTCTACAGGTATTTGAATCGTACAATGCAGCCGACTTCCTGCAAAAAGAACTAAATATTATCACCCGGCGGTCGGTGGCGACCATGGCCATTTTACTGCTGTTTATCATCCTTATTTATCGCAATATCCGAAAGGTATTCATCATACTCCTGAGCCTCGTTCTGACCCTGCTGGCAGGGTTCATCGTATATTATTTTTCCGGACTTTCCCTTCACCTATATTCTATCGCTGGATTAACGCTTTCCCTCGGCATCATCCTCGACAATATTCTGGTCATGTCCGATCATGTATGGAAAAAACGCAACAGAGAAATCTTTATGGCCATCCTGGCTGCTACACTGACCACCGTTGGTGCCATGGCCGCCATTTTTCTCATGGAAAAAAGTCAACGCGAAAATCTGGTCGATTTCTTCCTTATATTTTCTATCAATCTGACCCTTTCCCTGGCCACTGCGCTTTACCTGATTCCGGCTTTCACGAGTCTGTTCCACGTACACCAAAATCAGCCCAACCGATCCGGAAGAAAAAAACTACTTTTCAGTATCAATCGAATGCACCATCGGTACTTCGACTTTGTGACGAGATTTCGATGGATCATACCCACCGTATTTATCCTTCTTTTTGGATTACCATTTTTCCTCCTTCCCACCACCCTGGAGAAAGAATCCAAATGGGCAAAGTGGTACAATGCCCTACAAGAGAAACCGATTTATGCGGATCATATCCGCCCGTTCATGGACGATTGGCTAGGGGGTACTTTCCGACTTTTCTACAACCACCGGGATCGATTTTACTTCGGTTCCCAGCGTAGGGAGGAAACCAAGCTGTATCTCCATGCCCAGATGCCGGCAGGAGGCACCTTGAGCCAGCTCAATGAAGTCATGCTGAGAATTGAGTCCTTTCTCAAAACTTTCCCACAGATACAACAGTTCCAGCTCAACATCACCAGTCCCCAGCGGGCTGTCATCGAGATTCTGTTCGATGAGGAATATCAACACAGTGGATTTCCTTTCCAGCTCAAAGACGAACTAATCTCATTTGCTATATCGGCCGGAAGTGCGGATTTCAGGGTTTGGGGCGTCGGCGATGCCTTCAACAATGTACTGCCTGGGGAGCGGGTGTCCACGCATATCGTGCTGTCGGGATACAATTTTGACAATATCTGGTCCCTGGCCAGGAATGCCAAGGATTATCTTGAACAACATCCGCGCATTAAACAGGTCTATATCAATTCCGATATGAATTATTACATCCCGGACAACTATTATTATTACATGGAATTTAAAGACCCGGCCTTTTTACTGCAGTACAACATACACCCAGGTATCATGGCATCCCGCCTAGAATCCAGTTTCCGCAATTTTGGCCCGGTGGCTCGCTGGTCGTACAACGGCGAGCAAATACCGCTTCGCGTGGAACAAGCTATCGATAGGGAAGATCAAATGTGGTCCTTTATGCATGCGCCAATGGAACTCGACACCGCTGTTTTTTACCGACAGGAGGACGTATTCCGATTGATAAAGGAAAAAGGCAGCAGTGATATCGTTCGAAAAAATCAGTCTTACCAGCTTGTACTTGAATATGATTTTATAGGAAATCACCGATTGGGACAGAAAGTTCTGGAGGAAAGTCTGGAGCAGATTCAATCCGTACTGCCCGTAGGATATAAGGCAGAATCTCAGCGCAATTACTGGAGCAGGGATAGTACCAAAACCCCGATTCTATGGATCATTCTCGCGGGTATTATATTCGTGTGGATCACCGGTAGTATTCTATTCAATTCATTGAGGCAAGCGCTGGTTCCGGTGATTATGATCCCCTTTGCCTTTATCGGCATATTCCTGGTTACCCATTATTTTGAGTTTTCATTTGGCCAGGGAGGGTTGGCATCCTTTCTGCTTGTGGGTGGTTTGTCTGTGAATGCCATTTTCTTTATCGTCAACGACTATAATCGCATCCGACTTAAGCAACCCCTCCTACCAACAAGCAAAGCTTATATAAAGGCGTATAACGGAAAAATTGT
>CAYRRD010000122.1:0-7502 GCA_964426625.1 uncultured Saprospiraceae bacterium | reverse complement strand
GTGCGATTCGTGAGCCGACCGCAGGGAGGATCTGGAAGCGCATCCATTCAGACGAATTCGTACTGTGTCCGTATCGAAGCCGACCGTAGGAAGGATCTGGTAGCGTCATTGCTTCAAATTGACTTTATGAGGAAACCCCAAGTAATTTATACTAATAACGTGATTATTTTCCGCCGCACCATCATCACCAAAAGCCTCACGTAGGCTGGTCCTTGTACACCGGTCTCTAATTCTTGACACTTTGGACGGATTATTTTTTGTCCGGGCATTAATCTATAAATCAAGTGATCTGATTCTTCTTTGGGAGGTTGATTAATTTCCCTAAAATCTTTATATTTATCCAACGTCGAATAATCATTCATTCACAGTGCCCAACCTGGAGAAAGGGATATTTTCACTCACCCAAGGCCAACGCGCAACAAACGAAAACGGAAAATTTCAATGTAATTTTTTAAAATAGAATTGCCATGTTTAAAGGAGTCCTTATCATCGCTGCCATGATGATATTTATCGCCTGTAGTCAAAAGTCTTCAGAATTATCGGATGAAGAAATGGATACCTATATCCAGCGGGGTGACAGCATAGCTCTTAATACCCAGGCTGTTCTCATGCAGAATGTGGCGAAGGCTATCCAACAAGGCGGAACGGAATATGCAGTAGAATTTTGTAACACACGGGCACTTCCTCTGACCGATAGTGTTGCCGGCCATATGAATGTCCGAATTCAGCGGCTGAGCGATAAAAATCGTAATCCGGCCAATAGTATCCAAACCACCCTGGATAGCCTCGCATGGGATAGAATCCAATCCGGAAATGACAAAGTACTGGAACAAGATGAAAAAGGGGATGTGTACTATTACAAACCGATTTCGATTGCAATGCCCACTTGCCTAAAGTGCCATGGTGGAAATGCAGAAATTTCTGAAAGCACCCAGGCTGTTATTGCCGCCAAATATCCTGATGACAAAGCAACGGGATATCGGCAGGGTGATTTGAGAGGCATGTGGAAAATTCAATGGGTCAGGGAGCTTGAATGAACATAAGGTTCCTCAGATGCTGAGATTATGTTCCCTATCTGTTTTATAATTTGATATCAGGGTAAGAAGTCCCTCCCCAATTTGCTGAAGATGTCCGTTGTGTGCCGTTCATTGATCTGGGGAGTATGAAGCACTGATCGAATAAGGTCCCTCCATGGATTTCAACGACCTCCCCTTTGGAAGGTTCATGAAGCGGTATAGGTGATAAATCGTATGATCTTCCATTTTAAACCATTGAAGCTGCGTCGAAAAATGAGGCTATGATGAAAATCAAAACCCAAAGACCAAAAAATAACAGAAAAACCAGACCACTAATCCACGTCCGTAAGACTGCAACCAGCACATCCTTTTATCCTGATTGGATTTCCTGTAAAATCTATGGGGCACGTCGCAAAGTATCGTGATTATAACAGCGATGTAGGTAAGGATTTTTTTAGCTTAATTTAAGATCACCCTAAACAACAACCGAATGAATACTGTCATATTCTTTACACTAAATTAGACCCTTTACACGTATTCGATTCATTAAAACCGACCCAAATGAGAAAACTAATTATGTGGAACATAATGACCCTGGATGGATATTTTGAAGGGGAGAAAAAATGGGATCTTCCACTTCACGAACTGGTCTGGGGGCCTGAATTGGAGCAGCGCAGTATAGAACAGCTCGACCAGGCGGATTACCTGCTCTTTGGACGGGTTACCTGGGAAGGAATGGCCGCTTACTGGATTGGAGCCGAAGGCGAGGTGGCCCGACGCATGAATTCGGTACCCAAACTGGTTGCATCCAATACACTGACCTCTGCGGACTGGCCACATTCCACCATCATATCCGGGGATATAGGTGCTGAGATCCGCAGGTTAAAATCGCAGGAAGGCAAGGATATCTATGTTTTCGGTAGCGCAGACCTGTCGGACACCCTCATCCGACAAGACCTTTTTGATGAATACCGGTTTGGAATTGCCCCGGTGGTTATCGGGAAAGGACAACCTCTTTTTCAACCCGGAACCGAAATAAATAAACTACAGTTGATTTCCACCTGGTCTTTGGAAAATGGGGGTGTGGTCCTCACCTACCGACCTGGTAATCCAGTACAATCTTAAATCCTGCCTTATGATCACCGCACTCCACCCCAAGCTCCCTATGCGGAATAAAGAAATCACCCGCAGTTATTACACTGATCAGTTGGGTTTTACAACGATTGGAGATCAGGAATATGAAGAATACCTGATGGTGGAGAGAGATGGTCAACAGATGCATTTTTTCCTATTCAAGGAACTCGATCCTCTGGAAAATTATGGTCAGGTATATTTCCGAACCGACCGGATCGACGACCTGTATCGATCCTTCCTGGATCGGGGGATAAAAATTCACCCTCAGGGTCATTTGAGCGACCGGCCCGGGGGCCAACGTGAATTCCATCTTCTGGATCCCGATCACAACCTGCTGACGTTTGGGCAGCGGATATGCTAAAATCTTAAAATATTCAATTTCAATCCTATGAAACACCTACTGATTTTGATATTACTTAGTGGGGCGATGAATAGTTTTGGGCAACCTGAGTTTCCGGAATTTTTGAACGGCACATGGAAAGTGGATGGTAGTGAAATATATGAGCACTGGGATCAGCTCAATGAATATTCGTTCAAGGGATTATCCTACAGGAAAGTGAATGATGAGATGAAGGTGACGGAGTACCTGGAAATAACAGGAAAAGGCCATGAAATTATTTACAAGGCCACTGTATTGAATCAGAACAATGGCAGCAGCATACCTTTCAGGATGACTCGATCGGACAGTATCTGGGTTTTTGAAAACCCTACTCATGATTTTCCCCGATTGATCGAATACCGCATGCAGGACGATTCCACCTTACAGGTCCGGATCTCCGACGGAAAGGTCCGGGAATTTTCTTACACATTGAATAAACAGATCATTCCGGCGCAGGAAGTGGACAGCACCACATCCAATCCCCAATACGATGTGGCCCTGGCCCGCCGCCTCGGCGCAGACGATTACGGTATGAAGGGTTATGTCCTCGTATTGCTAACTACAGGGCCCTCTCGGACCGATGATCAGGAACTCATCGGCTAAAGTTTCAGGGGGCATCTTGACAATATCAATCGGCTCGTGGAACAAGGTAAGTTGATCGTAGCTGGCCCAATGGGTAGTATCCAAACACCTGTCCATATTATATGAATGTGAATTGGTCGAAGCTAGCCGGGAGGGAAGAGAAATCTATTACACCCTACAAATGGAAAAAATGAAAGAAATCGACCTGTGGCTGGATCAATTCCGCAAAATATGGCAGGACCGCTATGAACAGCTCGATGATGTATTATCTAATTTACAAAACCAACACGATGAAAAGTAATCTGTTTTTTGACTTTACCGTGGACAAAGAAGCGGCAAAAGCTTATGTGACCAGAGAATTCAATGCTCCGTTAATCCTGGTATGGAAAGCCTGGACCGACCCTGCCATACTCGATCAATGGTGGGCGCCCAAACCCTATAAAACCGTTACGAAATCCCAGAAATTTGAAGAGGGAGGTACCTGGCTATATTCCATGGTAGGTCCATCTGGTGACAAACATTGGTGCAAATCGGAATATATCACCATAGATATTGAAAATCTGATCGAATGGCTCGATGCCTTCTGCGATGAAAACGGAAAGACCAATTCCAGTGCACCTAGCACCCACTGGAACATCGACTTTCAGCAGACGGATGATAAAACCCGGGTCAACGTTACATTGAATTTCGATCGGCTGGAAGATCTGGAACAAATACTAAAAATGGGCTTCCGTGAAGGTTTCACAGCGGCATTGGGTAATCTCGACGAAGTAGTAGAAAACTTGCAATAATCCTCCTGCTGGGGTGGATAAATTGAAACCGCGTGGGTGTCGCGGACTCCAGGTATTGATGACCATGGAGCCCGCGGAACCTTACGCGCGATGAGTTTTTTCTACACCGAAGTCACCTACAGGCAATCGCCATCTGCGGAGCACGAGGGTCCTTCCTCAAACATAATGGGTTGCTTACTTTTGCTGTATTCTTCATAACTCTGCTGGAGAGCACCCAGGAAAGTTTCGACAGGCTGTGCACCAGACAATCCATATTTGTCATTAAAAATAAAGAAGGGAACTCCGCGAATGCCCATCGCCCTGGCTTCCGCCTGGTCTCTCTGAACCTCTTCGACAAACTTTTTGGACTGTAAAACTTCCCGAACTTCATCTGCCTCCAGACCAGCATCTTGTCCAATCCGGACCAGTACCTCGATGTCGTCCACATCCAATCCATCGGTGAAATGGGCCTTAAACAAGGCTTCTTCTACTTCATTGGCCATTCCTTTGGTTTTGGCAAACTGGATCAATCTATGCGCCTGAAACGAATTGGATAAAATGGATTTTTCAATATTCAACTCCAACCCGACCGCATTCCCGGCCTGGAAAGTATACTGTGTCATCTCCTCTACCTGACTACGGTCGAGTCCTTTTATCCGCGCCAGATAATCAAGGGTACTTACATTGGGATCGGTCTTGAGGCCTGGATCGAGTTCAAAACTTTTCCATTCCACTTTGATTTCATCTTTGTGCGGAAACTTTTCCAAAGCCGCTTCAAATTTATGTTTTCCTATATAACAAAAAGGGCATCTGATGTCTGACCAAATTGTGATCGTCATATTGTATTGAATTTATGGTTTAGAATTTACTATTTCTGATGTGTGAGTATGTAATGGGAGTCCAGGTTTAGTAATAATGAATCCAGGCATTAATAGGATAAAAGGACTGGGAGAATTAAAAGTTTAAAAGCACATGATTCTATTCTCAGCTGGCTCCCGATTAGTTATCGGCCCTTCCTGTGTAGGCGAATGGAAAATCGTGATGTATTGCCGCGAATCAAATGACCCGAAATATCATCAATTCCACACTTTCAGTTATTCGCCAGGTACATTCGTATTTCGCAAATTTCTCCAAATTCTGTAATTTCAACCTATGCAAATCAATAGTGGTACGACATATCGGGTATTCAGACCGGACCCGGATCTAAGGGATTATATTCGATTCTACTGGGCACTGGAAGGCAAAGCATCTCCTGAATCCCCTTATATCCACAGGACCTTAGCCAATGCATTTCCCGAATTAATCTTTCACTATAAAGGGCCCTTCGAAGAAAGAATATCCACTCACCATATTGAGAAGACTTTTACCACGGGGATACATGGTCATACCGACCGACTCAGGCTTTTTCAAGCCACCTCCGATTACGGAATCTTCGGGATATTTTTACAACCGTATTCCGTTCCGGCCATTTTCGGCATTCCTTCCGTTGATTTGATCAACGAACTGCCCGATCTGGCTTCTGTGCTTGGACAGGAAGGGTCGGACCTGTCAGATCGGATTATGGAAGCGGAATCCAATGTCCACCGGATACAAATAATGAATCAATTCTTCAGACGGAGGATCACCGATTTGGATTATCCCGACATTTCGCGAATCACGAACTACCTGACGGAACAAAATGGCAATATCACCATCCCCGATCTCGCAGCTAAAGCCTTCCGCTCTCAGCGTCAACTGGAACGGGTTTTTCACACCTATATAGGTTTCTCCCCCAAAACTTATGCCCGGATTATCCGCTTCAACTCTATTCTTTGGAACTACGATTTCAAGAACAAGAGCATGACTCAAATTGCCCATGATTTTGGGTACTTTGATCAGGCTCATTTCAGCCATGACTTTAAAAACTTTTCGGGATATAGTCCCGGTGAATATTTTTCGGGGAAAGCGACAGACGTATTTTATGCCCCAGGCCATGATGATGTCGAAAATTTACAATACCGGCGAATATGGACGACATAACTTAGCCCCCAAAACAATCAACATCATGGAAGAAATTAAATTGAATCATGACATCAGAGTCCTATGTGTGAAAGCCCCTTCTTTTCCGGAGGGCATCCAGGAGGCTTTCGATCGGCTCCACGCCCTGATTCCCTTCACTACCAATCAGAATTTTTTTGGCATCTCCCGGCCCGAACCCTCTGAAAATGGGGCGATTGTTTACCGGGCGGGCATCGAAGAAAAAGAAGAGGACCAGGCAAAGAGGTTGGGTACTGAAGTGATTCTCCTTCGAAAAGGAAAGTATATTACCCAAAAGGTAACTGACTACCAGGATGATCCGACCCTAATAGCCAGAGCATTTGAAGAATTGCTCCAATACCCTGATCTGGATCCGGATGGTTACTGCGTCGAGTGGTATACCCAGGGAGAAAAATCTGTCAAATGTATGGTTCGGTTGCATTCTTGATCAAGGTAGGATTATACCTGAATATCCACAGACAGGGTGAAGCATCCCATCCATGTTTTAAGATGTACTTTATAAGCGATCATGATGTCCTCAAGGGGTTTCCGCCTGGATATCTATCATTGAGCGACACAGCCCGTATTGCATATCCTCATCTTCTGAAGACCATTTATGGCGACAGGTATTGAAAGTTATCGAAGAAGAGGACGAGTATCGATAAGGTCTTGTCTTTAAACTGAAACCCATTCATTTTTAATATCTTTAATCAATTGAAACGCTATATCAGGCTGTATATAAACCAAAATCAAGTTCGACTATGACCAAAATTATCGTTAGTCCGGATTGTGGTAATTCACCGAAACTGACTTTTGTAAAGGACTTTAACGTAGCATTCGCCCAGGGAGATATTGGCACCCTCCTTGAGCGCGTGACGGATGATGTCACCTGGGAATTGGTGGGAGATTGGAAACTCGAAGGAATCGATGCTTTTCGAGATGAACTAAACAAAATGAAAGATTTCAAAGTAGCCGAAGCGCATATTCAGCATGTCGTTACGCATGGAAAAGAAGGCGCCGCCAGTGGGATCATGATCGGAGAAAACGGGAAAAAATTCGCCTTTGCCGAATTCTATGAATTCAACAGCGCCAAGGTATCTAAAATGAAAAGTATCCAGTCGTTTTTGGTGGAATTGTAGCAGAATTACCGGACTAAATGTAGTGTTGTTGTAAAGCGACCACTATAGGCGGATCATTGTCCCTCTATCCACGCTAGTAGAGGTTTCACAATATATCCGGGTTCCATGTAATTTCCATCGGTTACAATAATTCGATTCCGAGGAGTTTGGCTTCCTGATATGCCTGTTCAGGCCACACACTGACCTGCACTTCACCGATGTGCCGCTTGTGGAGCAAGAACATACATACCCTCGACTGACCTATCCCTCCTCCTATACTTTGGGGTAATTCATCGTCCAACAACAATCGATGAAAGTATAGTTCTCTACGATGTTGTTCCCCCCGTTGTTCTAACTGACGTATTAACGCCTCCTTATCTACCCGTATCCCCATGGAAGATAATTCAAAGGCCGAACCAAGAACAGGATTCCATACCAACAAATCACCATTGAGTCCATGGAAACCATCTTCATTGGGGGTACTCCA
>CAYRRD010000121.1:0-7511 GCA_964426625.1 uncultured Saprospiraceae bacterium | reverse complement strand
TCCCGGTGGCTTTATATTTATCAACGACATTAGACAAATGATTCATGGCAATTTCATGAGCCAATGAATCCCGACCTTCCCGGATCAGACCCTGCAACACCATCAGATTGGTAATTCCCCATACACCACCTCTCCAGTAATCACCATCTTTCTGATACCCGGGAGTATCTGCAGAAATACTGGGAATCCTGTGGGGACGATTGAATTCACTACTGTCACTCAGATGATACAAAAATCCATCCAGACGTTCCGGGGGCACTATCCCGGCCAAAAGAGACCAGTAGGCGCCAATGGATTTGGCATCGGACAACGAACCATCTCTGAAACGATCTACATAAAACTGAATATCTTCATTCCACATCTCTTCATTCACCACCTTTTGTAACTTGTCGAGTTCTTCCCTGATATCCCCTACATCGGCCTCACGCTCCAGCTCCTTCGCCATTTTCAGCAATAACTGGTCCATGAATATTTGCTGCAAGGTGATATCGATCCACGACATATGCCCATGGTCAAACTGCGGAGAATATCCCCGCTGCATCCGTGGCTGATTGTCCATCCCCGAGCTCCATCCACTAGCGTAGTAAGTCCCGTCTTTCCAGGTTCGATATTTCATAACCCATTGCTTATTGGCCATCAACACAGGAAACACGGCAGCCAGACGTTCCTTATCGCCGGATATCTCATAGTACGCCCACTCTGCCCAGGGGAAAATGTTGGGACCGGTGCTGGATAAGTCATTGCGGTGAAACATCTCAGTTCCATCCTCTTCGCTGATTTCACGACTGATGTATCCATCCGGATGCTGGGCGGTATAAAAATTTTCCAGCGATTCCTGGTAAGGAAAGATCTGTAGGGCATACTTCCAGTACATCAACATAAACACATGCCCCCACATAAATACATGGTTGTTGAACTGGGTCGTTACATAATTGGAAACAAATCCGCTTTCGGGCCCTGGTTGCCTCAGGTTTCCAAAAGCAATCTGCCACGTTTTCCAATAACAATCGATAAAGTCCTGATGGTTGTTCCAGTAAGGCTGAGGTAGTCGTTCTCTGGCTTCCTCAAAGCCGGGCAGGTCCTGTGGGGTATATATCTTGTTCAGAAAATTATTTTCCCGCACGAATCGGTTTCGCACATAAGGATCGAGATATACATCGGGTTTGTTGATCTGCGCCAAAACCGGTGCCACAAACCCACAAATAATCATAAATAAAAAGATCAACTTCAACTTCTTCATAATTTTTATTCTTTGATTTTTAGATTCTGTTGGCCTACGCCCAATTCCCTTGGGCCCTTACCTGCAGCCCAGTGCTCCTCAATTTCTTCCAGAGTGACACCTTTCGTTTCGGGGATAAAATTATACCCCCAGATCATCGCGAACACCCCGACCACAGCATACAGCCAAAATGCACCGGCAGGGGTAAATGCATTGACGAGTTTTAAAAAAGTAAAAGCGACCAGAGCATTAAAAACCCAATTGGATATCGTTCCGATACTCATGCCCACCCCGCGGACCTTATTGGGAAATATTTCTGATAACAAAAGCCAACCGAGAGGACCCAGACTGACAGCAAAGAAAGAATTGTAACAAAGCATAGAAATCACAGTCGCTGTGACCGCAAAGGAATCGAGCCGGGATTCAAAGTAAAATGAAAATCCCAGGAATATAAGCGAAACGATCATTCCGGTCAGGCCGATAAAAAACAGCTTCCGCCTACCTATTTTATCTATCAAAAAAATGGACACGATGGTAAAACAAAACGCTACTAATCCGACGATGATCGTGGGCACCAGGGTTTGGGTATTGCTATCTATTCCCGCCATTTTAAATATTTTAGGTGAATAAAAAATGATGGTGTTGATGCCTGTGGCCTGTTGAAAAAACATGATCCCCACAGCGATGATCACTGCATTTCTCAACCAGGGTTTGAACAATTCCCTAATGGATGCACGCTGGATATTCTGTGCTATATCATTTTTAATTTTTTGAAAGGTGGTGGGCACAAGAACAGGATCTTCAAATTTTTTGAGAACACTTTTTCCCTTCTTCTCATAACCTTTGGAGATCAACCAGCGTGGAGTCTCGGGGAGAAAAAACATCCCCGCAAACAAAACAATCGGAGGTATCACCCCTACCAACAACATCCACCTCCAGCAGAAGGGATCTGCATCATTGGCCAACAGATAGGCAATGATATCAGAGGACTTGGTACCCACTGCGATCATCAACTGATTCATGGTCACCACAGCACCACGCATCCTGGCCGGGGCAATCTCAGACAAGTACAGAGGTACCGTAAGCGAAGATATCCCTATAGCCAGACCAATCAAAAAACGACCTGCAATAAGATGATTGGGATCGGGAGCCAGACCGGTATAAAGCGATCCTACTCCATCCAGGAAGGCGGCACCAATAATCACCTTTTTGCGTCCGATTTTATCGGTGAGTTTCCCACCAAATACCGCCCCCAAAGCCGCCCCGATCAACATGGCTGTGGTAATGGTCTCCACCGTCGAATCGCTCAAACCCCATCCCGCAGAATCCTGCCAAAAATTCACCGCACCCGAGGTGACCCCCAGATCAAATCCAAACATCAATCCCCCCGACGCGGCGATAGCGACGACGAGATAAAGATACAACGGATTGGCTTGTTCATCTTTAGAACTCATTGAAATTCATTTTTTAGGGTTATTCAATCATCCGCCGGGCTACGAATTCCGCTATATCCCAAACTTCGATACTGGTGTTTTCGGTCAGGCGTCTTTTGGCCGTGGCTGATAACGTCACCAAAATTTCGGCTTCGACTTTGGTAGCATGGTAAAGGATTTTTTCAGCCAGTATACCTCCAAATGAAAACAGGCCCTCATCAAATGTAAAAGCTGCTTCACCGGAAGAAAGCATGTATTCACCGTGCCATTGCATTTCCACAAAATAATCTCCTGCAGCAGTTTTTATGACATCTCTGGGAGCCTCGTAAATACCCTGATATCTCCCCAAAAATTCTGAATCCAGCAGGGTAACTTTTTGATTTATCGGATGGAGCCTTAATTTTCCCTGGTCAATGTGATAGGCTAGGAATTCCGTCAGGTGAAGTATTTCAATTCCTTTCAATGATATACCCCAGCTTTTGTATTCGCTGCAAAAAACATCGTACACCAGCGGATCGCACACCACTACAGAACGACAACCAGATTTTCTTATCCGGTTCGCCAGAGCCCGGGCTTTGTTCCTCGCCTCATCCTGGTATCCCAACAGATCTAATATCTTTCCAGAATCCGGCTCTTGTAGTAAAAAGGTATAAGACACCGCAAGGTGTCTGCATATCCGTTCTACAGCTTGCGCAATCTCGTGATGGTGGTAATCGATGTCTGGACCCAACAAAAAGAGTACTTCAGCCGTCTTTTCCTCCACTTTTGCCGTATATGCACCTCTTATATCCAAATTCTCCGGGTTATCGTTTTCAAGCAACCCATTCTTTATCCGCTCTACAACGGCAGGTGCCTTTCCCTGTAAGACTATGTCCCGACGGGCAAACCGGACCAGGGCAGGAATATCGTACCCTCCCAGTTCGTATCCCGCACACCAGCTCCGGCACGCTCCACACAAAAAGCAGTTGTACATGGATTCCACGGTGGAGGGATCAAATTCCATCCCCGATTCATATACATTATACAGCAAAATCGCTCTTCCCCTCGGCGTGTCCGATTCCCGATATTTTATAAATTCCGAAGGGCAGGAATGCCGGCACATCGGGCAATATCTGCAAGCTTCGACGGTGTTCTGATGTTCTTTGGGTATCAAAGTCATAATTTTTATCTTTTATCCAGGAATTTCACAAACCCAATCCCAGCTTTCCCGGATTCATTATACCATTGGGATCCAATGAATTCTTTAAAGCCCGGATAATCTCAAAAGCTTCTCCATATAATTCGGGGGTCAGCCGACTGAGCTTCAAACCAATACCGTGATGCTCGTTCAACACACCTCCGGCATCCATAGCAGCACGCATCGCATCATTCCAGATGCTGTTGTGCAGAAACAACACCTCCTTCGGATCTTCAGGCGGGTGATCAATAATGAACCGGGCATAGAGCATGCATCCCCAGTGAAACCAATGGGAAAAATGTCCGATAAAACGAGCTTCCGGGTATTTGGCATTCACCACCTGTTTCATGGCCAGGTAAATACCTTCGATTTTGCTATAGGTAGCCACCGTGTCCAGCGTGCCAAAACATTGGGGAAGCTGATACATAAAAGGAGGAAAGAAAAACTTATATCGGTTTTTCCACCATATTTCTCCGGGTTCGTCTCCCAAATCCTCCCCTCCGGCTTCCCGGGCAATTTCCAGCGCATATTTCATCTGAAGATCCACCATCTCCTTCCTTCCATCGAAACAAACCACCATGTAAGCCCCGTGCTTTTCTATCCCCAGCACCTTTCTGATTAGTTCCTGTGTCTCCTCCTCATTGTATAACCGGATAACAGCAGGTTGGAGATGTTCCGTCATCAGTTTTTGTCCCACCTCTAGTCCCGTCCTAAGGTCAGGGAAAATAAAAGCCCTGAATTCTCGAATATCCGGCAGGCGATGAAGTGTCAGGGTCACTTTGGTCACCACACCCAGTGTTCCTTCGGAACCAATAAATATTTGGTTGAGATCGGGTCCGCAGGCGGTTTTGGGGACGGGGAGCGTACGAATAATTTCACCTGTGGGAGTCACTACTTCCATATTGACGATCATATCTTCCAGTTTCCCGTATTTGTTGGACAAAACGCCGGTACCCCTGTGGGCTATAAACCCACCCACCGTGGCGCATCTGGATGAACCTGGATCGTGCATGGTTGATAATCCCAGGGATTCCAGTTCCCATTCCAGGTGTTGCATGATGATCCCTGTTCCTACTTCGACGGTCATGGAATTCTGATCGATTTCAAAGATCTTATCCATCCTTTTGGTATCGAGAATAATACCTCCAAATACCGGAAGTGCTCCTCCTTGTGATCCGCTTCCTCCGCCCCATACTGTCACTGGTATTTTGTAATTATTAGCCACTTTCATAACCTTTGAAACCGCTGACGCATCGACCGGATGGACGATAATATCCGCCATGGGACGGGTCAGATCCCAATTACTTTGTCGATCGTGCCACATTTCCGGAACCCAGAAAAAATCAATGGAATAGGTTTCTTTATCTGCAGCCCTCGTAGATACATAATCGCGCCCCACAATGTCTTGCAGCTCGAAGACGATCATGGAAAACATATATGAATTCTGCGCTACTTTCATTTAAATTTCAATTTTTACTTTCACTATTTCATGATAGACAGCTTCCAAAAGGTCGTGGATTTTCCGGTACAGCCGGAATTGCCTTTGGTATAATTGATGGATATCGGGATCCGGGGTAAATTCCCGGTCGATTGTCACACATCGCCGTACTGCTTCCATTTCCGAAGAAAAAACGCCCAAAGCGATCCCCGCCAGTAGGGCGGAGCCAAATGAAGCGTCGGTTTGTTTTGGGCGCAGTACCGTTTTACCAAAAACATCGCTCACGATCTGAGCCCAAACGTCACTGCGAGCTCCACCTCCGATAAGCAAAAATTCGCTGACAGTCAGATTCATGTCCTCAATCAACCGGAAGCAATCTTTCAATGAAAATGCCACACCTTCCATCACAGCTCTGGAAAAATCTCCTCGGGTATGGTAGGCCGAAATTCCAGTAAAACTCGCCTTGAGATAAGGATCCCAGTAGGGCGCACGTTCCCCTGACAGGTAGGGATGAAATATCAGATCCCGGGAACCTGCAGGGGAATCCTTGGCCAGGGTGTCGATATATTTATATACATTGGAGGGAGATGACCGTGATTGCATCTCATAATCGAACCCAAATTGATCCTTGAACCATCGCATGGCGGCTGCAGCAGAACTTGTAGCCGAAGCGGTGTACCACAATCCCGGAACAACATGCGAATAGGTCAAAGTTTTTGGTGAAGGTCTTGGGTCGGATGTCATCACATTGACGTTTCCGGCGGTAGCCAATTTTAGGATACACTGACCAGGCAGGACAGCTCCTGCTCCAAATGCCTCTGCCGTCACATCGGTGGTACCACATACCAGAGGTAGGCCTTCCGGCAAACCCGTCTTCTTTGCAGCTTCCGGAGTTATTTTACCCACGATATTGGTAGGTGCATAAATCGGTGGCAATACCTGGGATGTAAGGCCGATTAATGAACAAAGTTCATCCGACCAGGTCTGAGCGGTTATATCATACAGCATACTCCCCTGGGCATCGATATAATCCGTGGCCCAGGTATCGCTGAGTAAGAAACGAATGTAATCCTTCACAAACATAATCCTGGCTATGCGGCGGAAATTTCCAGGTTCGTGTTTCTTAAGCCATAAAAGTTGGGGTAAGGTCCATGTGGTGGACACCTGCTGATAGGTTGTGTTGTAAATCTCCTCTCCTCTCCACCGTTTGAGTTCTGTAACTTCTTCACTGCTACGCTGGTCGGTCCACATAATTACTGGTCTGATCACCTGATTGTTTTGATCAAGGAGAACCGCATTGTGTGTGCTGCCATCCAGCGCTATTACCTGAATATGATCAGGTTTCACCCCTCGTTTTTTCAATTGACGAAGACAATGAATAAAGGCATTGTACCAGTCTTCAGGATATTGTTCACTATATCCAGGTAGGGGATGATAAGTAGAATAGGACCATTTCGCATCTCCTGCAATCTGACCCTGCTCATCAATCACGGTGACTTTGCAACCACCCGTGCCAAAATCGACTCCCATCATTAACTTTTCATTCATGCAGGAATACTTTATTGGATGATTTTAAGCCTGGATTTTACTGCACAATCATAGAAATACTTCACCGTATCTCTTGACACTTGTTCCAGGGGTGTACCTATTGAATTCAATTTGTGAAGTATATCCTGAGCCATGGTGATGATGTGGCAACCGCACTCCTGTGCCTGAAAAATATTATACACTTCCCGGGTACTCGCCCATAATAATTCCGCATGGGGTAGTGGCTGTTCCCGGATCATCGCAGCTGCTTGTTTTACAATGGGCATGGGGTCCACCCCGGTTTCACCGATCCGTCCTGCAAACACAGAAATTACACTGGGACTATCCTGGGACAAGACCTGGACCACGGTTTCTACCTGTGCAGGAGTATAAATAGCGGTGATATTCAACTTCATTCCTTCGCCGGACAACTGTCGGATCAGTTCCGCTGATGACTCCCCTTTGCTGTTGGTCACCGGTATTTTTACATAGACATTATCCCCCCAGGACGACACCACACGCGCCTCCTTTTCGATGGACTCAAAATCATCGGATATCACCTCAAAAGAAATAGGCAGATCGGGAATCGCTGCCAGCACCTCCGAGGCAAACATTTCATAATCAGATACGCCAGCCAGCATCAGAAAATATGGATTGGTCGTAAATCCATCCACCAGGCCTTCCTCGTAAACCCGTTTCATTTCCTCCAGTTGGGCA
>CAYRRD010000120.1:0-7520 GCA_964426625.1 uncultured Saprospiraceae bacterium | reverse complement strand
AAAATCATCCCCTTTCATGATCGTATCCCGATCGAGAAGATATGTTCCTGTTGCCTGTACAAATCCGTGAAGAAAGGTCTGCTTCCCACCCGCTTTACCCGGGGAATTCAAATCGTCCTGGCCTCCAGATCGGTTACCGGATGATGGACAATCCGCAAGCAGTATCCAAAACATAGACACAGAAACAAGTCAGACATTTTTATAAAAACCAGCCACCACGGGCTTCATCGTTGAGAAATTATATGCATTTATGATTAGGAATACCATTACATTTTCATTTCCACAATCTCTGATTATGGTAAATTGTACATGAAACACATTCCGATGAAAAGGTAATGAATTTTTTGAAAAAGGGTTCTATTTCGATTATTTCCATATATTTGGAAGAAACAATAACCCTTGCTCTTATGAAATCATTCCACAAAAATTCCAATAGCTCTTCCCGTCGATCCTTTATCCGCCAAAGCAGTATAGCCACCGCAGGGTTATTGATCGGACCAGGTCATGTACGCAGCATGTTCCATGCAATACCCCGCAAACCCAATTCCAAATTTTTTGGTGTGCAGGTTGGCGTAATTACCTATTCTTATCGAAGCATCCCTCATGATATTGACCAGTTGTTGCAATTTATCGTGGATAGTGGTATAAGCGCAGTAGAATTGATGGGGGAGTCAGTGGAAAAATATGCAGGGAAACCATCCGATCAAGACCGTGTAGCTGAATGGCGTGCTCAGGTTTCGATGAATCCATTTAAAGAAGTTAAAAAGAAATTTCGAAAGGCGGGGGTAGGTATATATGCTTTCAAACCCAGTGCTCTTGGAGAAAAAAACACCGATGCAGAGATTGAATATGCACTTCGTGCGGGAAAGGCATTGGGTGCAAAATCGGTGACAGTAGAACTTCCCGAAAATCATGACCAATCCTTAAGATTGGGGAGACTGGCTGAAAAGCATGATATGTATATCGGCTATCATAATCACACCCAGGCGACAGATACCTGGTGGGATGTGGCACTGGGCCAGTCACCCAATAATACCATGAATCTGGATGTAGGCCATTATATTGCGGCAGGCGGGAACAATACCCGGGAAACCCTGCTGGCATTAATAGAAGCACGGCATGACAGGATAACCTCCATGCATTTTAAAGACCGCCAAACCAAAGCCAACGGGGCATCCAACCTTCCATGGGGTGAGGGAAATACTCCTTTGAAAGAAATATTAAATCTCCTGAAGGAGAAAAAATATGATATTCCAGTGAGTATCGAACTCGAATACAAAATACCTGAAGGTTCGGATGCGGTAAGGGAAGTACAAAAATGCCTGGCCTATGCAAAAAAAGCATTGGGGATTGGTAATTAGCCGATAGTAGTAAGCTGGGTATAAGAATTTGAATCGGCTGGGGACTAAAGAAGTATCGAGAAAGTCTCCGTTAATTAGGATTTCCTTATAATCTCTTATAGTTCTGATATTAAGCGTATTATCCTTCAAATCTGTTTGTTATAGGGAAAGGGTATTGATGTAGGTGTGCCATAACTTTGCATATGGCACATCAGATTTCTCACATCAACTTAAATTAAAGAATGGGGCAACAACATGCTTTAACTCGCAGAACTTCAAGGATCCATTTTCTGAATTTCTGATCAGACCCTATGGCTGAATAGTTCAACTCCTTCAGGGTGGAGATCGCGCGAGATCTCAATCCCCCCCGTTGCCACGGGGCGCTATTGATACTCAACCCTTGGCCAAAGGCACCGTATGGGGGGTGACCAGTGCGGATATCGAAAGGGTCACAAAATTGGTCAACCAGAGAATGGGAGCACCCATACAATTTGTTTATAACCCACCTGATGAAAATGCGGAACTCCTTGATTCCAATTTTTGTATTTATGCGTAGATCCTAGTTAAAACTCATACCTTTTAGTGCATTTGGGGCCACATTCCGAGATGTTTCATTCCAAATGGATGAAATTTTTCCGTGTCTTGGTGGCCACTTCCTTACATATCGTTTCCCCGGAAGATCGGTTTAAGGCAGCGGTCTTACTTTGATTTCCTTGAAATAAATAATGCTATTGGGATCATGCGCCTGGATGGCAAAAGTCCCTCCCTTGAGGATTCGATTTACGCGTTCTCCCTCCCGCTTTGGGTTCTCTGGCTGGGTATAATCCACCGTAACAATATCATTCACCTTCACGATGACCCGATTTCCATCCACCTTAATGTACTGTGTAAACCATTCATCATCGACCGCATAGTTCTCCCTCACTTCTACAATATCATATAAGCTCCCCGTTCTTTTCCAATCGCCCCCTGAATTATTGATCTGAACTTCATAACCATGCAAGGGCCAGCCACCTTCCTGGTAACGGGAATGGAAATAAATACCCGAGTTTGATCCGGGTTTGGTCATAATCGTGGCCATCAATTCAAAATTTTGAAAATGATGATTTTCCACATCTCCTACGTAATACAAATGGGCACGCGGTCCATCTACCTTGAGCATACCGTCCTCTACCATGAAAGTTTCTGCGTTCTCACCCACTTTCCATCCATCCAGATTTTTCCCGTTGAAAAGGGAGATCCACCCTTCCGCGTCGGCTTTGGAACTTGTTTGGGCCAGAGTTCCGCACGAAAAATGAGCAATGAGAACGAACAATACCGAAACGAATATAGGTTTTTTCATATGTAAGGGTTTTATTAGGGTGAATATAACGATTCCAAATCAAAGAGTCAGAACAATACACCGGATAGTACATGAAAAGGCCAAGAAAATAACAACCGAATCCAGGGACTTACTTCGAATCCGTTCTGGCATTACCCGGTTCTTATATCTCTCATCCTTTTCACAACCAGCTTAGACTATTTCAGATACTCCTCAAAAAAACGGATGGTTCGACCCCAGGCCAGTTTCGCGGCTTCTTCGTCATACCTTGGTGTAGAGGTATTATGGAACCCATGATTAGCACCTGGATAAAAGTGAGCTTCATACTTTTTGTGGTTGGCCTTCAGTGCTTTCTCGTATTCCGGCCATCCTGCGTTCACCCTTTCGTCCAATTCTGCATAATGAATCAATAGAGGAGCATGTATTCCGGGGACATCTTCGGGATCGGGCTGAGAGCCATAAAAGGGTACGGCCGCAGCCAGTTCGGGGAGTCTTACTGCCATCATATTCGATATCCAGCCCCCAAAACAAAAACCAACTACTCCCACCTTACCATTCACTTTTGAATGATTACGAAGGAAGTGGTAGGCAGCAATAAAATCTTCCAACATATCATCGCGGTTGCGCTGTTGCTGCATAGTTCTACCCTCATCGTCATTTCCCGGGTAGCCTCCCAAAGGGGATAAAGCATCCGGTGCCAGTGTGACGAAACCGGCCAGGGCCGCTTGCCTGGCAGTATCCTCGATATAGGGGTTCAGTCCCCGGTTCTCGTGGACCACCACAATGCCACCAACGGATGCCCGATCATTCTTGGCCACATCGAGAGGTACTGACAATAAACCCTCAATTTTGCCACCTCCCCGTGGAGAATCATATTCAATCATTTCCGACACCAGATTTGGATCATCCGGGGTGGTCAAAGCACTGCGTTTGTATTCCGGCATTAGATAGTCGAGTAAGGCAGGCACCGTTAATCCCCCCACGGCATACCTCGACAATTTATCGATAAATTCCCTCCGGCTAAGCTTGTTGTGGGCATACAGATCATAGAGATCGAATACTTCCTGACTGATGCGCTTTTTGTCTGGTTTTTTCATTCTTTATATATTTTATTTATTCCCACAATGACATCAACCAGCTAATGAACCCAGATGACCGGCAGATAAATTTCCAGGGGTACACTGAACCCGATTAATTCCCCACGTAGAAGGCATCCAAAATACGATAATGTATTTATGTTGCCTGCAGCATCAGTTGACGAATTTGTCCATAAATGGTTCCTTATAAACGCGGCCTATGGGTATGGTATGCTGATCGATGAGGTAAATCTGGTTGCCTACAATTTTCCGAATTTTATCCACATTCACTATGTAGGACTTGTGGACCCGGGTAAATTGATTTTTATTCAGATAATTCTCCCAATACTGCAGGGATTCTGAAGTCAGATGCTTTTTATCGGTCAGATAAATCTCGGTATAGTCCGAATCTGCCTTGATAAACAAAATATCACGAACCCGGATCTTAATATATTCATAGCCCGACTTGACAAATAAGTCTGAAGACCCGGACGGATCAGGTGCAGGACCATGATTGTCATTTTGTTGATAAATAGCCCTGGCTTTGGTCACTGCCTTGACAAATCGCTGAAAGGAAAACGGCTTGAGTAAATAATCCACCACATCAAGATCATATCCCTCCAGGGCATAATCCTGGAAAGCTGTGGTCAAAATGATGCGTGGAGGATGGGACAAAGATTTTAAAAAATCCAAACCTGATATTTTGGGCAGATGAATATCCAGAAAAATCAGATCGACGTGTTCATTTTGTAAAAATTCCAAAGCCGCTATGGCATCCGAAAAAGTAGCCTTGAGCCTGAGGGTTCCAATATCCCGAATGTACTTTTCGAGAATTCTTCGTGCTGGTGCCTGATCTTCAATGATAATACAATCCATGGATCAGTTTTTAATTATATCCAGTTCTATGACCAAATCGACTTCATACAGCCCCTCCGAACTTTGTATATTGAGTTTGTGAGCATTAGGATAGATCAGTTGCAATCGCTTTTTCACATTTTCCAACCCAATACCCTCGGACAAGCTGGGCACATTGGTCTGGTCAAGATAGTTATTTTTACATTGAAAATGAAGTTTACCATCCTCAGTCATCCAAATTTTAATTTGAATCAGGATCTGGTCGGTCTGACTCGATGAGCTGTGTTTGAAAGCATTTTCCACAAAAACCATGAGGATGAGCGGTGCTATTTGATAGCCTGGCCTGATATCTTCTATATCCACCTCCACTGTACCCCTGCCTTCAATTTGCATCTGACTCAGATGGATAAAATTGTTCAATTGATCGATTTCTCTTTTCAAAGGGACATATCTGGCTTTACATTCATAAAGCATATATCTCAGGAATGCAGACAATTCCAGGATCATTTCCGAAGTTTTCGGAGAATTTTCGATGGATAATGCATAAATATTATTGAGATTGTTGAAGAGAAAATGGGGGTTGATCTGTGATTTTAGAAACTGTAATTCGCTTTCCTTTATCGTACTTTTCAGATTTTCTACCTCACTTTGCTTTTCGAGCAAGTCCCAGGCAAATTTGAACGCACAAATGATCGTAATGGATGGAAGACACCCCAGCAGGTTAAAAAACACCCCCATAAACCGCTTTCCACGGGTATCGGGATAATAAATTTGCTCGAGGATTCCCTCTTCAACAAATATCACCAGGGCGATAACCAGTGCAAAATAAAGAACAAACTGGAAGTATTTTTTGGTGTAAAAATACCGTGGCAACAAAATGTAGCTAATAATTAAAGCTCCGGCCACAAAATTGAGGAAAAATATAATCTGCAAAGGATTAATGCCCGGGTGCCTTCGATCAAAGGAATAAAATATAAAAACCACCACAATGACGATGGTCAGAAAAATATACTCCAGAAAAGGGGCTGCTTTGATTCTTTTAGTCATAGGATAAATGTACTCAAAAGGGTTTATACTTAAACAAATAATCCGCGAACTACGAATATTCATGGATAAACAGCAGCGAAACACGAGTGAGTAATATCTCTGTCGATGGCCTGTTAAAAAGAGCTTTTCACCGATCTTTACCGATGTTCAGGATACAGTTGCCCATCTTTGCAGCCATTACGCCAATGCAATTTTTATGCAGTATTTGACGAATAAATATTTGGGCAAAATGTCTTCCAAAGACCTGGGACTATTCCTGATTCGGGTAGTTTTCGGTGTTTCGATGCTGCTCGGTCATGGACTTGCCAAATGGGGAAAATTGTGGACAGGACAACATTCCCAATTCGAGACCCCTTTCGGTTTGGAGCCTGCACTGACATTAGGTATTGCAGTTCTGGCTGAGGTAGGCGGTTCGATCCTGGTGATTCTGGGTTTACTTACCCGACTCGCACTTATTCCGCTGATCATCACCATGTCGGTGGCATTATTCGTGGTCCATGACGGAGATGCCTTTACCACCATGGAAAAAGCATTACTATACGGAGCAACCTTTCTGGGCTTGTGGTTCACCGGTCCTGGAAAGCTTTCCCTGGACTATTTGTTTCATCGTACACAAATTTGAAAATTTCCTATAAACCATCATTCCGATACCAACACAAATGAAAAAATTTACACGCAAAGACTGCCACACAGGTAAAATCCGCAACCTTCGGAATATAGCCCTGTTGTTACACAGATATTGGATAAAAAGTTTATGCATAATTGCATTTTTATCCCCATTGTTCCTTATCCCGGGATATGGCCAAAACGAAGTAAACCTCATCCAGGGTACCATATTGGACGCAGCCTCCGATGAACCTATACCCTATGCGACAATCATGGTCAATGACCGACAAACCGGACAAATGATTACAGGTACTTCGACTGAAGAGGATGGATCTTTCCGGGTCGCAAGCAGTACAATGAACGTAGTCCTCCAAATCAGTTTTATGGGATTTGAAACTAAAACAATTGAGGAGCTGACTTTTGAAGGAGAAGTGTCTAACCTCGGAGCCATTCGATTATCTTCCAATAGCCAGATCCTCGATGAGATCATGGTAGTAGGTGAAAAATCAACCATGGAATTTGACCTGGACAAACGGGTATTTAACGTGGGCAGTGATATAAGCAGTACGGGAGTCAGTGCCTTGGAGGTCCTCAACAGGGTCCCCTCTGTGAATGTCGATATCGAAGGACAAATTAAGCTACGGGGAAGTTCCGGGGTTCAGATTTTAATCAACGGAAAACCATCCGTTTTGGCCGATGAACGTACCAATGCGCTGGGAACCATTACTGCGGATATGATCGAAAGCATCGAAGTGATCACCAACCCCTCTGCCCGGTACGATGCAGAAGGAACCGCAGGGATAATCAACATAATTTTGAAAAAAGAAGAAAAGCGCGGTCTCAATGGCTCTATAACAGCCAACACCGGACTACCGGACAACCATAGCGTAGGTCTGAGCATGAACAAACGAACTGAACATTTCAATCTTTTCACCCAACTGGGCGGTGGATATCGTTCTTTTCCCTACGATCGTGAATCTGAAAATCACGACAAAATCAAGGGAACGACCCTGCTCAACGAAGGAACCTCCTACAGGGATGAGATATTTTACAATTTCACCCTGGGTACGGATTACCATATCAACGACTACAATATCATTACGCTTTCTGGAAATTTTGCCTACGAGATTGAAAAACAGCCTTCTCGGACCAATTATACTTTGCGTGATGAATCCGATCAACCAATATCGACCTGGTACAGGGAAGAAGTAACCGATGCTACCAATCCCAAATGGCAGTATGATCTGCAATATAGCAAAGAATTTAGCAATCATA
>CAYRRD010000119.1:0-7640 GCA_964426625.1 uncultured Saprospiraceae bacterium | reverse complement strand
TGGGGATTTGATTGGCTTCAATTCTACACATGATGGGAGCCGGCAGGTGTATGTTCTAAAGCTTAAGTAAATGCATATATCATTAGTAACTGAGCAATTTTCTATCCAATCGACGAAAATAGCTCAAAATGCCAATTATTTTTGAAGGATGAAATCACATTATTCCATGGTCTGATTTATCCCGTTTTTTGGTCGTAGGTAAAGCATAATAAACTAGCCTACTTTTATTTCAAGCATCTTTTCCTTAAATTCAACGTACATTAACCAACATCATGAAACGAAGGGATTTTATCAGGGAAAGCACAGTGGGGGCTGTGGGTTTGGGATATTCGCATTCATTGTGGAATAAAAGCCAATACGTTGCTGAAGCTGGTGATACGGCTCAGGTCACGCAGGAAGGAAATCGTGTTGACATTTATTCCAAAGTAGTCACCAGGCCGATCAGGGTGATCCTTGCCGCCGATACCCATCTTTGGTTGAATGATGAACGTGGTGATCCGTATCGCGAATTTAGCGATCGTATGGCCGGAGCCTACAATCAGACTACACATTTTCAGACGGGTGAAAAGACGGATCCGACAGAATCATTCGAAAGAACGATACAGCTCGCGGTAGAGGCCAATGTTGATCTGCTGGCACTTCCGGGGGATACATTTAGCTGGCCCTCTGAAGCAGCTATTGAATGGGCTTATGATAAGCTTAGCGAGGCCGGAATTCCTTTCGTATATGTTGCCGGTAATCACGATTGGCACTATGAAGGTATGAGAGGAAGCCTTGATGAATTACGGAATACCTGGATCCAGAAACGATTGTTACCTATGTACCAGGGAAATGATCCTTTGATGGCTGCTTATGACATTCAGGGGATCCGCTTCCTGGCAATGGATAATTCCACATATGAGATTTCTGATCGTCAACTGGCTTTTTTTAAGGACCATGTGAAGAGCGGAGCCCCGTTGATTTTGCTGGTTCATATACCCTTGTATATGCCGGGAAAGCCAGTTTCATTTGGATGCGGTCATCCGGAATGGAATGCGGACACAGATCGTAATTATGAAATTGAGCGACGACCCAGATGGCCTGTTTCTGGTCATACTGCCACCACCATGGCGTTCTATCGTGAAGTCTTTACAGCACCCAATTTAATGGGGGTTTTTTCCGGTCATATTCACCGACCCGTTTCCGGAATTGTGAACGGCAAATTCCAATTTGTGGCTGATGATAATGCCAGTGGTGCATATTTGGATATTCATTTCCATCCACTCTCTCAAAATAATGCGTTTTATTAACCTCCCTAATGGAAATGCCACTGCTGCACTAGGTAAGATGTAGGACGATTCTTTAACCTCCCATTTCTCCATTTTTTTTGAATGCGGTCTTCCATTTTTAGGTATTTCACCCCCTGTAAATCCGTAGCTCGCTGGAGATAGTCTTTATTTGAAATCAGAATTCTCATCATTTTTAGACATTCTGTTGTCATTTTCTGAGGAATAAGTAATTTAGGAGTCCAATGATTAGATAACAAGATCACTAATCAATGCGACTAAAATTCTTTAAAATGTTGTTCGGCCTCTTTATGGTCGGATATGTCCAGCTTCAATGTTCCATATTGAGCTCAGCAAATGCAGAGGTGGTGAAGTGGACACCGACAAATGCCCAGCAAGATACCGTTCCTGATTGTAGAATGTTGGTGGCCCCCATTGCAGGAGCAAACTGAAAGTCTGGTGGTATATACGTATTCTCTTTCCTTTGTGGAGTGGGTTAATATCTAATATCTTAGAATAGATTTCCATCTGGTACCATGCCGCACATTCCAAATAAAATTCCCAACTTGGAAGCTGTTCCAATGCATGGTTTCAATCCTGCAAAAACCCATTTAAATGATACGAAAACTACTTCCTTTTTTAATTTTACTTCCCTTCATACTTGGTTGTCATTCGGAAAAGATTCCATTTGAACCGGCAACAGATGACACCATTGTTTTCGTCGGCAACACGTTTTCCGAAGGATTCCAGCGGTACAATTACTTCGAAACCCTGCTCTATAACAGTTTTCCGGATAAGGATTTGAAGGTCAGAAATATTAGCTGGAGCGCTGATGAGGTAAATCTGATGCCCCGGCCACTAAATTTCCCATCCCTGGAAGAGCACCTGACTAATCTTAAGGCTGATGTGATTTTTCTTTCATTTGGCCTCAATGAATCCTACCTGGGTCAAGGAGGAGTCGAAAATTTTAAAATCAACCTGGAGGAATTTATTTCCCATCTAAAAACACAGAAATTTAATAGAGAATCGACACCCCGTTTGATTCTTCTTTCTCCCATTGCCTATGAACAATTGCATGAAGATTTGCCTGAAGCAGACACGATCAACTCCAACCTGGAGTTGTACACAACCGCGATGCGTGATGTGGCCCAAAAAGAAGAGGTGGATTTTATAGATCTTTACCATCCGGTCAGGAAAATGATGGATCAGGCTACTGAACCGATTACAACCAACGGAATCCACCTCAATGATCGTGGTCGGATCCTGGTGGCCGAACATTTAGCTCATACGCTTAACCTGTCCACCGATGTTTGGCAGAACACGCCGAAGATGAATGGCCTTCGAAAGGTGATCAACGAAAAAAACAAACATTTCTTCTATACTTATCGACCCGCTAATAGCGAATACATCATTGGTCGACGTAAAGACTGGCCGGGTGGTCAATCCCTGCACCAGGAATTGGAGAGAACAGGGCAAATATTAAGCCGGCTGGATTCCCTCATTTGGGAATATAGTGAATCTGCACCATCCACGACAGCACAGAAATTGGACGATATCATTCTGATGGGCGAGGGGCGACCGGAGACACTGGCAGACAGGTCAGAATATCTGCCCGACAAAGATCAATTTATCCTGAAAGAAGGATATAAGATCGAATTGTTTGCTTCGGAACAGGATTTTCCCATTGGGAATCCAGTAACCATGACTTTCGATTCGCGGGGAAGATTATGGCTGTCCACCATGCCTTCCTATCCCAATTATTATCCCGGTGATCCTCCCAATGATCAAATTATAATCCTGGAAGACATCGATCAGGACGGGCAGGCGGACAAGCATACTGTATTTGCTGACAGTTTATACCTCCCGTTGGGGTTTGAACTGGATGGGAAAGGAGTCTATTTAACCCAGGCTCCGGATTTGGTATACCTCCTGGATACCACCGGTGATGATGTTGCGGATACAAAAGAGTATGTTTTACATGGTTTCGGTACAGAAGATGCTCATCATTCTTTGAGTGCATATACCTGGGGTCCTGACGGGGCTTTGTATATGCATATGGGCACCTTTTTGCATTCCCAGGTAGAGACTCCATATGGTCCTCGTCGGGGCGCGTACGGTACAACATGGCGATATGACCCTGTGAAGAGAAAACTCGATAACTATATTTCATATCCCTACGCTAATCCCTGGGGAAATGTATTCAACCAGTACGGAGACCATTTGATCGCCGATGCATCCACTGGCCGATGTCATTTTGGAACACCGTTGAGTACTCATATCGATTACCCGATCAAACACACGAGTCAGCATGGGTTTTTGACCGCTTCTTTTGCTCCCAAAACCTGTGGGATGGAGATTATTTCCAGCTCCAATTTTCCCGATGATGTCCAGGGCGACATCCTGTTGAACACCTTTGTCGGGTTTCAGGGGATTCGTCAACATAGGTTAATTCCGGATAGCAGCCAATACCTGGGGGAAGAAGTGGAACCATTACTCCAATCCAAAGACCCCAATTTTCGTCCCGTCGATCTAAAATTTGGTCCGGATGGGGCCTTATATGTTTTAGATTGGTTCAATCCTATCGTGCAGCATGGAGAACAGGGATTCAGAGAAGAGTTAAGGGATCATACGCATGGGCGAGTATGGAGGATAACATATACCGGTAATCCGACAGTAAACGTGAATGATTACTCAAAACGTACCGTCGATGAATTGTTGCTGGACCTTGAAACGTCTACTGATCGGGAAAAATACAGGATTCGCAGACAATTGGGGACTTACCCGGCCGATGTTTTGTTCTCTGCTGTAACTGAATGGCTTGGCAAAATGGAAGAGGACAATCCTCAAACAAGCCTCTACCATTTGGAGGCTTTATGGCTACACCAAAGAAAGAATCACTACAATGAGTCGTTGTTGAAAGATGTCCTCAGTGCAAAAAATGAACAAATCAGAGCGGCAGGAGTAAAGGTCCTCTTTCAGTGGAAAGAATATTGCGAAAATTACCAGACCCTACTGCTCCGATTGACGGATGATCCGTCCTACAAGGTGCGGTTGGAAACGGCCGTTGCCCTGAGCCACGAGAAGAACGATTTTGGCATTACGGGTTTATTACAGATCCTCCAAAAGCCCCGGGACGAGCATATCGAATATGTATTACGGGAAGCGTTTATGAACCTTCAACCTGCCTGGATGGCGATGATGGTTCAGGACCCTGAATTTTTGATGGACGACCTGACGAGTGCTTTTTACCTATTCGACCTGTTGGAAGATCCGGAGTTGTTATCCTTACCCGGATTTATATCGGACGATCCGGATTGGGAAAAACTTACATGGCTTAAGCCCTCGGATGAGCAGTATGCGAAATTGCTGAGTTCCAGAGCATTTCAGCGTTATCAGAATCGTTCATTGACGGATGGAAGAAACAGTCCGGTTGTTACAGATGATCCATCGGCTGGGATCCAAATAACGCTTAAAGCAGTGCCGGGTAAAATGATTTATGACCAGGATACGCTGTGGGTTCGGGCGGGCGAAAGGGTGGTTATCCGTTTTGAAAATGACGACAACATGGCGCATAATGTGGTTGTGATTAATCCGGGTACATTGGAAGAAATCGGAAGGATGGCGGATCAATTGGCCGCCGGAGGAGAGGGATATGACCGGCAATTTATTCCCGAATCCGATAATGTTTTGTATTACACTCCCTTAGTTAATGCAGGGGAAAACTATGAACTTGAATTTACTGCCCCGTCGCAGGCAGGAGCATATCCTTTTGTCTGTACATTCCCCGGACATTGGACGATGATGCAGGGAGTTTTGATCGTCAATTAATAACGGACATCGTAAATGTTTTTTTCTTAATCGGATAGGGCCCAATTCCTTATTTTAATTAGCACATAAATTCGAACTTTGAACCATCTAATGAAAATTTTATTTATTCTGACCTTTTTCCTGCTCATGTCATCTGTGAAATCCCAGGAGATGATGAGTTTATACCCGAACCATATTCCCAATTCATTACCTACACCCAATCGAGAATATAGTACATCAAATGATCTGGTGGATTCTTTGACTTTCCGGGTATCGGTTCCAACCCTTCAGGTTTTTCATCCCCCTTCGAACCAACAGGGCCGGGCGGCTGTGATAATTTGTCCGGGGGGTGGTTATGGTGTCTTGTTGACAAAGCGGGAGGGCTCTGATGTCGCACGTCGGTTTGCACAATTGGGAATCACGGGCATTGTATTGAAATACCGCCTGCCGGATTCGATGCATTTGATTAATCCGGAATTCGGACCTTTACAAGATGTACAGATGGCACTCCATACGGTGAGACATAACGCAGACAAATGGGGTATAGATCCACGTAAAATAGGGGTGATGGGATTTTCAGCCGGAGGTCATCTGGCAGCAACTTCAGGGGTGCATCATCGGACTTTTTGGGTCGACAGTAGCCATACCGCAAACGTTCGGCCGGACTTTTTGATTCTGGTCAATCCGGTGATTAGTTTTCGGGATGAATTTGGGCATTCCGGATCCCGAAAAAACCTATTAGGGAACCAGGCAACGGCGGAACAAATTGAATTTTTTTCCAATGAACGCCAGGTTGACGCATCGACGCCTCCCACCTTTCTGGTACACAACAATACCGATTCAGTCGTGATCGTCGAAAACAGTCTGTCGTTTTTTGAGCAATTGCGGAAATATAAAATTCCGGCTGAAATACATATCTATGAAAAAGGGGAGCACGGTTTTCTAACCTGGCCCTCTTTCGACGAATGGTTTGATCGCGTCATTCATTGGATGAAGGGGAGGGAGCTAAAATAGTGGAGCTTTAGGACTGGAAGTCAGTGGGCCGGGGTAGGATGGTTCCTTTTTTATGACCAAAGCAATGGACAGGCTGTCAGCTATCAGCCGTTAGCTCTCAGCAGTGTGAGTATAGGGATTGAGGGTAGTGTTTGGTCTAATAAATAATTTGTTACCCGCTATTGAATTTTAATTCCTCCAGCGAAAGCTTCCTGCAATCAGTATCGATAATTCGTCATTCGTAATTGAAATTTGCCGTCGCATTAATTCCATTTTATTAAATTCATAGATTCATATATAGATAATTGTGTTGATATGAATTTTAGAAATCTTTTCATCAGAACTGGAGGATTGTTAATGATATTGTTCCTTGTTAAAACGCCGGGATTTTCCCAAATCAAAACACATTCTGTTAGAACAGTGGCTTTGACACCTGAGGAACAATTGCAAATGTTTGACCTGGCGGATGGATTCGTCATCGAACTGGTAGCCAGTGAAAACGATGGCATTATCAATCCCATAGATTTAACTTTTGACGACAAAGGCCGACTGTGGACTCAAACGGCCCGGATGTATCCAATGGATCCGATATCGGACATCCAATGGCAGGATTTACTGGCGCTGATGGAAGATGAGAAAAAACAAGCCGAACATCCCGCGTTTAAAAAAGTATTGGATTTATACCAGGGTAAAACTCCTGGTAGAGACCAGGTCCTCATTTTGGATCAATTTTACGGCGAGGATAAAGTCCGTGTTTCCGTTTTTGCCGAAGAGCTAACCATCCCGATGAGTATACTGCCCTACAAAAACGGAGCTTACGTCATGCAGGGTCCGGAATTGTTTTTTCTGGACGATACAGACCAGGATGGCCAGGCTGATTTACGAAAAAGACTGTTCACTGGATTTGGATATACGGATTCACATACCATGGGCCACACGATGATCCGGGGTCCAGGAAATTGGATTTATTTTAGTCAGGGGGCCTTGAATAAAGGAAAGGTGACCTCGGTAATTAGTGGAGCTGAAGTTCGCATGGATTACAGTAAGATCGGTCGTTTCAATCTGGAAGGTACGAAAATGGAGCTGGTTAATTCCGGGCTCAATAATATCTGGGGGTTTCAGTTGAGAGGCAACGGTCAGTGGTATGGTACCGAAGCCAATGATTTGGGATACTCGGTGGCCCCTATGGAGCCGGGGTCCAGTTTCCCAGGAATTGGGAATGAACGATTGCGACCGTACCAGCCATTTGTGCCCGCCCTCCATGATTTTCGCGTAGGGGGGACTGGCATATCCGGTTTGGCCTTTGCTGAGGATGGTTCCGGGAGTTTTCCGTCCGAGTTTGCAAACGTCGCATTTCTGGCAAACCCGATCACCAGTTCGATCAACGCTGTACGGATCGTGAGAAATTCGGATGGGAGTGTGTCCGCGGAGCACCTCGAGGATCTGGTGACCAGTAAGGATGACTGGTTCCGGCCCGTGAATATGGAGTTTGGCCCTGATGGGTGCCTGTACATCGCGGACTGGTACAGTACTTCATTTCCCACTCCGCTTTGACCAGAATGGCTTTAGGGAAGT
>CAYRRD010000118.1:6752-7878 GCA_964426625.1 uncultured Saprospiraceae bacterium | reverse complement strand
TTTCCAGCCTGTGAACAGCGCCAATTACTGGGATTCGGAACCACGAAAACCACCAGGAATTGGGACAGAACCGAGCTCCTCCAGGTTAATATTGCCGAAAAAACGATCCAAGAGGTTTGTTTCCGTAATTTCGTTCCTGATGTGGAGCCTCCCGCTTCGAGCGGATGGTCATCTTTCGATCTCGCCACCCCCACAGACTTCCGCCAGTCCCCTCTGCGCATCGACCTGGACGCCGACAATTCCTCCGGCCACATCGCAGCCGGATACTACGACACCCTGACCACCTGCCTCAAGGAAGCCCCGGTGGTGGATGACGACGTGGAGCTTTATACTTGTGGTTCTCCCGGCTCATCCGGCGAAGTCGATTCCATTTCCTTCCGGTTGATGTACTACGATCAGCCCTTGCTGCCTGAAGAGCTCATCTATTCGGAAGGCTTCGATGGCGAGCTTCAGGCTACCGCTTCTCCTTCCCGGTGGGTATGGAAGAATTCTGACCACAGAGATCCGGAGCAAATCAAAGAATTCCTATACAGCCTGCGATACCGGGCCGACTGGGACCCGGCCGATCCGCAGCAGAGCCGGGAAAGGGCTGTGGCTGTCACCATGCATGTGGATGGAGACAGCACCTCCTCCTGGACGGTCTACCAACTGGAACAAAGCGAAGTGTATGCCGGCCGGGATACCACCGTGAAGTTTTGCTACCCTTATGATCGGGAGTCCGACCTGTCAGTATACCTCAGTCATGGTGTAAGCCCGAACGGTCGGATCGAACCAGTACTGGCAAGTGGTAATTTAATATTTGATCCCATGCTGGACCAAGAGGATGGTTATCTTTATATCCTGGAAAACGAGCAATGCGCGGATACCGCCGTATTTACTATCAATCGAATTGCGCCTCCTGAAAATCTAGACACTGTTTTCGTATGTCCTGGAGAAGGGTTGTGGTACACTTTACCTCAGGGAAGCTATTCCGAAATTGTTTGGTGGTGGGACGGAAGTCACGGTGATTCAATTTGGTTGGAAACCAGCCAGGACACTTCCTTACTGGTCGAGACGCTCTTGGAAGACAAATGTACCTGGGTTTTCCGGGTTCCGGTCCGTATAAGAGAGGCAATCGGACTGGCTG
>CAYRRD010000118.1:0-6652 GCA_964426625.1 uncultured Saprospiraceae bacterium | reverse complement strand
TGGATCCAGTGACGTTGTGTGGTGGGCAGGACGTGCGCATTGGACTTCCACCCGATACCTACGACGAAGTCACCTGGTGGAACGGCGATACGGGCGATTCCACCACCCTGAATGCCGAGGATACCGGTCCGTTTACCGTGGAAGCCCGGATCGATGGCTGCGTCTTTTTGGGAGAAATCGAAGTCACCACGGGGCCGGAAGTGATCATCCCGGACGAATACAGGACCAACCGGACGATCTGTGCAGGTGCCGCGGATACCATCCGGGTCACAGGCCTGGATTCCGTGCAATGGAATGGACGGACCTATTATCCGGGTGAAAATATCATCATCGCAGCCGCAGGCGAGTTTGAGCTGCGGGGCTATCAGGAGGGGTGTTGGGCCGAAAAAAATATCACAATAACAGAAGTACCAGATCCGTCGTCTGATTACAGCCAAACCATCGACTGGTGCGCCCCGCAATCCATCACCCTGACCCTGCCCGAAGAGGATCCGCCCTGGCAGTTCCACTGGGCGGACGGTACGACGTCCCCAGCACGCACGATCGACAGCGCCGCCACCTACGCCTTCCAGATCACTTCGGATCAATGTATTTTCCAGGCTTCCTACCAGGTGGTGGAGAAAGCTGATTGTCAAACGGAAGAGTGTACCCTGTCCATCCCCAATGCCGTCACCCCCAATGGCGACGGGATCAACGACGAGCTGGAATTATTCCCGACACCGGCCTGCGCCGATATCGAATCGGTCAGTCTTTGGAATAAATGGGGAAATCTGAAGTATTCCACCCCAACACCAATCATAGAATCGGCTATATGGCAGGATCTCCCGGTCGGGATTTACATCGTTCGGGTGGAATACCGGGATGGCACCGGTAAACTGCATGTGAAAACCGGGTCTGTGGTGGTGATCAGGTGAGGGTGAGAATGAGAATGAGAATGAGGAATTTTGAGCAAAGACCCAAGATTTTAAACAAGCTCATCTAAATAGCAAAATTAAAATCTCTGTGGTTCACCGTGATCTCCTCCGTGGTTCTCGGTGTAACAATTTGGCAGGCCTGCCTGCCCTCTGATATCTTTTTTTTAACACGCAAATCCTGGGCGAGATCAACCATAATTCCTCTAAAAATGAGTTTCTGGAGTGAGCTCAATTTTGAATACTGAACTGGTGAGTGCGTTCATAGCTACCAGCTAATAGCAAACAACTAATGTCACAACAGCTAATAGCTGCATTCAAGTATACGATTTTAGATTTTTACCCAACTTCTATTCATCCAATTCCGGTTCTTCCGATGGAGTCTTAACCTTTACCTCAGCCTTAACCTTTACCTCAGCCTTAACCTTTCACCACTTCTTCCAGGTCCGCAGCATGTTCTTTTTCCACGGCTTGAGGCTTTTGATGCCCCAATAGGTTAATTTTTGCTTTGGAATAGTTGGCCCTGAGGATGATGCGAAGCGTGGAATCGTTGTTGAAGTACTCCGAAATCCAGTTGATGAACACCACCATCTTATTGCGTACACTCAGGATCAACCAAAAGTGGACCAGCATCCAGGTCAGCCAGGCAAAGCGACCGTGAAATTTGAACTTGGGCAAATCAACCACAGCTTTTCGCTTCCCGACCGTCGCCATCGACCCCTTATTGACGTATTCGAACGCGCGAAGGGGTTGTCCCTTCGATTCCTGGATCAGGTTATAAGCCAAACTTTTGGCCTGATTGGTGGCGACGTTTGCGAGTTGTGGATGTCCCTGTGGGTATTCGGGGGTTTCCATATAGGCAATATCGCCGAGCGCGTAGACGTCCTCCACGCCTGCCACCTCGTGAAATCGGTTCACGCGGATGCGATTGCCCCGGACGATGGATTCCTTGGGGATACCAGGTACCGGCACACCGGTCACCCCGGCAGCCCAGACTACATTATCCGTTTTGAGCGTCGATCCGTCGGTAAAACTCAAGGTCCGTCCATCGTAAGATTTGACCATTTTCTGGAGATGAACTTCCACCCCGAGGTTACGGAGGTATTGCTCGCTGTATTTTTGAGCATGATCGCTCATATTTTGCAAAGTAGCACCGGTTCCCTCCACCAGATGGATATTCAACTTCGAAAAGTCCATATCCGGGTAGTCTTTGGGTAGAATGTATTTTTTCATTTCGGCTAACGCACCGGACAACTCTACTCCGGTGGGTCCCCCACCTACGACCACAAAATTCATCAGACCTTCGCGTTCTTCTTTTGGTGTACAAAATGCATGTTCGAAAGTTAACAGGATCCGATTGCGAAGTGCCAACGCTTCCTGGGTGGATTTCATCGGCATGCTGTACTTTTCCAAATTCTCATTTCCGAAATAATTGGTATCACATCCCATGGCTATGACCAGTTTATCATACTCCATGGTGAAATGATCCAGGAAAACTTTCTTTTGAACTGGATCGATAGATTGGACATTTGCCAACCGAATATGCACATTGGATGCTTTTTGAAATACTTTTCGAAGTGGAAATGACACGTTGGAGGGTTCCAGGCGAGCTGTAGCCACCTGATACAACAGCGGTTGAAACTGATGGTAATTGTGCTTGTCGATTAAATAGATATCGTATTCTGATTTTTGTAGGTGACGTGCCAGTTTTAAACCAGCAAAGCCAGCTCCCAAAATCAAAAGCCGTTGCTTTTTTTTAATATCCATATCCAGATATTTTTACGTATTACCTAATGGCCACTATTTGAGACTCCTCTGAATAGATTAACAAGGTAAAGGCTAGAAATGTTATAAATAAAAAGACTTTATTGTCTGCAATTTCTATTTGGGGACCATCTTAGCCAGATATTATACTCCCCAGATGTTCACCTTGCAGAAGGCGTTGGAGATTTCCTTTCTGAAAGATATTGAAGACCACGATAGGAAGATTATTTTCCTGACACAGGGTAAATGCGGTTTTATCCATTACCCTGAGGTTTTTATCGATGACCTCATCGAAGGAGATGTGATCATACATCATAGCGTCGGGATCCAATTCCGGATCAGCGGTATAGATGCCATTTACTTTGGTGCCTTTCAGGATAACATCTGCATTGATTTCAATGGCTCGTAAGGCTGCAGCAGAATCGGTGGTAAAATAGGGGTTTCCGGTACCTGCAGAAAAAATTACGACTCTTCCTTTTTCAAGGTGTCGGATAGCGCGACGACGGATGTAGGGCTCAGCAATTTCCTTCATTTCAATAGCAGAAATAAGCCGCGTATACACCCCTTTGCTTTCCAGGGAGGATTGCAGTGCCATACCATTGATTACGGTAGCCAACATACCCATATAATCCCCCTGAACGCGTTCAATTCCACTACCTTCATTGTTCACACCACGAAAAATATTTCCTCCTCCGATCACGATGGCTACTTCGGCTCCCATTCGCTGGATTGATTTTATCTCATCGGCATAATGCAACAACATATCGTTGTCAATACCAAAATTTTTGCTCCCCATCAATGCCTCCCCGCTCAATTTCAATAAAACCCTTTGGAATTTTAATGCCATCCTTTTGCGATTTTGATATTGTTCAACCTCATTATCAAGGTTGACACTTCGTGGTAATTTTAAAGTAAAAAAAAAGCGACTGATTTTTCAGTCGCTCAAGATATTGATTTTTTAACCAAGCATCAAATGCTTGTAGTCTGTAACGGTCAAATCGTTGTCAATACTCTTTAGATATTCGGCAACAGAAAGCTTACTGTCCTTCACGTAGGATTGAGCCAATAAAGTATTCTCCTGGAAAAACTTGTTCAGTTTTCCTTTTGCAATTTTTTCCAGAATTTGTTCTGGTTTACCTTCCTGACGAGCTTGCTCTTTTCCGATCTCAATTTCTTTTTCGATGATACTTTCATCCACAGAATTTTCGTCCAGGGCCAAAGGTCGCATAGCGGCTATCTGCATAGCCACGTTTTTTCCTGCCTCTTCCACCTCAACACCAGATTGATTGAGTCCGACGATCACACCAGCCCGGTAGCCCATGTGGATATAAGGTACGACCAATTCAGCCTCCAGGGATGCGTAATCGGCCAATTCAATTTTCTCACCGATTACACCAACCTGGTTCACGATTTCATCCTGGATAGGCTGTCCATCCAGTTCCAGATTGACAAGCTCTTCCCGGGTAGCAGGCATATTCTCAAGGGCGACGGAGGCGATACGGTCTGCGAAAGAAATAAAATCCTCATTTTTTGCCACAAAATCAGTTTCACAGCTCAGGCGAATAACGATCCCTTTTTTCTGATCATCTGATACTTTTGCAATAACCACACCTTCCTTGGCTTCACGACCGGCGCGTTTCAATGACAATTTCTGCCCTTTTAACCGAAGAATTTCGATGGCTTTCTCCGCATCTCCTTCCGCTTCGACGAGCGCTTTTTTCACGTCCATCATTCCAGCGCCTGTCTGGTCCCGCAATCGCTTTACATCTGCTGCTGTTATATTACTCATTATGTACTATTTTTTAAATTTTACGATTTAGGCTTCCTTATCCTCTTTGCCTTTTCCATCCTGACGTTCTTTCAATCCTTCCTGAATGCACGATACCAGATATTCGGTGATGATCTGGATAGATTTAGTCGCATCATCATTGGCAGGTATGGGATAATCCACAAGCCGGGGATTGGCATTGGTGTCCACGATACCGAAGGTACGAAGTCCCAGTTTCTTTGCTTCTGCAAGCGCAATGTGTTCGTGATCGATATCGACGATAAAAATCGCATGCGGAAGTCGGCTCAGTTTGGCGATACCCCCCAGAACGCGTTCGATTTTGTCACGTTCTCTGGTCAGCGTAAGTCGCTCTTTCTTAGTTACATTGGACAGGGTGCCATCACTGAGCATCCGGTCGATGTTGTTCATTTTTTTCACAGAACGTCGAACGGTGGCAAAATTAGTCATCATACCCCCCAGCCATCGGTCCGTGACGTAAGGCATATCGACTTTGAGGGCTGCATCTGCTACGATACCCCTGGCCTGACGCTTGGTCGCCACGAAAAGGATTTTCTTTCCGGCGCGCGCCAGATTCTTCATGGCTTTTCCGGCTTCTTCCAGCGCTTCTGAAGTCCTGTGAAGGTCAATGATGTGGATCCCTTTGTGCTCGGCGAAAATATAAGGCTTCATCTTGGGGTTCCACTTGCGTTTGAGGTGGCCAAAATGAACGCCGGCTTCTAACAATTCTTTATATTTTGGTGCGCTTGTCATATTAATTCCAATTTTAATCTGATCAATAATTCGATAAACAGGTTATCGCTTGCTGAACTGGAAGCTTTTTCGGGCTTTGGGCTTTCCAAATTTCTTCCGTTCTACCACACGAGAATCCCGTGTCAGAAAATCCTTATCCCGCAAAGGCTTCTTGAAATCCTCATTCAATTTGACCAGAGCTCGGGCAATTCCCAGTCTGATGGCTTCCGCCTGTCCTTTGAAACCGCCTCCATTTACATTGATTTTAAAATCAATGGCTTCGGTCATCTCGACTACGTTGAGTGGTTCTTTGACCTTATTCTGGATATGTTTTTGTGGAAAGTACACTTCAAGGGGTTTCCCATTGACTTTGAGGTTCCCGTTTCCTTTTTTCATAAATATTCGGGCTACCGATGCTTTCCGTCTTCCGACCGCGTTTATTACTTCCATGGATTAAAATTTAAATTCTTTGGGCTGTTGGGCCTGATGTGGATGTGAGGATCCGGTGTAAATGAATAATTTCTTGAACATTTGTCGTCCCAGCTTTGTCTTGGGAAGCATTCCTTTGACCGCATTTTCCAGTACCCTGGCTGGAAATTTAGCCATCATTTGTTCCGCCGTACGCGATTTTTGTCCTCCGGTATACCCTGAATACGTGAGGTAAGTTTTCTGGGCCAGTTTATTCCCAGTAAATCTTACTTTATCCGCATTGACCACGATGACATAATCCCCGGCATCGACATGGGAAGAGAATGTAGGCTTGTGCTTGCCTCGGAGTACATGCGCAATCCGGCTTGCCAGTCTGCCTACTTTTTCGCCCTCGGCATCCACCACCAACCACTCACGTTGAACAGTTTCATGGGTGGGATATTCCGTTTTGTAACTTATTTTACTCATTGCTATTTATTTCACTCTTAATTTTTCACAGTTTTCTCGACCCAAACCCCACATCATGGTTGGTTTTCTGATTCAAAACTGCGTATAAAAACACATTACTTTCGTTTTAGCCGTGCAAAGGTATTTTTTTATTCCTGATTTATCAAATATTTTTAGCATTTATTTTTCACCGGACCTGTATAAGGGATTGATAAACAGGTCAAATTTCGCATGAGGGGTTATTCAGATGTGGATATTACAGCTACAAATACCGTAAAATAGGTCCTGATTTGGAAGGTGTTTGGTTTTTGCATTGAAGAGGATGGTGTATCAATTCATGGAGTACATTCGATGGGACGTTCTCACAACGGGGGCAAATGGTGTATGAATAAAATTCATGCATTGTAGTGTCTTTTTAAAATTTCATGTAACGCTCACTATTGAACTAAGTACTCTTTCACGTTCAATGGCCCAACTCTTCAAGTGCTCTGTTTCATAAGTAATTTATACACATGACATGAATATCTTTTGTCGCACCGAAGAAACGAAACCGAGCATAGGACAGGCCTAGGTGAGGCTTTTG
>CAYRRD010000117.1:0-7987 GCA_964426625.1 uncultured Saprospiraceae bacterium | reverse complement strand
TTGGAATTTATCAAATGCAAAGTTATTTCAGATAATCACAAATAACCCTGGACTACAACCGCTGATATTTTATCATAATATATGGTAATCCAGTCCAATGTCTAAGTCTGAGTCGGTCCTACTTATGAAACAGACCACTAGACAAAAGCAGATTTCTTTTTGTTGCGAAATCGTTCGAAGCCCTTGATGACTTCGCTTAAAATCAGTGGGATCAAGCCCAGGCCCAGGACATAAGCCCAACTTGTGGCGTCCAGCATTTCCAATCTGAATGCATTTTGTAAAATGGGAATACCCATAACCAACAATTGAAGCCCAAAGCCCAACACGATAGCCCAGATAAGATATTTATTTGAAAAAATCCCAATGGAAAACAGAGATCGTATTTGGTGCCTGAAGGATAAAGCATAGAATAATTGGCAGGATACTATGGTCATAAAGGCCATGGAGCGGGCATAACGCTGTACTTCCTGAGGAATTTCCCCATCAAATGGCCGGTATCCGTGAGTAAAATACCCAAGCCAATATCCTCCCAGGGTGAGCGTGCCGATCAACAATCCGCCGGTCAGAATGCGGAGTAAAGCGCCCTGGGCAAAAAATCCTTCCCCTGGATTCCGTGGCGGTTGGTCCATAATGTCAGGATCTCCCGGGTCCATACCCAAAGCTACAGCCGGTAAGGTATCGGTTATGAGGTTGATCCATAGCAGTTGGGTTGCGTGGAGTGGAGCGGGCAGTCCCAGACTGATTGCCGTGACCATCACCACCACCTCGCCGACATTGCTGGCGATTAGAAATACGACGGATTTCTTGATGTTGTTGTAAATATTGCGACCTTCTTCAATAGCAGCTATGATGGTGGCATAATTGTCGTCAGCAAGGATAATCTCTGCAGAATTTTTGGCCACATCGGTTCCTGCTATACCCATGGCCACACCGATATCCGCTGATTGAAGCGATGGCGCATCATTGACGCCATCTCCTGTCATGGAAACGATATTGCCTTTGGATTTCAAAGCATTAACGATATTTACCTTGTGTTCGGGTGATACCCGTGCAAACACCTTATATTCATCTATCTTTTCAACTAATTCTTCCTCTGAAAGATTATCAAGATCGGTTCCTGAAATAGCTTCCTCGGGTGTATGGGCAATGTCAAGTTCCCTGGCTATTGCCAAAGCGGTGATTTTGTGATCACCGGTGATCATGACGGTTTTGATACCTGCTTGCCGGGCACGATCGATAGAATATTTGGCCTCTTCGCGTGGTGGGTCGATCATCCCCACCACGCCAAGCAGAATAAGGTCCTTTTCCATCTCCTCTTCCTCGATAATCTCATCGATGGGCTTGTAAGCTACAGCCAGGGTTCGCAATGCCTGGTCCGACATTGCATTGGTGGCGTCTCGAAACTTTTGAATGATGCTGTCCGTGATGGGAATAATTTCGTCGTTTTTGCGAACCCGTGTGGATATTGGATACAATGCCCCAATGGCACCCTTCACAAAAACCCGAAGTCGTCCCTCTTCATCTTGCAGGGTGGACATTCGTTTTCGATCAGAATCAAATGGAATTTCTTTTATTCGGGTATTATTATGTTCGAGTTGTTCCCGGTCCAAACCCACTTTATCTCCGAAATGTAAAAAGGCAATTTCGGTGGGATCTCCTGTTGCCACACCATCCTCATATGTGGCATCGGAGCACAAAATGAGTGCTTTGGCCAAAAGTTTGGCGGTTTCACTGTCCTCCTCAGGGTGGTCTGTTACCTCGGTTTCCCCTGTTCCCAGTGTAAAATATTTCACCACCGACATTTTATTCTGGGTTAAGGTGCCGGTCTTGTCCGAACACACCACCGTTACCGAGCCCAGGGTCTCTACAGCCGGAAGCTTCTTGATAATGGCATTTTTTTTGGCCATACGGGTTACTCCGATGGAAAGTACAACAGCGACAATGGCTGCCAGGCCCTCCGGGATGGAAGCCACCGCCAGCGATACCGAGATCAGAAACATATCCATCAGATCCCTTCCCTGTAACCAACCCACACCGAACATGAGGATACAAACTACAATGGCAATCAGTCCGATTACCCTACCCAGTTGATCGAGTCGAATCTCCAGCGGGGTTTTGTCGGATTCGTGCTCATCGATCATGCTGGCTATTTTTCCTACCTCGGTGTCCATCCCGGAAGCAACAACAATTCCCACCCCCCGACCGTAGGTAACGAGTGTACTCTTGAAAGCCATGGTAACCCGGTCGCCGAGAGAAATATTTTCTTCCGTCAACTCTGCATCTGCGGTTTTTTCAACGGACACCGATTCACCCGTGAGGGAAGATTCTTCTATTCGAAGATTCACAGATTCGCCCAGCCGAATATCTGCAGGTACTTGTACCCCGGCCTCCAATAGGACCACATCGCCGGGAACGATTTCTTCTGAGTCAATTTCCTTGACCTTGCCATTCCGCCTTACTACGGCTTTGGGTGATGTCAACTGAGATAGTGCCTCAATCGCATTTCCAGCCTTGACTTCCTGGATGACCCCCAGCGTTGCGTTTACCAGAATAACGATCAGGATGACTATCGCATCGATGTATTCCCCCATCAAAGAGGTGACAACAATGGCTCCTAATAAGATATAGATTAAGACGTCCTGAAACTGCTCAAGAAACAGCCGCCAGATGGGCTTTCTCCGGCGTCCTTCGATCTTATTTCTCCCCTGTTTTTCTAGGCGCTTACGGGCCTCCTGATCCGACAAACCTGTTACCAGCTCAACCTCCAGCTGCTTTTGAACCTGATCGAGGGATGTGGAGTGCCAGAGAGTTTGTGAGGGCATGGCTGTGTTTTTGAGTTTCGTAGTTGTTGGTTCCGGAATTCAAAAGGTCATTTAAAATACAAATATTCTGTTTAAACGACAGAACATCCCTTCTCCTTATCTTCGGAGGAAATATCAGAACTTTGGCCGGTTTTAAAGTAGTGCTCAATCGGAGTTCAATCGGACTTTGCTGAAATTTTCCTGAATAAATTGTGGGCCGGACATTTAGTCCGTGATTTAATAGGCGAGGTTATTTTTTGTCAGATCGTCCCCCCAACTATTGGGGGATAGATGATGATGCGATGGCGAAAAACAATCTGTCAATATGGATTAGGAATATAGGTTTTCGTGCGGAGCGTACTAATCCAGCCGGTAGGAAAAATGAATGACAGGGTCCTCAGAAGTGGGGCGGGTGGATCGATAAAATTCCTGGGCAAACAGGTCCACTCTTTCCACTTGCACAAAGATTTCTTCACAACCCAGGGTCCGGCAGTATTCCCTGGTGAATTCCACAAGACGTTTACCAATTCCCTTTCTTTGAAATTGTGTCAAAACGGCAAAATCATAAATATAAGCCAAAGGTCGGGTCGAAATATATTGGGTGATAATGTATATGGTCAACCCACCAACCACCCGTCCGTCCACTTTCGCGACTATGGCCAGAAAATATTGGTTATCCAATAATAGTTTTAGATGCTCCGATGGTGGTCGTTCCTCTGTGTCTGTCTCGAATACATCAGCAAATACCTCAATCAGGTCGCATAGATCCTGCAGTGTGGAAGCGTTGTCGAGAATAGTGACCTCAATCTTCATGTAGTGGCGTACAAATGAGATGTCAATGTACGTAAAAAATGTCTTTTACAGGAAGATCACCACGTTAAATACGATTCAATCATCGATGGCGGCAAAAACCATTTGTCTGAATTTCCAGCTCGATTGGTCACCGGTTGGGCCAGATGTTTGCTTGAAAATCAGACCTATAACCTGTTCCACCGGATCAGCAAAGTACTGGGTGTTGAAATATCCGCCCCAGTCAAAAGTACCTGCGCTCCCTCTTCCTCCCCGGTTTCCTCCAATGCCATCCACGAGCCCAAATGCCAGTCCGTGGTTGCTTCCCCTATTGCCCATTAAATCCCCGATTTGATTTTGAAGGATAAAATTGACTGTGGTCCGGCTGAGAAGTCGTTGGCCATTGTATTCTCCTCCATTGAGGTACATCTGGAGAAAACGGGCATAATCCTCCGTGGTACTGCACAGACCTGCTCCTCCCGAGAAGAATTTTTTTGCTCCTTTGCGGGGGTAATCGGGATCGTAAAATGTATAGGGCAGTGGTTCCCAGGCTCCCGCCTCGTTTTTTCTTTGAATGGTTATCAGCCGATCGAATTTGGATTCAGGCAGGTAAAACCAAGTGTCATCCATGCCCAGTGGGTCGAAAATGTGTGTGCGAAGAAAATCATCGAATGGCATGCCAGAAATTATTTCTATAAAATAACCCAGCACATCCAGTCCTTCGCTGTAGGTGTATTTGGATCCCGGCTCGTGGTGAAGCGGGAGTTTGGCCAGTCTTTTTACACTTTCCTCGATGGTGATGTCTTCTACGGTGAACAAATCCATTACACCGGCTTTGGCGTATATTTTCCTGAACCTTTCATCACCATCGATCACGCCATACCCGATACCTGAAGTATGGGTGAGCAGGTGTCGGATGGTGATTTGGTTTTGAGCCGGCGTGGTGGTGAACGAAGAATCGGCATCATTGAAAGTATCCAACAGCTGAGCTTCTCCAAATTCCGGAATATACATAGATATAGGATCGTCCAGGCGAAATAATCCTTTCTCCCACAACATCATCACCGCCGTGGATGTGATGGCTTTTGTTTGAGAGGCAATACGAAATATGTGATCTGTTCTCAAGGACTGATCGGCCATATTGTCTGCCATACCAAATGCCTTGTGATAAACTATTTTCCCGTTGCGTGCAATGAGGGCCACAGCGCCAGGTATATGTCCTGCCTGAATCTCTTCGCTAATCATTCGATCGATTCGATCCAGTCGTTCTTCTGACATACCGCTTGCTTCCGGACCTCCGGAAGTAAGAGGGGCAGAATACTGGAATGATGGCGTTTGGGCTTGAGCAGCTATAACGAGGAAAGTAAATGCAAACAAGTAAAGATATTTCATGTTGAAGGTTTTTCTATGGTGATGAAGATAAAAATTACCTGAGAACCTGAGAAATACATTTCAGGTATATTTTGGAAGTTTTGCTATAGAACCCATAGGACAACCTATCGTGACCGTCGAATGGCTTGGTGAGTGGCCTTTATTCATTTAGTTCACATATTTATGTTAAAATCGATGTGAATGCTTTGTGATCTATTCTGGTTTTTTCATGAGTGGGTTTTAGAATGATAATGAAAGTCTCTTTTCAATCTGTGGTAAAATTTGCGAGAAAGAATAATCCGGATGCGAATATCCGGTATTTGTAAATTAGAATATCTGTTACCGTCGGGTGAAGGGTGCTCCATGTCTTATTATATAATATTTGGCCTGAGTGTTAAAATAATTTTTATTATACATATACAATAGCTTTGTTGTGGAATAATTTTTAAACAAATAGGGGGTTTGGACGATTTTATTTTAAAAGTATGGAATGTACTTGAAGGCCGGGAGTTTTGTGATTTATGTTGTGCGTTTTTGTGTGTTCATACTGGGTTTTGTATTTAAGAGCATCTGGGATTGGCGAGAAATTAATTATTATGTCGCATTTTGCCGGCAAAATGGTTATATTGGGTCGCTTAATGAAGCGAATATATTTCTATTATTTCCTTAAAATCAAACTTTAGGATAAATAACTTTGGAAAGGAACATCCTATGCTAAAACCAGAAATATTTTATCCGTCGTCAGAATTGCAGAAATACGTACTTGAATACGGTGTGCTGAATACACCGCAGGGAAGTAAAGAACCATTTTTTTATCCCCCTACCGGTTTGAGTGGTTTTGTATTCCAGGCTGGTGAATCATCGAAAGAATTTAGAGTGGTAGTGCAGGAGAAAGATTTTTCTTTGCGGTTGCCCCGTGTAATTGGGCAGGTCACGGAACCTATTCACGGTGAAATTTTGGGTGAGGTAAAAATTTTAATCGTATTTTTTCACCCACTAGGAATGTATCAACTGTTTGGGGTGGATATGGGGCCACTTAAGAATGAATCTTCATCCCTATCGCTTGCACTGCCACCACAGCAATACAAATCATTGATGGAGCATCTTTCAGCCAGTAAGGATACCCCGGATTTGATCCGTATCCTCGATGACTTTTTGTGTTCTCTGATTCCCCCCGAATCCGGAAGTACAAAAATGATTCGGGTTTTAGATTTTATCCATAAGCGGAAAGGAAATGTAAGTATTCCTGAATTGGCACGAGTGGGGTTTTATCACAGAAAAACGCTGGAACGACACTTCCGTAAAATGGTGGGTTTGGCTCCCAAGGAATATGCCCGCATTTATCAGTTCAAATGCCTGATCCAATTAATCCATAGCAAGCAGGACATTACCTGGTCGCAATTGGCCGTGCAAGCGGGTTACTATGATCTTTCTCATCTTTCCAGATACGTTCATGACTATTTGCAGGTTGCACCCAACAGTATTGTCAAACTCGAAATGGACCTGATCTATTACCTGCTGGATAAATAAAAAGCTGGGAACTGGGGCCACAGAGCCCCAGCTCTGTGGATCATTGCTGACTTAATCCGCAATGACCCTTTAGTCATCGCACAAAAGATGACTAAATGTCGCAACCGTACAAAAATAATTTAATAATAAGGTCTATGTTTGGTTTTCTTTGTGAAGGTGACGGTGGGAAGTTATAATCAGCCAGGATAGACATCGGCGACGAAAATGTCCCTTCGTGTAAAATCTGGCCATGAAAGGTTGTTCTTTCGGGGTGGCAACAACGAATTTCAGACCGACACCTTATATGTACAAAGTGAGGCATGGATTGAAACATTTACGGGATCGGCCCGATCCTTTCTTTAATTCTAATACCATGAATATGTTGATGAATTGAATTGAATCGGACTGTCCTATTGAAATAACTCAAGTCCTATTTAATAAAATTTACAACCGAAAGAAACAAAAATGTTTTTCAACAAATCCGCCCCTACATTCCTCCTCATTGCGCTTTTAACTATATCCCACGCGCTTTGTAAACCGGGCATCCTTACCAACCAGGAACCCGACGATTTGCAATCACTGAGAAAATCTGTCTTCAATCTCCTGAAAAATCCCGATATCGGCGAAGAACTAAACGAAAAGGTAAGAATCTCCTTCTTCGTGACGGCTGATTACGAGGTAGTCGTATTAAAAACCGATGCCCGTACTGTCAAATTGGATAAGTTTATCAAGAAAAGACTTAATTATAGTAAAATAAAAGCCGATCATTCGGAAACCAACCGCGTTTATCACATGATGGTGTATTTCCGTCTCCATGAAATCTTGCAGGCTCCGGGCTGATCTGCCTGGCTACTATCTGTAAGATTGGGCTTCAACGAACAATCTTTTCATGCCAAAAAAGCCATTTTGCAAAAGTGTGAAATGGCTTTTTGTTATAGATCGAGGATGAATATTGCGGCATCCCATCACTTTGAATCCTGGCAGATCCAACCTAAGCATTTACTTCCCGCGAGGTGATATAGCCAAGCGTATTTCTTCCACGAAATCCGGTGTTACATCGAGGATGTCACAGATTACCTGAACCTCGAATCCTTTGCGCAACATATTTTCGGTAGCAGCCCGGTTTTTAATTTCTTTGCCTTTGAGTAGCCCCTCCTGTTTTAGCTTATCCGCCAGACTTGTAAACTCGGTCATGATTTCCGGAATTTGTATTATTTGTTTATTGAAATCTCATTTTCGGAGCATTCCTTGAATCATATTGTTGCCGAGCTAAACATTTACTTCCCGGGATGTGACATGGTTAGTCGTATTTCTTCCACGAAATCCGGTGTTACATCGAGGATGTCACAGATTACCTGAACCTCGAATCCTTTGCGCAACATGTTTTCGGTGGCTACCCGGTTTTTAATTTCTTTACCTTTGAGTAGCCCCTCCTGTCTTCCCTCTTGTCTTCCTTCCTGTATTCCCTCTTGCCTTCCTTCCTGTCTTCCCTCCTGTCTTCCCTCCTGTCTTCCCTC
>CAYRRD010000116.1:0-8174 GCA_964426625.1 uncultured Saprospiraceae bacterium | reverse complement strand
ATAGCCGATAGTCGAAAAAAGCATTAAACATTTGTTTAAATCAATTGATTAACTTAACTTTGCCTCAAACAAAAATCAAACATGAAGCATAAAGACCATTCCACTGAAGAAAAAATCAAAGCGGCAGCGCGGGAATTATTCCATCAGAAAGGGTATGAAGGCACCAAAACAAGGGATATCGCAGAAGCCGCAGGAATCAATGTGGCGCTGATGAACTATTACTTCCGAAGCAAAAAAAAGTTGTTTGACCTGATTATGATGGAAACCATAGAATCTTTCTTCCAATCCGTCGTCACCATACTCAGGGATGAAAAAAGCACTCCACCTGAAAAAATCCAACAATTGGTACACCACTATACGGCAATTCTATTGGATGAACCGGACTTGCCCATTTTCATATTGAGCGAAATGCGGTCCAACCCATCCCTCATTCTTGACAATATCGTACGGGGAAACCATGTCCAGGACACACAATTTATTCAATTGATACGACACCACCTCAATCACAACATCGATGATCCGGAAAACCTGGGACATATCCTCCTGAATCTTATCTCTATGATCATTTTCCCGTTCGCTGCCAAACCGATTATTATGGAACTGCTCAACTTCGATGAAGACGGATTCCGATCTATGATGAAAGCCCGGGAGAATCTCCTGCTTGTGTGGATGAGTAAACTTCTCCCCCCAGATTCGTTCACCCAATTACAAAGCGATGTTTAAATCACCCAAATTTTCTGGCGTTCTGTGGCTCACAATAATCCTGGTGGGGCATGTGGCTCAAATTCAGGCCCAGGCGATAGAAGAGATTACGCTGGACAGCTGTCAGATATGGGCCCGCTTGAATCACCCCATGGTATTCCAATCCGACCTCCTGAATAAGACCGGGCAGCTTCAGCACGAAAACTTGCGTCGGAACCTTTTTCCTCAATTGAACATCAATGGTCAGGCGACCTACCAATCTGAGGTCACAGAAATTCCTATCCAGATCCCGGGTATGGAAATACCAACCCTACCGCACGGGCAATATCAGGCTACTTTTGAAATTCTTCTACCCCTGATCCAGAGGAAGTCAGTAAATCTGCGACAAGATCTTTCACGGATCCAAAATCAATCACAGCAGGCACAGGTCGATTTGTCGCTCCATACTTTGAACAAACGTGTCAGCACCGTTTATTTTCAGATATTGTTACTCGATGAATATCTTCGCCAATTCCAACTCTCGCAGGCGAATCTGAAAGATAAAATCGAACAGCTTGAACAGGCTGCCCGCTATGGTGTCGTTCTGCAGCACGAAATCGACCAACTTCGTGCAGAATCCATTCTGATGGAGCAACAAATTTTTTCCACACAATCCCAGAAAGACTACTTCAGTGAAGTCCTTTCCGTACTAACTGGCCGGACCATTACCTCGGATACCCGATTGGTCCGACCCACATCTCCCCGGCAGTCCACCGAAATGCAAAGAATCGAATTTACGCTATTTGACCTGGAAAAAGCCGCGATAGATCAGGAAATCCAAATCCACCACGAAAGTCTCAAACCGATGGTTCATCTTTTTGCCCGGGGCGGAATTGGCAGACCTGGACTCAATTTCCTGCAAGACGATATTAGTCCTTTCTACCTCGCTGGCATTCAGGTGAATTGGAAAATTTCATCACGGTACAATTTGCAACGAAACCATCAACTCCTGGACATCAAAAAACGAATGGTCGACACGCGGATCGAAACTTTCCGCCTGAATACCCAAATCGAACTGGACAAGTACGCAAGGGAAATTGAACGCTACCATCGACTCATCGAAATGGATGATCAGGTCCTCACACTTCGTTCCTCGTCATTGCAGACCGCTGCAGAGCAACTGGCTAAAGGAATCATTACCTCAGTACAGTACACTACGATCCTGAGAGAAGAGGAAAAAGCCCGACTGACCAGGGGCCAACACGAATTATTATTGCTACAATCATATTACAATCGTCAACATGAAAACGGATTCTAATTCGCATTGGTCCTTAATCTGGACAATCCTGTGTATCGCTGGAATATCATGCAACAAAAAACATCCTGATTTCGACGGGAGCGGTGCCTTTTTCGCCACTGAGATCGTCATATCTGCCGAAACAGCAGGCATAATAACGGATATGTCCGTAGCAGAAGGAGATCAGATCGCACCGGGACAAACCATTGCTCTCATTGATACCACACTCCTTCACTTGCAAAAATCACAAATCCTTGCTCAAATCCGGTCCCTGGAAAGTGGTCTCCCTGATCTTCATACCCAAATACGCTATTTTGATGATCAAATCTCATTAGCCCAAACCAAGCTTGAGCATTTGGAAAAAGAAAGGGATCGCATACAGAACCTATCCAAAGTCAATGCAGCCACAGTACAGCAAGTCGATGAGATTTCAAACCAGGTGGTTCAGGCACAAATGCAGATCGAAATTATCAAAAGCCAAAAACAAGCTCAGATCTCGACGATTTCCAACCAAAGACAAAGCCACCTCGCCCGCCCCCTACCCTATGCGGCGCAGCTCGATCTGATATCCGAACAAATTAAAAGAGCTGTAATTACTGCGCCCGTGGATGGGATAGTGCTGTCTGTGTACAACCGTGAGGGGGAATACACGACACCGGGAAAACCCCTGCTAAAAATGGCCCGGCTTCAGGACATCAAGCTCAAGGCCTATATACCTGCCCATGTTTTTTCAAATATCAAACTCCATCAACAGGTGGAAATCCGGACCGATGATGGATCCGATGGATATTATATCGATTCCGGCAGAATCACCTGGATCAGTCCGAAAGCCGAATTTACACCCAAAAGCGTTCAGACTCCTGATGTACGGCAGAATCAGGTGTATGCTGTGGAGGTGTCTGTTGCAAACCCCGAAGGCCGGTATAAAATAGGTATGTATGGTGAAATCAAACTGTAAAATATGCCCATGATCTCCATTAGGAAACTCTACAAAACCTATAAGGGGGCGGCTGTACCCGCTTTGAATGGTATCGGATTCGACGTGCGGAAGGGTGAAATATTCGGGCTGGCAGGTCCGGACGGCTCAGGAAAAACGACCTTGTTCCGAATTCTGGCAACCCTGCTGGAACCCGATCAGGGGATGATCCTCATGCAAGATATGGATGTGGTCCGTGAATATAGGAAGATCAGAAAAATAATAGGCTATATGCCCGGTCGGTTTTCGCTATATCCTGATCTGTCCGTATCAGAAAATCTGCGGTTTTTTGCCACCATACACGGGACCACACCCGATAAAAATTTTGATATCATTCGTCCCATATACGAATCCCTGGAGCCATTTAAACATCGTCCGGCGGGAAAATTATCGGGAGGGATGAAACAGAAACTTGCGCTGTGCAGTGCGCTGATCCATCAACCCAGTGTCTTGTTGCTGGACGAACCCACGACGGGGGTGGATCCCGTTTCCCGCAAGGAATTCTGGGATATTCTGGAAGATTTACGGGTAACTGGTATGACGATTATGGTTTCAACACCTTACATGGATGAAGCAGCCCGGTGCGATCGCATTGGACTGATTCGTCATGGTCAGATCATGGCACTGGACACCCCCCATGGTATCATTCAACAATTTCCCAAACCTTTGTATTCCCTGAAGGCTCCGAATATACGTAAGATACTTCCGCAGATAAAGGATCATAAGGGAGTGGATTCGTGCTACTCTTTCGGAAACAGCCTGCACATCACCCTGCGAGAGGGTTACGCTCCTGAAAGAATATTTGGCAACCATGGCGAGATGTGTCGAACCGGCTTTCAATGGGACCAGATCCAACCTACAATTGAAGATTGTTTTATTCAACTCATGCACACCCATGAAAACTGAGCCCATTATTTGCGTAGACAAGCTTTCCCGACGGTTCGGAGATTTCACAGCAGTGGATCAGATTTCCTTTTCGGTAGAAAGGGGAGAAATTTTCGGCTTTCTCGGTGCTAACGGGGCAGGTAAAACCACTGCGATCCGAATGTTAACAGGATTACTTCGACCCTCTGCCGGTGAGGGAAAGGTCGCAGGATTTGATATTTACCAGGAGACGGAAAGCATAAAGAAGAATATCGGTTACATGAGCCAGGCATTCTCCTTGTACACCAATCTGACCGTATGGGAAAATATCGAATTCTTTGCCGGTATTTATGGGATGCAATTCCGGGATATTCATCAAAAAGGTAAAGTACTTGTTCAGCAACTGGGTATGGAAAACATGGCTTCCAGCCTGGTGGCAGATATTCCAATGGGATGGCGACAAAAGCTGGCGTTTTCAGTGGCTATAATACACCAACCCAAACTCGTCTTTCTGGACGAACCTACCGGCGGCGTGGATCCCATTACCAGACGTCAGTTTTGGGATTTAATCTATGAAGCTACATCATCGGGTATTACCGCTTTCGTGACCACCCATTATATGGATGAGGCTGAATATTGCGATCGGGTTTCAATCATGGTGGATGGGCGCATTGCCGCAATGGACAGTCCTTCCGGCCTCAAGGATATATATAACGTCCGGTCGATGGATGAAGTCTTTTACCAGGTGGCCCGCAATCAAAGTCCCTTGTCATGAAAAGATTCAATGCCATTTTATGGAAAGAATTCAGACATGTTTTCAGGGACAGCAAGACGATGCTGATGCTTTTTGGTCTGCCCGTTATACAGATCCTGTTATTCGGATTTGCCCTTAGCCATGAGATCAAAAAAGCCCCGATATTGGTTGTCGATCAGGCTGTAAATGCTTCCTCACATAAGATAATCGAAAAATTTCGGGCGAATGAACAGTTTGAACTTGTGAACCTTGCAAGGAATATCGATGAAATCAAAGCAGAGTTTTTCAAGGGTCGGATCCAGATGGCGGTCGTCATACCAGTGGATTTTGAAGCATCTCATTACGCTAGTGAACCTGCTGAAATTCAATTGATCGCGGACGCTTCCAATCCCAATATAGCTACCAATCTCGTTCGATTTGCCACAGGTATTATCCGCGAAATTGAACGTGAATGGTCACCACAAAATCGGACTTCCATAGCCATACGCACAGAAACTTCCATGATCTATAATCCTGACATGAGTAGTGCAACGACTTTTGTGCCGGGTTTGATCGCGCTGATCCTCCTGTTGGTATGTGTCCTCATGACCTCCGTATCTATAGTCCGGGAAAAAGAACAAGGTCACATGGAGGTACTTCTTGTATCTCCCATGCATCCCGTGACCTTTGTTTTGGCGAAGGCTACACCCTATCTGGCACTCTCCCTGATCAACCTCGGTGTCATACTAGCAATGAGTATTTGGATTCTTCATATTCCGATTGCCGGAAGCATGGTATTGTTATTTATAGTGAGCATGCTTTTGATCCTTACAGCGCTGGCTTTGGGGTTGTGGATCTCCACCGTCACCCGGACGCAGGAAACCGCTATGATGTTTGCCCTGCTGGGCATGCTACTTCCTACCCTGTTGTTTACCGGATTTATGTTTCCGATTGAAAATATGCCGGTGGCTTTGCAGTATTTTTCCTTCCTCGTGCCTTCTCGCTGGTATTATTCCATGGCCAATGATATCATGATCAAAGGTCTGGGATTTGGGGCGGTATGGAAGGAGATCCTTATCCTGGGAGGCATGACCATATTGCTACTGGGTTTAAGTATCCGGGGATTTAAACATCGCCTGATATGAAATGGCTACCATATCTGCTGAGGAAGGAATTCCGTCAGATCTTCCGCAACACGTTGATCCTGCGAATGATCCTGGCGGTGCCCATTGTTCAGCTGCTCATTATCCCATTAACCGCGGATTATGAGGTCAAGAACATTCAGATTGCGGTGGTGGATCAAGACATGTCGGGGTCATCTTACCAACTCATTCAGCAAATTTTGGCTTCCGGCTATTTTCGGTTATCAGAGTACGGGCATTCCTACCGGCAAGCCGTGGGTGATATGGAAGAGGACAGAGTGGATATGATTCTGCACATCCCTCATGGATTTGATCGGGCGATCGTGCAAAATGATGATCCGGTTGTTTTCATATCCACGAATGGGATCAACGCGATGAAAGCCAGTGTCGGAGGCGGATATCTTCAGGAGATCATTCAAACCTATAGTAATGAAACGCAAATACACCACCTAGGCTTGCCCGCCCGATCTTCCGGAATAGCGATCAAACCGAGATACTGGTTTAATACCGACCTCAGTTACCCCAATTTTATGGTACCGGGCATCCTCGTCATTCTGGTCACTATGGTGGGGGGGTATATGACTGCGCTCAACATTGTCAAGGAAAAGGAAGCTGGCACGCTTGAGCAGATCAACGTATCCCCCATACCCAAAATGTGGTTTATCATGGGCAAATTGATTCCATTCTGGATTCTTGGTGTGGTAATATTTACGATTGGATTATGGGGGGTGGCTTACACGGTTTATAATATCGTTCCGGCCGGCCAGGTCGGTTTGATCTACGCCTTCCTTTGTATTTATCTCATCGCCATTCTGGGATTTGGACTGCTCTTATCCACGTATTCCCGGACCCAACAACAAGCGATGTCCCTGGCATTCCTGTGCATGATGATCTTTGTATTGATGAGTGGATTATTCACCCCGGTTGAAAGTATGCCGGCATGGGCTCAATGGTTGGCATACGCCAATCCTGTGACCTGGTTTATCGATGTAATGCGGTTGGTGATCATGAAAGGCAGTGAATGGAGCGATATTACGACACACTTTTGTGTTATAGTCTGTTTTGCGGTGGTCTTCAATAGCTGGGCTGTCTGGAATTATCGAAAAACGGGTTAAAAACAGAAAGGGAACTCTACAAGAGAATCCCCTTTCCTATTGCATATAATCATGAACAAATTTACAACTCGTCGAGTTTGAAGTTCTTCCACTTCACCCGGATTCCGCCCCCACTATGGATTTGAAGGGCAATGCGACCCTGGTTTTGACCGATAAGATCATCTTTCAGATCGGTCATTAGTTCTCCATTGAGCCAGGTTTGCACGTGGTCTCCCTGGAGTTTGATCCGCATGGTATTCCATTCTCCCATTTTGACATCGCCTTTGCCTTCTGGGATTTTGTGGAGCCATCCACGACCATAGGATTCATAAATGCCACCGCTGTTGTGACCGGGAGGGGCTACTTCCACCTGCCAACCACTGACTTTGGCTTTATCCTCTACGAATGAACGGAAGAAAATACCGCTGTTGCCATCGGCTTCCTGAAGAAAATCCACGGAAAAATCAAAATCATCGTAATATTTGTGGGTAGCAAGATACCCATATTCCCCTTCCGGGCCACTTTCGCAGATCATTTCCCCGTTTTCGACGTACCAGATTTCGGTTCCATACAAATCCCATCCGGTCAGATCTTTGCCGTTGAACAATTGGACGTTTTTCTGAGGTTTACGTGGTAGTTCTTTGATCTTCATATTTCTATACCAGGCTTTGGCCCCGTGATCCTGGAGTACGATATGACCTTTTCGGGCTAGTCCATACTCCCTTACATCGGCCCATTTACCCGCATTCTTACGTTGGAACCAATCATCGCTCCACGCTTCAAATTCCACGATTTTTTGACCATTGAGCCAGTGTTCCACATGTCCGTTATCAAACACAATTTTGGACGTATTCCATTGACCGGAGGGGTTCAGTTTTTTCCTGGAAGGATCTGCGGGGTACATGGCGTAGTCCGCACCGGCCTGCTGCCAGTCTTCGAGGTCTCCGGGGTATCCGGCATCATCGATAATCTGGTATTCGGGTCCGGTGACGTAGGGTACCTTGTATTGGGGACGTTCGAGAACGTGGTAGAGTACGCCACCATTTCCACCTTCGGAGATTTTCCATTCCCAGCTCAATTCAAAATTCTCGTATTGCTTATCGGTGGTCAGATAGCCTGAGGCATCGCCGCCGGCACCCTGTGCTTCGAGCAAACCATCGACCACTTTCCAGGGTCCGGTCACTTCGGTGCCCTGATAATCGCGCCAGCCATTGAGCGTCTCTCCATCGAACAGGAGTTCCCAACCGTCAGATTTTTCCTTGTCGCTGAGCGTATTAGGGGGTGAAGTTTGGGCACACGCGGCCATCAATGCAGCGGTGCTTATCCCTAAAAACAAATTTCGTGCGTTCATTCTTTCAAAGTCATTTTTGCGTTTTCAATATTGATA
>CAYRRD010000115.1:0-8354 GCA_964426625.1 uncultured Saprospiraceae bacterium | reverse complement strand
TCCGACGAATTCGTACTGTGTCCGTATGGAAGCCGACCTCGTGCGATTCGTGAGCCCACCTTATGCGATTCATGAGCCCACCATAGAGAGGATATGGTAGCGTCATTGCTTCAAATTGACATTATGAGAAAACCCTAATTATCGATTTTCAAAAATCAATAGAAAGGATTCTTTACATCAATCTTGAAACCTTTCTCCCATTAACAGATTTTCCATTTCCCTCATTCTTGAATTTGGGCAGATCATTTCCCCTTATCTTTCTTAAGTGACAACTCCATCGAACAGCATCTAACCTAATCATTCAAACACTTTAAAATAAATGCCGGTGGAATATTCAGAGGCTCAAAAAATACCTCCACATTACCAAATACTTTTTCGTATAGTTTCTTTTCCATGAGGGAATAATGGATTTGGAGATATTCTCCTTCCGGAACCAGAATGGATTTTGAGGTGGTCACTATAGACCTGGCCAGGGCTTTAGGCAAAACTGAAAAGGGGATAGCAGAATAAACGATATCCACTTTATCCAGACCTTCCTGATCAAGGTATTTCTGAACATTTTCTGCGCTATCCGCAGCCACTACCAGACGATCATCATCGATGGCCTCCAGTGCGTCAATAAAAAGGTCATTGATCTCGAAGGTCACCAGTTTGCAATCCGCCGGCATTCGATCCAATATGCGCTTGGTCAACACGCCATCTCCTGCCCCCAGTTCAACAATGACCCTGGCCTGATGTATCTTGCTATGGTTAATAATCTTATCGCACAGATGTCGCGAACTCCTCGTCACTGTCCCCACAGTTTTGAGATTACGGATCCCCTCCTTAAAAAACTTAAATCTATTCATCTATTTTTGATATATGATATACTCTTTGAGTTCCGGGTACTCTTCGATCAATGCGGGATGTATCCGCTCATCTGAAAGCATTGACGAACCCATAAAAGCCACAATTTCCGCTTTATCGTATCCCTTTGCCAGATACTCCAATCTGGCCTTTCTCGCTTCATTCAACTTGGGAAACACACCCGCAAAATACGCAAACTGTTCTCCCGGATGAGTAATCAACACCATTAAATCTTCAAACTGATAGTATTCCTTTCCTTTGATGAGCTGATCGGATTCAACCAACTTGATACGAAAATACAAATCTTGAGTTCGAAGTTGCCACTGTTGATAGGGCGAAAGCGCAACACTCTGGTCATCAGACATTACCGGAACACCAAAACGAACCGGAAGGTTCTCCGTGTTGATCAGGTCAATCTCCATTCTTTGGTTGGAAAGAACGTGTTTACGAGATTCGGACGTCAGGGAAGAATATCGTGGATACTGGTTTCCATACAAACGGATCTCATACCGGGTAGGGGCGATCCCTTCCTGTTGAAAAAAGTCGGTGATATTTTTTAACACCAGGACCGGCTTATACAATCCAAATTGGTCCACGACATCCTTTTCTGTAAATATTCTCATCAACAACCGGGTATGAGGATACAACCTGCAATAATCGAGCACCTTTTCCAATTCCACTCTCAGTCCTGGTGTGATTACGATGGGTCGATCCCCAAAAGGTACTACTGGCAGTGAATAGACTGGTTTTTCTGCTACATTCCGGTCCAGATTTTGATCGTATTGGAACGATCGGAATGCCCTGACATGATAAAAATATCGTGGGTTACCCACCTTGGCTTGGGAAGGACGAGGTTCATCAAATTGAACTTGATAAATATCAAACCCGCCATATCCCCCCTGACGGTCAGAAACCAAAAGAGCCTCTTTCCCATCGGACGACAAACGAAAACCCAATTCATTACGACCGGAATTTAAAGGTGGCAACATGTTTCCGGGCTTTGTCCAGGCTTCCTTTTCATCATCAAAAACGGCTTGAAATATATCAAAACCCCCTATGCTTTCCGGTCGGTTGGAGCTAAAAAACAGCTCCCTACCATCCTTACTCAGATATGGGGCAATTTCATCGTAAGGTCCGTTGATTTCATCTCCCAGGTTTTGAACTACCCACTCTCCCAATCGCTTATACGTAACATAAATATCATACCCACCAAATCCTTCCATTCTGTGACTGGAAAAAAGAAATGCCGAATCATGAAGGACCATCAAATCCCGATCTCCAAGGTTAGCGTTGAAAATCGGATGATCCCAGAGCTGAATACCATTTATTCCCTCCCCAAAAGTTTTTAAGTAAATGGATTGCGATCCATCCTCCTTTGTTTCTTTGAACAAAACCTGCTGACCATCTGAAGAGAAATCAACCAGATGATAGCTATTGTTTCCACTTAGATCTGCATCAAGAGGCCCCGTGTGAACCCAAAAGCCTTGTCTGATCTCCGCTGAGCTCATAGAAGGTTTTAGCTGTTCCACGATAGCACCTTGCCTTTCCACGGGAAGATGTATTGAGTAATAGAATCTTTGATCCATATTGGGGGAATACACTGGTTGAAATTCATCCCTGCTGGAATTGATGTCTTTTCCGGCATTCTCTACCAAATACCAGGTGTCTGCACTTCCGGCTTTTTTGGCTGATCCAATTTGCTGCATATAGAAGTTGACCTGATTTAAAAGTTTACCGTGACCAGTTTCTATATAGGTACGGTAGAGCATTTCTGCCTCGGAAAAACGATCGAGCATATGGTTCGCGCGACCTGCCCAAAAGTAAACCTCGGTGGGAATCCTTGATCCACTTTCGATTATGAAATTGAATTGGGAAAGGGCATGGGTATCCTTCCCCAAAGCAAGCAGGGTTCTGCCCAGATTAATTCTGGCCTGATGATCCTGAGGAAATTGCATCAGATAGTTTTCATATTCTATTCTAGCATTCTCCCATTGACCCTGATCCAACAATCGATTTGCAGCCACTGCGGTGGGATAAGTTGCCGGGGACTTCAGAGGCAGCACAGAACAACCTGAAATCAACCCGAGCAACCACGCTGGAAGAAAAAACAATGCCCACGTGACCTTTTGATCTTCCATCACAGATCTTCTACATCAAAGCTTTCTAGTTTTTCGACCATCGCCTTCAGAAAAGTACCACCAAGATACCCATCCACAATTCGGTGATCATAGGAGAGAGAAAGGTACATCTTATGTCGGATTCCAATAAAATCCCCATCCGCAGTTTCGATGACTGACGGTCGTTTGACGATGGCTCCGGTTGCCAGAATAGCAACCTGGGGTTGATTGATGATTGGAGTTCCAATCAAATTACCAAAAGTACCAATGTTGGTTAGGGTAAAAGTCCCTTGCCTCACCTCATCAGGTTTCAAAGCAGAGGCTCGCGCTCGGGTTACGAGATCATGCGTTATTTTGGCAATTCCTACCAGATTATATTCATCCGCGTTCTTGATCGCGGGTACGATAAGGGTATTGTCCTCCAGTGCTGTAGCAATTCCAATGTTGATGTATTTTTTCAATATGACCTGATTGTCCCGTACAGAGGCATTTAAATATGGAAATTCCCGAAGCAGACCTGCCAGAACATTGACAAGAATAGGTGTATATGTCAAATTGATACCATATTTTTCCCGGAACACTTTTTTATTTCTAGTCCTCCACTGAACGATGTTGGTCATATCAGCTTCCATGACTGCGGTCACATGAGCGGCTGTCTCCAGGGACTGCACCATATGTGCGGCAATGGATTGTCGCACCCTACTCATGTTGACAATCTCCTCCAGATCGGATGCACGGGGCAATTCTGCGTCCTGACCTGGTAAGGAGTCTTTAAACTCCGTACCCGCCGTAGACGGTTCATCCTGTTTTTTTTGCTGCAGATAAGCCAGGATATCAGCCTTGGTCACTTTTCCCCCTGCTCCACTTCCGGAAATAATCCGGAGTTCTGATGATGAGATGTTTTCTTTTTCTGCTATTTTACGAACCAAAGGCGAAAAAAACCGACCCTCGGAATCGACCATCTTCTTCCCTTCATAGGTGGTCTGCGTGGAGGAAGGTGCCTCCTTTGATTCGCTTTCCATGTCTGTTACCGGATCAGGGCTATTTTCGACCTCCCCGGAAATTGGACCAGCTCCTGTTTCTTTCAGGGGTTCCTGACTTTGAAGCTCCATAGATTCCAGTCCTGTATCGGAAACTTCATCGGTTTCGATGTGTGCAATAACGGCACCCACATTCACCACCTCACCCTCAGACACAAAAAGTTTTTTAATTCTTCCGGTTACCGGTGAAGGAATTTCGGAATCCACTTTGTCTGTAGCCACTTCCAGTATGATATCATCCTGGTTGATATATGCCCCTTCCTCTACCATCCATCGTAGCACGGTGGCTTCGTGAATGGACTCACCCATCTGAGGCATGTGCAATTTGTATGATGCCATATCTTAAGCTTTTTTCAGGTGTAAAACTACTGGTTTTCTTGCGCAGTTAAAAATCTATACAGCATATACATGGCCCGCTGGTAGGTATATTCCACTACACCCTTACGATCGCGCGGACAAAATAACCTGTCAGTTTGGTATCGGGATCCGCTCCCCACACAAACATAAACCGTTCCGACCGGCTTGGCAGATGATCCGCCGCCTGGACCCGCGATGCCAGTCACAGCCACTCCGATATTGGATCCGATCAATCTGAGAACTCCTGACAGCATCTCCTCCGCACATTGCGGACTGACAGCACCATAGTTCTGCAGCGTGGCCAATGAAACGCCGAGTACATTTTGCTTCACCGAATTGGCGTAGGAAACCACTGAGCCCAGGAAATACCCGGAAGATCCAGGCAGGTCAGTAAGTTGGCTTGCAATAAATCCGCCGGTACAACTTTCAGCAGTAGAAAGGGTCAGCTGATGCTCCAACATAAGATGCTGTATGACATGATTCCATGATCCAGTTTCGGCAATTGTTTGATCACCCAGGTTCATAAGTACGGTCCTGGCTTCCCTCAGCCAGTCTGTACTCTCATCACCACATGGATCATTTTTCATCCATCAAAAATTTAATTTCCTTAAAATCGTATCGTTCCACCCCATCTGAAACCCGGACCAAAAGATGCCCGCTGCCTTGAACATCGACGATTTCTCCTTGCTTATAGCTTTGATCCGTCAGATCAAAGTACGCAAATTCCTCACCATATCCATATAACATCATTAAATAAACTTCTTTCAGACTTTTTCTTTGTTCCAGTAACCGGTAAAGAGCCTGGAATTTTTGAAACAATTTTTGACGGATTTCGGGCACAGAAAATTCTTTTCCCATGATAGATTTCAGCGAGGTGGCATCGGTGAGTGTATTCGGAAACTGGGTTTGATTCACATTGAGTCCGATGCCTATGACCGAATTCCGGATCGCATTGCCCATAAATATATTTCTTATCAAAACCCCGGCGATCTTCCTATGATCGACCAGGATATCATTAGGCCATTTAACGGACAATTCATGTTCGGGCACTAGGGGAGTCAAAACCTCAACACACGCCATGGATGCAAGAAATTGCAACTTAAACGACTCAGAAACGTTAATAAAATCGGGATAAACAATGATGGACATCAGTACGTTTTGCCCGGGTTCAGACACCCACTTACTGCCAATTTGTCCCACTCCAGCGGATTGAAAATCGGCCGATATGACAGTAAATGGCTTTGGATTACTTTTTGATAACAATTCTACAGCGTACTGGTTGGTACTCGGTATAGAATGAAAATGTTGAAATTGATCTAATTCATTCAATTATCAGTAAATTTGTATCTTGAATATAAAAATGACAAAATTTGCAAGCGAAGTTAAGAGAAAAGGTAGAATATAAACACGAAGAATTGAACAACTTCATTTTGAACAGTCTTCAGGATAGCAAGGCAAAAAACATAGTTAAATTTGATCTGAGAAACCTTCAAACTCCGCCCACAGATTTTTTCTTCATATGCGAAGCTGATTCGGTGCCCCATGTCAAATCCATCGCAGAAAATGTTGAAAAAACGTTGAAAATCAATCACCACATTTTGCCATCCAATTCGGACGGAAAGGGGAGCGCAACATGGATAGCTCTTGACTATTTCACGACGATAATCCATGTTTTTTTGCGAGAGACTCGTGAATTCTACGACCTGGAGGGATTGTGGCGAGATGCCCTGATCACCGAATACGAAAATGACTAATGCCAATGGAAAATACCAATAAGAACAACCATAAAACCAACAAAAAAAAGAAAGGCGGATTCAATATCTACTGGATCTATGGGATATTTATCCTGGTCATTCTTCTGATCCAGTTATTTGGATACGGAATGGGCGCCAATCAGGAAATAGACTACAAGCGTTTTATTTCTCTGGCTGAAGAGGATGTCATTGAAAGACTGGTGGTGGTCAATCGTTCTGACGCACGGGTGTACATCAAAAAATCCGCACTGGATTCCGACGAATTTAAGGATATTTCCCAGGATGCGTTCTCGATGAACGAACCTTATTACACATTCAATATTGGTACGGTAGATGCCCTGGAAGGCCGCCTCTCTGAAATCAATGAAGGACGCGATCCGGAAAACAAATTGTATCCTACCTACCGCACAGAATACAGCTGGACCTCTGCCCTCACCTATATTATTCCCATCGTTCTGATCATTGCCATTTGGATATTTATCATGCGGCGGATGAGTGGTGGTGCCGGAGGTGCAGGAGCACAGATTTTTAATATTGGCAAATCAAAAGCCACCCTTTTTGACAAAAACACCCGGGTGAACGTCACTTTTGATGACGTAGCTGGATTGGATGAAGCCAAGGAGGAAGTGATGGAGGTCGTCGATTTTTTGAAAAATCCAAAAAAATATACCAATCTCGGTGGTAAAATCCCCAAAGGAGTTCTCCTGGTAGGACCTCCGGGCACAGGTAAAACCTTGTTGGCCAAAGCGGTAGCCGGTGAAGCTGAAGTTCCTTTTTTCACCATCAGCGGTTCAGATTTTGTGGAAATGTTTGTGGGAGTAGGTGCTTCCAGGGTCCGGGATTTATTCCGCCAGGCCCGGGAAAAAGCTCCGTGTATCATTTTTATCGATGAAATAGATGCCATCGGACGATCCAGGGGCAGAAACAGCATCCAGGGAGGCAACGACGAACGGGAAAACACCCTCAACCAATTGCTGGTCGAAATGGACGGATTCTCCAGTGAAAAAGGCGTTATTCTGATGGGAGCTACCAACCGGCCCGATGTATTGGATAGTGCGCTTTTGCGTCCCGGTAGATTCGATCGGCAAATCGGCATCGACCGCCCCGACCTCAACGGTCGCCGGCAAATTTTCAATGTCCACCTCAAGCACATCAAAATTGCAGACGATATCCATGCTGAAGAACTGGCTGAAATGACGCCGGGATTTGCAGGGGCTGAAATAGCCAATGTGTGCAACGAAGCAGCCTTGATTGCCGCTCGCAGAAATAAGAAGGCGGTCGATATGGAAGATTTCAATTACGCGCTGGATAAAGTCATCGGGGGACTGGAGAAAAAGAACAAATTGATTTCCCCGGCAGAAAAAAAGGTTATCGCATACCACGAAGCCGGTCATGCTATCTGTGGTTGGTACCTCGAACATGCCTCACCTTTGGTTAAAGTTACGATAGTGCCACGGGGCATCGGGACACTGGGTTATGCTCAATATCTGCCGAAGGAAGAATACATCACAAGCACAGAGCAACTACTGGATCGTATTTGTATGACATTTGGAGGCCGGGCTGCGGAGAGTATTGTTTTTGGTAAAATCAGTACAGGCGCCCAAAATGACCTCGACCAAATTACCAAAATGGCATACAGTATGGTGGCAGTGTATGGTATGAACGATAACGTGGGCAACGTTTCTTTCCACGGATTGCAAAAAGACCAGTTCAACAAACCATATAGTGAAAACACCTCCGCTATGATCGATGAGGAAGTTCGAAAGATGGTCACAGAGCAATTTGAACGAGCCAAAGCCTTACTTACCGAAAAACGGGCTGAACTTGAGCTGCTGGCCAATGCCCTACTCGAACGGGAAGTCATCGTGAAAAACGACCTCGAAATGCTTATCGGCGCCAGACCGTATCCCGAGCCTGAAAAAGTCCGACTGGCAGAGAAATACGATATCGAACCCCAGGATGAACTCGCCGTCAGTGAATCTAATCCCGGAAACGGGGAAAGCGATGATCCAACTCAGGCTTAGTGCTCTGTGTCATAAGTTCTTCACACTTATAACGGCTTCTTTTTCGCAGTACCTTCATCACCGAAAGCCTCACGTAGGCCTGTCCTATGCTCGGTTTCGTTTCTTCGGTACGATAAAAAATAATCGCGTCACTAATATTAATTACTTATAAAACAGACCACTAGTGCTCTGTGTCATAAGTTCTTCACACTTATGAAACAGCATACTATAAAACTA
>CAYRRD010000114.1:0-8364 GCA_964426625.1 uncultured Saprospiraceae bacterium | reverse complement strand
CTGAGTCCCAATACCATTCGGGACGAAGGGAGATTGGTAAGCCCGATTCTTTAGCTTATATTATGGGCTTAGAGTCCGGGCTTACCAATCCCGGGAGATGGATTTACCGATAAATTATGTAAATTTGAATGCACCATAAAATATAAACTTAAAACTTATTATGGTTCTGACTGATGCAGTCCTTAGCTAACCGGGACGAATATGACACCATCAAACTGATTTTATCATGAGCAAACCCTCTTTGGAACAAATTTGGAAATCCTAATGAGCAATTTCGATTTTCTCCGATCCCACTTTCCCGGTATTTACGACAAGGTCAAAATCGCTGAAACCCGGGTGTTTACCGAACCCAAATCCGCGGCACATTATTGTCGAATGGCGCTGGAAGGTGCAGTCCACCACATCTTCGAAGCCGAACGCATCCAGCCAGGCTACGACCAGGGACTGGCCAGTCTGATGCGTCACCCCCAGTTCCGGGATCTGCTGCCGGAAGAATTCCAGGAGGGCTTATTTATTATACGAAAAACAGGGAATGCCGGGGCGCACTACGGCCACCGTGTAAAAGGCCGTGAAGCACTGATCAGCATCCAGTACCTTTTCGATTTTCTCAAATGGTTTGCGAACTTTTACGCCGACATACAACCCAATCTGCCCCCATCATTTGATAAATCCCTGATCCCGAAGGTGGGGGAGTCCAATCGCAAACTTCGTGAACTGGCCGAAGAAGCCCGCCAGGAACAACAAAAAATGGCAGCGCAGATCGAGGAACTGGCCCGGGAACTGGAAGCCCAGCAAAATGCAGCCAAAGAGTCGGAAGAGGCCTTGCTCCGTTACAAAAAAGAACTCAAGGAAACCAGACAACAGCTCCAATTACAGAAAGCCCAGCGTCAGCGTACCATCCCCTCCACCTTCACCGAGGCCGAAACCCGCATGCACCTGATCGACCTGGCGCTGCGTGAAGCCGGCTGGGATAACTTGCAAGAGGGCAAGGATCTGGAATTTCCCGTTACCGGTATGCCCGTCACCCCGGATAATCCCCGGGGCAATGGGGCGTGCGATTACGTGCTGTGGGATGATAACGGACTACCCCTGGCCGTGATCGAAGCCAAACGAACTACCAAAAGCCCGGATGCAGGGCGACACCAAGCATGGCTGTACGCCAACGCTCTGGAAGCCAGGTACAGCCAACGTCCCCTCATTTTTTATACCAATGGCTACAAAACCTATCTTTGGGACGATACATTTTACACTCTGCCCCGGCGGGTTTATGGATTTTATACCCGGGACGAACTCGCCTGGGCTATCCAAAAACGGAAAACCCGTAAAGATGTGAGGACCGTGGCCGTGAATCCCGCGATATCGGGCCGACCGTACCAGCTGGAGGCGATCCAGCGCTTGTCGGAATCCCTTGTCATCGAAGAACAACAAACAGGCCTTCTTCGCGGACGGCAACGACATGCCCTGCTCGTCATGGCAACCGGATCAGGAAAAACCCGCGTGTCAGCATCGGTGGTGGACGTGTTGTTTCGCGCCAACTGGGTGCGACGAGTGCTTTTCCTGGCCGACCGCAATGCACTGGTGACGCAGGCCCGCAATGCCTTTGCCGAGCACCTGCCCCACCTGAGTTCGATCGATCTGACGCGGGAAAAAGAAAACAATACGACCCGGTTGGTATTTAGTACCTATCCTTCCATCATGAACAAAATCGATGGTGAACGATCCGGTGAGGAGCGGTTTTACGGCGTGGGTCATTTTGACCTGATCATAGTGGATGAGGCGCATCGATCGGTGTACAATAGATATGGGGCCATTTTTGAATACTTCGATGCCATGCTGATGGGATTGACCGCAACACCCCGGAAGGAAATCGACCGAAATACCTACGAATTGTTTGAATGTAGCGAGGGGAATCCCACCTTCGCGTATGAACTGGAGGAAGCGGTGCAAAATGGATTTCTGGTTCCTTACCAAAATATCAATTTGTCCACTCAATTTTTGCGGGAGGGTATCCGGTACAGGGATTTGTCGGAGGAGGAAAAGGCGGAGTACGAGGAGGAGTTTCGCGATAATGCGACGGGGCTGTTCCCCGAAGAGATCCATCATACTGCGCTCAATCGATGGTTGTTCAATAAGAACACCGTTCATCAGATTCTGGATGCCCTGATGGAGCATGGTCTTAAGATTGAAAACGGGGACAAAATCGGGCGGACGATCATTTTTGCCGTTAACCAAACCCATGCGGAATTTATCCTGGAATGCTTCGAGCAGCGGTATCCCCAGTTTCCTTCCGGCTTCATGGCTGTAGTACACAACAAGGTGTCCCATGCGCAAAGTCTGATCCAGGCGTTTTGCGATCCACATCAGGAGAATCTGCCTCAGATTGCGGTGTCTGTGGATATGCTGGATACGGGCATCGATGCACCCAGGGTATTGAATCTTGTCTTTTTCAAAAAGGTACGCTCGTACGCTAAGTTCTGGCAAATGATCGGTCGCGGGACCCGGTTGTGCCCCGATATTTACGGTCCAGGTCGGGACAAAGATCATTTCCTCATCTTTGATGTGGGTGGAAATTTCGAATTTTTCGAGGAAAAGCAGCACGGTGTGGAAGGCCCTTATGTAAAACCGGTCACACAACGGATTTTCATGACGCGGTTGGCTGTGGCCAGGTTACTTATGGAGACGGGCGAAGAGGAGGATCGGAAGCTGGCTGAGGAATTTCTCGATATGCTGCATGCCGCTATACTTGCGTTGGATCACAGTCGGTTTGACGTGGGGATGGTACGAGAGTATGTGGATGAATTTAGTGAGCGGAGTCGGTGGAACAGGTTGGACGAGGAGAGTATCCACCGGATAGAGACCTATCTGGCGCATCTCCCTGTACCGGAATCGATCAATGAAAAGGCCAGACGATGGGATCTGATGATGCTCAAAATGATGCAGGCGGATTTGTTGATGTCAGACAAGTTGTCCAGTTACCGGGAGTCGGTGCTGGAGATAGCGGAGGGATTGAGTATGAAATATGCCATTCCACAGGTACATAGATCAAAGGTACTCATCGAACAGCTGAGGGATCCAGAGTTTTACAGGGATCTGACGCGACGAAAAATGGAGGAGATTCGGGTAGAAATTCGAGAACTGGTACAGTACCTGGAGGAGCAGGGACGGGAAATGGTCCGGACCGATTTTGAAGATCAACTGACCGCAGACCCTGTGGGTGATTATCGCTCACCAGCTTCGACCAATGCATTGTACAAACGTCAGGTGGAACGATTTATCCGGGAAAATAGAAACCATGTAACCATTGCCAAGCTCAATACCAACAAGCCGATTACGCGGGAGGAAATCCAGGAACTGGAGCGGATCCTGTTTGACGGCGGGGAGCGGGGTACATTGGAGCAGTTTCGGAAAACATACGGTGATGAGCCTTTAGGGCGATTTATCCGGAATATTGTTGGATTGGATATCCGGGCTGCACAAGAGGCATTTTCAGAATTTATCCAATCTGGAAATTTAAGTGCGGATCAGATGAAGTTCATCGACACCATCATCCAGTATCTCAACCGCAATGGGACCATCGATAAGGCATTGTTGTTTGAGCCTCCGTTCACGCATATGGATGATGAGGGATTGTTTGGCATTTTCGATGATGCCAAGGCCATGAAAATCGTTCACCTGCTTGAACGGATCAATGAAAATGCAGAAGCGCGGTGAGCGGGTATAGCGCTGGTGGGGAGGGATTGCGACTAGGAAATCCGCATGGACCAAGCCCATTATTTAATAAAGGGATTTCCCGTTGTCGCATGCCCGGAGGAGCGGTTCCCGAAAGTTGTATGTGCCAAGTCCTTCCCGCACTTCCTTTAATTCCTATCTTAAAACACAGAAGTACTGTTATACTTCCCCAATCCATACATCGGGACTAACTTTCAGAATCTGAAAATTAAGATCCTGATGAGAAAATCGCAAAAATATAATGTCTTTCCCGATCAAACTAAATATGATATCCTATATGTCGATAAAGACCGGTGTGGCGTCATAGAGTTTTCAGAACACGATCTTCAATTTGAACGGGATGAACAAAACCCTATAATTACTCTGATTTTTCAAAATCCCGACAGGAATTTCATGGCGATAAAATTAATTGACTAAGTTTTTCCTGGCCATATTCACATCACTGAGCATGCTCCATGATCAAAATTTAAATTCGTGGTCCAGAACCTGCGACGCAATCCTGCCATTCAAATGGATTGGATCTTCAAATTGACCATTTTCCAAAAAATAACCCTGCACCGTTTTGGTATCCGGATCCACGATCCAGTATTCCTGTACGCCAGTTCGCTCATAGGCGGCCTTTTTCTGGTAGAGATCATATCTGGCCGTGCCCGGGGAGAGAAGTTCGATGACCAGTAGAGGCCCGCCGTGCAAGCCATCTTCTTGAATTTGAGCGAGTTGTTCCTTATTGATGAAGATTATATCGGGCTGAAACACGTTTTCTATATCCAAATAGACATCAAAAGGAGCGATAATGACCTCCCCCAGATTATTTTGTTCCACGTAGTCCGACATCCGCCTGTTAATTAAATTCAATATTTTTTGATGACCGTAGGTAGGTGCAGGTGCCATCACGAGCTGTCCATCGACAAATTGGGCTAATGTACCTTCCGGTAATGCATCATAGACTTCACGCAAGGTACGTGGTGGCTGTATCCGTACTGAAGTATCCATAGTAGGTTATTTTATCCTGGGTAAAGCGGAAAACGGGATTTATTTCCCATTAGTTCCCGTTGCCTGGGATTAACACAGCCCCTGCTGTGTATACTAAAACATACTATTTTTGTCGGAGTTCACCTCAACTCCAAGGTGGGAGGCTGCTGCCTACCCCTGGGACCGCAGAGCCCCAGCTCTGCGTATACAGACAAAGTAAAAAATGGTTGTTAAAACAAACCCCACTACTTGTTTTTGGCTTTCTCAAGCGCTTTCTTCATCTGCACCACCCGCCCAGACTCGGATAAATACAAATTCTCCAATTCCAATGGATCCGTACTCATATGGTACAACTGTCCCTGGGGGTCCCCATCCCCGGGTTCGAGGATAGCCGGTGCAGTAAATCCACCCGACCCCAGACCGTCGATGTATTTCCAATCCCCCTCCCGGATAGCAAACATTCCACGGGAGGACTGGTGGACCATCGAAGTCCGGTGACTTTCTGTAGTACCGTCGAGTAAAACCGACAGGAAACTTTGACTGTCCTCCCCTTCCCCTGTTCCAACGGGTTGACCCAATAGGTCTTTGAAGGTGGCGAAAAGATCGGTCAAACTGGTCAATCCATTATATTCGACGGCATTCTTAATTTTTTCCGGCCAGGAAATCACCAGTGGTATTCGATGCCCACCTTCCCATACGTCCCCTTTCTGACCTCTCCGGTGTCCGTTGGCCTGGTGATGCTGCAAAGCAATTTCCTCTTCAGGCCAGTACGCCCCATTGTCGCTGGAAAAAATCAGGATGGTATTCTCCCATTCGCCATTTTGCTTCAGCAAAGCCACCATTTGTCCCACCACATCGTCCACTTGAAGCACAAAATCACCATAATCCCCAAGGGAGGTTTGGCCCTGAAATTCCGTAGACACCATCCACGGTGTATGGGGTGCGGTAAGGGGCATATACAGAAAAAATGGTTGGGTTCTTCCATCCGTAGCGGCTCTCATGAATCTGTGTCGTCTGACGAATGCCTGCGCCTGCTCAGAAATTTCAGGTAAACAATTCATGATGCGAAAGGATTCCGAGATCTCTCCCCTCCGCCACCAAACACCTTTGGACCAATATACATCCCCGGCTTTGGTATGTTTCTTATCCCAGGCATATTCCGTATTTTCACGTTCACTGCGGTACACGATATCGGTGAGGACCATTTCAGGTTCTACTGCCAGATGATTTTCCAGGAAAAGATAAGGAGGCATATCCAGGGAGGCAGGATGAATGTAGGAATAGGAAAAACCAAAATTACCCGGTCCGGTCGACAGGGGGCGGGTATAATCCACGTTGGACCTGCCCGTCTCCGGATTCTGCGCTGCGGGTTGTCCATCGTCGGTTTGCCAGCCGACACCGAGATGCCATTTGCCCACGCAAGCCGTGGAATATCCCGCTTGGCTGAACACGTCACCGAGCGTCTGTCGCGATGTATCCATCACCGACCCCTGGAATCCATTCACCACACCGGTACCTTCTTTTCTCCATGCATATCGCCCCGTCAGCAATCCATATCGGGAAGGTGTACATACGGAAGCGCTGGCGTGGGCATCCGTAAATGATATTCCCTGGGCTATCAATTGGTCGATGTGGGGTGTCCGGGTCCTGGCATCGGGATTGAGTGCAGAAACATCGCCGTACCCCATATCGTCAGCGAGGATAATGACGACGTTGGGTCGGTCATTTATTTGGCCAGACAAATCGATACTAAAAAACAATTGCACGCCTACAAGGACCAGAATGGATAACAGGTGTAGGTTAAAAAGAACTTTCATAAGCGGGATTTTGCTCAAGGATTTCGATGCTCCAGATACGCATCCAGATAATATTTATCATTCGCATCGCTGTCTCCGTAATGCGACCGGAGTGAATCCAGCTTCGCGTGCATCATTTCTTTCACCTCTGCGTATTCCGGATCGTCGTAGACGCTGCGCATTTCATTGGGATCCTGTTCCAGATCGTACATTTCCCATTCATCCACGTCGTAATAGAAATGGATCAACTTATACCGATCCGTCGCCACCCCGTAATGCCGTTTGACCATGTGCACCGAGGGATATTCGTAATACGTATAGTAAACCGCATCCCGCCATTGGTCGGTCCCCCCAACGACAAGATCCCGGAAGGATTCACCCTGCATTTCCTCCGGCGCATCCACCCCCGCATAATCGAGCAATGTGGGAGCAAAATCCAGATTTTGGACCAGTGCGTCGATCACGGTACCGGGTTTGATCTCTTTGGGATATCGAATGAGTAATGGGGTGCGGAACGACTCCTCGTACATAAACCGTTTGTCAAACCATCCGTGTTCACCGAGATAAAATCCCTGATCGGAGGTATAGACCACAATGGTATTGTCCGCGAGACCATTTTCTTCCAGGTAATCGAGAACTTCGCCCACGCCGTCATCCACTGATTGGATCGTACGCAAATAGTCTTTGATATACCGGTTATATTTCCATTTGGCCAAATCCTTGCTTGTCAGGTTTGCCGCCTTCATCGCTTCGTTTTTGGGCGTGTAGGCTGCCAGCCATTTTTCTCTTTGTTCGGGAGTAAATCGCTTAAGTTGGTTGTTGAAATCGGTACTATCCCCCTGGGGATCTACCAGAAATTTAAAATCATGCCCCCACATCGCATGGCCATCCACCTTCATTTCCTGTTCCCTGGCTGCTGATCCCCGACCTTCATAATTATCGTAATAGGTAGCAGGGGGTTCAAACTCCATATCATCGAAAAGCGTGAGATATTTTTCGGCAGGCTGCCAATTCCGGTGGGGGGCTTTCTGATGATACAATACGCAAAAAGGTTTGTCTTTGTCCCGCATTTCATCCAGCCACTTCAGTGTATACTCAGTGGTAATCTCCGTGACATACCCTGTGAAGCGTTTCCTTTCTCCATTTACTATAAAATCGGGATTGTAATAATGCCCCTGACCAGGAAGGACCATCGAGAAGTCAAATCCCTGAGGCAACCCGTCCAGATGGATTTTTCCAATCATCGCGGTTTGATAACCGTGGGCCTGGAGAAGTTTAGGAAAATTGGGTTGATTCCAGTCAAAAGGCTGGACATTATCGACTTTTCCGTTTATGAAACTATGCTTTCCAGTGAGAAGTACGGCCCGGCTTGGAGCACAAATGGAATTGGTGACCGTAGCTCGGGTAAATATCGCACCTTCTTCGGCGATCCGGTCGATGTTTGGCGTATGATTCAATCCATACCCATAAGCGCTAATTGCCTGGTAACCATGGTCATCGCTCATGATAAAAATGATGTTGGGGGGTGTGTCATTTTCCTCTTTGGAGGGCACACAGGAAAGGACCACAAAGAAACCAAGCAAAACAAGGAAGAGAGATGGAAAGGATCTTTTTGGATTTTTCATAGAGTTTTATGTTCTAATGCAACCAGAAACAATAGATAATTCGGTGAATTGAGCTTAAATATATGGGTTTTGGAAAGAAAAGTCGGTTTTGAAGAAACATAATTTTCAGCCGGACGATCGTCTGGTGACCGAGCGAAGTTTCGGCGTTCTGAAAGACGACGAAACCCAATGTGGTAAATCCAAATTGGGCGAGGGAACCGCGGACCTCCGGGCCGCGGGAGTCAGGTTTCTCTTACAAGCCA
>CAYRRD010000113.1:0-8728 GCA_964426625.1 uncultured Saprospiraceae bacterium | reverse complement strand
GCCTCTCCCGTAAGGATCACTGATCGCTGATCCCGGTCCTCCCATCCTCCAATCCAGGTGAGGGTGGAATTGGCGTTGAGCAATACCTGACTGCCATCGGGCAGGATGATATTTCTGGTTTCACCGTAACTGGTTTGAAAATTCATATCCTTAGCATCCCCGGCTGGCCAGAAAAACCATAGGGCAAATAACAGGATAAAAGCAGCAGCACTCTTCCACAGAAATGAGCGCCATCGAATCCTGTTTTTTCGTTTATCCTGAAGAGCTTTCAGGTTCTCCAATAGGGGTCTTGAACCCTGCCAATCTGAGATAGCCTGGGCTTCGAGAGTCTGATTCAATTCATCCACAGGTTCCTGCCCCAGGAGGCTGAGAAAAATTTCATACTCCTTTTCAGACAAACTGTTGGAACGATATTTTTCGAGTAAATCCCTAAGATGTTGAGGCTTATTTTTCTTCATTCCCAAAGGGGTTCTTTGTAACTTAATCGTTTGCACTTCGGATTTCTCCTGTTTATTTCTCCGTTTATAAAGCCTGACGTATAACTCCCGGTTTAGGACTAGTTAAAACCAGAATTTTTTTTACAATTATTAACAATTATGAATACCTTGTCCATGCACTTCGGAAATCTCCTCTTATTTCTTCGCCAAAAAATCAAAAAAATCAGGTGAAGTTGAAAGATAACTATGCTGCTTACAGAGAATTTCTCTACCAGTTTTTTCTCAAAAACGTCAAGATACCTGCACTGGCAGAAGATCTGACACAGGATGTCTTTATAAAATTCTGGATAAGACGGGATGAAATCCATGATATCGATAATTTTGATGCCTGGCTGTTCACCCTGGCTAGAAATCATCTATCAGACCATTATCGGAAGTTGGCCTCAGAGAAAATTTACCAGAAGACCGTGTGGAACCATATGGAACGACACTCCAACCTGGTGATGCTGGATATATATAAAAGGGAATTGGAAATGGAGATTGAATCCCTGCTGGAAAAATTATCCCCGCGTCAAAAAGAAATATACCTTCTTAGCCGGAGAGAAGGGCTGACATTGGAAGAGATCGCCAGTCATCTTAAGATCTCCCCCAACACCGCCAAAAATCACCTGGTTCATGCGCTCAAAGTAATTAGAACCGGGCTGCATGAGCATCAGTCGTCGATCTCTTTTATCATAGGCATGTTTATGGTACTTGGGTTGTAGAATGAAGTCCGCCCAACTGTATAAACCCCGCTTTCATAGCATGAACATGATCAAGCCATAGAATCGGAAACGGTATAATGTAACGCACGTAGAGTCGCCATTTCTTGCGTCTCTCCGTGCGCACCTGCATACCAAATCCAGCGTAGCACGCTTCTCAATACCCCGGATTTTGCACCAGATTGGGATTGGCCTTAATTTCGTTCAACGGTATAGGATAAACTGTCATGTGCTCCTTCGCATTGGTAGCCCCTCTCTCATGAGCCCGGGAGATTAGTTTGTTGTGGCGTATAAGATCCACCCTCCTTTTTCCCTCCGCTACAAATTCCCAGCCGAGTTCGCCCAGTATAGCATCTCTCATTTCTTCCTTCGAATCGAAATCGGACACCGCATACGTCGGTACTCCAGCACGTTCACGGACCTGATTTAACAAATCAACGGATTCCTGATTGGGACCCTGAAGTTCATTCAAGGCCTCTGCGCGATACAACAACACCTCCGCATACCGGATCATCGGAACATCATTTCCATGATTTGTAGCCAAAGCATCGGGGTCGGGCTGATATTTAAAACAACGGATACCCCTACCCAGACTCAGCGGATCCCACAGATTCTGAAGTTGTCCGTCGGTATCTATATACTCAAAGAGAAACCAACCCAATCTCAAATCTTCAGGATGGTAGGTTGCCACCCAATCATTGTACATACAAAACTGTGTACCAAAATTCTGCCAATTGGCAGGAAGTGGGTAATTGGGTGGAAATGCATGGGGCATATAATTGTTGGACTTGAGAGTAGGCAAAGCCGGTGCAGTCAGGATGACTTCCTCGTTTTCCTCATTTTCCACTGCAAACATATTGGCCAGGTCACCATCAAAAAGTTTATAAGCATTCAGGTCCATAACCCGCTTATACGTATCAGCAGCTTTTTGCCATTGAGAAGAATTCATGTAATATCTTCCCAACAAAGCCAGAGCCGCCCCTTTTGTAGCTTTTCCCCATACATCCTGCTGCACTGGAAGATTGTTGGCCGCAAGTTCCAATTCTGAAACCAGGAAATTATCAAATTCCTCCCGGGTCGCACGAACTGGTTCAAAATTCAGTTCTGAAGCCGTAGTAATCAAAGGTACCGGTCCAAATAGTTCCCACAAAAAGTAATAATCCGCAGCCCGGATAAACACCGCTTCCGCTTTTAACTGACTCACCCTTTCCGGCGACAAGCTGGTGACATTATCTATATTATCGAGTAGGGCATTGGCATTACGGATGCTTTGATAATATTGCTGCCAGGGAGTTTCAAACATGGTATTCTGTGAATCCCAGGTAAAATCCATAAATACCACAGCAATAGCCTCATAACCTCCACCCCAGTCCCACATGATATCTCCTGGAAATTCGTTGAGGGTATTCATCCTGTCTCTCATGTTGGTCGTTAACTGCATATTGTTGTAGGCCGCGACCAAAACGCTATTGATTCCTTCTTCAGTTTGAAGATAAACATCCGGATCGTACTGGGTATATACCTCCTCCTTCAGGAAATCACTGCATGATATTGTGCTCAGAAAGCATATAAAAAACAAGCCTTGCTTCAATCTACTATTTATATATTTCATAGGTTTCAGATTAAATTCATTCACAATCAAAAATTAATGGAAACACCAACCCTGAAAATCCTGGCTAATGGATAATTATTGTAACTACTTTTCTCGATGTTGGTCCCATCACCCGTCTGATTGCCCTCAGGATCATATCCATCAAAATCGGTAATCGTCAGCAGATTCTCCCCGGATAAGGATACCGTGGCGGATTTCAGATAGCGGAAATTGGCCATAGGTATTTTATAACCCAGCGTTATATTCTTCAACCTGATGTAGGATGCATCCTGCACGGTATAGGAATTGATCATCCGTCCACCTCCGAAATATGTGGGAGAGTTGACTCCGGATGGATAATCGTTTGTGGGATTTTCCGGAGTCCAACGATTGAAATAATGTTTGGCCATAATATTTCTGTCAAAATTGATCGGAAACATGGACTCCAAAACATTCGCATTGAAGGTGTGAATGCCCGAAACACCCAGAATATAAACCTGGAGGCTGAGATTATTATAAGAGAAGGTATTGTTGATGCTATAGGTGATGTCGGGGAACGGTTTCCCCAGCACTACCCTGTCTTCTGCAGTAATGACTCCATTGCCATCGGCGTCCAGGAACCTGGGCTCTCCCGGCTTCGCATTGGGCTGGGCAGAATTGGCGATATCGTCGTCCTGCTGAAAAATCCCGGTAATTTGATAGCCATAAAAAGCCCGCATTGGATAGTTCTCGCGTACCAGAGCAAATCCGGGCACATTAGCCAGAATACCACCGGTGATAATATCCCCCACGAACGGTGGTAATTCTGTAACTTCATTTTTCAAGGTGGACAGGACAAAAGTGGTACGCCAATCCAGCTTTCTTGTAAGATTGTACGTCGTCAATATGAGATCGATGCCCGAGTTCCTGACGGTTCCAAAATTGGTACGAACGGACGAAAATCCGGTACTCATGGGAACGGGTTTGGAAAACAGCTGATCCCGGGTATTTCTTATATAGTACTCGATGCTTCCGGAGATCCTGCTTTCAAAAAAGCCAAAATCCAACCCCAGGTTAATTTCCTCGGTGGTTTCCCATTTCAACTCAGAATTGGGAATCCGCGCAGGCTGAGCCCCACTTTGAATAGCACCTCCCAATACGGTATTTCCACCAGCCACGAAGGTTGAAATGGTTTCAAAATTTCCGATACCTTCGTTACCCATCTGACCATACCCAAATCGAAGTTTCAGGTCGCTGAGAAATCGGGTGTCGCGCAAAAATTCTTCTTCGGATAGTCTCCATCCCAGTGCCAGGGAAGGGAAAATTGCAAATTGGTTTTCCCTGGAAAATCGGGAAGTGCCGTCTCTCCTTATAGTCGCAGTAAACAAATATTTATTGTCCAGCGTATAGTTCACCCGGCCAAAAAGGGATTGTAACCTGTGAACGGTTTTTGAGGAACTAACCTGATTAAATGCAGTATTTCCACTTTGAAGCAGATAGGTTTTGGTCACATCCGAAAGAAAGCTCCTTGCAAAGGATCTCTGATTCAGAAAATCAAATTCTTCCCAGGTGGAACCGCTCATGACGGAAAGGTGGTGGATCCCGAAATTCTTTTCGTAGTTCAGCCGGGCTTCCACCAACCAGTATTTGTTCAGGTTACTTACTATATTTCCAGTACCCCCGTTGGCTTTTCCCCTGTTTGTACTTCTATCCACATAATCATCATTGCGGACATTGTTGATATCCATACCTACTTTGACCATAGCCTTCAATCCATCAATGATCTCGTATTCTCCGAAAGTATTGCCATAAAAACTGTTGTTCTGAGTCCGGTAATCGTACCCATAAGCCAGGGCAATAGGGTTGTCCAGAGCGATACTTGGATTCTGCTCATACTCCCCTTTTTCATTTTTCTCCGGACTGATGCGCGGGTCAAACATCAAAGCCGCATTGAGGGGGTCTGCGTTTTCACCACCTGAATTACTCTCATTGGGTATCTTGTCTTTATTGCCCAAATGACCATTGAGGCTGATGCCAAACCTAAACTTATCACTGGGCTTGAGCTCCAGGTTCATCAACACATTGTACCTTTTGTATCCGGAACTGACGAGAATACCATCCTGATCAAGATAGCCCAGCGAGGTATAATATTTCGAAGTTTCTGTGCCCCCGGACAGAGACAGCTGATGGTTACTTCCCCATGCATTTCTGAAAAGCTGATCCTGCCAATTCGTTCCTTCTCCTGCCTCAGCGATTTGCTGTGGTGTGTATGGTATATTGCGTCCTGCATCCCTGCTGATATCATTGATCATCTGCATGTAATCTGTGGCATTCAACACATCAAATTTGTAGGATGGAGACTGATACATCCAGTCCGTGCTGTAGGTGACCTGTGGCACGCCTGAATTCCCTTTTTTGGTCGTGATCAAAGCCACACCATTTGCAGCACGGGTACCGTAAATCGCCGCTGCAGATGCATCTTTAAGGATTTCGATACTTTCGATATCTGCAGGATTGATATTCGCAGGATTCCCGCCCGGTAGTCCATCGATGACAAACAATACATCGTTGTTGCTATTAATAGAGCCAGCCCCCCGGATCTGCATGGTTAACTTTGCACCGGGTTCGGAGTTCACCTGCTGTACATTGACACCGGATGCCTTTCCCGACAAGAGTTGCAGTGCATTGGACGCGACACCTTGCACGAATTCATCGGACCGAACGGAGACTACCGACCCGGTTAAGTCGCTTTTTCTCATTGTACCGTAACCTATGACGACCACTTCATCCAGCGTTTGAAGGTCTTCCATCATGGTCACGGTGATATTGGACCGACCATTGAGTGGAACTTCCAGGGTCTGATATCCCACGTAGGAAAAAATCAGGGTGGCATTTTCATTGACATCCTGCAGTTCAAACCGGCCATCTATATCCGTGGCGGTACCCACGTTCGTTCCCTGGACCAGTACATTCACGCCAATCAGAGGTTCTCCCGCCTGGTCTTTCACTTCTCCGGTCACATTGAGAACCATACGGTGTTTTTCCAGCTGAATACCACTGAGGGGGGTGGAACTGGGGAGAAGATCAAGCCGGGCCACCTTCCGTTCTTCGTTTTTTTGATCCAGTATTTTCTCAAGCACCTCGATCATTTGCTCCAGCGAACGCATACCTTCAGCATCATCCTGATATATGATGACGTACTTCATTTCGAGCATAACGTATTTGAGGTTGGTGCCGGCGAGGACCTTACTCAGCGCCTCGTCCACATTGGCATAGGATTCGGGGGTGTAATCCACGACCTCTACATCCTCCACGATATCCCGGTCATAGGTGAAATGGACATCGTATCTGCTGCCAATATCCCGGATTACCTGCAAAAGGTCGTCCCCGCTAGGAGTGGTTTTTGCAGGATGAGCATCTGCCGTGCTCAAGAGCAGCGTAAGTAAAAATGAAATTTGGGTAAAAAGTAAACCTATTTTCATAAAAATCCTGAATTTGTTATTTCATAATAATTGTATCCGTAGCCGTGCTGAATTCTACACCCAGCGCTATTTCAAGAGCCTTTCGAACGAGATCCCAGTTCGCATAGGGAAGAGATAAATCCATACGTTTTTCCAATAATTCTGTAGTTCCGAGAATGAATTTTTTTCCGTATAAATTTTCGAACTCTTCCAAAACCTCCGCCACGCGGACATTCCGAAATTCCAGCATTCCATCCACCCAGGAAACTTTCTCTTCCTTCCGCGTGTGGGATACGGACTCCAGTGTATGATCCACATGATTGAACCGGACAAAATCGCCCGGCACCATTTCGACCGTCTCCTCCCTGGCTTCCTCAATATCCAGATTGATCTTTCCAGCATGGAGGAAAACCTGGGTTTCGTCCCCGCGCGATTTTACGTTAAACTCCGTACCCAGGACGCGTACTTTCATTTGTGGGGTGTGGACTTCGAAGGGTATGTCTTTCGCATTTTTCACCACAAAAAAGGCTTCGCCTGAAAGGATAACTTTTCTTTGATTGCGGTCCTCCCATCCATCGATCCAGGTGAGGGTGGAATTGGCATTGAGGAGGACCTGACTACCATCGGGTAAGGCGATGTTTCTGGTTTCACCATAAGTGGTGTGGAAATGCAGATCCAGAGGATTATCCCCTGGCCAAAAAAACCAAACCGTACACACCAGCACAATCGCGGCGGCGCTTTTCCCCAGGACGCTGATCCACCAGCTTCGATTTTTCCGGTTATCCAGTTCAATCCTTATGTTTTTCAATATCGCCCTGGAGCCCTGCCAGTCAACGGCTGCCTGGGCATCAAGAAGTTCATTTTGTTTCACCAGTTCTTGACCAAGGAGGTTCAGAAAAATCTGAAACTCTTCTTCAGACAAGCTGTTTGACCAATATTTTTCAAGTAAATTTGCAAATTGCTGCGATTCCTTATTCGTCATATTCTATTGTTCCTTCCATTAAAAAACAATCATTGCACTCCGGATTTCTCCCGATTGTTTTTCTTCGTCTGACATCAGACGTAAAAGTTCCAATTTAGGACTAGGTACCTCGAAAATTTTTTTTGTTTATTAACGAATATTAATATCTTGCTATCGCACTTCCGACTTCTCGCCGTATTTTCTTCGCCAAAAAACCAAAATATTAGGTGAAGATGAAAGACATTTATGCCGCATATAGAGATTTTATTTATCAATTTTTCCTGAAGCACGTTAAGGTACCCGCTTTAGCAGAGGATCTTACCCAGGACGTTTTCATGAAATTTTGGCTCCGACGGGAGGACCTGAGCGACATCGACAATCTCGATGCATGGCTGTTTAAACTGGCCCGCAATCATCTGACGGATCATTACCGAAAGTTGGCCACGGAGAAAAAGTACCAGAGAACGGTGTGGCATCATATGGAACACCAGTCGAATGTGGTTCTTTTTGATATATACAAAAAAGAATTGGAGCAGGAGATCGAATCGCTCCTTGAACAGTTATCACCACGACAAAAAGAAATATACATTCTCAGTCGAAGGGAAGGATTGTCCCTGGAGGAGATCGCCAGCCACCTTAAAATCTCACGCAATACAGCCAAAAATCATCTCGTCCATGCGCTCAAGGTCATCCGGAATGGCCTGGAAAGTCAACATCCGGCGGTTTATGTATTGATTGCGATCGGTCTGGACCTGGTGATGTAGAGCAGATTTATAAGTAGTCTAAAACCTGACACTGGCCGGACCATAGCCACTGTATGTGTGTAGAATGAACGCACTGAAAAACATCTAGACAAGACCTCTCACAAATAGACTTCCAATCCTTGAATTCGAATGGATATTCTTCCTGGAGCTGGATTCTTTGGCTGTCAGGGAACAGATGTACACGGAACGAATGACCTATTACAGATTGCCATTCCTATGGCCGATTTAACATAGCTGACAGAGGAAAACGGAGACCGGTAAGCTGTATATAGTGCGACGAATATATTACATACAATAACTATGAAAGACATCACAAAGGCATTGGGAACCTTAGACCAGCAGAACTTTTTTTACATGAAAAATCCAGGAATGGATGCTACGATATTACCACATTACAACACTCAGAAAAATCTTTCTAGAGAGTATGTTGCTAGCACAAAAAAAAGTGGAAAAAGCTGGCACAAAACGAAACGCAATACCCAACTAACAAAAATCTACTTACCATCCGTTAAAATTGGAGGAAGCTTATATACCCGGTATTCTAATTTTGTACGGCACCTAGTAGCCCGTAGCGGGTTTCGATGGGTTGGGAAAAATCGTCGATGACGAAGATGACGAAGGGATTCCCATCAATTTTTTGACGGGATCGACCTGCATGGATGATGAGGAACCATGACTGAACGAAATTCCAGCTTGTATGGAATCATACGGACAGCGATTTTCGATGAAGTAAGCGGCGATTTTTCCGCCCAGAAATCGGTCAAACCTGCCTGC
>CAYRRD010000112.1:0-8762 GCA_964426625.1 uncultured Saprospiraceae bacterium | reverse complement strand
GGGGAATCCCCCAAGCACTACCATCAGTTTGTGGATGCCTGTCTGGGTAAGGGCGAATGCAGTGCACCGTTTTCATATGCCTCTAAACTTACTGAGGTTATTCTGCTGGGTGTGATTGCTGCCCGCTTTCCAGGTAAAAAACTACACTGGGATGGCGCGAGAGGACGTTTTAAAGAAGAAGAGGCCAATCAATTTATTGCTGGCGTGTAAGAGGGTGCCCGGGTGTTTCCCAGGGCAAATAGAATTGATATGAAATACCCTATGCTTATCCAGGCCATAGAGCAAACCGTAGGGCGGGCTCTTCCCGATTCTACCATAGGCAACATTGAGAAATTAGCTTTTGAGAAATCGTTTGACAAAAAAGCTTATTTTGTCGAGCCGGGGAGAGCCTGTAATTATCAGTATTTTATATTGGAAGGCGCTTGCTATTCCTATTATCTTAATGAAAAAGGCGATAAAAACGCCATTCAATTTGCGATTGAAAATTACTGGATCACGGACGCAGCCAGTTATTTCTTAGGGAATCCTGCTGTATCTACTATCGAGACCCTTGAACCTACGAAAGTGTTGATGCTGAGTAAGCAAAATTTTAGGGAATTATGCGATTCCGACCCGATATGGGATCGGTATTTCCGAGTGTTGATGCAAAATTACCTGGCTCATCTCCATACTCGTATTGCGCAGACCAATAGTGAGGAGGCGAAAGTAAGATATCTGGAATTCTCCAATCGATACCCCCATTTCATTCAAAGAATCCCGCAATATTTGATTGCCACGTATTTGGGGATTAGGCCGCAGTCATTGAGCCGTATACGGAAAGAATTGGCCGGAAAAGACTAATTTACTACGTGTTTGACGAATCCATCCTTCGTCCTGACCCATCCCTCATAACGACCGTCGAGTGGTATTTCATCAATCGGAAATCGTAAATTCCCTTAATATCTTACGCCCAGCCTTTTGTACGTTTCCCTCAACGCAGTATAGTCATCGGTTATGACAAGGAGCATATCGTCCTCATACAGGGGTGTTTCACTGTTGGGGACGAAATATTTTCCGTCACGCTTGACCATTACTACGATGGTTTTTTCTGGGAGGCCCAGATCGAGAAGATGATTACCGTTGAGTAATGAATTTTCCGTCAGTCTTATTTCCGATGTCACCGATTTGATCTCATCAGAAAATTCAACGTCAAAATTCTTCAGCTCTTTCACTTCATCACCGGGGGGTTCATCCAGGTTAAGCCATTGAGCCACCTTGGACAAGGTTGTACCCTGTACCACCAGAGAGACCAATGTGCAGAAAAACACAATATTGAACATGAGCCGCGCATTGGGGACATCACTCGCCAATACCATAATAGCAAAAATAATCGGCACTGCCCCGCGAAGGCCCACCCAGGAGATAAAGGTTTTGTCAGCAAGTGACATTTTTCTAAATGGAGCCAGGCAAATAAAAACACTGAGCGGTCTCGTGATGAAAATCATAATAAAACTGATAATTAAACCCGGAATAATCACAGGCACAAGTTCTGATGGGTTGATCAATAAGCCCAGGGTAAGGAACATGATCAATTGACTCATCCAGGCCATTCCATCAAAAAAATTCAGAGAAGAACGCTTATAGACAAACCGCGAATTTCCGATGACCAGCCCCCCTACATAGACTGCAAGATACCCGTTGCCATTCAAAAAGTATGTGATGGAGAAGATAAATATGCAGAATGTAAAAACCAGGATAGGGTAGAGTGATTTGTTTTCCAACCGAATTATATTGATAATGTAAACCGCCAATCTTCCAAAAATATATCCTGCGATGGCACCGATAATTAATTGGGTGATCAGATTTATTGCCGCTGACAAATAATCCGGATCAGATTCCAAACCAACCATGCCAATGAGGGTGATGGTCAACACGTAGGCCATAGGGTCGTTACTTCCGCTTTCCAATTCCAGGAGGGGTTTCAGATTGTTCTTAAGTCGAAGTCCTTTGGATCGCAATATCGAGAACACCGAGGCGGAGTCTGTAGATGACATTGTTGCAGCCAGCAGAAAGGAAGTCAGAAACCCAATCGCCGCTGATTGAACCGTGAATCCCAGGATCATCCAGACGGCACCTCCTGTAAACAAAGCGGTTAGAAAAACACCCACAGTGGCAAGAATAAGTCCTTGGGGGACGATGGGTTCTACATCTTTGTATTTGGTATCCATACCACCTGAAAACAAAATGATACATAAGGCAATGGAACTGATGGCCTGAGCCAATTGAATGTTGTTGAATTCGATGCCAAATCCATCGCTTCCAAAAACCATCCCCACCGCCAGAAATAAAAGAAGGACCGGAACACCAAATTTATAACCTGCCTTCCCAGCGAGGATGCTGAGAAAAAACAATAAGGATAGGGTAAGCAGAATTATTTCAATGGATAGGCCCATATTTTCGTTTGTAGTGAAACCTAATCAGATAAAAATATCCCTGGAATTAGCTCCAAAAATAAGAAGATTAGTCGTTAATCCTTTTACTCTCCAGTCCTCATTTTTATAATTCAAGATATGTCAGGCCTTGATTATTGTTAATTTTATGATAGTCTGATCAGGCTTTTGAAGCCAGCGACATCCAATCATTTGTACTTGGGCAATGGCCCTGATTGCCGTCAGGTATGATGGCCAATAGTATCCTGATTTGAACGAAAGTACCAAAAGAAATACATGACATTCATCAGTTGGGTCGTCAGCTCTCTCCTTAACCTGGTACCGAAGACTGCGGTCATCCCGGAGTGAATCCGGATAGCGGACCCTTTGTGGATTTTTACCTGTTCTCTACTTCTTCTTCCTCCATTTCCTCTTTATTAACCTATGTGAACCTTGCTCAGATCGGGACAGTTTAATTTTGTAATCGAATTAAAAAACAAACACTATGAAATCTTTACTGAAAGTTTCCTCAGCATCGACCCCAGTGGATTTAGGAATTTTAGTTGGCAGAATTGGAGTTTCCGTATTGATGTTTACCCACGGAATTCCCAAAATCGGAAGGCTATTCCAGGATGAAGTAAAGTTCCTGGACTTTATGGGACTAGGACCCGAGGTAAGTCTTATTCTGGCTATCCTTGCAGAAGTCCTGTGTTCCGTGCTGGTAATCCTGGGATTGGCCACACGATTTGCGGTTATCCCATTGATTATAACCATGTTGATAGCCCTGATAATGGTGCACGGTGCTGACCCTTTTGCCGTTCAGGAAAAATTGTTGCTGTACATATTATTCTATGTAGTACTATTCATCACCGGAAGCGGTCGGTTTTCCCTGGATGAGAAACTTTTTAACCTAAAAGCTTAAAATTTACGTGTCATTTTATTTGTTAACCTATGTGAATGGACACGGATGAATTACCAGCTAAATTTGCATTATTAATTAACTATAAAACACAAAGCGATGAGTAATCAAAAAACAAAATGGATACTGGATCCTACCCACAGTGAACTGACATTTCGAGTAAAACACCTTATGATTTCAAACGTCAAAGGAGAATTCCGAAAATTCGATGCCACTGTACTGAGTTCAGGAGATGATTTTAGCAGCGCAGAGGTTTCTGTGAATATCGATGCATCTTCGGTTTATACTAATAACGACGATCGTGACAACCATTTGCGAAGCGATGACTTCTTTGGAGCTGAGGCACATCCGCAATTGACTTTCAAGAGTACAGACCTTATAAAACTGGACGAAGATAATTATCAGTTGAAGGGCTTGCTTCAGATCAAAGGGATTGAAAAGGAAGTTACTCTGGACGTGGATTACGGAGGTATGATGACCGATCCATACGGTAATAAGAAAGTTGGATTTACGGTAACGGGTAAAATCAACAGAAAGGATTGGGGCCTGAACTGGAATGCTGCGTTGGAAGCAGGTGGAGTATTGGTTAGCGATGAAGTCCGGTTGGCTGCAGATGTTCAATTCGTTCAGGAGCAATAAGACGAAAGTATAGTATATGAGGGATGTGGTTTCATCCCCTGGTTATTGACCTGGTTTGATCGTTTGCATACCAACGTTTCAAACCAGGTTTTTTTTAGTTGACTACTCCTTAAGGATGTTTCTGCAGAATATAATCTATGTTCTTCATTAAATTATCTATCTTTAAAAGAAGCAGCTCCCATCATCTTTAAAAATCTATCATCATGAAATATAATAATGGAATTCATCACATTACGGCTCTTGCCGGAGATGCCCAGGTCAACGCAGAGTTTTACGTCCAACAGTTGGGGATGCGATTGGTGAAAAAATCGGTCAATCAGGATGATCCGGGGACATATCATCTTTTCTATGGAAACAGAGAAGGAGATCCGGGATCTGGTCTTACCTTTTTCCCCTGGCCCAGAGCAGCACAGGGTAAAGCTGGGGTGGGAGAGGCTGTTTCAGTAGCCCTGGCAGTGCCTTCGGTATCCATGGATTTCTGGGCCGAAAGATTGGCTGAACAAGGCATCGAATTTGACGGTCCGGTTGATCGGTTTGGTTATCAGGTATGGCAGTTTCAAGATCCCGACAGCATGAAACTCGAATTTGTATTCGATACCCGGGTTGATGAACTCTCAGGGTGGGATCAGGGGTCTGTCCCTGCGGAATACGGCATTCGAGGATTCTGGGGTACGACGCTTTTATTGGAGGAAATAGAATCTACTTCGAGAATTCTCACCGAGGTTTTTGGATTTGAAAAAAATGGTGAAGAGGAGGGTCAGGTATTGTACTCTACGGATGCCCACATAGGTCATTCTGTGATATTACAAAAAGGAAGTGTAAGACCTTCCAGGAGCGGTCGGGGTACCATCCATCATGTGGCTTTCCGTGCCAAAGATGACGAAGATCTTATGGAATTCCGCTCAAAAGTTATCCAGATGGGGCTACACCCAACGGATTACATCGATAGACATTGGTTTCATTCGGTATATTTCAGAACACCAGGGGGAGTGTTGTTTGAAATAGCCACCGATGGACCCGGTTATGATGTGGATGAAGATTCTGCACGACTGGGTGAAAAGCTTATTCTTCCACCATGGCTAGAATCCAGACGTGAGTGGATAGAATCGAGATTGCCCGCGATCGAAGTCCGGTAATTAATCCGATAAAGCATTTCCATGGTAAAATCGGGTCTTCTGATTTTTGATGTGGACTCCAGGGTCATAAAGCCCGATTGCGATTTACTTGTTACCTTAAAAATACAAATCATGCATCAAAGAGAATTGGTATCAGCAGGACCTTCTGTTCCACAGGCAAATAAAGTGATCATCATGTTGCACGGCCGGGGGTCGAACGCCCAGAGTATATTGCGATTAGCCGATGTTCTTGAAATTCAGGATTTTGCCCATCTGGCACCTCAGGCAACCAACTATACCTGGTATCCATATTCGTTTCTGGTCCCAAGAACTCAAAATCAACCGTGGCTGGATTCGGCGTTGGAATGGTTGGATGCTTTGGTCCTTGATTTGCTTGGAAAGGGGATTTCCTCGGAGCAATTATATTTTATAGGGTTTTCCCAGGGCGCATGCCTGACCCTGGAATTTACCGCGCAACATGCACGTAAGTATGGTGGCATAGTGGCTTTTACCGGTGGACTCATTGGTGATAGGGTAGAGAGAAACAGATATTCGGGTGATTTTGGAGGCACCAGAATTTTAATAACCAGTGGGAATCCCGATCCGCATATTCCGGTAGAACGGGTGCATGATAGCGTTGATGTACTGAAGGATTTAAATGCTGAAGTCCAATCCATTATTTATGATCAGCGACCGCATATCATTTCAAGGGATGAAATCCAATTAGCCAATGATTGGATTTTTAAAGATCCGCAGGGGCATTGATCATTGCACATCTCCAGTCTATTCGAGATCCATCGAATATGTGTGAAAAAAACGTGGAGGCAGCTGTTTCCTACACGATGTAGGTTGGCCTCCGTCTTTATCAGGTGTCCTTATTCATTCGTATGGAGAAATCTAAAAAAATAGGATTTTGCATTTTCCTTCGAGGAAACTTCCTCTTCGCCCCTAAAAAACAATGCGTTGTTCAGAATTATTTTCCTGAATTAATGCAATATTAGAAAAATATCAGGTATCTGCTGGAACTTCCAGGTGTCTGATAGCCTCAAAAATATCAGGGTATATATTCTCTTTGCCAATTAATTTAATGATCCCCGAATTTTCCAGTTCGGTTCGGACCTGCTCACTTTCCAGACCGGTCAGGACCGTCTTGATTTTGCGTTTCATGAGCAATTCGATCAATTCACGGAAGCTGCTGATACCAGTGGCATCGATCACAGGAACATTCCTCATCCTAATGATAAAGACCTGGGTTTTCTTATCCATAAACTTCATACCCTCCTTAATCTTGTAAGCAGCTCCAAAAAACATGGGGCCTGAGATTTCAAATACATTCGTATAAGGAGGGAGGGAAAGGTTTTCGCGCTGGAGTTCGGTTTCCAGTTCCTGGTCTTTGCGCTCACCATTTGAAAAACTGACAGAACTGCTCTGCGTCATTTTCCAGGTGAAAGAAAATGCAGCGACAATGACGCCCACCTCTATAGCGATGGTTAACGAGATCAGGATGGTCAGGAAAAATGTAGTCAACATAACCATGATGTCCCCGCGTGGTCCTTTTAGAATACTCAGGAAATTCTTATACTCGCTCATATTATATGCGATGACTACCAGTACGCCTGCAAGACATGAGAGCGGTATGTAGGAAGCCCATTGGCCCAGGAATATGAGAATAATGAGAAGAACCACGGCATGTACCATCCCTGCCACGGGTGTTCTTCCATTGTTTTTTACGTTGGTAGCTGTTCTGGCCAGGGCTCCGGTAGCAGGTATACCACCGACCAGTGCTGATCCTACATTTCCTATTCCCTGGGCGATGAGTTCTGTATTGGAACGGTGGTTGCCTCCGATCATTCCATCAGCCACTACGCAGGAAAGTAGCGATTCTATAGCACCCAGCATAGCAATAGTAAATGCAGGCTGGATCATTTCCTGGATAATTTTAAGGTTGAGGTGAGGCAACTGCGGAGTGGGGAAGGACGCAGAAATAGCCCCAAAACGGCTACCGATGGTTTCTACAGGCAATTCGAAGATCTGTACGATGAAGGTGGCCAGCAGGATCGCTACCAATGATCCCGGTACTCTTTTGGAATAACGCGGAAAAAGTAAAATAATAAAAACGGTACCCAGTGCAATTAAGGTCGCGTGAACATTGATCGTGTGGAAATTTTCAATAAAAACCTTCCATTTATCCACGAAGTCGGCCGGCACATCACCCATTTCCAGTCCAAAAAAATCCTTTATCTGGGATGAGAAAATAATAATTGCTATCCCGCTTGTGAATCCGATGATAAGGGAATAGGGGATATATTTGATAATACTTCCCAGACGGGCAATCCCCATGATGACGAGGATGATCCCTGCCATAAAAGTAGCTACGATCAATCCATCAATCCCAAATTCCTGAACAATACCATACACGATTACGATAAATGCTCCGGTCGGTCCACCTATCTGAACGCGGCTTCCGCCCAGTGCTGAAATAAGAAATCCCGCCACTACTGCGGTGATAATCCCCTTTTCGGGTGGAACGCCACTGGCGATGGCAAAAGCGATGGCCAGTGGAAGTGCAACAATACCAACCACCAAACCGGCGATGGCATCCCGGCTGAATTTGGACCAGGAATAGTCCTGGAAGGTGTCGAACAATTTGGGTCTGAAGACTTTCATGGCCGAAAATTTTGGTTGGATATTATTAAATCTAAGCTACAAGGTCAAATTAAAATATTTTTATGGAGGATTTGATTTTTTTTCTCCATCCCCCTGCTGTCCCGGTATATCTTAACCTATGTGAATGGTATACGTGTATCAATGAGGCATCTTTGTATTATCATTTGAAAAACACAATAAAAAATTATGACTATGAAAAAAACAAGAATTTTTCTCTCACTTTTTGGAGCATTGATCCTGGGTATTGTGAGTACACAAGCACAAGATACATGGAAGGTGGATCATGCCCATGCTAAGATTACATTTACGACGGTACATAATACAATTGCCGATGTGGCCGGATTGTTCAATCAGTTTGATGCTACTATCCGTTCTTCCAAACCCGACTTTAGTGATGCTGCTTTTGAGGTGGAAATCGATGTGGCGTCCATTGATACTGAAGTTCAAATGCGGGACGATCATCTTCGCAGTGCCGATTTTTTTGAGGTTGAAAAATACCCTAAAATGACCTTTAAAAGCACTTCTGTTAAGAAAGGACGGAAAAAGAACCATTATAAAGTCACAGGGGATTTGACACTGAAAGATATTACAAAACCCATAACTTTAGATTTGTGGTATCGTGGGACGATCCAAAACGATCAGGGAAAAAGTATTGCTGGTTTCCAGGTTACAGGAACCTTGAACAGGAAGGACTATCAGGTAGGGACCGGCTTCCCTGCAGCACTGATCAGCGATGAGGTTATGATAAAAGTGGATGGTGAGTTTATCAGACAATAGGAAATATTGTTTCAGGCGGGGACGGTCTTCGTTGGATCAATTCTTCCAGATTTAAAATCAACCCGGGTCTTATTTGACCTGGGTTGATTTTTTTTATATGAGTGGGATTGAGAATAGCATGCGACTTAATAAATTTGCAAGGATGCATTGTACTAGAAAATACCAGGAATTGATCGATAACCCGATTCAATTCAGTAATCCAGGTATTAATTGATACGTGACAAAACTATATAAATT
>CAYRRD010000111.1:0-8858 GCA_964426625.1 uncultured Saprospiraceae bacterium | reverse complement strand
AGCAGAGAGGTGATCATTTCCATAGAACAGCCCTATGGTAATCACAATGGAGGTTGCATAGCTTTTGGTTCTGATGGGTATTTGTACATCGGAATGGGTGACGGTGGATCTGCAGGGGACCCACAAAACCGTGCCCAGGATTTGTCCACCCTGCTTGGAAAAATGCTTCGTATCGATGTAGATGAAGGGGAACCGTACGGTATTCCGGAAGACAATCCATTTATTGATTCTACGGGATACAGACCCGAAATTTGGTCGTATGGTTGGCGCAATCCATGGAGATTCAGTTTTGATAGGGAAACAGGGGACATGTGGGTTGGAGATGTTGGTCAGGGAGAATTCGAGGAGATTAGTTTTGAATCCATTGATTCTACAGGGGGGTTGAATTATGGCTGGAGGTGTTATGAGGGCAATGCGGAGTTCGATACCAGTGAAGATTGCCTTGGCCCCTTCGTAGGTCCGGTGCTCACCAGAAGCCATGATACCGGTGATGGATCTATCATTGGTGGATACCGATACCGTGGTCCCGATTCCACTCTTGCCGGTCATTATATTTTTGGTGATTTTATTTCCGGAAATGTGTATTTGGCTGTTCTGGCCGATGGTGATACCCTTGCGATAGATTCACTGATGAACATAGGGAATATTCCAGGAATAGCTTCTTTCGCTGAGGACCGTGATGGAAATGTGTATGCACTTTCCTTGAATGGACCTATGTTCAAAATCGGCTCAGGAGATGCCACAGATCCGGACACTTCGGTATGCGACTCGATTCCTGTACCGGAACTGGTGATCGTGGGTAATGAGACGGATTCTTCTTATCTGACAACGGATTCCACCTACGAAATCTATGTATGGTATTATAGCCCGGACTCCGACCAAAAAGAGGATTTTGAGGTGATAGATAGTATATCAGGATACGAATTTTACCCTGAAGATGAAGGTAACTACTTTGTCACAGTGACCGATAGTGCAGGCTGTGTGGTCGAATCGGAAATCGTACAGGTGGTACTTACTCATGCAGTGGATGCGTTGGAATTCCATGATATACAGGTATTCCCCAATCCTGTTACAGATTATATAAATATACGTACGAGCGAAGTTTTGCCCCATACACGGATAGAGATTATAAACAGCCAGGGGAGGATGATCCGACAACAACAAACCCAGTTGCCGGGTATGATATCCATGCAAAATCTACCTTCAGGCATGTATTTCGTGAAGTTTATGACCCAGGATAAATACCATGTGGCCAAGATTGTTAAGAAGTAAGCCACGTCATAAGGATGAGCCTTTCCCGGCCACATAGTTGGAAATGGCTCTCCGGGGAATGAATCGATATCATCCTGGAATAAGAGCGCTATGCATACGTACATGCATATGCATAGCGTCTGGTTTTATATCAGACAAAGATTTTCTACCTCCCTTTATTTCCCAGAAGGGCCGATATGCCCCGAATCTACATCAGAAGCCATATCCTACACCGATATTGTAGACGGGCTGGAAACCGGATTCCAGGTTGTCGTTGAGACTGAAATGATAAGCCTGACCATAGAAAAGATCGATGGCAAATTTTTTCTTAAAGACGTATTGAAAGCCTGCTGTGCCTCCTGCCTGAAAACTACTTCTTCGATTGTTAACCCCCGGACTAAGACCACCTCCATATAGTGAGGTAAAACCTACCACAGGCCGGACAAAAAGCCCAATTGGGGCTTTCATCATTTTATAAAGGGGATAATATCGGTAGGCTGCCCTGATATCCACGTTGGCATGGAGTTGGTTGCTGAATGGGGAGCTGTTGAATCCCAATCGAAGAGCCGCGTCCACGCTAGTTTTTTCATTGAGATTGATTTCAAGATACACCTCCGGATCGCTGTATTTGATAAAGGTGTATAAGTTGATTTTGAATAAAGCTTTCTGGGCAATTCCAGCTGAAGCAAGGGCAAATATAATGCTCACTGTGAGCAAAAATCTTTTCATAATACCTGGGTTTTTAGGATCTTTTTGGGATGTAGAATGATCATTGATGTCAGTTTTACAAACGATTGGGACGCACAAATCCACACCATCTTCATCCGCTATTTTAAGATCGAACGTGAAATTACTACTTTCTGGATTTCGGAGGTGCCTTCATATATTTGGGTTATCTTAGCATCCCGCATCAGACGTTCCACATGATATTCCCGAACATAACCATATCCACCGTGAATCTGAACGGCTTCCGTGGTAATTTTCATCGCAGTTTCGGAGGCAAACAGTTTGGCCATCGATCCACTTATGCTGTACGATCTACCTACGTCCTTATCCCTTGCCGCCTGGTAGACCAACAGACGTGCTGCTTCTAGCTGGGTCGCCATATCGGCAAGTTTAAAAGCAATAGCTTGATGTTTGTAAAGCGGTACTCCAAATGATTCCCGTACCTGAGCATAGTCGAGGGATCGCTCATAGGCACCTCCAGCTATGCCCAGAGCCTGGGCAGCTATTCCAATCCGGCCACCTTCCAGGGCTTTCATTGCGATCCGGAATCCAGAACCCTCTTCTCCGAGTCTGTTGGATCTGGGAATCCGAACCTGGTCAAGGATCACCGAACAGGTATCGATGGCCCGGATCCCCATTTTATCTTCCTTTTCTCCAGTGGAAAGTCCGGGTGTATTGGAAGGCACTATAAAAGCATTGATAGAATCTTGGGAGTTTTCGGGATTCGATACAGCCATAATAATATATACATCAGCGTATTTCCCATTGGTGACCCAATTTTTGACGCCATTCAGGATATAATGATCACCTTCAGGAATAGCTGTGGTCTTTTGGCGGATGGCGTCGGATCCGGCTTGTGGTTCGGACAGGCTAAAAGCGCCCAGCCATTTGCCCGATGCCAGTGGCCTTAAATATTGATCTTTCTGGTCTTCGCTTCCGAATGTCTGAAGTATAGAACAAACCAGGGAATTGTTCACCGACATGGCTACAGAACAAGCGGCATCGATTTTAGAGATTTCTTCGATTGCCAGTACATAGGATAGCGTGTCCATGCCTCCCCCGCCATAGAGCAGATCTACCATCATTCCCATAAACCCCGCCTCCTGCATCTTTCGAATTTCATCCCTGGGATATATGGCATGCTTATCACGCTCCACAACACCCGGCAACAATTCTTTCTCCGCAAACTCCCGGGTGACTTTGCGTATCATGAGTTGTTCTTCAGTAAAGTGCATCATCTTAAAAAGAATGAAGTTAATTAATTTTTCGATCTTTGCGGCGTCGAAGGATTTAATATACTGATAATGAAAAGATATATTTCGACCATAACGCTAGTGTGTGCCGGGCTATTATTAACATGGGATCTCAGTTCCCAATCTGATACCGTAGTCCACATCCCGGATATCAATATTAGCGATCAAAGGATACAAATGCCATTTTCACAGTCGAACAGGACCATTCATTTTCTTACCCGGCAGGATATTGACCGGCTACCGGCACAAAGTATTCAGGAAATACTTTCTTTTTTGCCGGGTGTGGATATTAGAAATCGGGGAATCAAAGGGAGCCAGGCTGATATTAGCTTGCGGGGGTCAACCTTCGAACAGGTACTGGTCATGGTCAATGGAGTAAAAGTCAATGACCCCCAGACTGGACATCATTCCCTCAATATTCCGGTTCCGCTGGAATCCGTGGAACGAATAGAAGTTCTCAAAGGACCCGGATCGCGTAGGTATGGTCAGAACTCTCTGGCTGGAGCGATCAATATCATCACCAGAGTACCGACAGAGAATCAAACCACCATGCGTTTGGAGGGGGGCTCTTATGGTACTATACATGGTAGCGCTTCCACCACATTGGGAACGGAAGAATTCCGCCATCTTTTAAATTTATCCCACATACGCAGTGATGGATATCGCTACAATACCGATTTCAAAACCACCCAATTATTTTATCAAAATGAGTGGAATACGGACCATGGTAAATGGTCCCTGCTTGCCGGACATACTGATAGAAAATTTGGTGCAAACGGGTTTTATGCCAGTCCCACCTATGTGGATCAATACGAAGAAATACAAACGACCAATGCTGTTGTGGGTTATTCGAAAGTAGGAAATCACTGGCACATAAAACCTTCCCTGTACTGGCGTCGCAATCAGGATGAATACCTCCTGGTACGCGGCCAACCTGAGGTGTATCGAAACCTGCATAAAACCCATACTTTGGGTGCGGAAATCCAGTCGGGATATCATTCCAGCTGGGGACTGACCGGTGTGGGTGTCGAATTGAGAGCGCTCGGTATCCAAAGCAACAATCTGGGAGATCATCAGAGACGGGAGGGAGCTCTTTTCCTGGAACATCGCTGGGAATCCGGTAGACTATCCGTTACTCCCGGATTCAATATCAATTATTTCTCTGATTTTGGCACCTTCTTTTATCCGGGAGTGGATGTGGGATACGCGATTAACCGTCAGTGGAATGTGTATGCAAATGCAGGACAAACCTACCGGATTCCTACGTATACCGATTTGTATTACGTGGGTCCGACTAATATCGGGAATGAACTACTGGAACCCGAGGAGGCTATGACTTATGAGGCAGGGGTTAAGTATCTGGGCAGTCGATATTTTTTCAATGCGGCTTATTACCTTCGCGATAGTCGCAACCTGATTGACTGGGTGAAGGATCGCGAAGAAGATCCCTGGATGCCCCAGAATTTTTATCACGCCCGAATCCAGGGAGTGGAACTGGAAAACCGTTACCGATTCCCCCGGAATGATCTTAATCTTTCCCAACTTAAAATTTTCTACACCTATGTGGATGCCCGCCTGGTCAACAGCGATCAGTCGAATTTTTCACGATACGCGCTGGATAATCTGCGCCATCAGGCACTAATTCAACTCGATGGACAAGTGGTCGACCGACTGAGTTACAACGTCACCAGTCGATATCTCGATCGGGTCAACCTGGCGGATTATGTTTTACTCGATGCCCAAATCCAGTATCAACTGAAAAGGATGCAGGTGTGGTTTCAGATCAATAACATAACCGACCAACAATACACCGAAACCAGCGGGGTCCCCATGCCCGGGCGGTGGTACAATGGTGGGGTGAGTATGCGGTTGGTACATTGAGATGGGGGAGGTATCACAATTTAATAGTGTTGAGTCATTCCCATCTTCCCCTATCTACGATTTATCAGTGCAGGCTGAAGGCTTTTAAAATGATACCCATTTAGTGAAGACTCGGCTGGGTCGTGCTAATGATTCGGGTGTTCATCTTCTCCTATTTGGTGTTTGGATACGGTACTCCCCTGATAGCTTAATTAGGGTTTCATCATAAACTCAATTTAATGCAATGACGCTTCCTAATCCTTATTACGGTCGACATCCATACGGACACAGTACGAATTCGTCAGATATTGCCTAAGATTTGGAAGAGCAGGCCTTTTATACGTAATTCACTCGTTATAACCTTGAGATGTTTAATTTTCCAGTTCACGTAGGAAAATCTATTGGTCTGATTCATAAGTGTGAAGAATTTATGAAATGGAGCACTAAAATACATCAAGTGCAAAGTTATTTCATATGATTGCAAACAACCCTGGACTAATTCCCCTAAGATTTGACCATAACATACTGTTTTACAATCAAATATTTAAATCTGAGTAGGTCCCAATCAATCGACATACAAGGTATATTCTTAAACCAAATAGGACAAAGAGGGGTGGTGTTACTTTATTCCAAACCACCGCTGTGCATTGCGTAAGTATATTTTATTCACCACCGCTGCGGGTAGTTTCAACCCCTGGAAGGGTTCGTTGATCAGATCGCTTTCCATGGTTTCGTCGGTGACAAAAAATTGCCAATCGCGTTTCCACACCGTTTCCATCCCATCCGTCAGCGAGACAGCATCGCCATCCCCATGATCGCCCATGTCGGTTCCATAAAGTATGCGATCCTGGTATTTGATAAAAAATTCGCGAACCTTATCGCGGTCTTGGGCGGTCTGATAAAATACCTGGCCCATACGAGCTGCCAGGTCTACGGACATGAGGGGGAACTTGTCGAGCCGCGCTGCCAATTCATCCACGCTCCATTCCAGGCTGCCCAAATGAGCACCGACAAAGGTCAAATCCGGATTGCGTTCCAACATACGATCGCGCGCATCGATCTGATCCTGATAGGACGGCATTCCCGGGTGAAGATGCATGTGGTACTCAGGATGACGGGAAAAATAGCGTCGATCGTTGTTGGTGGTCATTTCATCCAGCGGAAGCCAGCAATTCTTAGGTTCACCGAGGTGACCCATGAGGGTTTTTCCGCGATCATGGATGTATTTGAAAATGGGATCAAAACGGGGGTCATCGATAAAAATAAGATTGTCCTCTTTATCCCGACTGACCATACCGATGTTTTTCCAGACTTTGACTCCTATTGCACCCTGATCAAAACAACTATCCAGCCATTGCAACACATTTTGTTCCCAATTGGGGTCGTCCCAGTCCGACACGGCAAAAGCAGTAACCACTTCCACCGTTTCAGGTGACTGTTGGTGATGGTATATGCCATAGCGGTACTGGGTATAGACATCATCCCAACCACTATCGTATTCAAGGCAGACGTTGATCAGCCGGAAATTATCCTCGCGTGCTTTTTGAACAAAAGCAGGTCGTTCCGTCGTAATATGAATGTGGACATCCATTTTGGGCACCCTGGCATAATCCTCCATGGTGTAAAAATCCTGGCTGTGGCCCTGGATGGCCGCAAAGAGCATGAAAAACAAAAAGAAATATAAATAAGTCATGGCAGGGTGGTGTTGTGTCCGGATACTAATATAACGGAAAAATGGCGGATCTTTTCAAAAATTAAGCTACGTGAAATTTTTTCATCCTGGCAGACCCTGACGAATACACCATGCATAGAGCTACTCCTGCATACAAACGCACATTGAGATAAAGTCGGAATTGTTTACAAACCCTTTAGTGTCAAAGATTCAGAGGATGAAGTATTGCATTTTTACGAATGTCATATGTTTAGTGTGAAAATATTTGTCGACGTTGTTTAATACCTGGGAGGTTTTGGTTGTCCAGCCCACATGGGCGATGAGGAACCATGACTGAACGAAATTCCAGGTAGTATGGAATCATCTGCACGGACGGTGAAGGAAGTCGAGGGGTTGGCTAGGTTTTTGGGGTGGGCTGCCAGACATCCTTACGGACGGCGAGGATTTTCGATGAAGATAGCGGTGATTTTTCCGTCCAGAAACCGGTCACATTAAATCGGATTGGGTATTCTAATAGGATTTATTATCCAGTTCTTATAGACCCTTGGATTTTTAATATGGGGATATTGTGACTGGCAGGTGTTAAATTAATACTTTCGATGAAGTTCTAGTATCTTTGAGGTCTATGAATCCACATTTAGACGCCACCGGAAAAAACGCATCCCCAGAGGATCAAAAAATCGACAAGGCCTTGAGACCGGACAAACTGAAGGAATTCACCGGTCAGGAAAAGCTGGTTGAGAATCTTTCGATATTCATAGCGGCAGCCAATCTTCGGGGCGATGCGCTGGATCATGTTATTTTGCATGGTCCTCCGGGCTTGGGTAAAACTACGCTGGCTCATATTATTGCTACAGAAATGGGCAGCGAGTTGAAAGCTACCAGCGGACCTGTGCTCGAGAAACCCGGAGACCTGGCAGGTTTGCTGACCAACCTCAATCCCGGGGATGTGTTGTTTATCGATGAGATCCACCGACTCCATACCGTGGTTGAGGAATACCTTTATTCTGCAATGGAGGATTTCAAAATCGATATCATGATCGAAAGCGGTCCAAGTGCCAAGAATATTCAGATTTCATTGCATCCTTTTACTTTGGTAGGAGCTACGACGCGGATGGGCCTGATCAGTGCTCCGATGAGAGCACGATTTGGAATCAACTTTCACCTGGATTACTATGACCACGACACCCTTCAGCACATCGTTAAGCGTTCTGCCGGTCTCCTCAAAGTAGATATCGATGAGGACGGATCCATGGAAATTGCCCGTCGGAGTCGGGGCACACCCCGGATTGCCAATGCGCTGTTGCGACGGGTGAGGGATTTTGCTCAGATAAAAGGCAGCGGTAAGATCGATCTGGAAATTGCCCGATATGCACTCGATGCGCTGCAGGTTGATGAGCATGGACTCGATGAAATGGACAATAAGATACTGACCACGATCATCGATAAATTTCAGGGCGGACCTGTGGGGATTAGTTCAATTGGTACAGCAGTTGGCGAGGAAGCAGGTACCATCGAAGAAGTTTACGAACCATATCTCATTATGGAGGGATTTATACAACGGACTTCGCGGGGTAGGATTGTCCTGGAGAAGGCCTATCGACATTTGAATAAACCGATGCCGGGACCGAATCTTTCCGGTGGATTGTTCGATGGTCTCGACTGACCCCTGCCTTGAATCGCAAGAGATGTCCCAGGACCATACGGAGTAGTACGAATGGAGGATGGAATGAAAATTCTTATAGCGGCTTCGATCCCGGTGCCTAAACGAAGTCGAAGGCACCATTCGTCACGGTATCTGTGGCCGTCCAATCGGAAAACTCTCAGAGACGTAAGGGATGATATGGAATTAACTACCATTAAAATTGACGCAAGGGAACCAGTCGAGAAATAAACCCGCGAATCGCCGGTGTTTTATACAAAATTTTATATGTTTACTAACAGGCTAAGCTACTAAAATGAAATGAATTTGATATTCACAAATACATAGTCATTCCGAAAGTAAACTGCTTCTCATGCGGTGCTACGCCTGTACATAACCTTTGTGCGTCTTTCTCGGAACTTTCGTGCTTATTCACGGATCGATTTTTGCTGAC
>CAYRRD010000110.1:0-8868 GCA_964426625.1 uncultured Saprospiraceae bacterium | reverse complement strand
GGCATGTGGAAATCCAAATATTTAATTTTACATTTAATCTCATATTTCAAAATTCATCCACTATGGTATCTGACGCTCCCAACCGCTTCGACCGGATCGTATCTATATTAATCCAACTGCAATCAAAAAAAACAGTAAGAGCTCAGGAATTGGCTGAAAGGTTTGACGTGAGTCTGAGGACCATTTACCGGGATATTCGTAGTCTCAATACGGCTGGAATTCCGATTATCGGTGAGGCTGGCACAGGATATTCCATGATGGAAGGTTATAGATTACCTCCGGTAATGTTCACTCGACAGGAAGCCGGAAGTTTTGTGGCTGCTGAAAAACTAATGCAACATTTCACCGATCGAAATTTGCTTAAGCACTTTGAATCTGCCATGTATAAGATTAAATCGGTCCTTCGTGGCAGTGAAAAGGAATGGGTAGAAACCCTGGATTCCTATATCTCGATTCACGCAGTTCAAAAAGCATTTAATGAAAAAATCCCCCAGGCCCTCGAATTATTGTTCGAGAGTGTGGCCCGGAAAAAACAGGTAATCCTGGATTATCAAGCCATTCGAAACCATGGACTCACACGTCGTCAGGTAGAAGTCGTAGGAATTTTCCATGAAAACCGGTACTGGTATATTCTCGGTTATTGTCATCTCAGGCAGGATTACAGACAATTCCGCATCGACCGGATCAAAGGTATCATGCGGAGTGATAAAGAGTACTCCCGAACTCATGAAACCGTGGAGGAAATTCGTGCCAGAAACAGACAGGCCCATTCGGTAACGGTTCGTATGGAAGTGAAATCAGACATCGTCGAATATTTAAAATATGATAGGGATGCTTATGGTTTTATTTCCGAAAAACCCATTGATGATGTTCATGTAGAATTGATTTTTAAAACCCACAGTGGTGGAGAGGGGTTTGCACGTTGGTTCCTGATGTTTGCAGATCATGCCCGTATTCTGGAACCGGAGTCCCTTAGACTTCGGGTGGCAGAAATCCTGGAGAATGCTATACGGAAACTGGAGCAATAGAAATGCCCTTTTAGTCCGATGCAGTGTCCTGTCAATCGACTAAAAGGGCATTTTCTTTTAATCGGACCCGTTAACTTCTTTCCCGGTCCCAAAAGGCCGGAGGTTCAATTCCAAGGGATCGTAAATAAACATAACCCTGACCTCTGTGGTGGATTTCGTTGTCTATAAAGTACAAGATTGTCGAAATCACCGTGCCTTCATATAGGCCAAAACTCTTGATGTGTTCCTGGAAACGTTCCGGATGAATTTGTTCCCAATATGTGTTGATCGTTTCAGTAGCTTCATCCCACCATTCAAGGATTTTGGTTTTGCTGTTCTGATGATCAAAAGATTCCCTGAACTCCAATTGAACACCTGTGGCAATTTCCTGAATACCGGGACCAGCAATGGCAAGCAACTCCATACACATTTCGGCAAAGGTCCGCATGCCGCCTATTTGATATGTAAAAAATTCTTTCTCCGGAAAAGCTTCAATAACTCTCCGGGTGAGAACTCTATGCCCCTGCCAGTGAATGCGCAGTTCTTTCGGAGAGATCACTTCGTTCATTACCGGTTCCTGTGTTGTTTGATTCATTTTGTTGTAATTTTTGGTTTCAAAATTAATATACTACAAACTTACATTGGGAAGATGACAACCCTGTGTCAGCAGGGAAATGTTAATTTTTTTATGGAAAACTCATGTTATGAGGTTTAACTACTCCATTTTGTATATTTAAAGCACGAAATATGGGAATACCATATCCCATAATTAACTTTTTTTATTAAAGCATGAATTTGATCGGTATATGGGTGCGAAAAATTTTACTATTTAAAAGCAGTTTTTCCGTTGGATACTGGGTAATTGGTTAAGGCTATACCCGAAAATTATGTGTAATAGTGTGCTATAGTTCCTCTTCGATCTTATTGCAGGTTTGATGGTTCTAATCCCCATTTTAAGGAATATCATGAAATAGTAGTAGGTTCTTTGACACGGATTATTTTGATACCGGACATCGAGTCGATTCTATTTCGTGTCGGATGCGTGACATCTTACGATAATTAATAGCAGTTTGATGTATAGTTGCCAACTAATGCTCATTTCCAGAGGTTGGTTATACCTTTGGATTGACTTTTTTAACAGGTGCCGAATTGATCATCGGTTTCCTGGCAGGTACCCCATGCAATTATGGATTCTTTGTATATGGGGTGTTACCATTTGGTCGTGTGAAAAAGCTCCTTACAATGATTTTTCCCACCCGGAAACTGAGCAAATCTATCGTGCATTTCTGGATAAGCCATCAGATGCGTGGATTGATTCCCTCATGGATCAGAATACGTCTGCCTCGTTGTCTCCTGGTCTGATTCATGTCTATAAGGCTACCAAATATATGAGAAACTTCCAATATGAAAGTGCTGATTCCCAGCTATTACAATTATTGGAAATAGAGTCAATACATGAAGACGATAAAGTGATGGCTCAGATATATAAAAACCGGGGGGCTGTTGCCTTTTACCAGGAGAGGTATCCAGCATCGTTGGAATTTATGCTCAGTTCCCTGAATCATTCCGAACAGGCACAGGATTCCATTGGGGTTGCAGAAGCACTCAACAACATTGCGACTTTGTACTATTCTCTCAACAACCTGGAATTTGCTGAGAAATACTTACAAGAATCTTTAGAGCTCAAAATATCTTTAAAGGATTCAGTAGGTATGGCCCGTACTCTCAACAATCTGGGGAATGTGCTGGCAGAATATGGCCGAATGAATGAAGCCATACACACTTATTTGGCATCCATTGAAATTAAGGAAAAACTGGATCAAAACATTGGCAATGGCTACAACAATATTGCACTGATATATAAAGATTTGGGCCAAACGGATAGTGCGTTGTATTTTGCTCACAAAAGTCTGAAAACCTTTGTCGAACATGGAGACAGAGAAGGGGAAGCCTATGCCTACAATACCCTGGCTGTAGTGAATATGCAAAACCAGGCATTCAAATCAGCACAGGAATATGGCCATAAAGCGCTGGAAACAGCAACTGAGGTCGGGTCGGTGTCGATGCTAAATAAATCCAACGCTACCCTTTCAGAAATTTATGAAATGATGGGAAATTCTGATCGGGCATTAGAATATCTCAAACAATCTCTAGTTTTCAGGGATTCGATTTTGAATGAAAATAATATGCAATTCATAGCAGAACTTCAGGAGAAATACGAGTCGGAGAAAAAGGATAAAGAAATAGCAGTACTTAGACTGGCCAATACAATTCAGACCACCAAAGAGAAGAGAAACAAACTTATGTTGTGGTTTGTCGGGGTGTTTTCCCTGGCTACCTTGGCATGGTTGTTTGTTTTGAGAAGGTCGTACCGCCAACGTGTGGAAGTCAATAGTCGTCTGTTCGAAGCCAATCGGGCTCTATCAGAAATCAATGCACTCAAGGATCGTCTATTCACTACACTTTCTCATGACCTTAAAGGACAAATTACCTACTTCACTTCTATGACCGATTATTTGAAGCGGAAAGGTAATGAGGTGGAATTTCGGGACCGTATCAACGCGCTATCCACACTACATGAAGCTTCCTTAGGTATCGAACAAACCCTTGAAAATATATTAAACTGGGCAAAATCACAGCGAGGGTATGTACCCATGGTTAAAACTGACTTGGATCTTCATCAACTTATTTCTGAAATAGAGGTACAGTTGAGTGGACCATTGTCGGAAAAGCAAATCCAAATACTTGAACACTATGATCGAGACACCATTTTACATACCCATAAAGAAGTATTGCGTATAGTGCTCCGCAATCTGATTTCCAACGCGATAAAATATAGTCCGCACGGTAGTGAAATTCACATCAGTTTTCAAGACGACTTTGATGGTTTTGTTCTGGAAATAAGAGATCAGGGTATTGGGATATCAGAAGAGGAACAACCGGTTTTGTGGAAGGAGGAAAACTGGGGGATACCTCATGGAGATGTGCGTATTGAGAGTCACGGAATAGGACTACTATTGGTGAAGGATTGTCTCCAAAAAATCAATGGGACAATCACATGTTCCAGCGTGGCAGGTCAGGGAACTGTATTCAGGATAAGAGTACCCAAATAAAATAATTGAATCGGAATGGATATCATCATAATAGACGATCATAAGATCATTCGTGAGGGGTTGAGGATATTGCTCAAGCCATACCCGGAGTTTCGCATTCTGGCTGAGGGAGGAAGTTGGACCGCTCTGACCGAACTTCTTCTTCATCACAATCCGGACACCCTAATTCTGGATTTAAAATTACCCGGTGGTGATAGCCTGGCCCTTATTCCAGATCTGAGGTTTAGCCACCCGGATATGAAAATATTGTTGATGAGCGGTGAATGGAATAGTCAACTGGTATGTATTGCAGAAGGATTGAAGGTACAGGGTATTGTGGCCAAAGAATCGGGTATCGAAATGCTTTTGTTGGCGCTACAGCACCTGCTTGAAGATCGAAATTTTAAGGATCCTTTTCTGATTTCCCTTCAGGAAGAAGGGGATACGATGGATATTGATCAATTGTCACAGCGTGAAATTGAAGTGATGCGTGGCTTTGCTCAGGGGAAAACCTATAAGGAGATTGGCAAACTTTTGTTTATCAGCCCTCGAACGGTAGAAACCCATAAAAACAATATTCTCAAAAAAATGAAATGGGATACCACACATGAGATGATCTTATATGCAATATCCCATAACATTTGTTGAGGATCAGATCCCTTGTAACTGAAATTTATGGGGGATATGTCATGGGAACCGGAAAGTTATTCCAGTAATGTGGTTGCTTGTTGGACAAATTTGTCCACCTCGGGCTTTGCGGTTTCGGCAGTGGGACCAAACACTGAAAATGAAAAAGAGTATTGACCTTTGAAGAAAATTGCTCTCCAGGTATCCACATCCAGTGCCTGATATACATCCGTTCCATTGACGCGGATTTTGTCTACATTCTCTGTGGTAAATAGGTTAGTGATCAGGAAATCGTTCACCTTAATGGCTTCCCCTCCGATGGACCGGGAAACAGCAAAAAAGATATTCATAGGAAGATTGGGGTTGCTATACGTGGTCGTGTAGCTCTCCGGGAGCTGGTCCCCTATGGATCCTTTGGTATAACCATTTACCATCAGGTTGGAAACCAAATGACTAACTTCTGATTCATCGAGCAATCTGCTCTTACCGGAGTCTTCGTCTTTGCTGCAAGCGCAAATCATTATCCCAAACAGGAGGATCAGATACATTGTGGCATTTTTCATAAGGATCGAAGTTATTTGATCGGTGTTGTAATGTTCGCCGTAAAAATAATGTAAGCCGAAACCCTGGACAATCCGTAATTTTACGGATTTTTGACAGGAGAAATTATGACTAAAAGGTTGAGAAATGGTTTTGTAGTCGATAAAGACAACTAAAGAAATCCCCCAAGGCAGAGTACCAGGAATTTGAAGGGAGTTCGGGACTATTTTCCCGTTTCTATTTTTCCCGCAACCACTTTTTTTGAACTCCGTTGTATCCCAAAAATGATACCTTCCTGTCCGGGGTCCGCAGCTATTCCTTGTCCTTCGAAAGGTGCTTGCAGGGTATCAATCCACTGAAGGGCATAGCCATGAGGCGGAAATTCAAGGATATAGACCTCCTTGTAATCATGCCCCGTAATATAAATTTTTCCGGAACCATCAATGAATCCACCTGAATTGCTCATGCCATCAAACCTTTCGAGAAGGTCCGAAGGCAGAATCCAGGACGCTAATTTTTCCCATTGATCGGAGAATTTAACAAGCTGAGTCCATCGATTGTCCGTTCCGGTATGGTCTTTAAACCGGTTGTAATGCGCAAATGCCACATACCAATATCCCGCATACCTGTCAATCCAGGTAGCTGAACCTATGTCGATTCCAAATGAATGGCTATCAATGGGTTTCAGGGAGACTGGGTCAAAGATCTCAATGGAGCTGGCCATGGGGATATCCGGGAAGTTTGAATGGGCACAATATAACTTTCCATCGATGATTACCCCACTATTGAGGTGCTTGAAAATGCCGGAGCTATCCCTCCATTGCAGAAAAAATTCTCCGGTCTGCTTGTCGTATTTTTCGATAATCCGATTGCCGATAGCATAGAAGTATTGATGATCCACAGCAACAGCCTGATGAGCTGCCGGAGCATGAAATTCATGGATTTGTGTTATGGTTTGACCGGATAAGTTGCTAAACCAAAAAATCAGAATTCCTATAGGTAGTCGTGTTGGAAATATGGGTAATCTTTGAATCATAATTTTATTTCTTGAATCTTCCAAAAATGGACAAGCCAGGACAGACTAAATCTAAAGTTTTTATTCCAGCCGGGAGCTGTATCCCGTACATTTCGATTCGATTTCATACAAATTGGACATGATAGGATAGGAAAAATAATATTGTTTCTATAGGGCGGTATTGGTATATTCAATATTTTGGAAAGCGAAAATAGAAAGCATATCACCGATGAAACACATTCGTATTATTTTGATATTCAGTCTGTGGGTATGGACTATGGGTGGGTCATACGCTCAGGATGAATCTTCCCATATTTTTAAAGCAGGATTTGCAGAACGGGACATCACCCCGGATATCGGGATGGAGCAGCCCGGAGGTTACGGTAAAAGTTATCATACCCAATTCAACGACCGGTGTAAGGTTCGCGCAGCTGTTTTTGATGATGGTCAGAAAAGGGTGGCTATCGTGGGGGTGGATATCCTGTTTATTACCAGGGATGTGGTCATGGCTGCCCGGGAAGGCATTAGAGAACTTTGCGGTATCGATCCCCAAGCTGTCATGATAGGAGCTTCCCATTCCCATTCCTCTGGTCCAATTGGTATGACCGATCCATCGTTATTTGAAGATGCCTCCCCGCTGATCAAAGAATTGGTATTTGAAAAGTCTATTACTTCAGATCCTGGGTATATCCAGCACCTCACGCATCAGATTATCCAGGCTGTTGTCCAGGCGGATCGAATAAAAGTCGATGCAAAACTCGCCGTTGGGGTGGGACACGAGGATAAGGTGTCATTCAACAGACGACTCAGGATGAAAAATGGTTTGACCTTTTCCCATCCCGGGGTGGGTAATCCCGACATCATTGATTATGCCGGTCCGATTGATCCGGATGTAGGCACAGTGGGTGTATGGGATCATTCAGGTCAGTTGCTCGGAACGATTGTCAATTTTTCCTGCCACGCTACCACCAATCCTGGGGGTATATCCGCCAACTGGATAGGGACGATGGAAGAAACCCTCCGCAGGGCTACAGGAAACGCCGCTTTACCTGTCGTCTTTCTCCAGGGAGCCTGCGGCGATATCACGCAGGTGGATAATCTGGCCGAGCATGCGAACCCAAGTGGCAGAGAATGGTGCGAAATTGTGGGAGGACGTGTCGGTGCAGAAGCCTTCAAAACCCTGCTTTTGGTTCGCAGAGGCGCAGGGAATAACATACCACTTAATTATACTTCCCGGGTATGGGAGATCGAACGAAGAAAACCATCTTCTGAAAGGGTCCGTGACGCCATGGATATTGTGGTTCAGAAACCGGAAGAGGTAGGCACTACCGCGTGGACCTTTGCCAAATCAACCGTCATCCTCGACGCCCTGATTGAAAAAAGTCCGACCGCAGAGGTGGAGGTTCAGGTTATCCAGGTAGGGCCGATCGCCCTGGTTTCCAATCCCGCAGAGTATTTCGTGGAATTTGGGCTGGATATTAAAAAAGGGGTCAATTTTCCATTCACCTTCGTAGTGGAATTGGCCAATGGTTGTGTGGGATATGTTCCCACTGAAGAGGCATTTAGTAAAAATGGCGGTGGATATGAAACACGATTGACCGAATATTCCAACCTGGCAGTTACCGCAGGACAACAGTTTGCTGAAACCGGAATCCGACTGGCCAATTCGCTTGAACCCGGTCCAGTACCGGAACCCCCATTACCTCCGGAATTTAAATCACCATGGTCATATGGGAATGTCCCTCCTGAACTCGATTAGGGCAGTAACAGAAGTAAAATAAATGGTCCAATGGAACGTCCGGGAATATTCACGACAGCCCCAGGGCGGGAGCCTTCAATTTCCGCATTTATCATCGCTTTCCCAGGGTTTATGGGTCTGGATAATACCGGAACCATAGATTAAGCATGGGATGCAAATCTCGAATTGGGAACAGATCTGAGTGCTGGGTAAAAAAGAATTCGGAATTTGAAAGATAGTATCATTTAATTGAAAGATAGTAGCGCTGCTGTGGGGTAAAAAACCCTACTTTTAGTTCCTTGAATGGATGTGGTCAGGGGTAGGAAAAACAGGGTACATTCGCGGTAGGAACCGAAGGACGGACGTAGAATAAAAAAATGAATTTGATAGATACAGATAAGCAATACAAGAATAAATTGGGACTTTGCCTCGGAATATGGGCGATGTGTTCTTATATGATATGGGGGTGCTCATCCGGGCAGCCTGCAGAGGTGGAAGGCATTGTGGTGGAACCCGGTCTGAAAGTCGAACTGGTAGTAGCTGAGCCATTGGTGATCGACCCGGTCGCCTATGCCTTTGACGAAGTGGGGAAAATGTTTGTGGTAGAGAATCGCGGCTATCCGGATCCGGCAGAGGGAGGCTCGCCGGCTATGAGAGAGGGTCGCATTGCGATGCTGGAAGATACCAATGGGGATGGGATCTATGACCTACGACACGAGTTCGCCGGGGATTTTACCTATCCCAATGGGATTCTGCCGTGGAAAGGAGGTGTGTTTGTGACGTGTTCCCCGGACATTTGGTACCTCAAAGACACCGATGGTGATGGAATTGCGGACGTACGGGAAGTCG
>CAYRRD010000109.1:0-9137 GCA_964426625.1 uncultured Saprospiraceae bacterium | reverse complement strand
CCGCACAAATTTCACAAGCAGATCCCGAATATATTTGTCTTTGTATTTACCCACTATGCACTTTTTACACTTACAATACACCTGCAGATAAAAAAAATACTATTCGGGTTTGGATTTTTTATGGAATTATTTTGATGGTCAAATTTATTTGGTCCGATACAACCTTATCCAATATTGTCCTAGTGCTCTGTTTCATAAGTTCTTCACACTTATGACGGCTTCTTTATCACCCTATCTTCATCATCTAAAGCCTGATGTAACCAGGGCTATTTCTGCCCACCCTCGGATAGGGGTCCTCGGTTCTATCCTCAAAGGTCTACCAGACCTTTGGTTTCGTCTCGACAACGAAGGCTGCATTCGGTCACTTCTTCGATATGACAAAAAATAACCTCGTCTATAATATCACGATCTCAATGTCCTACGCACTAGCCTGAAAAGGTTTCAGTGTGCATCACATTTCCATTCACGTCCCGATGGTCAAAAACGATGGTGGGCTGGCCAATTTCGCGATAGACCCGGATACTCAGGAAGCCTCCCTTCACACGTAAAAACCGATGTTGCGGTCTTACGTCGTCTTCTTTCCAACCCTGAGCGTGGAAATCACTGACAGGGCCTGATCCAAATTCCATCACCCCTGTTCCGACATCCTTACTCACGTATTGCCAGTGTCTGTCCCCATTCACCACAAAGAAGTTTTGATGACCTGCCAGATATTCCCGCAACCATTCCCCCTCGTGATAAAAAACAGCGTTCGCATGGTTATCTTTTTTGGCATCCCTGTCGGGACCTACTACCGGCGTAGCGGTAAAGAGTATTTTAAAAGTGGCGTCAGATTCATTTACGGTTGATACAAACCATTCTTTTTGTTCCTCTCCCCATATACTTTTATCATGGCCATCGGGGGCGGTGTTGGGGGAACGGAATTCCCTTCCTTCTACCAGCCACAATTCCAAATCCTTGCCCCAGCGAATACGTCGATAAGGTTTGTTCTGAATCGGGGCGTTTTCATACCACACTTTCAATCCATCCTCAAAAGTCAGATCTCCATATGCTTCCATCCCGGGAAAAGCATCATCTTTCAGAAGATCGTGATCGTCCTTGATCATGAACATGGGGACTTCTCTGTAAAAATCCCGGATGGACAACCAGGAATCCATGGCATGCCATTTGTGCCTGGCTTGCTCCACGTTCCTGGCCAGGGGTCCGGGTTTGTCATAGTAAACATAATCACCGGTATGAACAAAGAAATCGGGTTGAAGAGTCCGCATAGCATCGTAGGTTTTGAACCCCCTCTTTTCATCATCAAAGGACCAGAAATACTGACACGTAGAGGTAGTCAATAGAACAGGCGTGGTAGCACCGGGAACGGGGGCGGTCTGAAAAGTACCGGTTTCCGTCGTCGAAGGGGAATCCATTTGCCTTCTTCCTTCGACATCCACTCTGTATTTGGTTCCAGGTGTCAAACCCGGGAAATGAGCCTGAATGGTGCAATCGGCGGATTCGTCAGCGCTGAGCCATCCTGAATCAAATTCCTGACTTTCATTGGATATTTTAACTCGAACCCACCCGGAAGAAGCTTTAACAGCGCCGTCCATTGTCCCTACGGGTTGTTTTTCATCGAAATCGATGGGATGGCGAAAAACCTGATCCCTTCTTCGATGCCGGATTGGATTGGGGTATTCGTCTGCACACAATCGGGTCCAAATGTTGACGGACCTGTCCGTGACCTCCGATATTTTGAACCCGGTGGTAAAAAACACCCCAGGAGATTCCCGATTCCCTTTTGATGGCCATTTCCATGCCTCCAAAAATGGGATGGAGAGAAACGTCAGGCTAAATTTATTGAAAAAATGTCTTCTTTTCAAATCATACATTAAAAAATACTTTATTCCGCCAATTGACCTGATACTTACCATGTTGTTGACATTGTCAATCCACGATTCTGCCTCCAGGCCACAAACTTATTGCATCAGTTATAACCCGATTCGGGTATCCCAATTTAGCTTCCATATCCTTTTCGGAGAAGGGCTTTTCGCTAAAATTTTCCCAATCCTGAAGTGTTAGAAACCGGTCCGTTTTACTGTATTGCAAAGCATTCAATGCAAATAGAAATACATAACTTGATGACGTTAATTTAATTTCATTCATCAATATTTGAAAACATGTCTCAGGCCTACCGTTTAAGGCAAGTGCCTGAGCTGCCATAATCCGATTTGCAGTATATTCATCCGACATTGCCATATGTTCTAAATTCTCGACAAATACGCTTGCTGCTGGCTTAGTCAGAAAAAGTCCATAGGCACCCCAATACCGGATAACTGGATTATCGTGTCTCACATAATCGAGATATTTTTCAGTCATTCCTTGATTACCCGTCGCTGATTGTTTTGCAACCTCCAATATTTGTGAAACGGGATATTCCGCACTTTGACCAAACTCATATATCGTCATATTTTTCTTCTTAGTATTTGTCAGTTCATGAAACATAGGTTCGGGTATAAGACCGAGATCCCTGTTTTCGACCATCCATTGGTCTAATTCATCGGATAGGTTTTGCAATATATCCTGGTATTCCGGAGAGGATGATAAATCATTTACATGCCAGGGATCTGTCTTGGTATCATATAGCTCTACAACAGGTTTGGATTGATAAAACCTGGCTTGTATTTCATTGCAGAGTCCCTGATCATAATACGCTTCCCATACCTGCCAGTTTTTCTGGACCTGATAACCATATCTCGAATCCCGACCCATGGGTCGGTGTGGCATAAAATGACGAATAAAATAATACCTCCCATGCGTCACAGCTCTTGAAAAATCATACCTTTCCCCCATACGATCCCTTGTAAAGTACACATACATTGGTGGTTCTTCTCTTTGAGGACCCAGAAATATTCGCCCCTGCATAAGCGACGGGATAGGGCAGTCTGTGATTGAAATTACGGTTTTGGGTAGGTCTACAAAGCTAACAAGCTCAGTTGAAACTCCTCCTGGCTGAATTTGAGATAAATGTTGCCATTTTGGTGGCAGATATACCATCATAGGCACCTGAGTGCCTACATTATAGATAAATCGTTTTGAACGGGATAATTGTCCTCCATGGTCAGAATAAAAAAAGATAATGGTATTTTCTTCTTCACCTTCTTTTTCAAGCTCTCGAAGTAATTCTCCTACCTTGCTATCCATCAAAGTAATCAAATCGTGAAGCCGTGCCCAATCTTCCCGAATTTCGGGCAAATCAGGATGATATGGGGGTAGGTCGATCTCTTTTGGATCGATGCGTGGTCTTAAGGGTATGAGTTTCTGTTCAGTATAATACTGTATCCTATCCGGGTGCAATTGGCTTTCATGGGTAATGGTAATATTGAAAACCGAAAAAAATGGCTGACCAGGATTTCTATTGCGATAATGGGCCTCCGCACTGGATTCATCCCAAAGGGTCGGATCAAATTCCAAATTTGAATTGTAATCCTTTTTACTGTTGTTGGAACAATAATATCCCGCCTCTTTCAATATACGAGGATAAGCTGGAATATAATCCGGTAATATCGTTCTAGAGCGCATATGATGGGTTCCTATCGTACTAGCATACATTCCAGTCAGAATTGTTGACCTGGCAACTGCGCACACCGGAGCATTGGCATAGGCATTCAGAAATCTTATTCCCCGCTCCGAAAACTGGTCCAGATTTGGAGTATGAGCCTGATCAAACCCATAACAGCCCAGATAAGGGCTTATATCTTCACAGGTAATCCAAAGTATATTGGGTCTTTCCTGGGAAGAAGGTTCATGCTTGCCAAATAACTGTACATTAAACAAGCAACTTGTGTACAAAAGAATAAAATATACGGTATGTTCAAGTTTCATATCCGACCAGGATTTGAGAATAAGGAGTGATAAGAAAAGATACAATACATAATAATAAGTACTCCATTCCAATAGGATTAAATTTCAGTTTCTGAAACTACCCGAAGATTGAATCTTCTAGTGACCTGTATGATAAAATGTCCTGAGGAATTTGACACACGATTTTCACAGTCACGATTTTTATTTTCAGATTTCTTACTCTATGACATCTTCACAAATTTATTTTTCATACACAATTAGGTCAAGTTTTGGAACATATCATGGTCGTAATGCTTTCCAAAATCTTACCCTCAAGGTTTAAATTCCTGAAATGGGAGGGTATTGCTACGGACAGTCTATTCCCCGTCATAGACCAGAGGTGGTTGATTTCTGTCCGTTCCTGGATATCCCTTATTCTGATTAATAACTCCACCAGCATTTGCGTTGATGGCATATGCTGGAATAGGCCAGAAAATATGGTAGGGTGAGCAAGTGAAATAATTTCCATACGGTGTCGGAACACCCTTGTTGTATAAATCACTTTTTTCGTTGACCCTGTCATACCAGAAATTATCATCCGATATTCGGTCCATGGAATAGGTTTTTCCATTATAACACTGGATTCCGGTTCGGGCAAAGGTTATTGCTATTCTTGTCAGCTCTACCTTCCGGGGCTCTTCAAGGTACAATTCGCGGTTGCGTTCATCCAAAACTGCGCCTATGCCTTGTTCCTGAATATCCTCGGCAGTGTACATATAACTTGCGTTTGCACGGCGACGTATGGTATTTATATCCTCTGCAGCCTTTTGATATTCACCAAGCCAGGTATATGCCTCCGCTCGTAGCAAATAAGTCTCAGCCAATCTGTATATATACCAATCACCGGGACCACCCTGGGGCTGAACCCGATCAGGGTCCGGAGACCACACCTTATAATGCGGCCATTGGAACCAGGCACGAATTGTATCAAGGACCAACAATGTACCCTGATCGTTGTACCTCTGGAGCGGCTTTCCATACCATTCATTATTTCCTTCAAGCGATGGATTATTGTAAACCAGATTTTCCATAGTAATCCAGTTTCCATTGTCCTTACGGTGTCTGTAATCATTCCAGTCTATACCATCTTCATATTTCCAGATATCATACATTGAATATCCGGAAGGTCGAATCCTCGCCACACCACGTCCATATGTCTCCACCAACCCAATCGGCACACCAGCCTTATCTGTCATCCCATTGGCTCCATTAGGTGTTTTAATTATCCCAGTGGCTCCATAATTGGGTACCACATTCCGCATAGTCTGAATGCCGTTTGTATTTCCTTCAACACCATATCGATCCACTGTCATCAGCAGGCCCTCCGTGTTTCCAGATCCACTTTTATTTTCTATCCGAAACAAATCCCATATAACATCTTTTTGACTTATATTTTTATCCACACCGAACCGATCAGTCATAAGTCTATGAACCCCACTGCTGATAATTTCAGTTGTAACCCTTACAGCATCTTCAAACCGACCTTCTAACAGATAATACTTTGCCAAGAGGTGTTTGCATGCCGCTTTGGTTACCTGACCTATGGGTACCTGATCCGCCTCAGGCACATGCTGGACAGCAAATTCAAGATCTTTGATCATTTTTTTCCAAATCGATTCTTTCGTTGTAGTGTAAAAATCGACTCTGGGTTCCTTCAATTCTTCCAGAATGAAGGGGATGTCTCCATATTGCAACGTATGTGAATAGTATCTGAATGCTCTTAGAAAGTAAGCACCTCCCAGCAATATGTTTTTGTCAGTTTCAGAATCGAAAATTGCATCATCGATTCGGGTAATCACCGTATTACAATCTTTAATAATTTTATACGATTCATCCCAATACCAACCTATCTTGGTAAATCCATTATTATTGTTCTCTCCATCCGGGAGCATTTGAGCATTCAAATCCTGCCATGGTGTGGCCTTATCTGTAGAACCGTCAACAGCCACATCTGAATATTTCATGTTTGTCAGGAAAGGTGCCTGATCAGTACAAAATTCAACCCGCAATTGAGACAAAGCATTATCCAGGACGGCCTGTAATCCTTTCTGATCTATCAGCACATTTTCAGGTGCAAAGAATGATAACGGTTTTGGCTCGAGAAAATCCTCACTGCACGAATTCGATATCAGTATAAAAAGCGCAGTAAAAGATAGGAACTGCCATGATGGAAGATGAAGTGTGCGTTTCATATTTCTTGATTTTTATCTTTTATAATTTGTATCACATGGTAAGATTCAGACCTAATGAAAACACCATCGGAGTTCTGGTGCCATTCTCCGGATCTCCAAAATCCCAGAACGGGGACCACAATGCTGCATTTCGGATATTAAATGAAACCCAGCCAGATTGGAGAAATGACCTTTGGAGCAATGGAGTAGGCAATCTGTATGCTATTGCTATGTTCTCAAATCGTACATAGGATTGGTCAAAATATACACCATAATTCACCCCTTTTGCTGGCGCTGACCTTAGTCTGGCATATTCATTGGTGGGGTTCTCCGGAGTCCAGTATGGAATGGCCCAGGTATTGCGGCGATCTTCTACATGATTATCGTGTTTGGCCTGGTCAAATCGGCTCATTTGGCCCCAGTATGAATACATGACAATCGAGGCCTGCCAGTTTTTAAAAAAGGTGAAATTATTGGTCATGGTCCATCGAAATCTAGGGCTTGAATACCCCAGAAACTCTTTATCGCTATCATTGAGGATTCCATCCCCGTTCTTATCTTCCAACCGAAAATCACCTGGTCCCTGGTTCCACTGGGCAGCCTGATCCTTTTCGTCAATACCCCAGGTTCCCAATATTTTATAATCCCAGATCACATCCTTGGAGTGTCCGATAAACCAATTATTGGCAATATCGTCAGGTTCTCTGGACCCTATCACATTTCCATTTTCATCGATAATATCATATTCTTGTCCTGTAATAGACACGATTTTGTTGCGGTTGAGGGAAAATGTAAAATTGGTCTGCCATTCAAAGTTCTCACGACTCCAGTTTCTACTATTTATACCAAGTTCACCACCGACATTGTCCACCTGACCCAAATTGGCATAAACACGGTTAAATCCTGTGATGGTAGGAAGTTCCCTATTCACTAATACATCTGTAGTTCTCATACTATACACCTCTATATTCCCTCCCAGAATGCCATTCCACAAATTAAAATCCACACCGAAATTCAAGGCACTGGTCTGTTCCCATTGAAGATTCTTGTTTTCCATCGTGGTTATAGAAAGCGTTGGAATGGTGTACTCAGAACCATTCTGATCCGCATTCAGATATTTGTTCGTGTTTATTCTTGACAGGGCAGCATAATTAGCGATTGCCCGGTTCCCATTAGTACCCCATGAAATCCGCACTTTCATATAATCGATAAAATTGGAATTGAAGAAAGATTCTTCACTGAGAACCCATCCAACCGCAGCAGCCGGAAAAGTTGCATGAGGATTTGAATATCCGAACAACGATGAACCATCACGTCGAATGGAAAGCGTAAGCAGATAGCGGTTATTGAACCCATAATTCAACCGAGCCATTAAAGCGTCTGCGGTTTCATAATTATCATCGGCTATTAATTCAGGAAGTGTACCAGTACTAAGGTCATGGTATCCTAAAACATCGTTGGGGGTAAAATATCGGTTTGCCATAGTATTGAAATGCAATTGCCGCTTTTCCGCATTAGCCAGCAAAGTAACCCCCACCTTATGTAAGTCGCCAAAGGTCTTTGACCAGTTTATGATATTATCAATCTGCCATTCCCTTGACAACCTGTTTGCACGAGAGGCTGCACCGCCAAATAGGCCCCACGCAGGATGCAAGGAAGAATCGTGTACAAATTGATGATAAAATTCAAATCGCGTGGTAAAATTCATCGTGTATTTGATACCAAAGGGTAAGTCGAGAATGGAATATATTTTTGGAAAGAGGGTAAAATAGTGTTGTTCCCGATCACGATAAGTTCGCTCCAGGAGCGGGTGGGTTGCTTGTATATCGTCATTAGGGTACAAACGCAGTATATCGCTGTCATCCGCATAAAATAAACTATAAGGTGTAAGATTTTGATATTGGCCTACCGCGGCAGGCACTGAACTTTCATCTCTGAATGAGAATTGGGCATTGACACCTACTTTTAGAAAGCTTGTGGCTTGGCCTTCAATATTTATTCTGGAACGTACCGTCTCAAACTTATCGCCTTTCACCAGAGCTTCATTATTCATAAATCCTAGAGACCAATAATAATTGAAATTTTGTCTCTGGCCCGCGAGGCTTACATTGTAATCTTGCCTTAGCCCGTTTTGAAAGATATCCCGCTCCCAATCATGGGTTAAACCCGCTTTATAACTTTCTATTTCTGTAGCGGTTAACCTCAATCCTGCCAACCATGCATCCACCATATTTGCCTGGTTGGTACTGTGGTAATTGAGCCATGCATCAAGGTGCTGAGGATTTACAGTCCGAGGATCATCAAAAGGACTCCAGTCAGAGGACGGAACCGTTGCTGCAAAAACGGATTTGAACATATCCGACCTCCACTGGATAAATCCGTTCGCGTCATACGTTCGCACCCTATTTGATGCGGTAGCTATTCCAATGTTCGAACTAAATGTGATGGTCGGTTTTTCTCCGTCCCCTTGCTTGAAAGTAGAAATAACGATGACTCCATTACTTGCACGTGAGCCATACACAGCAGCGGAACTGGCATCTTTAAGTACATCGATTCTTTCAATATCATTGGGGTTGATATCGGAAATATCCCCATTGTAAATCACTCCATCCAGAACAATTAATGGACTCGATCCTGCGGTTAAGGTATTCTCACCACGGATTTCAAATCCACTGTTTCCTTTAGCCGTTACAGAATAACCCACATTGAGGCCAGGCACAGTCGTGCGAAGTAAATCGCTAACATTGGCGGGTGTATATTTTTTTAGATCCGTGGCATTGACCTGGGATATTGATCCGGTAAGATCACTTTTCTTCATCGTACCATAACCTACCACTACGATTTCGTCCAACAATTGAGAATCGCTATTCAACACAATGTCAATGGATGTCCTACCTCCTACTTTTACTTCCAGTGCTTGGTATCCGATGTAGGACACTTCCAGTACTGCTTCCTCATCAATGTTCTCCAGCAAAAAACGACCATCCAGGTCCGTTGACGTTCCCTGATTCGTGCCTTTCACGCGGATATTGACACCGATTAAAGGCTCTCCTTTGTCATCCGTTACCGTACCCGTTACCT
>CAYRRD010000108.1:0-9206 GCA_964426625.1 uncultured Saprospiraceae bacterium | reverse complement strand
ACTTTGGTTCCCAACCCGGATGTAATTACCACACCAGGAGTACCATTGAGGATCATCTGACCTAGATTACAGGTCTGTGTTCTTTCACCTACAGGAGCCGTAACAGAAAATTCCAAAGATCGTCCCAGGTAATCACAGACATTCAGGGTGTAGGTTGCCTCCGGATCTGCCAACTGAAAGGGTGGGTAAGCCAAACCACCCCATTGATTCAATATCTGCACCGTGATCGGGTAGCCAATAGCGTCCGGATTGGACACGAAATCATCCGCGCTGACTATGGCTTCTCCAGCTTCATTGATTGAAGGAGAAAATTGGGCACAGTTGGGGGGCTGGATGACCCTGCAAGCGCCAAAAATAAACCCCGTAATTGGAGCAGGTCCATCACCGACAGTTATAGTTGTGCTATTCCCTGATTCCAAATTATATACCGTCACATTGTCGTCAATAAAATTGGGTATATAAAGATTATCACCAAACAAATCCACACCAAATGGATAATCTCCTGTTGGAATGATTTCTATCACCGTTTTACTTAAGGCATCTATGATGTAGAGATTGTCTTCGTCTGCATTAGGAACAAATACCAGACTACCATCTTGATTTACTTTTACACCTAATGGGTAAATTCCTGCCAAAATTGATGTTACAGTGAAATCTGAAGTATTAATAACATATAGTTCATTTGAAAAGCTACTGGCCACATATAAATTACTGCCATCGGGAGATATATCTATAGTTTGAGATCCGGAACCTACATTGACAAAATTGGTAATCATCTGACTCCCCAGGTCGATCGATAGAACGCCCCCAAAGTAATGACTGACATATAGGGTATTGCCATCAGGACTGATTTCTACTCCCCATGGACTATAGCCTGCCACACTTATACTCCCAATTTCTCCATCTGAAGGAGTCATTATAGATATAGTCTGACCACTATAATTCCCTATATAGAAAATATTGGAATTGGGATGGCGAGCGATACCACGCGGATTATTTAGAGTGCCCGAAAACGTATTCACTACCGTATGTGTAGCTGTTTCTACAACAGTTACGGTATTGTTGAGGACACTGGCTATCAATGCCGTATCTCCTTCCTTGGTAAACGCGACCGATTGAGGACCTTGTCCTAAACCATTAATAGTTGCAATTACCGTCAGAGAATTAACATCAATCACTGACACTGTGCCATCTATGTAGTTGGGCACATAAGCAAAACCAGTACAGTCGAGGGGTTGGGCATAGTTACTGAAGTTAAAGCCTAAAAGAAATAATAAGAAAGGGTAAAATTGTCTCATAAAGAAGAAGATTTGAAGACCATGAAAGAAATGATAAGAAACTCTATTTGGGTATTTTAGCACGTTAAATATTAGCATGGATGTTAGTTCTTCTTTTGCAATGTGGTGGATTTATTTAAATCAGCAATACAAACTTTGAATGAACTGTCAACTTTTCTTTGCCAAATATACGATTTAACAATATAAAATCTATTCACAACAACATTTTTCAAAGAATTTTCCACACAGCCCAGTGCTCTTTTTGAGGTAATAAATACTTTTGATGTGATTAGCCTTGTCCGCCCATTCCCAACAATATAGGGGGAGCATAACTTTTGTGCAGTGGTGGTGAGGGGATGTTTTACAAAGTCCTCTATAAAAAAAATCCGTGAAGGATCCTTCTCCTTCACGGATTTTTGGTCATCCGGTATGATTTACATAAAAGATATTACCTTTGCCAGTATTTAGTTTCCATCGTTAGTAGCTCCATTTTCCCAACCTGGGTTTTGCTCCAAATTGGGATTCTGATTGATTGCCCCCACAGGAATGGGATAAAGGTACTGCTTTGGCCCCCATACTTTATTGCTTTCGTTGTTGGTGTACCAGGCCAGATAATAACCCCCATCGCCAGCCGGATGGACCTGAATGATTTCTGCATTGGGATCGGTACTTACGCGAACCCGGTACGGATCCGGGTTGTTGGACACTTCCTCTGCAGCATCAAGACCAGCCTCATCAATATAATAAATTACATCATGACTACCGTTGTGATCCACATCCAAAGGTACGTTCACTGCTGGGATGTACATCCCGGTCCATTTCAATTTAAACAGATCTCCCCTTTTCCATCGTCGCAGATCATCAAATCGGAATCCTTCGAAGATTAGTTCAACAGCGCGTTCTCTTCGAATCTCCAGAATCACCGGATCACTGATGTTGGGGAAATAGATTTCCTGGAAATGGGCATCCACCATGGTCGGCTTGGCATCCAGACCTCCAGTGATTCCTGCACGCTCTCGCAATGCCCCGATCGTAAATGCCCAATCCGCATCAGTCAAGGTTCCAAGCTCCGCTTTTGCCTCGGCATAATTGAGCAAAACTTCAGCATATCGCATCAACTGGATAGCATGGGTACTTTCCGTTTGGCTATCCCCTATGGTTGCATCCACGCTCAGTTTGATGGGCTGATAACCCAACCTGGCATATCCACTAAATACGGGTAATGCAATATTTCCTTCGCGTACATAACCAGGATATCGCAATGTTGCCTTCAGTCTTTCGTCCCGATTTTGAAATTCTTCATAAAAGTCCTCATATTCCCATCCTTGCCGCTCAGTGTACGGAGTTCCATCCTTCTGAAGATAGGTATTCACAAACGGTCGGATAAGATTGAGTCCTGTACCATAAGTTTCGGAGGTCCAGCGCCAGTTGGCATTGTGTTTTACTCCCAGGGAAGCATCTGAGGCCAGCGCCAATATGGTTTCCGAAACTGGAGGCACATCGCTGGTGAACAATTCACGGTAGTTGCTATGCAGGGATTTTCCCGATTCTTGAATTACCACTGATGCTGCATCCGCCGCTCTTTGAAGCCAGGTATCCGCCGATGTGGGCAAGCTCAGATTGTGATATTTCCTGAACGTGCCTTCAAACAAGGCAATACGCGATGCAAAAGCAAATGCTGCCCATTTGGTCACTAAAGAACTCTGTGTGGCATCGCTTGTCCGGGTAATATTTTCACCAGCAAACATCAGATCTTCCCACACTCTCTCCATAACCAGTTCACGCGAGTCCCTTTCTCCATAAAGAATGTCCTCCTCACTGGGTTCTAAAGGATGATCGACCCAGGGAACATCCCCAAAACGGCGGACTTTGTCATAGTAAAACCACGCACGGAAGAATCGAGCCAGCCCCGTATAGTTGTTCCGGACACTTTCCGGGATCGCAGGGTCCACATTATTCTCAATAAAGTAATTCACATTCCGCAACGCAGACCAGGACCACCCCGATGAATTATTTTCGCTATAGGAATTGCGAAGAATAAATCCGCCCAGGGAGTTGGTCGCTCCATAATCCACCAGATTTTGCTCCACAATGGCCTGATCGGTAGCGCTTGGAAGCATATCATAAAATGAAATAGAATAGGCTTTAAGGCCCTCTTCCGAACCGAAAATAGCGCCTTTATCCGTAGAGGTAACGGGGGATTCATCCAGTTCGCAACTCCACGAAGCCAAAAGAACCATGCCGCTCAATACGATATATATTATATTTTTCATATCTATTGAATTTTCTGTCATTAATAAGTAAGTGTGATTCCAAATGAGAAGGACTTCAGCAATGGATAACCATTTCCAGCTCCCTGGTTGTAACTTGCATTGAGATCGGAATCAGAAGTCCCAATCGCTGTAGAAACATCCATAAAGTTTTTGGCCACCTTGTATAATGGAGACCAGCTGGCCAGGTTCTCTCCGGTAACATATACCCGGGCATTGCTCAATCCAAGTCTGTTCGTAAAGTTGTTTGGCAACGCATATCCCAACTGAAGGTTTTTCAAACGGAGGTAGGATACTTTTTGCAGATATCGGTCATTGGGGACATGGTTGGAATATCCCAATGCTCCATTGTACTGGGAGTATCTGGGCAGATAAGCATCCCGATTGTCTTCTGTCCAGTAATTACCCACATGCCATGCCGGCACCTGGTTGTACCCTCGGTTGTACTGACCCCAGAAAGCAGATTCCTGTCCTGGATACCAATGCTGACGTCCTACACCGTGAAGGAAAGCCGAAAAAAACAATCCGTTCCAATTTGCACTCAGTTTGAAGCTGTACTGATATCGAGGTTCGGTGTTACCGATGATGGTCATATCGCCCGGATTGTCTACGGTCTGATCTCCCTTGGTGATCATATTGTCCGGGCTGCCATCCAGATTGGTGATTTTCACATCTCCTGCACGCCAAACAGCATCGGCAGACGAACGGAAAATGGTATTGATATACTCACCAGGTTCTGGATCTTCCTGGAACAATCCGTCTGTTCGGAAGCCCCAGAGCTCCCCGATCGTTTGTCCCACGTAATAGTCCGATAACTTACGGGTTGGATTGTTGTACTCATCGATTTTGGACACGTAATCGAACAAGGAGCCGCGAATCTCATAATCAAAAGGCTTGTTGGCCACTGTCAGTTCATCTCTCCAGGTCAGTGTCAGTTCAAATCCTTTTGTGGTCATCGATGCGTAGTTCCCTTTGGGAGAAGTGGCCCCAAAAATCTCGGGCAAGGTGGGCCCCGCCACGTACATATCTGTTGTTTTTCGAACGTAGTAGTCTCCGTTGAACCGCAATTGACCGTTGAGCACACCCAGATCCAAACCAAAATCCAGGGTGGTTGCTTTTTCCCAGGTCAGTCCTGTAGGAATAGGTGCCGGTGCACCGGTTCGCTTGTTCAGTTCACCGTCAAGTACTCTACCGGAATTACCAATACTCAACAATTCCAGGAATTGGTACGGAGAAATATTTCCATTCCCCAGGGTACCGTATGACGCACGCAATTTAACATCCGAGAAAATATTGTCGCTCACGTTCCAGAACGGTTCTTCTGACAATCGCCAGCCCGCTGAAACCGAAGGGAAAAATCCCCACTGCTGATCCACAGGGAAGCGGGAGGAACCATCATACCGTCCATTGACTTCCAGGAGGTAACGATCCATATACCCATAGTTGAACCGGAAAAAGGCACCCGCCGTTTTCCATCGGGTCACACTCGCCCCTGGTGTTATCGATGTACCCGTGGCCAATTGGACGCTTTCTGCAGATTCCAGGAGCAATTGATTTCTCTGAATACTGTTTGCCTTGTACCGGGAAGTTTCGTAGTTCCATCCTCCCATAGCCTTGAGGTAGTGTTTTCCGATAAAGGTATTTTCGTACTCGGCATATATATTCGAGGCCGTATACATAGAATAGCTCAACCATTCATAAATAATACCGTTCCGATCACCCATATAGGAAGGCTCTTCGGCGTTGGCATTCTGGTAATAAGGTACTTTTACCCGTTTCCAAAAATAATCGCGGTCGTTGTACCGGAAGGTGTAATCTCCATTAATCCGGAATTTATTGTCAAAAAACGAGGTGCTCATACCCACCGTGTTCCGAAACAAATTCCGATTGTTGTACTGGTAATTGTTGCCATCGATAAAACCACCAATGGTTCCTGCTCCACCCCGGGTGTATGTCCCATCCGGATTATAAAGCGGCATGGTGGGGAAGGCATTTACCTCGATGTACCGTTGAATATTGGCCGATCGGCCCTGCGCCGAAAACGGCATATGGTAATTATTTCGGGAATACTCGATGTTGTTGGTTATTTTCAACCAATCGCTGGTTTGTAGCGAACCTTTAGCACGCAGGTTATAGGAGCGATAGGTATCGGGATGAAAATCATACATGCCGCCGAAGTCATAGAGACGGCCTGATACGAAAAAATCCGCTTTTTCCGTACCACCCGAAATAGTCAGATTGTGGTCCTGGGCCAGGGAACGATCCTTGAACAGCATCCCCATCCAGTCGGTGTCGGAATAATATTCATAATTTCCGTTGGGTAATACCACCGTTTTGGGTCCTTCGCCGGAGGCTTTCCAGGCACGCATACGATCGAGCCACTCATCACTGTAATACTGCGTATTGTTGTTGATGGACGTGGGTACCGTTCCCTGAGCATTGTAGTACGACTCCCGGAAAAGCTCGAGCCACTGCAACCCATCGGTCACAAATTCCGGTTCCTGAGCCAGTGAATACAAGGATGCATTTCCGGTATAGCTCACCTTCGTTCGTCCCTTATCGGGCTGCTTGGTGGTGATGAGAACCACGCCAAAAGAACCTCGTGCACCGTAAATGGCAGCAGAGGCAGCGTCTTTAAGGACACTGACGCTCTCGATATCATTGGGATTGAGGAAGGAAGGATCACCTTCCACCCCATCGATCAGCACCAGCGCATTACCACCCTGTCCGATTGAGGTTCTTCCCCGCACATTATACGACGCTGACCTGGTCGGTTTTCCATCTTCCAGTGAAAGGTTGAGATTGGGGATGGCTCCCTGCAATGCCTGAGTCGTATTGGAGGTCACCCTGTTTTCAAACACCTCACTACCTACAGCTTCCACAGCCCCGGTCAAATTGACTTTGCGCTGGGTTCCATAGCCCACAACCACGACTTCATCCAGGGTCTGGAGATCTTCCTGCAACACGATTGACAGGTTGGATCTCCCGTTGAGGGGGTATTCGAGGGTCTGATACCCGATGTAAGAAAACACCAGGACATCGTTCTCGTTGAGATCCTCCAGTTCAAACCGACCTTCAAAATCGGTAGCCGTTCCTTTGTTGGTACCTTGGACCCGGATATTCACCCCGATCAGGGGCTCTCCCTGGGAATCCGTTACGGTACCGGTTACGTTGAGTACTAAGCGTCGCTGTTCAAGCAGAACATTTGAAATGGAACTTATAGGTTCCAGTTTCTGTACCGACCGACTTGCCATCGTGTTTTTGGATTCCTCCTGAACGATCAACTCGTCCAGATGTTGGGCCATTTTTTTGAGGGAAGAAATTCCCTCACGGTCACTTTTGTAAATGATCACGAATTTGTCCTCGTGGATCCGATAACGCAGGTTGGTTCCTATCAGAACCTGCTCCATAGCCTCTTCCAGGCTGTTTTGGGTGGAAGATTCAAATTCGACAGTAATCTCCTGTACCAGAGATTTGTTGTACGTAAAATAAACTCCATATTGTACGCTGATTTGCTGTATCGCCTGCTCCAGACTCATCTTTTCATCAAGGGCTTCGCTTGCATAAAAAGGCGAGGCGGCCATCAGCCATAACAACGTTACGGTCACAATCCGATTGAATTTCGTAAAATACCTTCTCATAATGCTATTTTATTGTTGCTTAACTAGTTCTTATTTCTCTTTGACAAGAATGATGTTGTCCACGGAATCCACCAAACGTACATCCAGGGCCAATTCCAGCGCTTCTCTTGTAAAATCCCAATCCGTGTAGGGCAGACCCTGAACCACGATGACATCCATGAGATCGGTGGGGTTGTCAAAAACAAATTCTTTCCCGTATATATCTTCCATTTTCTCAAGGATCTGTACTCCAGTGAGGTCTTTGAAAGTAAACACCCCTTCTCTCCAGGACAAAGCAGATTCAGAATCCTGATCCCGGACTTTCCGTACTTCCTTTCGCTCTATATTATAATGGACCAGATCCCCCGGTTCCATCTCCACGGATTCGGCTTCCCGGGTTTCCAGGACCACCTTACCTTCTTTTAGAAATACGTTGGTATAATCCCGGCGGGTTTCCAGGTTGAAAGCTGTTCCCAATACATTGACATCTACATTGTTGGTATGGACCTTGAAAGGACGGTCTTCCAGATGGGTAATGTCAAAAAAACCTTCGCCCCTGAATTCCACCAATCTGACTTCGGCTTTTTCCAGATCCTCCTGCCATTTCAATTCTGAATTGGCGTTGAGTACAACGGTGCTGCCATCGGGCAGCTCCACGGTTTGGGTTTGTTGGTAACCCGTGTTGACTACAATCCAGGCATCAGAGGTTCGTGGAACGAAATAAAAATAACCGATCAGGCATACGAGTACAGCAGCGGCTGCAGCGATGTGGTACCAGGGTTTTTTTCTCCTTAATGGGGCGACCTTGGCGAGGCTACCGGATTGACGAGGCTCCCATACTGGCTCCGCATTCGTTTCAACAGGTTGAACCCAAGGTGGCATTGTGCCATCGATGACAGCGCCCACCCATTCCTGATGGGATTCATCCCTGAGGAGATCAAATAACTCATCGAATTCATTTCTTGATATTTCTCCCGATAAAAACTTACCGTAGAGTTCTTCGATTTTAACTTTTGTATTATCTTGTGCCAAGCCTTGTTTTCAATTTTGATTTAGAATTCCAATTGCGATCAGATATAGGGTGGACGTTTCAAAATGGAAAAGGACTAACCGGGACGGATTTTTTTATATTATGTAAAGATTAAGTTCCCACGTGCAGAGCCCTGATCCGCAGAAGAAGGTCTATCTTCGCATTAATATTCAAGGAATAGGATCAACTGATGGATTGGAAAACGAAGGTATATCAGGACTATGAGGATAAAATATATGGATTTATCCTCTACCATATCAAAGTCGGTGAAATTGCCCGGGATTTGACGCATGATGTTTTTGTCAAATTATATGCTACTTATACCCCGGAGACCATGGACAACCTTGAATCCGTACTTTGGACTATCACCCGAAACAGGATTGTGGATCACCACCGCAAAGCAGCCCATTCAAGGATCTATCGCGATTATCTGTGGACCCGCATGCAATCGGCCAACCCGGTCATGGAACACATCGAATACCAGGAAACAGAGGCGTTGTATCAGGAAGCTGTCAACAACCTCACCCCCCAACAGTGGAAAATCTATACTCTGGTACGGGAACAGGATATGTCATATCGGGAAATCGGAAAAGAACTTCAGTTGTCCACGAATACGGTAAAAAATCATATGGTCGGTGCTTTGCGGTCGATACGTACCTTTCTGAGGGAGCATCAGGAGAAAATCACGGCACTGATATTGCTTTCCATTTGGTTTTAATTCACTTCCTGCACATACAATTTATTGGGCAGCTCTATACTCTAAGGACATCACCCACCTAACAATCTATAGACGCAGCTTATCAACAAAGAGGGAACAAAAGTACTAAGACGCTAAGAGATTCAAAATTACAACGTCACATAGCTTACCTAGAAGCAACTATTTTCAACAATATATACCGGATAATATCCCGACATATCCAAGGCAATGGCGCTACCAGATCCTCCCTGCGGTCGGATTCCATGCGGACTCAGTACGAATCGTCGGACATTGCCTGCGATTTGGAAGCGC
>CAYRRD010000107.1:0-9291 GCA_964426625.1 uncultured Saprospiraceae bacterium | reverse complement strand
AGGTTTGGCACACCTCGAACATCATCTGCACTCCTTTGGTTACCGCCTTTCTTAAATATAAAAACCGGAAGATCCAATTGGATTTCCGGTTTTTATATTTGCAAAAAGATGGATGATTATTACATCATACCTCCCATTCCACCGCCTGGCATACCGCCTGGCATACCGGCGTTATCATTTTGCTCTGGCAGATCACTGACCACACAATCGGTAGTCAGAATCATACCTGCGATAGAAGCTGCGTTTTCCAGTGCAATTCGGGTAACTTTAGTTGGATCGATGACCCCTGCTTTTTTCAGATCCAGGTACTCATCGGTTCGGGCATTGTAGCCAAAGGAACCCTTACCTTCTTTCACTTTTTGAAGTACTACTGATCCTTCTACGCCTGCGTTGTTCGCAATGGCACGGATTGGAGCTTCAAGTGCATTTCGGATAATTTGAATTCCAATGGTTTCATCCTGATTTGAACCCTCCAGACCTTCGAGGCTTTCGATCGCACGTACCAGCGCTACGCCACCTCCTGCAACGATACCTTCTTCCACAGCAGCACGAGTTGCGTGGAGCGCATCATCAACACGGTCTTTCTTTTCTTTCATCTCAGTTTCCGTAGCAGCTCCTACATACAATACAGCTACACCTCCAGCCAATTTTGCAAGCCGCTCCTGAAGTTTTTCTTTATCGTATTCAGAAGTGGTTGTCTCAATTTGTTGTTTGATCTGATTAATACGAGCCGTGATTTGATCCTGATCACCCCGGCCATTTACGATGGTTGTATTGTCTTTGTCCACAGAAATTTTTTCTGCAGTACCCAGGTGTTCCAGCTCGGTGTTTTCGAGTTTGTAACCTTTCTCTTCGCTGATTACAGTACCACCAGTCAGGATGGCGATGTCTTCAAGCATTGCTTTTCGTCGATCACCAAAACCAGGTGCTTTGACAGCAACAACCTTCAATTGTGCACGTAGTCGGTTAACTACCAATACACCCAATGCCTGGCTGTCGATATCCTCCGCAATGATCAATAAAGGTTTGCCTGAACCTACAGCTTTTTCAAGGATGGGTAAAATCTCCTGCATATTGGAGATTTTCTTATCGTGGATGAGAATAAGGGCATCATCATATTCTGCCACCATATCCTCAGTGTCGGTTACAAAATATGGAGATAAATAACCGCGGTCAAACTGCATTCCAATCACCTCATCCACATAGGTGTCGGTCCCTTTTGACTCTTCCACGGTGATGACACCATCCTTAGTAACTCTCTTCATGGCGTCAGCGATCAGTTCTCCGATTTCATTATCGTTGTTAGCCGAAATCGCTGCAACCTGCTTCACTTTTTCCAGATCGTTTTCGATCCTTTCGGTTTGGCTTTGCAGATTCTCTACCACTTTTTTCACCGCAAGGTCAATTCCTCTTTTCAGGTCCATAGGGTTGGCTCCGGCGGTAACGTTTTTCATACCAGCCTGGATCATGGATTGGGCAAGAACAGTAGCCGTTGTCGTACCATCACCTGCAATATCACCTGTTTTGGATGCTACTTCTTTGACCATCTGGGCACCCATGTTTTCAACAGGATCTTTCAGTTCGATTTCTTTGGCTACCGTTACACCGTCCTTGGTAACCGCAGGTGCGCCAAATGATTTCTGTAATACGACGTTTCGGCCTTTAGGACCCAGGGTTATTTTTACTGCATTCGCTAATTGATCGACGCCGGATTTGAGTTTATTCCTCGCATCCAGATTAAAGCTAATTTCTTTAGCCATTGTAAGTTGATTTTAATTTTGAAATAATAGATTAGAAAACGAAGGATACTGGGTTTTAACCTTCAAGTATAACCAGGATGTCATCCTCCCGCATGATCAGGTAATCGGTTCCTTCCCAGGTTATTTCCTGTCCTGCATATTTGCCGTACAGCACGATGTCCCCTTTTGAAACAGTCATCGCATTACCATCCTTACCTGGTCCTACTGCGATGACTTCACCACGCTGTGGTTTTTCTTTCGCAGTATCAGGGATAATAATACCCCCTTTCGTTTTTTCATCAGCGGGAGCAGGTTTTACCACTACTCTGTCGTTGATTGGCTTCATCATAACACCTAAGGTTTTTTATAGTTAATTAAAAAATTTTTTGTTCAGTCTCTACTGTGCATTTTTAGTGCCAACGGGCTTTTTCCTGACAAAGTGGCAAGAGGGCTGAAATTAATTCCGATATTCAAAGAAAAAAAAATGCCTTTGGAAACCCAAAGACATTTTGACATAATTCTTATGTGAAATTTACTTCCTCTTATTCTGAAAGTAGTGGTATCACAGACCCACCGGAATTGCTCACGATTATGGTCGTGATAATGCACAATACCACCAATAATATGGCCAATCCCCAGGTTGCCTTTTCTACGAGATTGGTGCTTCGGGCTGCGCCAAACATTTGATTGGCACTCTGTCCGCCAAATGTTGAATCCACTCCGCCTCCCTTTGGGTTTTGGATAAGGACGACCAACATAAGGAGTACGCTTATGATAGCGATAAGTATTGTCATTGCTGTAACCATGATTCTAATCTATTTTGGATTGTCGGATTTCGTTGATACGATCCGCAAAGTAACTACTTTTTTCCGGGAATTTCAAACTTAATTTTTCATACATGCCAATCGCCTTGTCGTATAGTCCTTGTTTGGTGAAGAGGGTAGCCAGTGTTTCACTCACTACCTCCGCATTTTCCGCAATACTTTTTTCAGCCAATTTTTCAGCTCTCGACTTTTTACGGATCTTTTTCTTCTTTATACCTTGCTTTTTTCGTTGAAATTCCCTTGCCGTCCCCGGGTTATGGTCTCGTGTAAGCAGCCATGTGGTGAAATCTGATTTATCACCTTCAATTTCTTTCGTTTCCTCCGGCATGTTCCTGGTAGTCAAATCGCGGTCGTGTTCCCGGTGGGTAAGGTACTTTTCAAGTTTTGATTTTTTCTTTTTCTTCTTTTTCCGCTTGTTCGCTTTTCTAATTTTATCAGATGAGGTGGTTGTATCGTTTTCGTTGATGAGGGGAAATTTGGCGTCTTTTGAGGGTTCTGCTTCCGGGCCGGAGGATGACTCGAATGGTTCCTCCTGTTCAGACCGGTTATCCTCTTCAGAAAAGAGGGATTGAGATTCAGGAGTTGATTCTGGATCTTCTAACGAATACGCCTGATTTTTACCGTGGTCTTCCACTACAGGAATGGCTGTATCCAGTACATTTTCTGATGGGGTATCTCCCTGGTAATCAACCATTGTTTCATCGGATTCTGAAGAAATGTCAAGGCCGGATTCCTCTTCGCTTATTATTTCAGCCTGATCGTTGGAATATATAAAAGGATCATTATTGGGATCGTTCGTGCCATTTATGATTGAATCCGGGGGTAAAGTGGAATGGCTATCACTATCCGATTCACTATTAGGATAATGTTCATCAGAAAAGGGCTCCGGATCACTCATAGTACTCTGGATTAGGTCCGATTTGGTAGGGAAGCTCTGCAAGGCTTGCAGCATTTCCTGTAGAGCTTGCTTGTCATTTTCAATGGCAATTAGTTGGTGAATCAATTCATCATCCAACCGTCCGAAAGCGAACTTTTGTTTGAGCAGGGTGATAAAGGTCACATCCGTCCTCGATGGGTGTTCCTCCATGCTGATCAGAAGATCTTCATAGTCTATTTCTTCCAGTCGCATCGGGTCGACTATGTAATAGTTGGGCGGATTCATGACTACCAGTTTGAGAAGGTTTCGTTGAAAATATCTTCACCTATTTGCTCGAAAATTTCCATAACTAATTGATCCTGAACATCTAAAAAATTTACATTCCGTTCAAAATTTCTAAAATCAGAAAAAGTTTTTGTCCAGTTATTTTCTTCATTCAGATGGTCTATATAGTTGACCTGGATCGAAATGTCAAGCCGGCTAAAAGCTGTGGTTTCGTCGGGTTGGGGGGCTACCGACCGGATAGCGAACTGTGTGATTTCTCCAGCGAATTCAATGTCAGGATTGGATTCGTTGAATGTGAGCCGGGATTCCCGAAGAACTTTTTGCTTGAATTGGTCTGAGAATACTGTCCCCAATTGCCTTGGGGCTTTCAATGCTCTATTGCTGATATTGAAGTCATCCACATAGAAAGTGGTTACCTCCTCAGGGATACTAACTCCCTTGAATGAATAGCACCCGGTCAACAACGCTACAAGAATGAGCGAGGACAAAGCCCACACACCGTATATCGGATTTGCTTTGATTTTCCAGGTCCATGTTTTATCGTTTATCATTCCAGTTCGTACTGCTTGATTTTACGGTATAGTGTTCGTTCTGAAATACCCAACTCTTCCGCTGCATCCTTTCGCTTTCCGTTGTATTTTTTGAGTGCTTTACGAATCAGGTCTTTTTCCATTTCTTCCAACGATAAACTCTCTTCAACCGGTTCGGAATTATCATAAAACTTATGCGATTTTTGGTTGTCCTGAATGATTATGGAGGGGATTTCACCATGATCTGCAGAAGCCAGATCTTCCGTTGGGATTTTTTCTACTCCGGAAAAATGTGAAGGGTACCAGGAGCTACTGCTGGCCCTTTCAGGTAAGCCCAGAATATGATCCGAATCGGGGACATCCAGTTTGTTCTTTTTAATCAACCCAAAAACCAGGGATTTTAGTTCATTGAGGTCGGATTTCATATCAAAGAGCAGTTTATATAAAATCTCACGCTCCTGGAGATTGTCTTCAGGGTGATCTGTTCGATCGGTCCTTGCAGGCAAATATTGTTGCTTTATATTGGGAAGTACCTCAAGTAGGTCATTTTCATCGATAATCCGTCTTTCGGACATAATCGACAGTTGCTCTGCTACATTCCTGAGTTCCCGGATATTGCCTGGCCAGGGGTATTTCAACAAAAGAGCTTTGGCTTCATTGGTCAGTGAAATAGGTTCTATTCTATGTCTTTCTGCGATATCCAGACTAAATTTCCTAAACACCATCCAGATATCATCCCGTCGTTCCCTAAGTGGAGGTATCTCAATGGGTACCGTGTTGAGGCGGTAATACAAGTCCCGTCGAAACTTGCCCTTTTCAACTTGTTCGTATAAATGGACATTGGTGGCGGCTATGATACGTACATCCGTGTGTAGGACTGTGGATGATCCTACTCTGATAAATTCTCCATTTTCAAGGACACGGAGCAGGTAAGATTGGGTGTCGAGCGGGAGTTCGCCAATTTCGTCCAGAAATAAGGTGCCCCCATCCACGGTTTCAAAATAACCTTTGCGGTCGGAGGTAGCTCCGGTAAATGCCCCTTTTTCATGCCCAAATAATTCGGAATTGATTGTACCTTCCGGAATTGCACCACAGTTGATGGCAATGAAGGGATTGTGTTTTCGGGGACTGTGCTGGTGGATGATTTTGGAGATCACCTCTTTACCAACGCCGCTTTCTCCGGTAATCAATACCGTCAGATCGGTACCAGCTACCTTCAATGCCTTGCGCAGGGCATCATTCAGGCCTTCGGAATTTCCGATCAACCCATATCGGCTTTTAATACCCTGAATGGTTGGATTCATAGTGTGACGATATTACCCAACAATGTAGCGCTGGATGCATCCGTGACTTTCACGAAAACATAGTCTCCGGGTTTGAAGCCCGCAACTTTGGGGAATACAATCATTTTATTCTGGGAATTCCTCCCCCTGAAATCATCTTTGGATTTTCTTGAATCCCCTTCGATCAATACTTTAAAGGTTTTGCCCAGGTCTCTGCTGTTATGGAATTTCGAAATTTCCTGCTGCAACTGGATGATTTCATTAAGTCTTCGCTTTTTGACCTCCAGGGGAATGTCGTCCTCATATTTGCGTTCCGCCAGGGTTCCCGGTCGCTCGGAATAGTAAAACATGTAGGACATGCTGTACCCGGCAAATTTCATCATAGACAGTGTATCCTGGTGTTCTTCCTCAGTCTCTGTACAGAATCCCGCTATCATATCCGAACTAATGGCACAATCCGGTATGATTTCATAAATCCTCCGGACTTTTTGCATATACCACGCCCGGTCATAGGTTCTGTTCATCAGCTTAAGAATCCGGCTATTACCCGATTGTACAGGCAAATGGATGTATTTGCAAATGTTTTCATAATCCCGGATGGCAAATAGTACATCATCGGTAATATCTTTGGGATGGGAAGTTGAAAACCGTACCCGTAAATCAGGATGAACCTCCGCAACCATGCGCAACAAATCGGCAAAAGAAACCTGATGTTCCCCATCGGGACTTGACCAACGGTAACTGTCCACATTTTGCCCGAGCAAAGTCACCTCCCGGTATCCCTTATTGAAGAGATCCGAAGCCTCGGCCACAATACTAAAAGGATCACGGCTTCGTTCCCTTCCCCGTGTGAACGGTACCACACAGAATGAGCACATATTGTCACAGCCGCGCATGATGGAAATGAACGCAGTTACCCCATTGGAATCGAGGCGAACAGGTGAAATATCAGCGTATGTTTCCTCCCGGGAAAGGAATACATTCACGCCTTTGTCACCGTCCTCGGCTGTCCTGATGAGTTTGGGTAGATCGCGGTAAGCATCCGGACCCACAACCATGTCCACCAGTTTTTCCTCTTCGAGTAGCTTGGTTTTCAGTCGTTCGGCCATACACCCCAGAACGCCTACCAGCGTGCCCGGATTTTCCTGCTTTACCTTGTCAAATTCCCGCAAACGAAGCCGCACGGTGTCTTCAGCCTTTTCACGGATCGAGCAGGTATTGATCAGGATCAGGTCGGCTTCATGAATGGAAGCGGTAGATCCAAAACCTTCCTTTTGTAATATGGAAGCCACGATTTCACTGTCGCTAAAATTCATCGCGCAGCCATAACTCTCGATATAAAAATGTTTTTGCGTGCTGTCTTTTTCCAGTGTATCACTGTAAACCTCACCTTGACGGTCTTCTCCCAGCATTTTCGCCGAAGTCCATTCTTTGATTTGTTCCGCCATTCGAATTTATATTCCGTTTATATTTGCAATTTGTGGTATCCCTGAGGATAACATGATGGTTGATTCCTGGTTCACTACAGTGTTGATTTTTGAAGGAACCATCGATTGTTTTGCCATACCTGATTGGTTTGGGTGGTGCAAATATACAGGATGTTGATGACATTTTGTCAGATGCCACATCTTTATTCAGGATAATAATATCAGATTCCATGAGGAAATTAGCTTTACTCGGTAAGCGTTTGGGGCATAGTTTTTCCCCAAAATATTTTGCGGAAAAATTTAAAAAAGAAGGGATTACCAATTACCATTATGGTATTCTCGAACTGGAGAATATTGCAGATTTCCCTGTAGCCCTGGCATCAGATCCGCAATTAATTGGAATGAACGTAACCATCCCCTATAAAACGGAGGTGATCCGATTTCTGGACCAACTCGATGAAACAGCCGCCTACATTGGGGCGGTCAATACTATTTTGGTCCAATCAGGGAAATTGAAAGGATTCAATACCGATGTCATCGGCTTTCGTGATTCCTTACTCCAGTTTTTGCCAACCGATTTTCAGGGCAATGCCCTAATCCTTGGTACCGGAGGTAGTAGCAAAGCGGTACAATTTGTGTTGGATAAATTGAAAATTCCTTTTACTTTTATAAGTAGGAAGCCTATAGAAAATGGCTTGACGTATGAACAACTGGATGGTACAATCATGGAGGGGGTTTCGTTGATCATCAATACTACACCCCTCGGCATGTTTCCCCATGTCGATCAATGCCCTGATTTGCCTTATGAAGCACTGCACTCAAAGCATTTCCTGTATGATTTGATTTATAATCCGGTTGAAACTCTTTTCATGAAACGCGGGAAAGCCCAGGGCGCCCGGGTTACCAATGGTTATTCGATGCTGGAGTTGCAGGCTGAGGCATCGTGGGAAATTTGGAGTAGTGCTTATGGAAAGTGAAAGTGAAGGGAAAGTCCGTTTTGATAATACGAAAATTGCCTTTGCGTACAAAAACGACCGCCAGCTCAGGTTGTCCTACTGGTTATTCCGTCTTATGAGCAAGCCCTCCTGGGCTGACTTTTTTACCCAGGTAGGAGGTATGGCGTTGCGGTATCACATACCCCTCAGCCATTGGCTGATCAAAAAAACCGTTTACCAGCAGTTTATTGGGGGGGAAACCCTTCAGGACTGTGATGCCGTGATAGATCATTTACGGAAATATCAGGTTCAGGTCGTTTTGGATTATGCTGTGGAAGGCAAAAATGCCGAAGAAGATCTGGATGCTGCCAAAGATCAGTTTATTCGCACCATAAACTATGCTGCCAACAAGTCATCGGTACCGGTAGTTACGATAAAAGTATCGGCTATTGCACCCAATATTGTACTGGAAGCATGGTCAAAAAAAGAATTGAGGCCGGACGATTTTGAGGAAAAATGGGAGCGGGTGGTAGCTCGCCTGACTGAAATTTGTAAACAAGCTTGCGAATATGGCATGAAAATTTTTATTGACGCCGAAGAGTCCTGGGTGCAGGATGCCATTGACGCCCTTGCTGATTCTATGATGAAGACGTACAATCAGGATGAAGTGGTCGTGTACAATACCTACCAAATGTACCGTCACGACAGACTCACTTACCTTCGGCAATCCTACGAGAAAGCCAGTAGTGAAGGCTATATTCTCGGGGCTAAGCTGGTCCGTGGTGCGTATATGGAAAAAGAACGCGACAGAGCGGCCGTTCATGGGTATCCCAGTCCGATCTCCTCCAATAAGAACGTAGTGGACAGAGATTTCAACGAGGCTGTTTTATTTTGTGCTCGTCATTACCAAAATATAGCCATGTGTGCCGCTACCCACAATCTGATCAGCTCAAAACTTCTTGCAGATTGTATCGACGAGCTTCCTGTACGCAATGATCACCCGCACCTCAATTTTTGTCAATTGTATGGTATGGGGGATGATATTACTTTCAACCTCGCGATGCATGGCTATAACGTCGGAAAATACCTTCCGTATGGACCTGTCCGGGAGGCGTTCCCCTACCTGGTCCGCCGTGCAGAGGAAAACAGGGCTATGTCCAATGAATTTAACCGGGAATATCAATTACTGAAGCAGGAGATTATAAGGCGCAGATGCTAATGCATTGAAATTCAAAAAGTATCTGGTTGGTTTTTCCGACTTCGGGGGTTCGATAGGTCAAACTGCCCCCAATGTCATAGGGGATTAAAAGGATAAAAAGAATCCAATAGATTTTTGAATTCGTGTCATGGTATTTATTTCATCAAGTTCAGAAATTATAACACTTTATTGG
>CAYRRD010000106.1:0-9373 GCA_964426625.1 uncultured Saprospiraceae bacterium | reverse complement strand
GATTGGGTAAAACCATCAGCAACGAGGTTTTCGTCGCGGATCTGGCGAAAATGCCCCATTTGCTGATCGCCGGAGCCACCGGTCAAGGTAAATCCGTGGGGATCAATACCTTGATCATGTCCCTGCTGTATCGCAAACATCCAAGCCAGGTCAAGTTGGTTCTTATCGATCCCAAAAAGGTGGAATTGTTTCCCTATTCGAAGCTGGAAAAGCATTTTTTAGCTTTTATGCCTGATCAGGAAGAGCCTATTATCACGGACACCCGGAAAGTAGTCCATACCCTCAACAGCCTGTGTATGGAAATGGATGACCGGTACAACCTGTTGAAGAAAGCCCATGCCCGGAACATCAAGGAGTACAACAAAAAATTTGTCGATCGCAAACTCAATCCGCTAAATGGTCATAAATACCTTCCGTTTATCGTTCTGGTGATTGATGAGTTTGCGGATCTGATCATGACCGCCGGAAAAGAGGTCGAACTTCCCATCGCGCGGTTGGCCCAGCTGGCCCGGGCCGTGGGGATCCACCTGATCATTGCGACACAGCGTCCCTCGGTCAACATCATTACCGGAGTGATCAAAGCCAATTTTCCTGCCCGGATCGCCTTTAAAGTGACCTCGAAAGTGGATTCCAGAACGATATTGGATGCAGGGGGTGCTGACCAGTTGATCGGTCGGGGAGACATGCTGTTGTCGGTTGGTAGCGATGTCATTCGGTTGCAGTGTGCCTTTATCGATACACCAGAAGTGGAGCGTGTGATCGATTATATCTCCGAACAACGGGGATTTAGCGAACCATATCTGTTGCCTGAGTATAGTGATCCCAATGAGGATGATGGCGAATCATTAGGGGAAATAAAGGTGTCTGAATTGGATGAGTTGTTTACGGATGCTGGCCGGTTGGTGGTCATCAACAACAGCGGTAGTACTTCCATGCTCCAGCGGAAATTGAAACTCGGTTACAATCGGGCCGGGCGAATCATGGATCAATTGGAGTATTTTGGGGTAGTGGGGCCCAGTGAAGGGAGCAAGGCCCGGGAGGTATATTTTGACAGCGAAACGGAACTAATGGAACACCTCGAGGCAGTGATCAATAGTGGAAGGTGAGGGGCTGCGTCCGTTTGAAGTTTGATGCCCTTCGGGCGTTTGATTGGCTTTGAGCAGCAGCCTTTAGTTTTGAACTGTCTTCGACAATTTCTCAACCACGGAACAGTGCCAGAGCAGAGGAACTGATGACTGATTCCTAATCCTAGACTGAAAGCTAATCCCTGATTGATTTCTGATCTTCATATTCAGGGAAAACCAGGCAGATATCTGCGGTATTGCAAATCCTTTTTCAACAGCTTACTATAATCAGGTCCATTATTGCGGGCACGGTAGTCGCACATCTTCAATCCATTAATGCGCCTCCAGCCAGTTTTTTCCGGTGCCTACCTCGACCAGAATGGGGACATTCAGCCCAGGCAGGGCGCTGATCATTTCTTCCTGTACCAACGTTTTCATTTCTTCCACTTCTCCTTTTGGTACATCAAACATCAATTCATCGTGCACCTGAAGCACCAGTTTGGACTGAAGCTGGCTTTCCTTTAATCTGTCGTGGATCCTGATCATCGCCATTTTGATCATATCCGCTGCCGTGCCCTGGATGGGCGTATTGATCGCGATGCGCTCTGCGCCCGCCTGGGCCAGTCTGTTTCTTGAGTTGATATCACGTAAGCCGCGTTTTCGACCGAGCAAGGTCTCCACATAGCCATGCTCCCGCGCAAACTTCACCGTATCGTCCATGTATTGTTTCAATCCTTTGTATTGCTTAAAATAAGCCTCGATCAATTGCGACGCTTCCTTTCGGGGAATATCCAGTTGTTGCGAAAGATTGGTCGCACCGGCTCCGTATATGATACTGAAATTGACGGTCTTGGCCTGTCGTCGCTGTTCGGAAGTGACTTCCTCATACGGCACATCAAATACCCGGGCTGCGGTAGCGCGGTGAATATCCTGGTCATTGTTGAAGGCTTCCAACATAGCTTCGTCACCGCTCATGTGGGCGATCAGCCTGAGTTCGATCTGAGAATAATCCGCACCGAGAAGAACATGGTTTTCATCAGCCGGAATAAATGCTTCCCTTACCTTTCGTCCTGCCTCCGTTTTGATGGGAATGTTCTGAAGATTTGGATGGTTGGAACTCAATCGCCCGGTAGCTGCAAGGGCTTGATTGAAACTGCTATGGACGCGACCCGTTCGGGGATTGATCATTTTTGGTAATGCATCCACGTAGGTGGACTTGAGTTTCATCAGTCCGCGGTATTCCAGAATCATCGAAACGATTACGTGCTCTTTTTCCAGCTCACCAAGTTTGGCCTCATTGGTGGAATATTGTCCGGTTTTGGTTTTGGTCCACCGATATGGGATTTTCAGTACATCAAACAGGATCTCTCCCACCTGTTTGGGGCTGTCAATATTGAATACCGTTCCCGCTATTTCATAGATGGCCGATTGTATTTCCAGGATTTTTTCCGTCAGTTCTTTACCGTATTCTTCAAGAAAATGCCCGTCCATTCGGATTCCATTGAATTCCATCTCCGCCAGAACCCTGATGATGGGCTCTTCGATATCAAAGTAAAGTTTGTCCAGTTTTTCCGCTTTCAATTTGGAAAACAAGTACTCATGTAACTGTAGAGTGATATCGGCATCTTCTGCGGCATAATTGGTTAATTTCTGGATATCCACTTCCCGTAGTGTCTTCTGTTTTTGACCTTTTTTTTCGGTAAGTTCATCGTAGGAAATGGTTTTATAAGACAAATAGGTCTCTGCCATATAATCCATGCTGTGCCGGAGTTCAGGGTGGAGGAGGTAGTGAAACAACATGGTATCGTGATATATGCCACGCACTTCAATACCGTAATTTTTGAGTACAATGACATCATATTTGATGTTTTGCGCAATTTTGAGGATGGAGGGATCTTCCAGCACCCCTCTGAATTCTTCCAGAATCCGGATCGTTTCTGCTCTGTTTTCCGGGAAAAGTATAAAATAAGCTTTACCTTTTTCTATACTGAAGCTCATGCCTACAAGATCCGCCTCCATGGGATGGATGGAAGTGGTTTCCGTATCAAAACAAAACCGTGGTGCCGATTTCAATTTCTGTATTAAATTCCCACGTGCTTCGGGCCCGTCTACAAGGATATATTGCTGATCTGTATTATCGTATTGATTTGGGGCTATTTGGTCAATTACTGTTGCAGCGGAGGAAACGTTACTTTCGGGAAATAGCGTTTGTTGCGTTCCTGCCTGGGGCGGATTACCCAATATGCTTTGAGCCAGCGTCCGAAACTCCAATTCAGCGAACAACTCGGTCAGTCGTTTACGATCGGCCTGGTTCATTTCTGTTAATTCAGGATCAAATGCAATCGGTGCTTCGGTGTTAATGATGGCCAATTGCTTCGAAAGCAAACCCTGATCCCGGAAGGTTTCCAGGTTTTCTCGTATTTTGCCTTTCAATTCATCCGTATGATCGAGTAAATTTTCCAGGGAACCGTAGGTCTTCAACAACTTCGCGGCAGTTTTGGGCCCTATGCCGGGGATTCCAGGAATATTGTCCACAGCGTCTCCCTGCAGCCCGATCATGTCTTTCACCTGGTCCACATTCTGGATATCCCATTTTTCCAAAACCTCATCGATGCCGAGTATTTCTATGCCATTGCCCTGGCGTGAAGGTTTATATATTTTGATGTTTTCACTGACAAGTTGGCCAAAATCCTTATCCGGTGTGACCATATATACTTTGAAGCCTTGCTTTTCTGCTTGTTTGGCCAGTGTGCCGATGACATCATCTGCTTCAAAGTTGTCGAGTTCGAAAATCGGAATATTGAAGGCTTTTACGATTTCCTTGATATATGGGATGGCGATTCGGATGTCTTCCGGAGTAGCATCGCGCTGTGCTTTATATTCCGGATACAGGTCGTTTCGGAATGTGATGTTGCTTTTGTCAAAAGAAACCGCGAGATGGGTTGGTTGCCGGTTGACGATAATGTCCCACAGAGATCGGGTGAAGCCGGTGATCGCAGAAGTGTTGATGCCTTTGGAGTTCATCAGAGGCCGATTGATAAATGCATAATGAGCCCTGAAAACCAGAGCGTGTCCATCCAGGATATAAAGCGTTTTTTGATTCATGTTGGATTGAATTTTGAGATTTCGTAGCCCCAGGGATCTACGTCTGCATCGAAGGTAAGAAAATAATTTTTTTCGGGGTGATGTGATTCGGGGAGAGGTGGGATGCTTGCCCATATGCCTGCCCGTAGCAAGGCACTAAAAAATCATTTGAAAACAACGTTAGACAAAGCGGCGACCTATTGTGGTGACGATGTACGGTTGTTTTTTGAAAGAAATCACCACTACAAACTTCGGATGATACCCACCATTCCTCAGGGTATCCACAATTGCGTCTGTAGTCCAGTTCGAAGGGAATACGCAAAATCACCATACAGACGCAAAATCCTGCATGGTTATCCTTGTCCTCAACTTCAAGCTCAAACTCAAAATCTCCCTATAATCCTGGCTTTCCAATCCGCCACTCACTATTCTCACCACCCGGCTTGCAAATCTCTCCCTCTACCTCTCCCTACACCTCGATCTCAGGCTTCAGCTCACGCAGAAATTCCTGCAAAAAGGCATATTCGTATACCTCATCATCGGTAATGGTACCATTGAATGCGATGATGTCAAGGTCGATCGTTCTCGGGCCGTTTTTGGGTCCCGAGCGATCTCGTCCCAGTCCGTCTTCGATGTTCTTGAGCACAGACCTCAATTCCTCAAATGGCAATCGGGTTTCCAGGATAAGGGCACCATTGAGGAAAGGATCCTGATCCTTATCTTTTTCCGGTTCGGTATAGATGAGATCAGTTTGTTTGAGTATGGGGCCTATCAAGGCCACTTGTTCCAATGCACGACGGGTATGCGTTTCCGGATCAATGTTGGAGCCCAGGCTGATAATCGCCTCATTGGGGCGATCATTACCTTCGATTTCCACCCACACATTGTCAGAGAAACGAAGCGCATGGGGTTTTTCCACCCGCACCACAATATCTCTGGTGTATGGATTGCCTCGGATGATCTCCAGAATATTGTCTGCGACCCGTTCCAGTAGATGGAAGGATTGCCGATCGATGTGTTTTATGATCTTTTTGGTTATCGCTTTATAATCCAGCACATCAGCCTCCTGATCTGTTTCGATGGCCCTGGCAGCATCATAGCGAAAAGTAAAATTAACCACCAGGTCCTGGAGCTTTTCAGTTTCCCATTTCTTGAATCCAATGTAGGCCCGCAGCCTTAACTTCTCTACGCGAATCCGAACCAGTTTTCCTGTCCGGTGTACCCCCTCATTGTAAATGTTCTCCTCCATCGATATATAATATTTGGCCCGTAATAAACGGATTATTTATCAAATAATGAATGGCCTGCTGAATATCCTGCGTTTTCCCGGTTTGCCGGAGTGGAAGGTGCTGTGCTTTCCGGTCCAGATAAGATTGATCTTCCCCTTCGGGTGGGAGGATAAGTCCGGGGGCGATTCCATTTACCCTGAAATGGGGACCGCATTCCCGGGCTGCGATTAAAGTCAGGTCATGTAGGGATTTTTTGGACAAAAGGTAATCCAAATGCCGGGTATGGTTGTGTACTATTTTGGTGTCCAAAATGTTGATAATGTGTCCCGATTCGTAGTGGTTTATAAAGGTTTTGAGGAGGGAATAGGGACTGCGCAGATTGATTTGGTAATGCAAATCCAGCAATTCCTCCGAGGTGCTCTCAAATCCTGATGGCTCGAAGATCGAAGCGCTGTTGACCAGGATTTTTACTTCCATATGCGGATCGACCTTGTCAAATAAAGCCGGTCCGCTGTTGGACTGTTTCAGATCCAGTGAGATTAATTGGCATTGAACCCCCTTCGCCTCGATTTCAACTTTCGTTTGCCTGGCCTCATCGGAGGAGGACCCGTAGTGGAGTACGATAGAATACCCTTCATCAGCCAGGCTCATACTAATGGCTTTGCCAATGCGATGGGCTCCTCCGGTAACAATGGCTGCTTTGCAATGCTTCATATTGTGTGCCAATGGGTTATTTTATGGCAAGATAATTATAAATACCCACCTCTCAACGTGTTCATCGTAAGTGAGGTGGCTGATGGATCGGTTCCGATCAAAATACATGGATATATTTCAGCAGGATTTGTTGGGTTACACTTACACGCTTACCGGTAATGGCTTTTCCGTCTGCATCCCGTTTTACACCCCCAACAGCATTTTTATCAGATATCTGTACTTTGACATCATCGTCATAAAACATATTGGCCAGTACGCTGAGCTGGAGTCCTTTGTATATTTGTATGGCCAGTTCATTGACCCAGTCTATATCGATGTTTTGGGGATTGTTGAGATAATTGGAATACATACCCAGGGAGGTATTGTAGGATATGCGTTCCGGCACCAGAGCCCCTCCATATCCCACTTTCAGCAATCCTCCGACCTGGTGGTCGGTATTCTCATAGTCGGTGGGACTGTTCCAGGGATTACCATGGATGCCCAGCGCGGCGATTTCATCATCGCCTACGATCAGTCCTTTATAGGACACCGGAGACAAGTAGATGGACCATGCCTTGGTGGGTTTGTAATCGATCCCCACCCCCAAGATGATGGTAGCAGGGCTAAACAGCTTGGAGGCCAGACTGGTTTCCAGGATTTCGATGTCTTTGATATAGTTTCCTCCATCCACTGCGCTGTTGTACGTCGGAGTGAACTGTGAGAGAAAACTGAAGTCAACGGCATAGTTGAATTTCGCCCCCTTGGCTACGGCGAGTCCAAATTTGGAATTGATACGGAGTTCATCAAAACTCTTCTGAAAAGGTGTTTTGATATCGGAATTGGATCGAATAACTCCGGCGCCCAGTTTTTGCATCGCCAGATTGAGCGAAAAACTATTGTTCCAGTAATGATTTTCTTCGATCAGATTCACGAAATAACTTATGGCTCCTCCAAAACCGATACGATTTTCGCCTGAACCCAGTTTGGGATTGAGGAAGGCCAGCTGTCCGATATCGAGTCCCAGTCCACCGCCATGAAACCAACCGGTGGTATCGGGATCCAGAGCAGAAGCTCTTTTTATCGTTTCCAGGCGTTGTGCATTGTCAGTCTGGGCCTGGACCATGGTTTGGCAAATACATAATCCCAAAATGAAAAATAGAAATGTTTTGATTTTCATACTCATAGTTGTTTTATCACAGTACAAATAAATTTATCTTAAGCCATTTTACGGTTTGGTAATCTGCTATTGTTTTCCCAATTTGCCACAAAAGTAGCAGTTATTGCACTACATAGTCCAGATGAATAAACGAAAAATTAACGGGCATTTATTTGAATTGTTTATTTCCGAAGGGGAGATTAATACACGGATAACGGAATTGGCTGCACAATTCAGTCGGATTCTGGACGGGGAAATTACGATGGTTCCTGTCATGTCCGGGGCTTTTTACTTTGCTTATCAATTCCTCTCACACATCGTAAAACCATACCGATTGCTGAGTGTCCAGGCTGCAAGTTACCAGGGTGTGGAGCAGTCAGAGGAATGTCGAATTTCCTACCTCAAGGAAGACCGATGGATCAAAGGGGCGCATCTAGTTATTCTTGAAGATATTGTGGATACCGGCCGGACAGCTCATGAACTCGAGCAGTTTTTTTACGAACGGGGTGCGGCGTATGTCGAGGTGGTGGCTTTATTTTTCAAACCGGGTAAATACCGATATGATTGTAATCTAACCCATTATGGTTTTGAGGTGGGAAATGAATTTTTGGTGGGTTATGGACTGGATGTGGATGAAGAGGGGCGGTATTTGAAGGATGTGTGGCGGTTGGCGAATGGCAATTGATGGAACGCAGAAAATGTCAGTCTTTCCTGGATGATTTGAAGATTTCGGTGGAATTTGCAGCAGCCCATCACGGTATGCGGTTATTTTTTGTATAACAATTATTGCAGGAGCAGCCGGAAAAATGGGGAACCTGGCAATATGGGATTTGTGTTGATAAAAAAATTGTGGATTGGGGTGCGTTTTCGGTGCCTGGAGGGTGGGGGTATTCGTTGGAGTACATGCCTTTTATCCGGCGGGTGCATCATTGACTGCTTCTGAAACCAGGGAAGTCATGCGATGATGTTCTGATGTGCTCCCGTGGCTATAAAGTAAGTCTGCTGCAGATTCTGGTTAAAATATCCATGCAGCTTATAGAGAATTGGCGATTTGGTGTGGATATTCGTTCGTTTGTCGATATTTACAAATCGCTTCCCAATATAATGGAAAAACAAACTTTTGGCTTTTTTTCTCTGAAGGTCAATCCAGAAATGAGTTCCGAATGGGAGGGATTTCGTTTTGGGTTGAACTACCGTATCTGGTAAATCAAGCAGATCGATCCGGGATTGTTTCCCCCGACCACGATTTCGCCTCGATATCGTCCGAATCCTTTGCTCGAAAAGGAGTTCGATCATTATAAGCCAGTGAAATGGTGGTTTAGCCAGGGATATCGCTTTGACGGGCCATAGGAAGGTGTCTTTGGACATTCTCAACCTCATCCTTTATCTCAACTTCAATCGATACACATAATCATCCATCACATACCCCTGACCGATATCGATGATTTCAGATTTCCAGCGAACGAATCCGCATTTTTCGTAGAAATGGATTGCCGGGTTGTATTTGTTGACATTGAGAATGAGGGCCTGGTCACCGTGATTAATAGAGGTTTCTCCCAGCATACCGATCGTGGATTTGCCCAGCCCTTGACCCTGGTGAGAAGGTAAAATATACAGTTTTTGTATTTTGGAATTGGTGGTTTGGTCATAATGGAGTTCTAGGGCGGTGAATCCGGCATCCTGATTGATCAGGTAATATTGAATATGAGGTGTGGATATCTGCCGTAACAATTCTTCTGTGCTATACATCTGATCGAGCATATACGCAATCTGATCTGCAGAAAGGATATTTCTGAAAGTAGGTGGCCAGGTTTTCCGGGCAATAGCCTGGATGAATGGTATGTCTGTTATGGTGGCGGGAGTTAACATGGAGATTTTAATATCATCCTTCAATTATACACTACTTTCAGTCAAAAAAAAAGCCCTCCCGATTTTCGGAAGGGCTTTTTTGTTCGATTGGATGTGAAATCAATATCTATTTCCTCCACCACCACGGTTGTAGCCACCGCCACCGCCGCGATAACCACCGCCGCCACCACCACTGCGTTGTGCACGTGGTTTAGCTTCTTTGACAACGATAGTGTTGCCATCGAGCTCGGAGTTGTCTAAGGCAGAAATAGCCTCTCTGGCTTCATCTTCTTCATACA
>CAYRRD010000105.1:0-9683 GCA_964426625.1 uncultured Saprospiraceae bacterium | reverse complement strand
TAATCGCTGTTTCCTACAAATTCCAGTGCAGCCAGAGAGGTTGCGGGATGTTTCCCGTCACCAGGTTCTTCTTCTGACCACCATTGGTTTTCCACTACAGGCTTGAGAAAAGCACTGACCGTAGGGCCCTGATAATATAAATTCTCCAGATTGTACATTTTATTCCCCAGCGAGGACTGAATAGCTACGGACAAATCCCAGTTGTTCCATTCAAAATCGTTGACCAATCCAATAAATACATCGGGCATAAAACTTCCAAGTACCTGACGATCATCCGGGGTAATTGCACCATCCCCGTTCAAATCCTGGTACCGGACTGTCCCAACACGTTGACCAGGAATGATAGGATATTTTTCAAGATCGGATTCATACTGAAGGACCCCCTCCATTTTATAGCCATAATAGGCAAACATGGGTTGACCCACCTGAAGCAACCAGCCCATACCTCTGCTGTGCGTATTAATGAGCTGATCCACCCCACCTCCCAGGCTGACCACTTCGTTTTTATTATGCGAAATATTGAACGAAGTATTCCAGCTGAATGGGCCTGTAAGATTCCGGGTCGTCAGTTCCAGTTCCACGCCTCTGTTGCGAATGTCTCCCACATTCACAATGGTATTCGTAAATCCGGATATCGAGGGGATACTCACGTTGTAAAGCAAGTCATTGGTCCGCTTATCATAGTAATCCAGGGTCAGATGAACCCGGTTATCCCACAATCCAAGATCTACCCCGATATCATAACTTTCCGTTTTTTCCCATTTCAGTTCCGAGTTACCAAAAGAGGTCTGTGCCTGTCCCTGAACCAGCTCACCATCCGGAGAATAATTGGCTGCACCGATACTTCCCAAATACTGGAAGTCCCCGATATTGAAATTTCCAACAGATCCAAAGCTGGCACGCAATTTCAATTCACTAATCGTCCTGGAATCCCTGAGAAAATTCTCCTCAGACAATCTCCAGGCTACAGAAGCGGATGGGAAATATCCCCAGCGGTTTTTGGGTCCGAATCGGGAGCTACCATCCGTACGTATCGATGCAGACAATAAATATTTCTCATTAAAACCATAGTTTACCCGCATAAAATAAGAGGTCAGCCCCCACTGTGATTTTGAGGTGGAAGAACTGGGGAGCACAATGGCGTTGTTCAGAGTCCAGATGGTTTCATTTGCAAAACTACCAGCTTCGGCCGTCATCGACGCCGATCTCGATAGATTGTACTGATACGATGCTCCAGCAATCGCCGCAACATCATGAATATCTGCAAAGGTTTTGTTGTAGCTGAGTACATTTTCATTGATCCAGTTAAATACCCGGCTATCGCTCGCTGATCCGGTGGCTACGTTCGATGATACCGCTCTGGATTCTACAAAGTCTTCCACGGTATTGTACGAAACATTGAATCCGAATGAAGTCCGGAAATTGAAATCCTGAAACAATTTGACGCTGGCGAATGCTTCACCCACATTGTTGAAAGAGGTGGTATATAGGTGAGCACCTTCGAGGGTGGCCAAGGGATTCACACCTCCAGATACGGTACTACCCCAATAATCAAGAGGCTTGAGATAACTTCCATCCTCTTGCTTTTCGGGAGAAAGAAAGGGTGGCATTTTAATCAAATTCTGTAAACCGCCGTAATAATTCCTTCTTCTGGAATAGTTGGGACTGATCATCAGTCCGGTTTCAATGTTGGGAGTGATTTTCAGATTTACATTACCGCGTAAGGCATATTGCTTATAACCCGTATGCTGGATAACACCCCCCTCATCCTTGATGGTACCGGAGATATAATAATTGCTGCCTTCCCCACCTCCAGAAACAGACAAATTGTAATTTTGGATAGGTGCAGGATCCAATATAATATCTTCCCAATTATAATCCCCCTCAGCAATCACGGGGTTGACCCGGTACTGCACAGGACGTCGCTCATCATTCCATAAGGGAAGACTCGGATCACCGCCTACCCAGGCAAAATCGCGGTTGATATAGCGGGCAGTATAGTCATAAAAATCCTGGCCTCCTTTGATCCAGGCATCCTTACCATGCATGATGGGATTGGCTATGCCGACATACGAGTTAAAATTCAGTTTTGGTTTCCCCTGGGATCCACTTTTGGTGGTGATCAGTATCACCCCTCCCGATCCTCTGGAACCATAGATGGCAGCGGAAGAAGCATCCTTGAGCACCTCGATGGATTCGATATCATTCATATTGATATGGCTAAAACTTCCACCGGGAAAACCATCGATCACGATCAGAGGAGCGTTGCTTGCTGAAATGGATCCGGGACCCCGAATCGTAATCGTCGGAGCGGAACCGGGTGTGGCACGTACCTGGGAAATATTCACCCCCGCCATACGACCCACCAGGGCGGTTTCTGGCCGACCAGCAGGAATTTGATCCAGTTTATCATTTTCTATTTTTGAAATGGCTGAAGTTACCGAGCGTTTTTTGACCGTTCCGTACCCTACCACGACCACTTCTTCCAGAGTCTGTGAATCCTCCTGCAACACAACAGAAATAGTAGTTTGCCCGTCAACCGGTACTTCCAAAGTCTGATAGCCAATATAAGAGAAGACCAGGACGGCATCTTCCGGTACATTCTCCAGAGCAAACCGACCGTCAAAGTCTGTAGACGTTCCCTGCGCCGTTCCTTTCACCTGGATATTCACCCCAATAAGCGCTTCTCCATTCGCATCGGTTACGTTACCGGAAACATCGATAGAAATAGTCGGGCCTGCATTCATGGCAGGAGATGCCTTACCCAGGCTGGCAGTCAGTTGGCCAGCCGCTACCAGCAAGCACAGAGCCAACTTCTTCCAATGATAGTACAACAAGGTTACCATAGTCAATACATTTATGTGATTGAAAAATTTTACTTTTAAGCCAAAACCATTTCTATGGGGAGTAACAAACAATATGGTATTGAACAAAAAACGAATATCTTCATCGCTTTGTCCTACCAAGCCGGGTAAATTAACATTTTGACCTTTTCATCTTCTTTCGGCAACCAATATATGAAATACAAACTAAAATTCCTGAAGCCCGATCAAACAATACCGGAATTATTTATGAATTAATGTCTGCAGAACGCCATTATAGTCTGACACTCAGGGTGAATTATGCATGGAAAAAAATGAATGAAATTCTTAATGACTCGAAAGTCATTTTGAAAATACAGATTATGATTAGCGTATTGATCATGCAATGATTGTAAGCAGTCCTGTACGCTTTCCTCATGTGATCCGGCTTATCCACCAAAACGATCCACCTGGTATGTATAGATTACTTATATTACCAAAGGGACAAAGGAAAAAAGCATGTAACTCAGTAAACTGGGTTACATGCTTTGTACAACTATTTTATTCCAAAGGACGGATTAGATTTCGTCTGTTTAGTATCCCGGATTTTGAGTTAATGAACCACCACTTCGGTCAATCTGGGCCTGAGGAATCGGAAAATAGGTGTTCCGTTCCTCAAAAGTGATTCCTTTATTCAGGTCCAGAAACTGACCTTCAAATTGAGAATAACTTTCTAGTTCCTGTTTTGCGATCCCCCAGCGAACCAGGTCAAAAAATCGGTGTCCTTCCAGTGCCAATTCCAATCGCCGTTCAAACTGGATTGCCTTCATAGCATATTCCCGGTTGGGAAACGATGGATATGGTTCGACTTTGTAATTAGCCACAGGCACTCCATTTACTTCCTTGTTCGGGATCTTACTGGCTCTGACACGCACATCGTTGACCCGGGCCAGCGCATAGTCAAGATCGGTATCCAATGCCGCTTCGGCTGCCATCAAATAGACGTCTGCCAAACGGATGATATTGACATTGAGTGCCGTAACGTATGGTGCTCCATTCTGGACATATCCAGAAAAATCAGCCTGATCAATCATCGTTTTGTAGGTCACAAAAGGGCCTGCAGAAGCCGCATCCCGGATCCAGGCATCGCCCGGGAATATACCCCAATCATGGTAAGGAACACCTCGTCTTCCGACGGTATAATCCAATCGGGGATCAACCGCCAGGTCAGTGTCTACCTGATAATTGTCCTTGGCACTTCCTGATAATCCAAAATCAGAAATATAAGGATTGTTTCGATAGCTGTAATCCAGCATGGGTAGACCGTCATCATCTACCCGGAAGACGTTCACCAGATCAAAGCTCGGTTGGTAAAATCCGCAACAATTGGCTGGGGCACTACCATAAAGTCCCGAAAGCATATCCCCTACGTTGGCATTTTCACCTGATCCATCCGGATCAATAACGTGTTGTGCAGCGATAATGGATGAAGGCCCGTTTTCTGTATGAACACTAAAATTATCGAGATAAGGGATATCCTTGAGATCGGGACGCGATGCGATCACATCCTTGAATAAAGCCAGAGCCTCAGCATTTTTCCCCTGATAGAGATATAGCTTTCCAAGGTACGCTTTGGCTCCGATTTGATTCATTCGACCCACTTCTCCCATTGGACTTTGCATGGGAAGGTTATCCACTGCAAATTTGAAGTCAGCCTCTATCATGGGCTGCACATCCTGGTTGTTTTCTACAGCTGCAGCTTGTTCTGTGGACATCGTCTCATCCACATATGGGATATTCTTGAATACCCGCCACAGGAAAAAGTAATAATGTCCACGCAGCATTTTCGCTTCAGCTTCGATCTCTCTGGCGCGTTGTTCCGAAAACTTTTCACCATCTCCTTCCTGTAAGCGGTACAAAGCTCTTAAAGTCGTATTGCAACGAGTTATCCCTTCATAGTAATTGTTCCACATGTTGGCCAGATGCTCGTTGGGAGGAATAGCCCGATGTCTTTCTATATCCAGCATAGTTGCCTGATCTGCAGGCTCACTACCCTTGTGAGCATGGCCCCCGGCGACTTCTCCAAACAGCCACATACTGGGGGCAGAGGAGTAATTTCCCCAGGTACCTGAAGTATTACCGTTCATAAGCCCATAGGCTCCGATCAATAACCATTCCACTCCCTTGATATTGTTGATTTGATCATCTGCGAGTTGGCCCTGAGGGCTTTGCTCCAGAAAGCTATCCGAGCAGCTCCAGGAAAGCATAATCAGACCGGCCATTCCGTATATAAATATATTATTTAACCTGTTCATAATTGTCCGTTTTTTCATCGATGAATGTATATTATCCTTTTTCATAATTAAGACATTTGATGGATTAGAAGGTAAGGTTTAGTCCCACCAGATATTGTCGTGGAATAGGATATACCCCCATATCCACACCCGGCGCGGTGAAAGTAGAGGAATATTGGCTCACTTCCGGATCCATACCACTATATGAGGTAAGGATAAATAAGTTGGTCGCACTCACGTACAATCTAAGCCCCTGAATCGCCGAGCTGGCCATATTCCCCATCTGGAAGTTGTAGCCGACCTGAAGGTTTTTCATCCTGAAAAAGCTACCATCCTGAACATAGTAACTGGATGATTGAAACTCAATCGTAGGCGGTTCATCATAAGGAGAAGGAATCAGACTGTTGGGATTGCTCGGACTCCAGGCATCCAATGTGCGGACACTAACCGCACCCGGGAAAGCATAAAAATCGGTGTATTGACGGGTCAAATCGAACAGATCATTCCCTTGTGATCCGTTAAAGAACATACTGATGTCGAAGTTTTTATACATCGCATTGAAGCTCAGGGAATATATAAAATCAGGATGCGGGTTACCGATCACCGTACGGTCAAATCCATCGATAATTCCATCTGGTGACCCATCGGGCCCTGACACGTCTTCATATTTGAATCCACCCACCCGGGCACCAGCATATGAAGCACTGCTTTCGATATCCGCTTCGCTTTGATTGATTCCAATGACATTGTATCCATAGAAGGATCCCAGAGGAGCTCCTGCTCTCATGATGGAGGTAGTTACACCCCGCAGTGTGAGATAGGGTTGTTCAGATACGGTGGGTGCAAGGCTTTCAAGCACGTTTTTGTAACTCGATATGGAAAATCCAACATCAAACTGGAATGCGTTTCGATCCAGGGTAGTGGCATTGTGGTGGTAATTGATCGAAAACTCCACCCCTTTGTTACTGATATTTCCTGAATTAATAAAAGGAGAAGCACCACTCCCTACGGCAGCTGTCGGTTGGGGGACAGGATACAGAACGCCGTCTGTTTTCGTGTCAAACCATTCCAAGGATCCATCGATGGCGTAATTGAACAGGCTATAATCTAATCCGATATTTATTGATTTTCTTTCTTCCCATTTAATGGCAGCGTTGTCATAGTTGCTCGTCCACAAACCACTGGAAAGCTCATTGCCGTTCACAGGATAAGAGGCATTATCGATCCCGGATGCAAATCTTCTGAGATATTGAAACGATGGGATACTCTGGTTACCGGTAACTCCATACCCTGCTCTGATTTTCATGTCGTCAAGCCAGCTGGCATTGGACATAAATTCTTCGCTGGAAACGCGCCAGGCCACACTTGCCGCGGGGAAAAAACCGTATCTGTTATCCGGTCCAAAGTTGGAGGATCCATCCCGGCGTAAGGTAGCTGAAGCCATATATTTGCTTCGGAAGGCGTAATCGATCCTCCCAAATATGGAAAACAAAGAAGAGAAACCTCCGCTACTTCCAGCGCTATTGGTCGCAGCGGTATTGATATAGTAGTAATTGAGGTCTCCGGTGACGAAGAAATCTCGTCCACTTCCATTCAATGAATTGGAAGTTCTGTTGATGGCTTCTGTTCCGGCAAGCAAGGTGAGGCTATGAATATCATTGAAATTGTGGGAATAGGTCAGAGTATTGGACCATGTCCATTCAGTACCCACACCCTGGTTCTGACTTAAGGTATTATTGTTGAAATTGGCCTCAGAACGCTCCGGATTGGGATACCCGATTGATTTGCCATTCCACGTTTCATACCGCAATCCGAAATTGGTTCTGAATGTCAGATCATCAAGAATTTTGACATCTGCATAGGCATTCCCAAAAAACTGATTGCTATTGCTGATATTATCCTTTGATCTGTATAATACGGAAAGTGGATTATCCGCGTTCCCCAGTTTGTCTCCCCGTGTACCCCCGAAATTTCCCATGATATCATACACCGGTACGATAGTTTGGATCCGATATGCCCATCCGATTGGAGAACCTTCACCCTGGTAGGACCCAGGCGTATTTACATTTACCCCGAAACCATTTCCTGACGTATGGGAATATTGTAAGTTTTCACCCACTGTAACCCTGCCATTCAACAACTGAAACCGGGTATTGCTTCGCAAGGTGTAACGCTCGAAATGGGTGTATTTAAAGGTTCCACCCTGGTTAAAATAACCTCCACTCAATGCATAGGATGAATTGTCCGTACCCCCTGAAATACTCAGTTGATAATTTTGCATGGGTGCATTTTGAGTGATCTCCTCAAACCAGTTGGTTCCCTCCTTGTTGGCTCTGGTTATCTGGTAAAACTGGCTTGGATCTTCCAGAGAGTAATTGTATTTAGAGGGATCTGCATCCGCTGCGGTAACATTATGCCCAGTTTTGTCGCCGGCTACAAGATAATCAGGAAGAACCGGAGTCGTAGGGTCGGAACCATAATTGGAACCAGTGGTACCGCTCAGACCTGGGGTTTTCCCTGCATTGATGTAACGTTGGTAGACATATTCTGCATACTGTTGAGGATTCAAAAATTCGGGGAACCTGCTTCTGTTTGGGTTTTGCGTACCATAGTACATATTAAAGGACACCTTGGGTGCTCCAACTTCACCCTGATTGGTGGTAATAATGACCACGCCATTGTTGGCACGTGCCCCATAAATCGACGCAGCAGAAGCATCCTTCAGGACCTGCAAACTGGCAATATCGCTCGAGTTCAGCCAACTCAGCTTTCCTTCATACGGTACCCCATCAATAATGTAGAGTGGATCGTTGTTGTTTATCGTACTAAAACCCCGGATTCTGATCTGCGGCGTGGCACCAGGTGCACCATCGTTGATGATATGTACACCGGGCGCTTTACCCTGCAAACTCTCTATCGGACTTGCTGCAGGCTGAGCCTTCATTTCCCGAACATCAACCACCGCCACCGATCCGGTCAAATCGCTCTTTTTTTGCGTGCCATAACCTACCACCACAACTTCTTCAAGCAACTCAGAATCAGATACTAACGTGATGGCCAAATTGGTTTGACCACCAACCACAATTTCCTGTGTTACAAAACCTACATAAGACACCACAAGGATGGCATCATCCTCCAGATCTTCGAGCATGAACCGACCGTCCAAATCGGTGGTCGTTCCTTTGCTCGTACCTTTTACCTGAATATTAACCCCAATGAGAGGTTCTCCCACTTCATCGGTGATGACGCCCGAAACGTCAATGGGGAGACTTCCATAGGCCAGGCCATCATTCGCCAGGGACCACTTGGGAACCCACAGCAACATCAAGCAGCCCAGCAATCCAACTACGCATTTTAAGCTAACTTTTTTCATAGTGCAATCTTTAATTTTAACATTATACTCCTATAAGAAATTAAATTTTTCCAAAGAACCAATTTGTAGTAAATTTTAAAATATAATACTGTAATATCCACAGAGAACGACGCACGCAACCCTATTTGAACTTTTTTTTCACATTTTATATGGTCTAAGGTAATTATTTAGTACCTTATTAGGGAATTTCGCATTGATTTTTTCCAACTTTATTAGAAGTTACAGTAATTCGCGACATTTAAAATGTGATTAAATCCCCCTTCACAATTCAGATTATGAAAAATATGCCTGTAATTTCTCGTTAATTTTCAAATCGGAAAATACTGAAGAAAAACTTCATTTTGCATAAACCACAATAAACTCCGGTAACCTTACCGTTATTTATTGTTTTTAGATTTATCCATGTAATCTCAAGGGACATATGAAGCCTTATCAATTCAGATAGCACTGATTTTCATGACGAAACATGGAATTCCGTCAGAATATCTTACCCAGAAAAAATATTTGAATGACTTAACAGTTGAAAATAATAGAGGATAACAGAATGACCTTTGAATTTCAAATCATTCTCTTTATCGGCTTGGGCATTCCAACACCAATGAGATAAGGATAGCAATAGACCCATCCTATTACCACTACATTATTGAGTGTATCCACTGATCTGAACGTTTCATTTCACTAGATATCTCTGATAAGGCTTATAACACATTCAAAATTGGAGAATGGGTTTATACCTATAGCTTCAGGAATGAGGAAAATTGGAGATTTTCAGAATATATCAATCTTACTACGGTACGGGTTGTGAATGAGATAAATTGAATGCCATGGTACCCCGAACATCATCATTTAAAGTTCATAAAATACCGGGAAACTTCCAGAACAATAATCAGAATATTCTGAAGGATGGACACTGATCAGAAATGGCACAGGCTTTCCACAATATAGGAATGACTCCATAGCCATTACTGCACGATATAATCTAAAAAGTCCTGGTCCCATTGTACAACCGGATACCGAGCAGATTATCCGGCAATTATAAAAAAGTTTGGTCCGGCCGTGATACGACCGGACCAAACATCGGCTTTATTTGATAAGATCCTTTTGTTTTGCCTGCCTCTACCTATCAGACGCACAACTATGCGTCTCTACGGCCGAAATACCATCTTCTTCGTAGCCACAAACTGATCCGTCTCCAGCTGGTAGTACAACATGCCC
>CAYRRD010000104.1:0-10028 GCA_964426625.1 uncultured Saprospiraceae bacterium | reverse complement strand
CGACCCTCACACTCCTGGGAACGCGGAACCCCTGCTCCGCCCCTCACACATACTACATTATCTTTTTCTTCCTGGATAACTGATTTCTTTTGCCCATAGCAGGAGCTATGGGGCTCCCAGAGGAGATCCTGCTCCGCTCTTCAGCCCCAATCGTAAATCGCACATCGATTGGGCTTCCAATCTTTAGTTCACGCCGTCCGCCCAATCTTCCCACATATGCTCCAATTCAGTGACCACCTCCGGATTCTCCCGGGCTACATTATTCCTTTCCGTCCGATCCATCCGCATATCGTACAACTCCCATTCTCCATCGTGCCCCACCAGCTTCCAATCATCGGTTCGAATGGCCCTCCCTTTTCTCCAATGAAAAAATAGGGGCTGTTTACGGATCAAATCTTCACCGCGAAAAAGGGGCAAAATACTTTGACCAGGCAGGGGATGAACCTTTTTACCCCGGTAATCCGAGGGATACTCCGCTCCCGTAATGTCTATTAAAGTAGGTACGATGTCGATGAAATGAAGAGGGGTATGATCCACCTGCCCGCCATCACGAATCCCTGCCGGCCAGTGTACGATCATCGGGGTGGCAATACCACCTTCATAGGAATAATTTTTGAAAGATCGAAATGGTGTGTTGGCTACATTGGCCCAATCAGCCCGCAAGGAAGCCCAACGGTCCATTGCTCCAATTTCTCCTTCCCCGATATCCACCACCTCAGCAGAGGCTCCATTGTCAGATAGGAAAATCCACAAGGTATTCTCCCACTTTCCACTGCTTTTCACATAATCCACCACCCGGCCGATATTTTGATCCATCACGTCAATCATGGCTGCATACACCTGCATCCTTCTTATTTCGTCTCTTCTAACCGAGTCAGACAAACTTTCCCATGAAGGAAACACAGGCTCAGACCGGGCATAACGGTCATCCAACAACCCGGATTCGACCTGCCTATCATACCGTTTCCTCGCTATTTCCTCATATCCAACATCGTATACCCCGGTATATTTTTGAATCGCCTCCTCGGGTGCCTGCAACGGATCATGAGGTGCCTGATAGGCGAGGTAAACCAGGAAAGGCTTCTCCTCCGTTTCATATTTTTTCAATAATTGCAATGCCCAATCCGTCCAGGTATTCGTTGCATAGTAATCACGATGCGGTGTATAACCTTCCACCAACACACTGTCAAAAACGAATACCCTCTTGCCATACCTTTTTTGGGCTGGCATGACTTCATCATCGCGTCGGTATCCGGGATTAAAATAATTGGCAGCTCCATCCCGCATTCCATAATAATGATCAAAACCCCATTCATAGGGATTATCAATGCCATGATGTTTTCCCACGAACAAAGTGCGATAACCAGCTCCTTTGAGTATCTCACCAATCATTACTGCATTGCGGATATCAATGGGTTCCTGGTCCATGTTTACTTGTTGGGCATAGAGACCCGTTAACAATACCGCCCGGGATGGAAAGCATTTGCTGGTATTGTGCATTTGGGTAAATCGAATCCCTTCAAGGGCCAAAGCATTCAGGGTGGGTGTTTCGACTTCTGAGCCAAAGGCGCCTATATCCGAATAACCGAGATCGTCGGCCAGGATAATCACGATATTGGGCAGATCATCTTTCTTTTTGCTGGAAAATTTACAGCTTGCCCCCAAAACCAGGATGGCAGCAATACTCCAGGTCAAAATCGGGGAAAAGGATAATTTCATTCCAGTTAATTTGGCATGTTAAGAGAAATGAAAATAATGTATTCCCATGAGACAACCAAGGCAATTCTAATTATCCCTCCATGCCATCCCCCGCGGTCCGGAGGTGGGAAAATCATTTTCGTCTTAAATTATACCCAAGATGATTTAATTTGACCGGTTTCCGGGCGGAAAAATTGCCGCTTACTTCATCGAAAATCTTGTCGTCCGTACGGAGGATTATACGCAAGCTGGAATTCGTTCAGTCACCCGACACACTAAAACGTCCAAGGCATAAAAGGGTTATTGGGCTCTACCCGGAGGGATGATCCTCTGTCAGGTCGTTCTTTCTTGCATGCCAATCTCGAAAAAGTATCCAATTTCCTCCCAACTGTATGAAAAAAGGAGAATACCACACCTATTGAACACATCAACACGGATATTCTCCCTCAACTGAAGACCAAATTACTGAAATTCTTATCTCAATAATTCATTTTAAGTAAGTATATCGACCCATTACAGGTCTGCCTCTTTAATAGCCCGGATTTTGTTTGATTTTGGAATTTTGATCAATTACATTCTGCGGTATGGGATTCATATACATTCTCGGTTCAAAAGCCGGTCGGTATTTAACTTCCTCCTCCACACTATAGACCCAATGCCCTGAATTATTGGAAGGTACTGAATTGCGAATCACCATATTGTGCCTGGGTTTACTCATAGTCTCCTCTGCCAGCTTCCATCGCTTGTTGTCAAAATATCGCTTGCCTTCAAAACACAATTCCACCCGTCTTTCACTGCGGATTGCCTCCCGCATTTCATCCTGGGTCATCCCAGGCTCGAGGTCCGGAAGATTGGACCGGTTCCGAACCGCATTGATGGCATCGTAAACTGATTGGTCGGGACCGCTGGCTTCATTTTGTGCTTCGGCATAGTTCAACAACACTTCCGCATATCTATAAAAAATATAATTCTGACCGCTTGCATTATCCCCAGGGGCCGCATCCGGATTCAACTTCTTTTTCTGGTAATATCCCGAATCCCCCACATCTGTCTTTCCCGCAAGATCAATCTGATTGGTCTTATCCGGATTGGGATGGGTCTCATCGATTCGGGTATATATGATATCGGGTCTGGGCATCCAATCCAGATAATACTCAGCTCCATCATATACGATAAAATCATAAAACCGTTGTTCTCTGTTGGCGTAAGGATTTTGGGGATCGTAGCCCGATTCAGGATCATTTATATGCTTCCCGTTGGCCATTTTAAACTCATCAACCAGCTCTTGCGTGGGGTTGTAATTGCCCCAGGTCTGATACTCCCCGAGAACATAGGTTGGTCCCCCGCGACGCTCATAAGAACCTCCCATACCGGCTACATTGGCCACCACCTGCCTGTCCCAGATCACTTCGACATTATATTCATTGGATTCCCTCCAGAGATCTTTGGCAGATTCAAACAAGTCGTAATATTGGCCGCCGCCGTATTCTTCAATGAATTTCCGATTGGTAGCTGCAGCCACAGCCCAGCGATTGGGATCTGCGTTCGCAAAATGAACATAATTCTCCGAATCAGGCAGATAAGACTGACCGCTGTTAAAAAGCGGGCTGGCAACGAAAGTTTCCATCCAGCCTTTGAGCGCCAATGCTGCACCCAATGTGGCACGTCCTGCATCTCTATCTCCATTGTTGTATTTAATCGCCAGGTGGCCATTGTTCACAATATCCCCCAATTCGTCCCGGATAAAGTTGAAGGTTTCTTCAAAAGTAGCCCGGGGGTACTGCATTTCATCGGGGCTCATCGAACTGCGATCCAATGGAACTTTAATAATGGGAAGACCACCGACATGCATAAAATATTCACTGTAAAAATAAGCGCGTAAAAACCGGGCTTCGTCAATTCTTCGGTTAAAATATTCATCTGAAAAATTGCTTTGGTTCTCGGTGAGTTTTTGAATAAAAGTATTGCATTTCCTTACCTTGACAAAAAAGGACGCCCAGGTGTATCCATCAGTGGGACCGTGGGTACCGCCCCACTCGTTGTTGGTACTGCTGGTGGGAACCTGACATATACCTACTCGCCAGTTGGAGGCAGTGTAATAGTGGCTGATGTTGTAATCATCTGTGTAATAATCGAGATGTTCGTTAAAGTTCCACTTGTTGGGGATTTCGCTATACACATCATTAAGGAAAATATCTGCATTGGTTTCGGAGGACCATTGAGTCTGATCACTCAGGCTGGATTTATTGGTGTTCTCCAAAAATTCCTCCGTATCACACGCGATCAGAGTGAGGGTCAGAATAAAATAAAATGGATATATTATTGTTCTCATTGTTCTTCAATTTTAGTGGGTTAAAAAGTAATATCCAGTCCAAAGGTGGTCGCTTTCATGACCGGATAGGCGGTCTCCCGATCATCATAGCCCATTTCGGGATCGATGTGTTTGAGCTTGCTCAGGGTGAGGAGGTTTTGACTCATCAGGTATACCCTCACATTCTTGAACGTCAGGCGATCGGTGAACTTTTTGGGAAGGGTATAACCCAGGGAAAGGGTTTTCAACCTGAGATAACTCGTATTGACCCACCAAAAATCAGAATTCTCGGTATTGTTGGCATAAGGTGCCGGCGTTGCTCTTGGATACCTGGCGCTCTGATTATCTGGTGTCCATCGGTTGTCCATGTATTCATAAGCGGTATTACTTCCATTGTTCTCAAAGGGTACGGTCATAAACTGCCGGATGTTGATGCTGGAGTTGGCACTCCCCTGAAAAAACAATGTCAGATCGATACCTTTGTAATATAGGGAAGGTGTAAGTCCAAATGTCCAGGCCGGATAAACGGGGTATCCGATAACGGTCAGATCGTTGGCATCAATCTTTCCATCCGGCACACCATCGGGACCACTGAGGTCCGCATATCTGATATCACCGGGATGCAATTCACCAAACTGGACTATATTGTATCCATCTTCCCCATTGATGATACCATCACCGTTTTTATCATCGCTGGTGGTAAACAGACCCAGGGACTTATACCCGAATGGGGTTCCATAAGGCCTGCCCACTAAAGTTCTGTTGGGATTCATCCGTTCCGCGTCGGTCTGAAACACCTCGATCATGCTATTTTTTGCATAACTCATATTTCCGGAGATGGAATATTCAAAATCAGGACTTATCGATTTTCGCGTTCCGATGTTGAGTTCAAACCCGTTGTTTTTCATTTTTCCCTTATTTTCTTCGGAAAGGGACAAACCATATTCCTCGGGTAGAGTCACCTGGGGTGCCAGAAGCATGTTGCTGCGGTCTTCATGAAAATAATCCACCTCCATATTGAGCAATCCATTCCACAGGCTCACATCCACTCCAATGTCTATTTTTGTCGAAATTTCCCACGTGATATTGGGATTGGCTTCTCTGGGAATATTGGATCCCTGAACGAGAGTTCCATTCCCAAATGCATAGGCATTTCCACGGAGATCATAACCTGAAAGATATTGGAAAGCGGATCCAGCAAGCATCCCTGCCTTTCCCCAGGAGGCACGTAGTTTGAGGTCATCGAGGTCGGTTAGATGACTGAGAAAAGCTTCCTCGGAAAGACGCCAGGCCGCAGAAAACGCAGGAAAATATCCCCACCGTTTGCCCGGCGCAAAATAGTAGTGACCGTCGTACCGACCTGAAGCTTCAAGGATATATTTGTCTTTAAAGTTGTACCCGAATCTATACACAAAGCCCAATTCACTTCCGGTTTCGGATGATCCGTCGTTGTCATAATCATTCTTATCTGAACTTCCCAGACTGATTTCATCTATACTCACTGCGAAATTGTTTCGCCGGGTTCGGAACCAGTCGGAAGTGGAATTCCTCGCTTCAGCTACCAACAGCCCTGTAAAACTATGATTACCAAAAGTATTTCCATATTGCATATACCCCTGATATGTGTAATTGGTCCATCGATTGTTCTGAACTTCCAGCCAGGTGAATGGTGCACCCTGGCCTTCCTGTAGCGATATAGCCTCCTCATAGGTATATGGCTGAGTATTCAAGTCTATTTTATGATAAATGAATGGTACATGCCAGCCTTTTCGGTTCTGGGAAGTGGGATCAAAACTAAATACGCCTTTTATACTAAGACCTTCGATAAATGGCAGCTGCTGCTCCACAGAAGCTGACGCCAACAATGTGTTGTCGTCTATTTTCTGGTACCCATCTGACCGGAGCACACCCACTGGAGTATTGGCTGAAGATTCACCCCATTTGTCCCCTTCAGGATACAAAAGACTCTGGGTGGGGATAAATTTGTAAAAACTACGGAATAAATGGCCGGAGGTGCTTTCATCGGCATCGATATCGTTGGTTCGCTCCAATGACCCGTGCAATGCCAGACTGACTTTAGTTGTGCTTGTGGCATCAATATTGAGATTCATGTTGTAATTGAATCTCCGATATCCCACCGGATCAAAGATTCCTTTCTGATCAAAATATCCAACCCCGGCGTAATAATTTACGTTGTCACCGCCACCACTAAACTCCAGGTTATGATTCTGAACCGGAACGTTGGTATTGAAAAGGTCCAGAAAGTTGGAGTTGGGATACTTCCATGGGTCTTCCCTGTTCAACTGCATATAATTATTCACCGTTTCCGGGTTATTGGGCGGGGTGGTTGCGTTTGGATTGAGGTTAAAAAACGCTTCATTCTGTAATGCCATATAATCCTGCGCATTGAGCATATCCGGCAAATAGGTCGGATTTTGGAAACCATAGGAACCATTGTATCGTACGTTGGGCTTTCCGCTCACTCCTTTTTTGGTGGTTATAAGGATTACTCCGTTTGCACCACCAATTCCATAGGGAGCTACCGCGGCAGCATCCTTGAGAATGGTAATGGACTCGATGCTGCTTGGATCAATTTGACGAATATTATCCCGCTTCACTCCATCGACCACCACCAGGGGACGATTGTTTCCGGTAGTCACGATGCCCCGAATATGTAAATCCGGATCATCATAGCCCGGTTGACCTCCGTTGGGTCGCATGCTTACCCCGGCCAGTTTTCCTGCAATAGCCTGGGAAATATTGGGGACCGGAACTTCCGCAATTTCATCAGCCTGCATTGTGCTGATGGACCCGGTCACTGTAGTTTTCTTTTGGATGCCATATCCTACGACCACCACTTCTTCCAGGAGTTCGACATCGTCGAGCATGACTACATTGATGGAGCTTCTACCCTGAACAGGAACTTCCTGGAGCTGGTAACCAATGTAAGAAAAGACCAGAACGGCATTTTCATTGACATCATTTAAAATATAATGCCCGTTTAAATCTGAAGCTGTTCCTTTGGTAGAACCTTTCACCTGCACATTGACCCCGATCAATGGATCGCCATTATTATCGGTAATCTGACCTTCCACATTCAATGGAGGGACGGTCAGAACCTTCCTGGACAGGTTTTCTTTTGAAATCCGGGGAACAACCCTTTCGGCAGGGCGTTTGGGAATTTCGTTGAGTACGATAAACTTTTCGCGAATGACCTTGTATTGTAGGGGTTTCCCTGCCAGGATCAAATCCAGTGTGGTTTGCAGGCTACGGTTCCCCCGGGCAAGATCCACCTGATACTTTTCTATCTGACCAGCATTGTACGCAAATCTGTACTCGGTCTGACGTTCAATTTCCTTGAGCACTTTGGGAAGATACTCCCCAAAAGCCTCTATGGTCACAGTTTCATCTTCCAACCCCTGACCATAGCCGGGGTTGGCTACCAAAAGTTGGATACCCCACACAGAAAATACAAGAAATGTAATACTGATTTTCATCCACAATACCCTTTGATCAAAGAGTTGCCACGATTTACTCTGCAATTGGTACCCCGAAAGGCAAATTTTTTTCATAACTTTGACTAGTTTAAATGGTGAATTATTCCGATACTATTTAAATGGTGCACAGGTATGTCGGCTCCACCCGCCATACCTGTTTTTTTAATCCTGACATCCTTTTCCTTCCAACCTGACCATCCTGCCCTCAATATGATAATTTGCTCCTATTACTGCCGATATTACCGTCACGATCTCCTTGAGATTATCAGAGGGTAGAAATGAAGTCGTAAAAGTACATCCGTACAAGCCCCCGTTGAGGACTTCAAATTCACAATCCCACCGTTTGCTGATCACATCCAATGCCTCCCCTACAGTGATATTGTCCATGACATATACCGAGGGTTCCAATTGAGCCACCTGTTCATCCTTCAGTCGGGTCTTGGTAATTTCCAGGGTAGTCATATCCATAACCATCTGGTCATTTTTCTCCAAAATCGCCAATTGCTTATTCCTGTCAGATATTTCTACTTTACCACTAGTTACTGAGATTGAAAATTCCTGTTTGCTTTCCTCTGATGAAATTTTGAATGAAGTCCCCAAAACCCGGGTAGACACTCCGTTGGCCATCACTACGAATGGACGTCCTTCATCGTGCTGAATGTCGAAAAAGGCCACGCCATTCAGTTTTACTATCCTCTCGGGCCTAGAAAAGTCAGAGCTATAGGAAATTTCACTACCAGGCTCCATCATTACATAGCTACCATCCGGAAGGTAATGGTGCAACGCTTCATCCTCTGCAACAAAAGAGTACTGCACATTCTCTGTAGCATCCATCGTGGTAATTTGCTGGGTAGACACCTGTCCCCATTTCAGATTAAATTGCCAAATTGCCAGGGCCCCCATCACCAATAAAACTACTGATGCTGCTGCGTAATTCAACCATCGCATATTCCTCTTCGAAGCAACCACATATATCATTTTCTTATCGATTGCTCCCATGATTTCCGACTTCAACCGCTCCCGCTCTGATTTCGTGAGATGAGAAAGTCCATCTGAGCGATCATCAAAATGATCATAATATAGGTGTAAAAATCTTATTTCCTCCTGACTTGCCTGTCCGTGAAGGTATTTGGCAACAAGTTGCCCCAATTCATCCTTATTTGAAATATTGATCATGATACAGGTTCTGAATTAGAGTACCTGCTATCCTGATTTTTCCCAAATAATTTTCCTGTTTTTATACTTAATGCCAAATTTTAACATATCCGGTCTCCCATTTTCAGTGATTCCGCATTTCCGGGTAAGGTTTTCTCTATCCCATAGAGATCGGGATCACATGTACTAGTGACCCCGGCACAGATCACCAATGGGGTTGAGATTTTCTAGGAAGAAATAAAAAGCTAAAATGGGGCTAATCCTGGAACTGGGGAATTTTCATTTCAGGGTTAAAATATCCCGATAAGCATCCATAGAAGGGTGTATTTGGCAAGTTTCCATTGAAGTTCTTTGATGGAATTATTCAATTGATTGTACACCGTTTTTCGGGTTATCCCGAGCTTGACTGCGATTTCGGAAACACTCAACTGCTCCTGATAATGCATCACGAAAATTTGTCGGCGCTTACGGGGTAGGGTATCGATCCAGGCAATTAACAATTGAGCAAGATCATCCCGGATAAGATCCTGATCAGTTCGAATTGGTGAAACCATCATCATTTCGAAAGGATCGAAAAAAGCCGAATGCTTGTTGGATTGGGATACCTGCTTAAAAACCTGATAACGAACAGCGCTGAACAAATACGATTTGAGATTCGATATTTCAACCTCCCTACGGCGATGCCAAAGTGATGTGAATACATTTTGTACTACATCCTTGGCCGATGCTTCGTCTTGTAGTCTTTGAAAGGCTTTGGAATACAATGGTGCCCAGTACTTTTCAAAAATAGCATGGAAGGCAGCGCGATCATCTCCGGACAATCGTAATACCAGAACATCATCATTTTCTTTTACCTCAGAATTCACAATTTATCAACTGCTTATTTCCCCAAACTACTAAGATAATAATAAATTAACATTGCACGCCGAATTTCAATCATTTGTCGTAAAAATTTAGGAAATACACGCTGAATTATTGATCGAAAATGGCCAAACCTTCTATGTAAATGGTAAATTATACAGCGATCAATGGTTATCAAATTTATAGACTGCTCAAGGCGGAGCAAAAAGTATTAGTACCTTATTTAAAATTGAATTACCCAATACCGGCACAAGATCAGTTCGATAGATTACCATATTTACCCTGGTGCCCTGACCAATTTGCGATTCAATGGAAAAATTACAGGACATCTATATACGGAACCCGTATACATGGTAAGCCAATCTCCTATTCACTACGGATTTTACTTCTTGAATTTTGCACACCAGGAAGATGGCCAATCCTTTTCCCCTTTGGTTTTCACTCCCACGGGTCGGCGGGTGCGTAACCATAGTGTAGTTGGGGATTCCTCATAAAGTCAATTTGAA
>CAYRRD010000103.1:1272-10085 GCA_964426625.1 uncultured Saprospiraceae bacterium | reverse complement strand
TTTCAGATAATCAGAAATAACCCTGGACTAACCGTTGAATTTTTATCATAAAATATTGCAATCCAGTCAAATGCCTAAATCTGAGTAGGCCCTGGTTAATTTTAGCTACCAAAGTAAAGTCTTCATACACAGATTGTGAAACCATCGGACAAGACAGTTCAAAATGAGCGTATTCAAAATAAAAAATTCCAGCCCGAAATTGATCTTTCTCCAAAGATCCAATCGGGCTGGATTCAGCATTTGAAACATCAACAATAGATTGCATCCGGGGTGTACGTGATTGGATACTCCCCTTTAAATGAATGCTTCCAATTCATTAATTTTCAATATAATATATCTCGCTTTTAGAATTCCGGGTCTTAACTACCCACCCTGCTCTTTTCATCCTCAAGTCCTGTAGCGCGTTGACGGACTTTTATACCTGTATTTCCCAGAGTATAGGAAAAACTAAGTCGCACTCTCTGACTATCCCAGGTTCCTTTGGTGAAAAGATAAAAGTCGCCCACTTCGCTGCGGGACTCCCATCCCTGGGAATTGAACAGATCTGAGAATGCCAGTTTCAGAGTAGCCTTATCCTGAAACAATTTCCTTTGGACTCCGGCATTCACCCCCCACTGGCTGGCACTGACGAACTGACCGCCCCACAAAGAGGGAGAATTGTAATATCCGTCGATCTCCAAAGACATCTTCCCTGGCAAGGTGAAAGTATGCTGAGAATAAACCGTGAAAGAGTTGAGATTCAAACGGGCTTCTTTTCCCTGATTCACCTCTCCATAGGTTTCCCGATAATAATACATGAGGTTGCTGAACGACGACCACCAACTTGTGATGGGGACCGAGCCACTTACCCCAAGGGATATGTCCTTTTGGGTTGCCAGATTCTGATGGGTCTGATAAGCTGCATTTCCTTCTTCCACTTCGATAATCTGTGTAATCAGGTCACGTGTATGGGAATAGCCCAGGGAGGTTGTTATGGAATGATTCCAGGTATGACTCACCTGCAATTTGTTCGTATATTCAGGGGTAAGAAAAGGATTTCCTTTCTCATACGTCAATTCGTCAAGTTGAAATTCAAAGGGATTCAATGAACTGTAATTCGGTCGATTGATACGGCGGCTATAGGTAAGTTGAAGCGCATTTTTGTCATTGAGATTGTAGGTAAGACCCATCGAAGGAAACAAATCGGTGTAATTTCGCTTCACATCATCGAGTTCAATGTCCTGCAGGCTTTCCAACAAACCCCGGGTTCGGCTGTGTTCAGCCCTGAGCCCTCCCTGAAAACTCCACTTCTCAAAAGCTCGCTGAAAGCTCAGATATGCAGCATATACCTGTTCGTCATAGGTAAAGTCATTGGAGCGGTTCATGTCCTGGACCTTCTCCTCACCGTATACTTCATAAAAATTGAAGTTGTTGTCGGTCAGGACTTTTGACCATTTCAATCCACCACTCAATTGGCCTGATAAAAATGGTCTTTCATAGTCTGACTTTAAAGTGTAAATATCAATTCGGGAAGGTGATTTTATAAAATAGTCGTTGCGCCGAAGGATCTCCTCCCCACTTCCATCGGTATACACATTGGGCTGATCCTGCTCATTATCCCGACCAAAATACCCATAATCGGCATCAAAGTTCAACGTTTGGTCATTGGATCCTTTCCATTGATAATTAAGGTTGTAATTCATGTTGTTGTTTGAACTGTGGTTACCTCCATCCGACCACAAAATACTATCCACCACATTCGAGCCTTGGGACAGGATCAGGGCTTTCGATTCTTTGACCCAATCCCATACATTGTTGTTTCCGTTGATCATCACACCCAAGGTACTTCGGTCAGAAAGCTGGTAATCTATCCCACCCCGGTAATTGAGTCCATTGACATTCGACAAGCTTTTGAGGTCCTGGTCAAAAACCATTCCGTTTTGATTGCGATAGATCACCTGTGTATTCAGATAATCATTGTCGTAATAACTCAATGATCCATAAACGTTTACCCGTCCATTCTTATAGTTACCATTTACCGATCCGTTGTAATTGGACCGCTCACCCTGAGAATAAGATAAGGCCACGTTGGCATTATAGCCCTCGTTCTGATTTTTTCGGAGTACAATGTTGATGATTCCCGCATTGCCTTCCGCATCATATCTGGCTGACGGCTGGGTAATCAGCTCAATATTATCAATGTCTTCTGACGGAAGCGATTTGAGGTAATTCGCTAATTGATCACCGCTTAGCGGAGACCTTTTTCCATTGATATATACCTGAACTCCGGATTTCCCCAGAAGACTGATGTTCTCGTTTTGATCGACCATCACACCCGGAGATTTACGTAAAAGTTCCAACGCATTGTTCCCTGTTGCGTTGATGCTACCTGCCACATTTACAACCATTTTATCAGGCTTTACTTCTAGTAATGGTTTACGTGCGGTAACCACGACTTCGGCCAGGGTTTCTCCCTGGGGATTCAGGGTGATGGTGGAAAATTTTCGGGTCTGATTTGCTTCGTCCAGGGTAAATTGGGTGGATCGGAAATTCGCCAGTCCTACGTAGGTTACTTCCAAAAAGTATTCTCCGGGTCCATCAACCCGGATTTCAAAACTTCCGTCGTCCTCACTGTAGTTCATTTTGGCTATTGTGGTATCAATAGCGTTGTAGATCACCGCATTCGCGTAGGCTATCGGCTGGCCTAAATCATCCTGCAATTCACCGGTGACAAGATAAGAGTTCTGGCTTAATAGGTTTACGGTCGTGACTAGACACAACCAGATTGTGGTGTGTAATTGTAGAAGTTTCATCATAAAAAAATTTGCTGGTAGTTAATAGTGATAATAAGACGCCTACAATGGTTAAAAAGTTACTTCGCTGGTAGATTAAGGGGTGGCATTGGTCGAGAATAAAGATGGGTTCAAAGAGTGGAAAAATTCCGAGGCTATTCAAAAACTCCAATTCTGGTGCAATTTCTGGCTGATTGGGAGCCAAATTTGGATTCTTCCCGATAATCCATATTTTAGGACTTATTTTCATTTCCAAACCCACCCTATGAGAAAATGTATATCGGTTTTCGGCTTAATTACTCTTTCCATGCTTATACTTTCTGGTCAGGAAGCCATGATTCACTACTTATCCGGAACAAGTAGTCAGGATCAGGTCGAATGGGATTTTTATTGTTCGGATGGTCGAAACAGCGGTACCTGGTCCACCATCAAAGTCCCTTCCAATTGGGAGACTGAGGGATTTGGGACATACAATTATGGCCATGACCACCGCAATGGAAATGTCAGGTATGGTAAAGAATACGGATTGTACAGGCACCGTTTTTCAGTCCCGGAATCCTGGGTCGACAAAAGAGTGAAAATCGTATTCGAAGGAGCCATGACCGATACCGAGGTTCGGATAAATGGAAAGTCTGCTGGCGACACCCACCAGGGCGGATTTTACCGATTCAGGTACGATGTTTCAAACCTTCTCGAATACGGAGGTGACAATCTCCTGGAAGTCAAGGTTTCCAAGTTTTCCGACAATGAATCCATCAATGAAGCGGAACGGTATGCCGATTATTGGATATTCGGAGGAATATACCGTCCGGTTTATCTGGAAGTGCTACCAGATATACACCTCGAACGAATTGCTATCGATGCCAGGGCCGATGGCAATCTGAATTTACAAGCCTTTCTTAATCAACCCTCTGAAGGATTTCAATTGATGTTGACCTTGTATGACCAAAGGAATAACCTTATCGGCGACAAAAAGAAATTTACCCTTTCAGACGGACTTCTACAACATGGACTCTCAACTCGATACGAGGACATCGAACTATGGAGTCCCGAATACCCCAATATTTATACCTTGCAGCTGGATATACTACGGGATAGTAAAGTCCTTTTCACACAACGGGAAAAACTGGGTTTCCGAACCGTGGAGTTGATACCTCACGACGGCATTTATGTCAATGGTAAAAAAATCGCAATGAAGGGGGTGTGTCGACATTCCTTCAACCCCAATACGGGTAGATGCCTAAGCGACAAGGACCACCTGGAGGATATCAATCTCATCAAAGACATGAATATGAATGCGGTGAGGATGAGTCACTACCCTCCGGACAAGCGGTTTCTTGAGATTTGCGATTCACTCGGTGTGTTTGTCCTGAATGAATTGGGCGGGTGGCAGCAGGGTTATGATACCGTGGTGGGTCCCAGGTTGATTGAACAATTGATATTGCGGGATGAAAACCATCCCAGTGTCATCATCTGGAATTTTGGAAACGAGGGGGGCTGGAAATTTCCCAACGAAAAATGGTTTCATGAATTCGATTTTCAAAAAAGACCGGTCATTTTTCCCTGGCTGAGACGCAACAATACAGACAGCCGGCACTATCCCTCCTACCCTGAACTGCATTCGAGGTTGGTGCACGGTGATCAAATATTTTTCCCCACCGAGTTGCTTCACGGTTTATACGACGGGGGACATGGTGCCAATCTGTACGACTACTGGGAAGCCGCCAGGCGAAGCCCGGTCAATGCGGGGGGCTTTTTATGGAACTTGAGGGACGAGGCCTTATGGCGCGATGACACCCAATCTTATGACAGTGATGGCAATCACGCTCCGGATGGTATTGTGGGGCCCCATGGTGAAAAGGAAGGGAGCTTTTATACCGTAAGGGAGGTGTGGGCACCGGTTCAAATAAATCCGTTTGTTATTCATGATCGTTTTGATGGAGGAATCGTGGTTCGGAATGAATTCATCTATACCAATCTTCAGGAATGTCGGTTTGAGTGGCGGCTGGAGAAGAAAGCAACTCCATACCATACCGATAATCAGACCTTGGCTGCGGGGACGATTGATGGACCGGATATCGACCCTGGATTATCAGGAAAAATCAACATCCCCCTTCCACCGGACTTTATGGATGGTGACATCCTTGTGCTGAAAGCAACGGATCCCCACAACAGAGAAATTTACACCTGGAGATGGCCCGTGCAGCGTCCTGAAAATTACATTCCCAAAGTCCTATCGACCGCACCGTACCCACAACAAGATATCCATACTGAAGCATCCGGCGGGGAGCTCACAGTCAAAGTTGGAAATCTAATTTACCGATTTGACCTCGAGGACGGGACTTTAAAAAATATTCAGAATGGTCAGAAGGATATTTCATTCAGTGGTGGTCCTGTCCCTGTGGGGTACAAACCTACTCCCAATCAGCCCGGTGAGGTTCACTGGGGTCAGAATGAAGATGGCAGTGTCGTGATACGTGGCACCTTCGATCACTATCCAAAAACGTTCGACTGGGTGGTAAGGCGAAATGGACTGCTGGAGCTCCGAATCGATGCTTTGATGCACAATCAGGACAGCATTGATTTTCTCGGTATCTCCTTCAATTACCCTGAAGAAATGATGCATGGAGTACGATGGATGGGAGATGGTCCATACAGGGTGTACAAAAACCGGATGGAAGGAGTGACTTTCGACGTATGGGAAAAAGAATACAACAATACCGTGACCGGAGAATCTTATGAATCACTGATCTATCCCGAGTTCAAAGGATACCATGCCAATCTGTACTGGGCTGAATTTGAGACGGCAGAATCCAATTTCAAGGTATTTTGTTCCACCCCAAATGTTTTCCTGAAAATCTATACTCCTGAGGCACCTGCTGCTCCCGGAAGCGGAGCTCACACGGTTTATCCGGAAGGAGACATTTCCTTTCTTCATTATATTTCAGCGATAGGCACCAAGTTTCAGAGTCTGGGGAGGTTGGGTCCCTCTGCTATGCCCAATCGTCATTCCTGGCGTACCGGAGATGTTTTTGAACCCATTCGTCTGGTATTTGATTTTCATAATCCGTAAAATGCAGGTGGCCCTTCATCTCAGAGAAGATACGCCAACATTCCAACCACACCGATGGTGTCGGTATTCATATGACTGCGGATGTGTTTCATAGCGAGAAACAGGTGATTGCGAACGGTCTTGGTCGAGATGTTCAATTGATCAGCGATTTCGTCGTGACTCAATCCCTTCATTCGGCTTAACAGAAATATCTCTTTTTGTCGGGGAGGCAGATCGTTTAATAATTTATCAAGGATAACCTTATAATCACTATAAATAATCTTGTCCAGGGCGAGGGGCTGTTGTACAGCAATTTCTCTTTGCAATGCATCTTTATATTGTCTGTCCGTTTTGGCTTTTCTGAGATGATCGATTACATGATTTTTGGCCATACTAAATACGTAACTATCCAAATTCTGGATATTTTCCAGACTCTTCCGCCGTATCCATATTTTCATCAACACATCCTGGGTCAGATCTTCAGCCGTAGCTGGCATTTTGATGTGCTTTAGAAAAAACGCATAGATTCGTTTTTCATAAATTTTCAGAATTTCTTCTATTCCATCCATCGTGTGCTCGGTATAACGATTGATTTTTATCAGATTCTATATTTAAAATGCGCGGATCAAGCCAATTCTGGCTATCCATGATCAAATTGGACTATCTGTCTCCATTCATGTCAGAACTAATCTTCGAATGGATCCCTATGAACTTCGCATCCTGGCATACTATCCTTGATTTTATTTTGAATGCGAAATTTGACCCGGGTTCAAAGGTAAAGGATAAAAATTTTAAAAAAAAATCTAAATACACTGGGACATTTCCCGAATCTCTACGTCTACCCAATAATTATTTGGCAAAAACAGCTATTAATGATTTTGCCTATGAAAGTTAATTGTACATGAATAAAAATAGCGGAAAAAGCAAACGCTTCCAGGAGCTGTACGAGAAATACACTCTGAACACCATATCAGATTCAGAACTGAATGAATTGTTGGAATTGGCTGGTAATGAAAAAGTGGAGTTGTGGATCGAAGATTCCTTAAAAACGGATTGGCAGGATATTCAGGAGATACACCCCTTCACAAGGACCAAAATTTATTCTTTAAACACGGATCGACGTTCTAATTTGATCAGGACCGCATGGATGGCAGCTGCCTCACTGGCCCTTTTTGCGGCCATTTCAATTTGGTATTTGAATCGGGATTTGGGCTGGCAGGAATATTCTACTGGAAATGGAGAAACACTTCAGGTTGTTTTGTCGGATCAAAGTCAGATTTTGTTGAATGCCAATTCACGCATTCGGTGGGATAAAAACTGGCAGAGAGATAAGATACGTGAAATTGAAATGTCTGGGGAAGCTTTTTTTGAGATCGAGCATATGAAAGATATACCTTTGAATGTGACTACTCCATCGGCTACCATTCAGGTACTGGGAACCTCGTTCAACGTACGGGAGGATATATTGGGAACGGATGTATATCTGCATACTGGTAAGATAAAACTGGGACTTGCATCCGCCCTGGGCGAGGATACATCGCTTATCCTGACACACGGGGATCGAATCATCAAGCGAACCAAAAGTGATCAGGTCGAGAAATATACACAGGTTCAGAAAAACGAAGCTGCATCGTGGACCGAGGGAGAGTTGAAATTCAGGAATCAACCCCTGGAACATATTCTGATCCGATTGGGAGGTATATACGGAAAGCAATTTGTTGTTCAGGATACTTCACTACTCAGCATTCCCATGGATGTCGGTGTTCCTTATGCCAATTGGGAATTGATGAAAAGTGCACTGGAATTGTCATTATCAGTGGAACTGGAAGAAGATGGAAGGATAGTAAGGATTACGAATCAATATGTGGATTAATCATTAAATAATATTCAGCAAATAATGTGAAAATGAGTAAAATTCTCAACAGTGGAATACTGTTGGTCATAGGTGTACTATGCCTATGTCTGACAAACCCCAGGGTGGTATATGCGGATAATTTCAATAAAAATCCCTACCCTAAATATTTACAGAAAGAGTCTTTAGTCAAGTTGATCCGTAAATGGGAAGAGCGGTATAATGTTCTATTCACCTACGACCGCAGGATTGTGGAATCGGTTGAAGTGGAAGTGCCTGATCCTGAGATGAGAGAAATCAACCTTGTGTTGGAATACGCTTTACAGGAAACCGAACTGAAGTTTACCATTCTGGAAAATAGATATGTGGTTCTTTATCGAAACAACGCGGAGGGAATAAAGTCACTGGAAAAGATGATCGAACATCTGAACAGGATCATCGATACAGAAAAGGAAACCATGCGTCTGAAAGCCATTCCCCCGGTTTCTCCTCTTCAAACGCTGCCGACCAGGGCGCTCTTTGACAAACGCCTGGTATATAACCTGAGTGGCCGTGTAATGGATCAATTCGGTGAGCCCCTTGTAGGTGTCAATCTAATTATTAAAGGAACCAATAGAGGTACGGCCTCGGATTTAGATGGCTATTTCACCCTGGAGGACGTGGATGAAAATGACGTTTTGGTAGTGTCCTACGTGGGGTATATCACCCAGGAAATTCCAGTGGGTTCCCAGCAAAATATACGCATCATCTTACTGGAAGATGTCCAAACTCTGGATGAAGTGGTCGTAGTGGGATATGGAACCCAAAAGAAATCGGATCTTACTGGTTCGGTCCAAAGAGTAAATATAGGTTTGTTTGAAGGAGCACCGAATACAAATATTCTACAGTCCCTTTCAGGGATTGCACCCGGACTTAGCGTGGGAAAAACATTCACTACAGGAAGTGAACCTCAACTTCAGATCAGAGGGCAAAACACATTAAGTGGGGGTACATCCCCTTTGATTGTACTCGATGGAATGGTGTATCGGGGTAATATCGGAGATATTAATCCAAGCGACGTGGAATCTGTGGATATTCTTAAAGACGCAAGCAGCAAAGCGGTCTATGGTGCGCAAGCCGCCAATGGCGTAATTATCAT
>CAYRRD010000103.1:0-1172 GCA_964426625.1 uncultured Saprospiraceae bacterium | reverse complement strand
TATATGTTGTCTTTCAATTATAACAAGCAAAAGGGATGGGTGATCAACGATATTTATAACCGTAAATCTGGACGGATCAATCTCAATTATGACATCACGAATTGGCTGACTATCGGCACAAATTCCTTCCTGAGCTTTGCTGATTTTTCGGGAGATTCTCCTTCATTTTCCACGATCGCCTTTATGAACCCCTTGAATACACCTTTTATAGGGAACGCGGAAGAGGGAGAGTATGAGTTGTACCCCGACGGGATTACGCTCAATCCCTTTATTTACGGGGCATCGGAGGAGCGTAATATTCGGAGTCATTTGATGACCAAAGCCTTTGCAATTGTCAAAGTACCATGGGTTAAAAATCTTACCTACACAGCAAATTACAGTTTTGATTACAGTAGTTATCCACATGTATATTCCAATGAGTATATCCAGGGTGGCGCCGGCAGAGCCTATGGTTCATACTCGGATTACAATGGAATAATTTTCGATAATATACTCAATTTCACCACTCAACTGGGCAATCACCAGATCAACGCCACACTACTTTCAGGTATCGAAAAAAGAGAAGGTTACGGTTTCATGGCTGACGGTACCAATTTTACAGACCTGACGCTAAATTATTATGCCCTTGAAACTGCGGGCAACCAAACCATAAGTTCATCAGGGTACCAGGAACAATACATTTATCAGATGGCCCGTGCAAGTTATAATTACCGGAATAAATATCTGTTTACCGGGACCATTCGCAGAGATGGCTTCAGTGGATTTTCTAAGAACCATAAGATTGCCTTGTTTCCATCGGTGGGCCTGGCCTGGATTATTTCAGGAGAGAATTTCTGGAACAACAACACAGTAATAAACTATGCCAAGTTAAGGGCTAGCTTTGGCGTCAATGGCAATACTGTAAATAGATATTCCAGCATTGCCCGTGTATCACGATCCAATGAATACGTTTTTGAAGGTCAACCTGTACTTGGTCAAAGTGTAACTTCTCTGGCGAACAATGATCTGACATGGGAAAAAACAACCTCCTACAACCTGGGTGTCGACTTTGATCTTTTCAATAGCAGATTGGTAGCTAATGTGGACTATTACAATTCCACAACCACGGACCTGATATGGGCATTATCCCTGCCCCAACTAACCGGATTTAGCTCGATAACCTCCAATATCGG
>CAYRRD010000102.1:4631-10280 GCA_964426625.1 uncultured Saprospiraceae bacterium | reverse complement strand
TCCGCCCCATCCTGGGCAACGACGTCGCTTTTTTTGCCAATATCGGCATCGCCCAGCTCGAAGAGGCGATCCGGGAAGATCGTATGGATCAGTGGCTGGAACTGATCCACCGACTCCACGCCGATGGCCTTATCGTTCACGTCAATCCCTGGCAGGAATGGATGCAACCTGAAGGCGACAGGATCGAAGCACCACCTTTGGAAACACTTTCCCGCCTCCTCGAGGATTGCCCGTTTCCCGTGATTGTAAAGGAGGTAGGACAAGGTATGGGCAAAGCCAGCCTGGATGCTCTGTTACGGCTCCCCCTGGCAGCCGTTGATTTTGCAGCCAATGGAGGAACCAATTTCACGCTGGTGGAACTGCTGCGATCGGATCAGACCCGGCGGGAGGTGTATGATGGATTGACCCGCATCGGTCATTCAGCAGAAGAAATGGTCGATCTGACCAATGACCTATTACAAAAGAATGGCGAACATTACCCGGATAAAGCCCTTATTATATCCGGGGGTATGAAGGGTTTTCTGGATGGATATTACCTCCATGAAAAATCCCGATTTCCTTCCCTGATCGGTCAGGCTTCCGCATTCCTAAAACGGGCGCTGATATCGTACGAAGCCCTGGACGAATACGTCGACTATCTGCATCGAGGATGGGCTTTATGTCAAAATTACCTCGTACTTAAAAATGAGTGATCCCAGGATGAAGAAGAACATGATGGTCAACGGATTTTCGAAACGGAGTAAGGCCGGAAAGTTGGAATGGGTAGCCGAACACGGATTCGATCATCCTGAAGAGGCTATGTCGGAATATCAAAGTTACTGGCTGAAAAACACAGATCAACAACGGATATACGACCGTATTTCAGAAAATACCATCAGCAATTTTATTTTGCCTTATGGGGTGGCCCCAAATTTTGTGATCAACGAAAAATCGTACACCATTCCCATGGTCATCGAAGAAAGTTCGGTCGTGGCCGCAGCTTGCAATGCTGCTAAATTTTGGATGCATCGTGGTGGATTCCAGGCCAAAGTCTTGAACACACGCAAAGTGGGCCAGATCCACTTCAATTGGAATGGGGAAAGAATGAAATTATTGGCAAAGGAAAATGAAATTTTTGAATCGCTAAAATTTCATTCCACCTACCTCTCAGAAAACATGAATCGGAGAGGAGGTGGGCTAAAATCCCTGCAGATCCGATCCTTCGAGGAAGATCCGGAATATTACCAATTCCTGATCGAATTTGAAACCTGTGATTCTATGGGAGCTAATTACATTAACTCCGTTTTGGAAAATTTTGCATCCAAACTGGATGACCTGTTTACCCAGTGGCTGGGAACCAACTGTGAACTTCCCGACGTCCTTATGTCGATCCTTTCTAATTATACCCCACAATGTACAGTGCGTGCCAGCGTCCGATGTTCCATCGAAGAGCTGAATCAATCCGACATTACAGGCGAACAGTTTGCAGTCCGGTTCAAAAAAGCGGTGGATATCGCGCGGATGGACGTCTTTCGTGCGACCACCCACAATAAAGGTATTTTCAATGGAGTAGATGCCGTGGTTCTGGCTACGGGAAATGATTTCAGAGCGATTGAAGCGGCCGGACATGCTTACGCAGCCCGGGACGGACAATACCGTGGATTAACCACCTGCACCGTGGAGGATGGAATTTTCGAACTCGAACTCACCCTCCCTGTGGCTATAGGTACTGTGGGAGGCCTCACTCACATCCACCCCCTGGCTCGTCGGTCTTTGGAATTGCTCGGTAATCCTTCTGCACCAGAACTGATGGAAATTATCGCAGTGGCAGGCCTTGCCCAAAACTTTGCTGCTGTGCGATCACTGGTCACCACCGGCATTCAGAAAGGACACATGAAAATGCACCTGATCAATATCCTCAACCACCTGGAAGCTAATTCCCAGGAAATCGACCGGGCAATTGAATATTTTTCAGACAAGGTAATTACGTATAGCGATGTAAGGAATTTTTTAAAATCCCTTCGTGAAGCGTGATTTTTTTCGCAATTTATCCACCCTTAGATTTGATGTAAATTAAAATAATTGGAAATGGGGAAGAATTATCGTGCAAAATGTGGGGACAACCGACCGAAGTCTCAATAAAATCAATATCGAAAATCTGGCCAGGGAAAATAGAAGAGAAATCATCGACAGTGAAATACGATCTGATCAAAGTGTATATCGAACTCAAGCGATACGAAACTTATCTCAAAGCATTGATCAATGAACTGAAAAATTCTGTACTCACCAAAGCTGCAGAAACCGGGAACAATATGTTCAAGTACCATGACGCCCAGGTACGCATTCAACAAAAAATACAATGTGACTTTTCCATAGATGCTACCTGGTCGGAATTGCAACGACAAATTGATATCCTGACCAAACAGAGAAAGGCAAGAGAGAAAATGCTGAAGCAGAAAAAGGTGATTGAAACCGTGGATGAAGAAACCGGAGAAGTACTGGCAGAAACAGAACTCCCAAGAATGATTCGACAACAATTGGCCATCCACTTGTAATCCAATTAATGTGGAAATCAAGCAGGGTTTGATTTATTTCCAGCTCCGCTTACCTGAAGTCATTATCGCGTACTCCAGCAATCCTAAGGTTTGACAAACTTCTATCAAATCTTACCTGAAACTATTGTAAAGTACTCCAGTAATTCAATTTACTAAAGCCATCTTTTTAAAGTTTGTCAAACCTATTAACCTGGCTTATCCGGGACGTTTTAGATTGACCGGTTAGATCTGTAGGAAAAATGGTCAATATCGAAGATGACGAATATAATCCCGTCAATTTTTTTGACGGGATCGATCGGACCCACGTACGACCGATGAGGAACCGAAAAATACCTTTTTCGGTTGGGTTGGCAGGCATAGCCGGGGTTACGTCGTGGCTTTCTGATGATGATAGCGGCCTTTTTTCCCCAGAGATACCGGTCAAATTCAAGCGTGTCGGGTATAGTACTCTGTCAGGATAAAGATTTAAGAATCATTCGACGATAATTTGAGTCAGATCAAGGGGATTCGAATGAGTATAGCCGGAGTTCTATGATTGAGAAGCAACGATGATCTGGCTTAAAAGATCCCGAATGAAATTAATGTTTTTGTCTTGACAGCGTACCAGTAGGCCCCATTCAGGTTCATTGAATTAATACTCCTCATTCATGTTGTAAAAGAAAAACGACCAGAAATCGGCTTGTTCCTCAATCACTTTCGAAGTGGGTTTGCCTGCACCGTGTCCCGCTTCCTTATCAATTCGGATGAGAACCGGAGCAGAGCCACTTTGCACCTCCTGCAAACGCGCGGCAAATTTAAAACTGTGCGCGGGCACTACCCTGTCATCATGGTCAGCTGTGGTGATGAGGGTAGCCGGATAGTGAGTCCCGGTACGCAAATTGTGGTAGGGTGAATAGGCATATAAAAACTTAAACTGTTCCGGATCTTCGCTGCTTCCGTATTCGGGAACCCAACCCCAGCCGATTGTGAATTTATGGAAACGCAACATGTCCAATACGCCTACCCCGGGAAAAGCAACCTGAAACAACTCTGGTCGCTGGGTCATACAAGCACCGACGAGCAAACCTCCATTTGAGCGTCCCGATATGGCCAATTTCTCAGAAGAAGTGTACCCTTCATCAATAAGGTATTCTGCAGCTGCGATAAAATCATCGAAGACGTTTTGTTTGTTTTCCAACATACCCTGACGATGCCAATCTTCTCCATACTCTCCACCACCTCGCAAATTGGGCATAGCGTACACGCCACCTTTTTCCAGCAGAATGAGAGTAGATGTTGAAAATGAAGGCCCCATGCTGATATTAAAACCACCATATCCATAAAGCAAGGTGGGATTCTGACCATCCATTTTCAGACCTTTTTTGTGTACAATAAACATGGAAACTGGTGTTCCGTCCTTGCTCTTGTACCATACCTGCTTCTCTATATAATCTTCCGGATTGAAGTCGAGATCGGGAGGAAATACCACATCGGAAGTGCGACTCTCCAAATCATATTTAAAAATGGTGGTGGGATAGGTGAATGATGTAAAGGCATAATACACCTCTTTGCTATTCTTATCCCCGCGAAAACCTCCCACCGATCCGGTGCCGGGCAGTTCAACCTTTCCCTGCTCTTCCCCTTCATGATTGAAAGCGTAGACCTGATGGGTTGCATTCTCAAGATAGGTAGCAAAGAGGATATCACCTACTGAGCTCACGGATTCGAGCAGGAACTCCTTTCCAGGGATCAGGTTCTCCCAATGTTCCTGTTCCACGTTATCGACCGGAATTCTCACCAGCCGATAATTGGGGGCTTCCACATCTGTATGGACATAGAAATATCCTCCCCGATGATCAATTACAGAATTCTTATTGGTAAAACCTGTAAATAGTGGTTGAAAATCACGACCCGACCCTTTCAAACTTCGGAACCAGGTTTCGAACCCATCGGTCCCACTTGCCTTGTACATTACCAGGTAAGATCCATCCTCGGTCACCGATACATTATGATACATTTTGGGCGCATCTTCATCCATATATATTAATTCATCTTCATACTGTTCCTGACCCAATTGGTGATAATATACACTATGAAAACTGTTTTGATCACTCAACTCCATGCCGGGCTGGGGCTCCGGATACCTGCTGTAGAAAAAACCATCCTTATGCCACGCAGCACCGGAAAATTTAACCCATTCCAATTTATCCGACAATATTTCTTTGGTACTTAAATCGATCACCTGAATGGCACCCCAATCGGAACCAGCTTCCTGGATCAAAAATGCCATGAATCGATCGTCCTGGGATGAGCCGATCAAAGATATAGCGGTAGTGCCGGATTCTGACCAACTATTTGGATCGATTAGCACATCGGCTTCCCGCAAATCCTTGCCCTGTTCTATGATGTAAATAACTGGTTGGTTCTGTAATCCATCATTTTTAGAGTAAATCAAATATTTTCCTACCTGCCAGGGAATACCATATTTGGCATAATTGAAAAGCTCACCATACCTCGCCATGATTTTATCGCGGAATGGGACAGCGTGTAAATATGAAAAAGTCTCTTCGTTTTGTTCGTCCACCCAAGCTTCGACCCGGGCAGCAGTATCCACCTCCAGCCATCGATATGGATCCGGTACTGCGGTGCCATGTAGGGTATCCACTATATCTTCCTTTGCGGTTACCGGGTACTTACCATCGAACGTGGGGTACTTGCCCCGGGTATTGTGGTTAGCATCAGTACAAGAAGCAACACAACACACCAGGATGATCAAAGACAATAGGGGAAAGGTATGCATGATTAGAATTTTTGGTTTTCAGTAACGAAAATACGAAAAAGTATTCATCCTGGCTTTCGGCCAGGATGAAGTTTGTGTCCGCCAGCTTCGCTGGGGACGTTTGGCCTTTGGTCCAATGGGGGACCAAAGGCAGTTTGGGATAGGCCTGAAGCGGCCTATCTGTTTGAGGGGCAGGTCCTTATTCCTGGGTATCAAATGATAATGGTTCTCACCGAGTTGTGTATTCCTATATCCTACCCGGCGAGAGCCCCACGGCCATGCCTCCCTATGGCATAAACTCAAGAAAACACCTCGATTTCTTTTCCCAAAGCAGGAGCTTTGGGGTTCCCAGACAGC
>CAYRRD010000102.1:0-4531 GCA_964426625.1 uncultured Saprospiraceae bacterium | reverse complement strand
ACCTCATTTTCTTTTCCCAAAGCAGGAGGTTTGGGGTTCCCAGACAGCACACCTACGATCAAAACTTCCCAATTCCACTCCCATCCGTCAATCGTAAATCGATTGATTGTTTGATTGGAAGATACATCCAAAATACCTATCTTGTTGAAAGACGAAGATTCATGTAATTTAATTCAATATAGCGTGCCACTACTGTTGCAAGTGGGCTATAAAAACGCAAGAATATGCCGGTAGTCCTGGCCATTTTTTCGGGAATTCTTATTCTTTTAAGTGTTCTCCCCTTCATCTCACATCATCACTGGGTGTTCCGGGCACCCGAATTTCTGAAACAACAACTATTGATAAGTCAGGTCCTTATTATCGCTATAACATTTTTAAATATCCAATCCAACCCCTGGCTGTGGTGTTTTCAATTCCCCCAGATTGTTCTCATGATATACCACGCGGCACTGCTTTTTCCCTTCACACCGCTCCACCGGAGGTATGGTGTAAAAGTTACATCAGGTGGATCTATGCCTATTAAATTGGTGTTTTGCAACGTGGAACAACAGAATGATCAGTACGACCGCTTTAGGGAGTTCATCATCAAAGAAAACCCACATATATTTCTCACCATGGAAAGCAACCACGAGTGGGAGCAGTCGATGAAAATACTGGAAAAATCATATCCCCACACCGTAAAGGTTACCCTGGATAACACCTATGGCATGCACTTCTATTCCCAAATTAAAATCCATCGGTTCCAAATCCACTTTTTTGTAGCGGATGATGTACCCAGTATCGAAGCGGAACTCCATACGGAAGACGGGTATAGGTTTGTATTTTTCGGTTTGCACCCCCCACCCCCCAGCCCCACCGAAGAAGAGAATTCCCTCGAAAGAGATGGTGATCTTTTATCAGCAGCTAAGAGGATTCAAGAAATCCAGATGTCAACCATCGTAGCCGGAGATTTCAATAATGTAGCCTGGGCACGATCTTCCGTATTGTTCCGAAAATCCAGCAACTTGATAGATGCCCGGATAGGTAGAAAAATCCTATCATCATTTCATACACGGTACTGGTTCTTTCGGGTACCTTTGGATCTGCTTTTTCATAGTAGCGATATCGCTATCGACAAATTATTTCGATATCCTTCTGTGGGATCAGACCATTTCCCTATCGGATGTACCTTTCACATCCTCGAGAATCATCCACCGTCTGCGGGACACAAGGAACCAATCGAGGAGGAAGAGGAACTGGAAATCCGGGAGATGATCGCAAAAGGACAAGAAGAAGAAAGTGAAAACAGATAGTACGAGCCAGACAACAAATCATCCCATCTTCCTTAAATTTAACTCCTATGACAACGAACAATCAACGGATAAATTCAAACATGCACAAATTACTTCGTCTGGAAGAAGTAGGGCAATTTATCCTGGCCATTTTATTGTTTTCCAGCCTCCCCTATTCCTGGTGGGTCTTCCCACTATTTATTCTTCTACCCGACATTTCAATGGCGGGGTATATCCACAATACCCAAACAGGGTCGCGCATATACAACTTCTTTCACCACAAGGGTCTCGGCGTGTTGATATACGGAATTGGAATATGGATGGGTCAACCAGTACTACTATTAGCAGGGATAATCATTTTCGGCCATGCCGCAATGGACCGGATCTTTGGTTATGGATTAAAATTTCCCGATGATTTCAAAAATACCCATCTGGGCCGAATTGGGAATTAAACTAATTTCTTCAAAAATATTAAACATGTGAGTCCGAAGAGAGCAGCTCCAGACAAATACACCAGATTCTCCTGTTCCTCGTAATAGCTGGATATTGATTGCGATGGGAACACACCACCTCCACGAACACCCGCACGGATAATACTCAGGCTCAGAATTCTCAATTGTCTTGTTACGACTAGAAAAGGACCCTGGAGCAATCGCTAACGATACTTCCCATTTTAACTTATTGGGGGAAATTTCATCCGTACAAAATCCGTAATTCGTAAAACTCCGGGCAGAAGTAAAATTTTTCGGAATAATAAAATTACTATTTTTGGTCTGAGAAAGCTAAAACAATATGGTAATTCCACTCTTAGCTGACAGCCTCCGACAATGGTGGGACACTATCCGGCTACAAGACAGGATGCACCGTGATTTACCCGGACATTACAGAGAAGAATGGAGGGAATTGTCATGGAGCAGATATCAGTACCAATATGGTGTACTGGTCCCTATGATCATCCACGATGCTTTGTTCCGTCTTCACAATTTAGCCATCAGCTCACAACACCGGAAAGTAATCACTGCTCAGGCTCTTGTTACAGGCCTTTTTGATGACCTCTTTGACACGATAAATTTACCAATCGACCGCATCCTGCATCTGATGGATGAACCGGATTACATAATTTCCACTGATTATATCCAGGAGCATTTGTGCCAGTATTTGTACAAAGAGATTTACGAGCATTTTACAGGGTACAGACGCACACTCGAAGATGCAATACAGGGTATCATGAAAGCCCAAAAAAAAACAGCTCAACAACGCAATCCAGACCTATCTCTCAAAGATATGCTTCAAATTACCAGGGAAAAAGGCGGTAATGCTGTATTGTTTTACCGCAGCTGCATACATCGACCGATTCAGGAAGAAGAAAGAGAATTTCTTTTTGATTTGGGTGGTTTGTTCCAGTTAATCAACGATGTCAATGATGCTGTAAGAGATCTTGCGGCAGGAGAAATTACGATCATGTCCAGCCGACTGTCACTTCATGAGATCAAACAAATAATCATGGATCAGCTCGCCCAGGTGTTACAGTCCTGGAATAACATTCCGGATGAGGACATTCACAGGGAGCATTTTTTCGATCGAATACATATTCTTACCTCCCGTTGTCTGCTTACTCTGGATCGGTATATCAAATTCTCCAACCCGGACGAACCTTTTGATATTCGAAGAATACCCCAGCAACGTATTGTATCTGGCTTGTCGATTCCAGTCGAAATAGTGGAATGGCAACGCCAGTATAAAAATCTTATGAATTCTCAATAAGATTTCATAAAACGGCAATGTATTATAGAGCTTAAACTGAGTAATTGCAGATTCCAGAACGTCCCAGGATAAGTGAATGATGAATATACAGATGTGCAGATCATTTTAACCAAAGGTAACATTGCAACCCCCGAACCTGTATAGTAACCCCATCCGACACTAAATACCATGATAAGGAGGTTGAGTTAACCAGCAAAATTATTCAGACATTGCGCCAGGTATTCCATTTCAGCTTCTGTGTTGTAATAATGTGGTGCAACCCGCATAAATCCCCCACGGGCAGAAACTACAATTCCCTTTTTGTCCAAATAATCGACTACCTCCTCAGCCCTCGGATGATACAAGCTAAGAATTCCAGACCGATGTTCCTTCGGCCACAGTAAGGGAATAAATTCCCTCCTATGCAGATGATGAAGAAAATGATCCTGCAAATGCAACAGATGATGGAATAGGTCCCACGCTTCCCATACCAGAAAAATTTCTTGCACGGCTCTATTGAGGCCTGCCACCTGATAGATCGGCGTAGTTGCATATTCATATCGTCGGGCCGATCGATGCGGATCCCAGTCATGATTGAGAAAATCTGTACCCTGGACCATAGTTTCCGCACCCACCACGGTCAAAGCTATTTTTTCGCGAAAAGCCGGACTGGTAAAAAAAGGAGATACACCCATCGGTCCCCGGAGCCATTTCCAACCCGATCCGGAAAGCCCGGATATCCGATAACTTTCCACATCAATAGGCAAGGCACCCAAACTTTGAGCCCCATCCACCACTAATTCGATGTCCCGATCCTGACAAAATTGGCCCAACCGCGCCAGGTCAGCTGCGAAACCTGTCACAAACTGGACATGGCTCATGACGATCATCCGAGTTCTGGAGCTAACCTGAGATTCCAAATCCTCCCAGATCCATCTGCCCGGAAGGTGAGAGGGAACCCCACCATGGACTACATGATTACCTAAAACTTTAACCTGCACCCCCCTGGTTTTTATAAGATTGATCCACGGATAATAATTGGCGGGATATTCGTGAACGTACAACACAATTTCATCACCTGACTCCCAGGGGTACCCATTGGCAATCATAGACATTGCTTCGGTGGTATTCCGTACCAATGCCATATTCTCAGGTTCCGTATGCAGATATTGAGCAAAAAGTTTCTTGGACAAATCAAGTTCCTGAATATAATGGTCTTTGAATAGCCGGTCTCCATACCGGGTATGAACGTTGATCAATTCATTCATCACGTTTCTGGACCCTGGATATAATGGACTTAGCCCGCAGTGGGAAAGGAAAATGGGATCTGCATGTGGATCTGACATAGAAAAGCAATTTTTAATTGGTTGAGCAGATGTCGTGCCAACGTAACACGAGAGGCAAAGTAAAAGTTGAGTGCATATCAATGATCAATTAAATCTCTGACCCATATGTTTTCGATCCAATAAAGTGTTATAATTTCTGAACTTGATGAAATAAATACCATGACACGAATT
>CAYRRD010000101.1:0-10405 GCA_964426625.1 uncultured Saprospiraceae bacterium | reverse complement strand
CCACTTTTCTTTGAGTGTTTTTCTGTATTTTTTGTCGTGGGCGGCTTTCCTGAAATGATCAATCAGGGTATTGCGGGTGATGAGGAATATGTAATTGCTGACGTCGTGAATTTCTTTGATACGGGATTCATTGAGACAGACCTTCAAAAACACATCCTGGGTAATATCCTTGGCCAGGGCGTAGTCCTTCACATTGTGGAGTACAAACCCAAATACCTTGTCGTTGTATTCATTAAAAATTGATTCCGCATGCATGTTATAAATCCCGTTAATCAGTGTAGTAGCATCGTAAGCATATGCTACGTCGAGCTAAATATAAAACATATCTTTAGATTGTGTTAATCGGGGTTAATGAATTCCCAAATTATTGTTGGAATAATTCCAGGGTGCTTCTTGAGCGCGCTGGTACTTTGTAATGTTAAATAAATGTTAATAAAGGGTGGGAGTGTAGATTGATCTCTTTTCAACGACCTTGAAGTTGCAGCCAGATAATCAGTCTTATTACCTGTAAATTCGGTTTGCCTCTATCTGTCCTATTCCTATAATTGTCCGTTGCTATCTGTTCAGCCTTCAAACCAAAATGTCATACTGTCTTGGCGTTAATAGAGTGGTTGCCTGAAATCCTATGTATTGCAGCATTCTGGAAGAGAACCATTTTCACAATTCAGCAGTGATTCCTTGGAGCATTCTTTTTCCTGGATGGTGCATGGTTTAAGTATTTGGTAAATCACAGATTTACTGGGGTAATGTGCACATTGCGTTTTTATCCCACTCACATTTACCCTTCAAAAATATTTTTAAAATTAATTAGTCCAAACCAAAGCCCCAAACGTTTCAATAACAAATGACAGGTATATTTCCATGGGTGCACGCATAGACCATATTAAAAAATTGTATGAAAAGTTTAAAGAGTCATCGGCTTCGGAAGCCGACATTGATGAATTCTTTGAACTTCTGCAAAACCCCGAAAATCTCGAGATCCTGAAGGAGCGTATGGGTGATGACTGGACAGACCAGGGTGTAACGCATGTCTCATCCCCTCTCGAATGGCAGGATGTAGCCCTGGTATGGAAAAAAAAGCTGGCTACCGAACGAAAGTTGATGATGGCCAGGCGAAATCGTCGATATAGATGGGCAGCGGCTGCCTGTGTTCTGGTGATAATCGGATTGTCTTTACTCGTCTACATGGGATTTGGGAATGAGGAATACCAGATATACTCCACCGGATTTGGTCAGGTGGAAAAAGTGGTTCTTGACGACGGCAGCCAGGTTACCCTCAACGCCAATTCTCAATTGAAATGGAAGCGGGATTGGATGGAATCGGGGCATAGGGTGGTGGAACTCAGGGGAGAGGCTTTTTTTAAGGTAGCCTCCATACATGATGCTACGACCGGGGGAAAGACGGGATTTGATGTACGTACAGAGGATTTGACGATTCAGGTCGTGGGTACATCTTTTAATGTGAAAAGCAGGACGGCCAAAACCGATGTTTTTCTGCAGGAGGGGCAGGTGGTTCTGGACCTTTTGGAAAAGGACCAAATTTCCGGGCAAAGAGGAAACTCCGATCGAATTGTTATGAATCCCGGAGAATCAGTCAGCTATTCTTCGGTTACCAGGAATTTGGAAAAATCTGAAAGTGATCAGTTTGGAAATGCGTCCTGGATGGAAGGAACTTTTACATTTTCCAATATGCCGGTTACGGAAGTTTTGCAATCACTGGAAGAAATTTATGGGATCACCTTCGTGGTGGAAGACCAGAGTATTTTCGACAGAAAGCTGACGACCAATCTGCCTTATTCAGACTGGCCCATTGTACAGTCTGGATTAGAGTTGTTGTTGCGAGCACAGTTGATAAATAAAGGCAATCAAATAATTATTTCAAGAAAGTGAAAATTATAGAAAAAGGCCGGATAAAAACGATGTTGGCGCATCAAAATCCGGCCGGGATAGCACATTTTCTAATAAAATTTCGAATCCATTGAAACTTTAAAAAATGCAGCGATGAAAGTAAGACATTTACCTGATAATTCTAAATTCCAGCAACCAAAAGATTGGATGAGCCGGCATTTTACATTTTTCCTGAGCAGAATACTATGCGGTTTGTTTCTTCTGGGAGCCGGTTTATCCCCGGGATCTGCTCACCCTGCCACCGAAGCAGCACAGGAGATGCAGCTCTCAGAGGCCCTGCACAAGCTCAGTCAGAAGTACGAGGTATTTTTCAGCTACGACGAAGGAATGGTCAAAAACGTGGAGGTTTCCTATGAACCTGAAAAATATCAGGGTATTGAACATGCATTGAAAGACCTGTTGTCCAATACTTCTCTTCGGTATAAGATTTTTGATAATCGATATATCATCCTGTATGAAGAGAATGAACAAGCCATTTCGTCCCTCAAAGGGATGGTCCGCCACCTCGAATCCGTGATCGATCACCAGGAGGAGAAAGTCCTCACAAGAAAGAAAGAAAAACCTGTGGCTTTCCTCATGAGAGGGAATTCGAAGTGGCTTCATAAACTGGCCTTCAATGTATCGGGCAGAGTTGTTGATCAGCATGGAGAATCATTGATCGGCGTCAATATACAGGTGAAAGGAGAAAGTAAAGGGACGGCGACCGATTTTGAAGGCCGGTTCACACTCGAAGATATCGATGAAAATGCGGTTCTGATCATCTCCTATATCGGTTATCAGACCCAGGAAGTACCGGTGGCGGGTAAATCTATACTGGAAATTGTCATGCTTGCGGATGCTCAAACGCTTGACGAAGTAGTCGTGGTAGGCTATGGCAGTCAGACCAAAAGGGACCTGACGGGATCCGTAGCTCAGGTGGGCAACAAGGAACTTGAATCGGTCCCCGTATACAATGTCAGTGAAGCACTGCAGGGAAGAGCCAGCGGAGTTTCGATAGTCAACAATTCTGGTGCTCCCGGATCCAGGGTTCAGGTTCGAATCCGGGGTGGGAATTCGATGATCGGTAGCAATGAACCCTTGTATGTCGTCGATGGATTTCCCCTTGTAGGTGGATTAAATGCCCTCAATCCTGCGGATATTCAGTCCATTGATATACTCAAAGATGCTTCGGCAACGGCAATCTACGGTGCCCGGGGTGCCAATGGTGTGGTGATGATTACCACCAAGAGCGGATCGGGTGGAGCTGACTCACGGATATCCATCAACAGTTATTATGGTGTCCAAAACACTGCAAATCGATTTGACATGCTCAATGCCGAGGAATATGCCATTGTAGTTAATGAGTTTATGAAGAACAATGGGGACCAGCCTTATTTCAACGCCAACAATATCCCAACCGAGGAAACGGACTGGCAGGATGTTATATTTAGAGCGGCCCCGGTCCAAAACCATACGTTGAGTTTTTCAGGTGGGGGAGGAAAAACCACCTATGCCTTGTCCGGGAATTACTATCAGCAGGATGGAATTATAATCAATTCCGGTGTGCAGAAAGGATTGTTCCGATTCAATTTGGACCATGAAGTAAAGGACTGGCTCAACTTGTCTATCAATCTCAATGCATCCCGAAGACAACAGCAATCGGTGCCCGTTGACAATGGTCGGCGTGGAAATACGATGTTTTCCGGAGCGCTGGCTGCTGCACCCGGCCTGCCTGTGTATGACGAAAACGGGTTGCCTACCCGCATTGGAGAAGTGTATCCCTTTACCGATCCCGGTGATATGCGCAATCCTATGCTCTGGGCTGAACCATATAAGAGTACCTCGTTCGCGAATACAGTGCTGCTCAATAATTTATTGGATTTTAAGATTACGCAGGACTTGTCATTTAGTACCCGGCTTGGCCTGGAATTTGAAAATTCAGTCGGAAATGGATTTTCGCCCATTATTTATCCCAATGACCGTGGTGGCGCTTCGGTAAGTAATGGTTACTGGAACTCTTTCGTCAATGAGAACATCCTGACGTGGACCAAAACCTTCGCTTCCATACATAAATTATCCGTATTGGGTGGGGTGACCTACCAGAATTATAGCACCCGTTCTTCAGGTATCAGCGTATCCGGATTCTCAAACAATATTACAGAGGATTATAACCTGGGATCTGCCGAAACCACCAATCCGGCGTCTTCGTCTGCATCGGAATGGACATTGCTTTCCGGACTGGGTCGAATCAATTACTCTCTGAAGGATAAATACTATGTCACAGCAAGTATCCGGGCAGATGGATCTTCCCGATTTGGTAAGGACAATAAGTGGGGAATCTTCCCATCAGGTGCGCTTGCCTGGAGAATTTCGGAGGAGGATTTTATAAAAGATGTCGCATTTATAGACAACCTCAAGTTGAGGCTGAGCTATGGTGTCTTGGGGAACACAGCGGTTTCCCCATATCAATCCCTGGATAGGCTGGTTTCTGTCAACTATATATATGGAGGTTCTGCTTTGAGTATTGGTTATGCTCCTGCGGGGATATCCAACAGCCAGTTGAAATGGGAAACAACCAGAGAAATTGACCTGGGTCTGGATCTTAGCATCCTCAACAGCAGACTCAATTTCACCTTCGATTACTATAAAAAGAATACGGAGGATCTGCTTGCCTCAGTTCCACTGGCACCTTCTGTGGGATTTGGTTCAATCCTTCAAAATTTAGGGGAAATTCAAAACCAGGGTGTGGAGTTTGGTGTCGATGCTTATCTTTTGCAGGGCGAGTTTCAGTGGGAGGTGGCAGCCAATATTTCAGCGAACCGCAATAAAGTGGTGGAAATCGCGGGGGGCAGCGATGTGGTTACTGTGGGGCAAACTTCCGGATTGCCCGGGTACAATATCGCCAGGGTCGGGGAACCGCTGGGGGCTTTCTTCGGATATATGGAAGATGGTCTCAATGATGCAGGACAGATCAAATATGTGGACTTTAATGGTGATGGTGAAATCACCCCGCTGGATCGGGTCATTCTTGGTTCACCTTATCCAAAGTTTGAATTCGGTTTCAATACCGATTTTTCGTACAAAAATTTTGGCTTGAATATTTTCCTACAGGGGGTTCACGGCAACGATATCTTTTTTGCGACTGCCTTCACCAACCTCAATTCGTTTCAACGCACCCAAAACCAGTTTGCTGATCTGATAGGCAATTACTGGACCGAAGACAATCCCAATCCCAATGCGAAATATCCCAAGATAAGTGCATTGACTCAGATGCGGCCATCGGACAGGTTCATTTTTGATGGATCCTATCTGAAAGTAAAATCTGTACAATTGTCTTATACCCTTCCTGCAAGAATCAACTGGATCAATAATGCAATGATCTATGTGAAAGCGACGAATTTGCTGACTTTTACCTCCTATCCCGGTCTGGACCCGGATGTAAATACCAGGGGTAGTGATTCACAGTCCATTGAAAATCGACTGTTTACAGGCACTGATGAAACAGGTTATCCTGCTCCCCGAATTTTTGGGGTAGGACTCAATCTGACCTTCTAATTGATACAAAAGTATTGGATATCAAAAATTTATCTCGTTGTACTATAAAAACGGAATACCATGAAAAAGATATTATTATTGCTGCTCATCACCGGCTTTATTACATCATGTGATGACCTTCTGGAAGAAGTCCCCAATGATTTTATCTCCCGGGCTAATTTTTATAAGAATGCCACCGATGCGCAGTCTGCGGTAACCGGTGCGTATTCATCTTTCTACAATGACTATGGAATTAACTATTGGCTGTTTTTGGTGAATCATGCCGATTATGAAAACGGCCGTGGATCCCAGGCACCTATTTCCGATTTTACACAGGTCCTCGACGTGGGAAATGTTGGACGGGCTGCCAGTATATGGTCCTCTTTTTATATCACGATCAACCGGACGAATTCCATTCTAGAGAATGTGCCGAACATCGAAATGGATGAAAATCTCAAACAACGCTTCCTGGCAGAAGCTCATTTCCTTCGGGCAATGTCTTATTTCAATCTGGTACGCGGATTTGGTCCCGTACCCCTTAAAACCATGGAAAGCACCGATGTCAGTACGATCGGAGCCGTCCGGGCTCCCGAAGATGCGATCTACGAACTGATCATCCAGGATTGCCAGGCGGCGATCAACGGATTGCCAGAATCCGTAGGCGAAGAAACTGGCCGTGCTTCAAAATACGCCGCGAAAATGCTCCTTGCAGAGGTGTATCTCACCCGCGAAAATTGGGCCGGGGCAGCCAAAGAAGCAGGAGATATCATTTTAAGCAATCAATACCAATTGATCCGGGTCAACGAACCCGATGATTTTTATGATATTTTCGCGGTCAGCACCAGTACCGAGGATATTTTATCTATTCACCATTCCTCCTCCAAAGGTTCCAGTTTGCCGAGTTACCTGCATCGTCCATCTACCCCGCCGTACAACTACAGCAGTGGCGGTGTGTACGCCTGGTTGCCCAACGAGGCATCTTTTCTGTTCACCTGGGATCCCGCAGACCTCAGAAATTCATTCAACCTTTACACCCAATACCTGGGACCCGGGGGGCAATGGGTGGATCTTCCCGATGCGACACCGGTATTGTTTAAGAAATTTATCACCGACCCTTCCGGTCTTCCCATTTACAGTGCGCCCATCTTCCGTTATGCTGAGGCATTTTTGATATTTGCCGAGGCAGATGCTATGGCCAATGGAAATCCCACGACCGCCGCATTGGAAAGACTCAATGCGATCAAAAGAAGGGCTTATGGGTTTGACCCCCTTGCTCCATCTCCCGTGGATTATGCCTCCGGGATGAGTTTGCAGGAATTCCGCGAAACCGTCCTGATGGAACGGGCATATGAATTTATCGTGGAGGGCAAAAGATGGCATGATCTCAAGCGGACGGGTACTGTGAAAGAAGCTATGGCCAAGGTAGGCCGAACGGTGATCAATGAACGACTTTTGTGGCCGATTCCGCAAGAAGAAATCGATAATAATCCAGATCTTACGCAAGCGGATCAGAATCCGGGATATTAATATTTTTATTAAATAAAAAATTTATAGTTAATGTTGAGAAAAATGTTGTTGTGGTGGTGTATGACCTTCATATGTCTGGTGGGATATGCCCAGAAAAATTATGACATAGTCATCTACGGCGGCAGTTCAGCCGGTGTCTCTGCGGCAATACAAGCCGCCAGAATGAACAAGTCGGTGGCGATCGTAGAGCCTTATGGCAGACTTGGAGGACTTACAACAGGCGGACTGGGAGCCACTGATATCGGTAACAAACGGGTTATTGGCGGCATTTCACGGGAGTTTTATCAAAATCTGAAAGCCCATTATGATCAGAAAGCAAACTGGGCCTGGGAGGAAAGCGAAACCTATTTTACCCAAAATCAAAGACGGACCGCGACAGGAGATGATGGTATGTGGACTTTTGAACCCTCTGCTGCACTTAAAGTGTATCAAGAGATGATGAAACCCTATGATATTGATGTATTCTATCATCACAAACTCGACCGGGAGAATGGAGTAAAAAAATCAGGGGCGACCATCGAATCTATTACCATGGAGGATGGGACGGTTTTTAACGGTAAAGTTTTTATTGACTGTACGTATGAAGGTGATCTTATGGCAGCAGCCGGGGTGTCCTATACGGTCGGCCGTGAAGCGAATTCGGTGTACAATGAAACATTGAATGGATATTTTATGGCAGAATACCACAAACAATCCGGCTATCATCAGTTTCCCGATGGCGTGGACCCCTATGTGGAGCCCGGTAATCCATCCAGTGGTTTGCTGTGGGGAATCAGCACCAGGGCAGCTTCCAGGCAGGGAGAAGGGGATGATCTGGTTCAGGCGTACAACTTTCGGATGTGCTTAACAGATCATCCGCAAAACAAGCTTCCCATATCCCGACCGGATAATTACGATCCCAGTCGGTATGAATTGCTTGTTCGACTTTTCAATGCCCAGCCGGATCGACGCGATATCGATCAGTATTTTATATGGTCTAGGATGCCCAATCGTAAAACGGATGTAAACAACCGCGGGGGATTTTCCACCGATGCCATTGATATGAATCACAACTGGCCGGAGGCCAGCTACGAAGTCCGGGAAGCTATGTTCAAGGAGCATCTGGATTACACTCAGGGTTTGCTTTATTTTTATCAGAACGACCCCAGAGTACCCCAGGAATTGCAATCGTTTGTCAAGAACTGGGGATACCCAAAAGACGAGTATGAGAATACCGGTCATTTTACACCGCAATTGTATGTGCGTGAAGGTCGAAGGATGATCGGCGAGCTTGTAATGACACAGCATCATTGCCAGGGAAGGGATATCGTGGGTGACCCTGTTGGCATGGCTGCATACGGTATGGATTCTCACAATACCCAGCGAATTGTGTTAAATGGTATGGTCAAAAACGAAGGGAATGTGGAAGTAGGCGGTTTTTCACCTTATCGGGTGTCCTATCGTGCGATAGTGCCCCGCAAAGCTGAATGTGATAATTTGGTGGTTCCGGTCAGTCTTTCATCCAGTCATATTGCTTTTGGGTCAATCAGGATGGAACCTGTCTTTATGGTAATGGGTCAATCCGCTGCAACGGTTGCCGCGATGGCAATAGATCTTGAAGCAGATGTGCAGGAGATACCCTATGAGGAATTGAAAGACAGATTGTTAGCGGATGGACAAATATTGGATTAATACCCACGAAGGTCGAAATCAAAACACATCACATAAATTAAAATATGTTTAATATGCTCAGGAATTTTACCACACTTCTAATTTGCATTTCCGCGACTCTGGCAATGAATTGTCAGAGTGAATCTGGGGTAAGCAACAAACACACTGCACAAATAATAATTTACGGAGGCACCTCTGCTGCGGTAATTGCTGCCGTGGAAGCAGCGAGAAATGGCAATAGTGTCATCGTAGTTTCTCCCGATGTCCATTTGGGTGGATTGACTTCAGGTGGACTTGGATTCACTGATACAGGTGATAAAAGCGTGATCGGAGGGCTGGCCAGAGAATTTTATCATAGACTATACGTCCATTACACGACCGATGATGCCTGGGTTTGGGAAGACCGCTCCCAATATGGAAACAAAGGGCAGGGCACCCCGGCTATCGACGGAGAAAATCGTACCATGTGGATTTTTGAGCCACATGCTGCAGAAAAGGTTTTTGAAGACCTTATCAGGGAACATGAAATACGTGTGGACCGGGATGAATGGCTGGATCGGGATGGCGGTATTGAAATGAAAGAGGGTAAAATTGTTACATTTACCACCCTGAGCGGAAAAACCTATGCAGGTGATATTTTTATGGATGCCACCTATGAAGGTGATCTGATGGCCCTGGCGGGAGTGGAATATACCATTGGTCGGGAAAGTGTCGATACCTATGGGGAAGAATGGAATGGAGTCCAAACAGGAGTTTTACACCATCAACATTGGTTCTGGGAAGATATTTCCCCCTACGTGGTGCCCGGTGATCCATCGAGCGGTGTGTTACCCCGTGTATCTACCGAACATCCAGGAGAGAAAGGCGCAGCGGATAATAAAATTCAGGCCTACTGTTTCAGGACTTGTCTTACCGATCACCCTGAAAACAGAGTACCCTTTCCCAAACCAGCAGGCTATGATTCTACCCAATATGAGTTGTTGCTTCGATCTCTGCTTACCGGCAGAAAGGATTTCTTTCAGAAGTTTGACCGGATTCCCAACCGAAAGACCGATACCAACAACCACGGGCCTTTCAGTAGTGACAACATAGGGATGAATTATGATTATCCCGAAGGATCTTACGAGCGACGGAAAGAAATAATAGAGGAACATGAACAGTATCAAAAGGGTCTGTACTGGTTCGTAGCCAATGATCCCCGGGTGCCTGAAGATATTCAGAACGAAATGAAACGCTGGGGATTGGCCAAAGATGAATTTACCGACAATGGCAACTGGCCGCATCAATTGTATATCCGGGAAGCCCGACGCATGATCGGAGAATATGTGATGACCGAAAATGAACTACTCAAACGTAGACCTACACCCAATCCGGTGGGTATGGGATCTTATACCATGGATTCCCACAACGTACAGCGGTATATCAAACCGGATGGTTTTGTTCAAAATGAAGGAGATATCGGTGTCAGTACAAAAGGCCCTTATTCCATCGCATATGGATCTTTGGTGCCCAAAAAATCGGATTGTACCAATCTGATGGTTCCGGTTTGTGTGTCATCCAGCCACATTGCATTTGGATCGATCCGCATGGAACCTGTGTTCATGATCCTGGGGCAATCGGCTGCAGCAGCTGCTTCTATAGCCCTGGAAAAAGGCATTCCAGTTCAGGACGTGGATTATAATGAGCTGAAAGCTGACCTGGAGTCCAAAGGACAAATCCTGGAAAATAAAATGTAATTGATCCGGTACCCCTACCCGGCTACGGTCTGAGCGGTACCGCGGCCGGGTAATATTTTAACAGGTTGCCT
>CAYRRD010000100.1:0-10408 GCA_964426625.1 uncultured Saprospiraceae bacterium | reverse complement strand
TCGGACATTGCCTGCGATTCGTAAGCGCGATAGCGATTTGGAAGCGCAGGACTTACATTCGAAATTCTATAGTTAGAAACTTGAGATGTTTAATTTTCCGAAGCACCCAGGTAAATTTGGAATTTATCAAATGCAAAGTTATTTCAGATAATTCCAAACAACCTTGGACTAACTCCCATAAGATTTGACCATAATATACTGTTTTATAAGCAAATATTTAAATCTGAGCAAGTCCTGTTTATCCCTTATGCTCGATCCAAAAGTTAGTGAAAATAGCGTTGTAAACACCAATATAGATCCCGGTATTTCTCGTTCTTGGCGATATACGTTTCGTTTGAAGACTGGATAGGTGTGCCGATAAGTCTAGATACCTAAGTCGGTTGGGTAGGCAGGTACACACCAAGGTTAGAAAAAATCTGGATTCATTCAAACCGGGTCTCGAGGATCACTAACCTACGATCTCCCTCAAGGTCAATCCGGTGGGATTCCTGATTTCCATTAACCACGTTTTCAATCCACACATAATCTCCCGGCAAAATCCTTGTTTCGACAACATTCATTTCATCAATACTGATGTTCACCACCAGAGTTTCATCCGCCGGGTTCCAGACCAGGGTTTTCATCCGGTTCGTATCTTCCGGAACCCGGCACCAGAAAAATGCCGTTCCTGTCGTACTCCCCTGTTCAATAGGGGTAGGCACCCCCCCAAATCCACGATGAAAATAGGGACCAAAAATCCGACGACCATAGGGAACATATTGCTTCCCGGCCCGGTTGTTCCACCCCCATTTAGCACCTGCATACATGTGCCCCTCCTTCTCCAAAAGTATGGGCAGATCTTCGTACGATCCATATAATTTGGGTTTGGAATTGATCATCAAACCAGAAGTGATTCCATCGACGACGCCCTTTTCAGTTTCGAATTCACCCCAAAGAATAGGCTCCTCGATCAAAGGATGTAGATCATGATCATCCCGCGCCAATCCATATTCGATCAAATTGATTAACATCCGATCCGCCACGGGATCAATACCGGTGCGGTGGGTCAGGTCAAATCCGCTCACCACCACTGAGCCGTTGCCGTCAAATAATTCGGCCAGGGCAATTCCTTCAAGTCCTACACTGTAGTTGGCCAATATGGCCACCGCAGCCCGATCCGACTTATCCGCTAAGGTAAAACCATGAGTCACAGGGTAAATAGTTGGCATTCCCTTCTGAGTTTCATCCCAACCTGTGTAATCCGACCAAACATGCATTTTCTGTCGGCTAATCCCTTTAAAAACAGGGTGATCGGGTCGCATCGGATTGATATTGAAACCATTGGAAGATGGTCGATTCGGGGGTGGGTACGCCGGATTGTCGATATCCATTTTGGGAAAAACCAATGAAACAGGCAGGATATCATCGAGCAAGTCCTGGTGATTTTCATCCTGGTCCAGTATAAGTATACGGCCTCCGTTCCGAATTAAACCCGTGAGTACATTTTTTTGACTATGCAGTGATTCATCTACTGAATTGGAACCAATCAGCAAAAATTGAGTACTTCTCTGGATATCATTTGCCACAATTCTTCGAAAAGGGATTTTCAACTTTTCAAGGGCCAACGCCGTCTGACCGGAAGGATCGTAAACCTGTATTTCTTCATTTATCCGAACACCTGGTGTAGTACCCTCAATATAAATTTCGATATGATTGCGACTGATTTCCCTACCCGAGGTATAGACAACTCCCTCCAGATTATAATATCCAGTATGCAAAATTTCCGGAAGCTGAATAGATAATCGCTCCGAATGAATCTGGTAATACGGGATATCTGGTAAAGAAATGGTATCCACATAAATTCTTGAAAACGATTTATCCAACAACCGGACTACCAAAAAATTGTCTTTCAGGTCCGAATAGGTATCGGAATCATTAATGATATGGGCAATTGGAAGAATATCAGTCCCTGCATAGAGCTGGGGCTGCCAGTGCTCCCAACTCAGCAATACCGGCTGATAAGATGTCCTTGCCTGGGACGTAACGGGCTTAGGATCCATATCTACAAAGCGCTCTATAGTATGCCAGTTGCGAAACATAATCGTAAAAGGAAACACACCTGAAGATTCGGGATTGATCCTTCGAAGTCGGCGCAACAACTCAGTCACCTGCTTAAAAACGAAACTTTGATGTTGATCCGCCAAAATTTCCTGTTCCTGTTGAGGGGCATGACCAGTCCAGGCCAGCTGTGAAACAGGGTTTTTGTGATTGGGCGTTAGGTTGTACCGACCATCCGGTCCTGTATAATTACCCACACATTCTGTAAAAGTCAAAGGTTGTACTTTGTCCGGCAAGGTGATACCCGGGTAATCCCGCACATGAAGAAAGGTAAAAGGGGACGAATAATACCACCCCCAGTATCGGTGGAGATCACAAATATCCCCCGATTGACCATAACCATATCCCGCATTTCCTATATATAGTCTTGTGGGATCCCAGGCTCTCAACTTTTCATGCGCATAACTCAAAAACTTGACCCATTCTCCGGCGATAGGGCCCTGGTATGGCACCTCATTGGTTAATGCATAGATGACCAGGGAAGGATGATGCATAATGGGGTAGAACTTTACCTTCTTATACCAGTTCACACCATGATCGTACACCTTAGGTGGTTTTTCACCATGGACCGACCCCGAATAATTTCCTCCAAACACCATCATCCCAAGTTCATCGCACACCTGATACCAATTTTCATTATCTGGAATCCGGATAATGTTCACATTGAGGCTTTTCATAAACTGCACGTACTCCAGGGCAAACTCCCTACTTCCTTCGAGATGGGGTGGTATTCCACGTCCGGGGGGATTGATCGCTATTCCCCGTAAAAAAATAGGGTTTTCATTCAGGAACAATTGACCATTCCGGGTTGAAAACTCATTGAAACCAACCCGGTAAGTTTTTTTGTGAAGCAATCGATCTCCGTCGTAATAGGTAAAATCTAAATGATACAAATTTGGAGAATGTGGATGCCAAAGATTTGGAGAAAGATTATCGATCTTGAAACGGATAAACGTCGAGTCCCTGTTACCGGTGACTTCCCCTTGAAAAAAAACAGCGGAAGTGGAATCGTTTTGCAAACGAATTTCCATCCGGGGATGAGCCGGTATGTGGGGGGTATTTACGTCGATGGTCAGGTCAGTCATCGTAGTTTTTATCCAGAAGTGGGGTTCCTCATCTGAATTTTGGTTCCAACTATTTGTACTAAAAAGCACCGATAGCAATAGCACGACAAAGGTGCCTTGTCTGATTTCTTTCATAACCGATATAAATGTTGTATTTAAGATCTAATGTTGAATAGCGCCCACATCAGGCACATTGGCATCTATTGGATTGCCCATAAAATCCTGACTTCCATTTTCATGGATCAAAACCCCTGCTTTAATGGCAGGAGAGTTGTTTTGCAAACGATAACCATGGAATATCTCGCGATTCCGCATATCGATATTACTACCGACTGATCCGGGATTTACAAATAAAGGATCCGCGATGATGGATCTTTCTCCCCGTGGCGCTACATTGTAATACACATTGTTGAAAAACGAACAGGTACTATCGGGCTCAAACCCCCATTCTGCCTGGTCTGAAAAATAAAATATGTTATTCCAGAAAGTCGTTTGCGTCGGAGTTCTGAACTTCCCCGCTCTCACGAAAATCCGATCCCCTTTTCCCTTACCAAAATAGTGTACATTATTATAGACCTTCACATCTTCCACACCTTTCTCCCCAGGAAACCCGTATAAATAGGCACCCAGCAACTCATTTTGACTTATATTGTATCGTATGGTTACATCGCTATTGACTCCACGGCGCATAATCCCACAAAACCAATTGTTGTCATGGCTGTAATTGTATTGAATGATGGTCCCTTTTGAGTTGTAATCAGCATCAAAGCCTCCATGATCGATATCCTCCGGATTGTTGCTGGTATTCCCGTAGGCTTCATTGAACTGGACCACGCATCCTATGGTATTGAAATTGAAAACGCTATGCCCCGTACTGTATCTACTATTGTAAGCCAGGGTATTGTATTCCACAAGGGGATGGATACTGTACCTTACAATAATGCCATTCCTTCCAGTTCGTTCGACATGATTACCCCGGATAACCAGGTTGATCCATGGGTAGTAATCCGGAGACTTGATACCTGGCCAACTAGATTGATTTGCAATACCAACTCCCCCTACATCCATCACAACATTGTCTTCTATGGTGACTCCATCAAATTTCGTCTTTAAACTATCCCCGTAAACATTGAAATGAATCCCACCACGTTGTTTTCCACCCACTTTTCCATTCACATCATGGACGTAACAATATCGGATGACCACATGCTCTATAGTCCCTGCATCTTTAGCCACCACATGAATCCCCCTCAAATCTCCCTGATCTTTTTCGCTCCCGTCTGTATTGGTAATTTCCAGATTATTGATTTCCCAGAAATGGCCATTAAAAAGATAAAAGGGTGCATTCACCTGACCTCGCCCGTGGATAACCGGTTTTTTGGCCATATTTTCCCAGAAAATTTCCCCACTTTCAGGATTATATCCTGTGACACGGATTGGACGATCCTGGGTTCCTGAGCCACGTGGAGCAAACTGTCCTTCAAATTCCCCATTTTGGTTGAAAAGTATGATGGTTCCCGGTTCAAATTCAATATCCCGATGTCGATCAAAATCCTCCTGGTTATCGATGTAAACGTATATATCCTGATTATTGGATGCACATGATGGAATCATCAAAAGACCTATCCATGCCCCAAATAAAATGACAAACCATTTCCAGATATAAAAATTCCCCATCAGTTAAATCCAGGATTTTGGGTCATTTCCTCAGTCAAATTGGCATCAATTACACTTTGGGGGATAGGGAACAGTTGATCTCTTTCAGTGGCAAGTTGTCCGCCATTGTGATTATGCCTACGGACCCTTTCAAGCCATTTACCTGTCCGCAATAGAGTATACCGTCGATGCTCCTCAAATACCAGTTCCCTTGATCGTTCGTCGAGAATAAAATCGATACTGACACTATCTGCCGGAATCGGGCTTGCATGAGCGCGTTCACGAATGATATTGAGCGTCTGTGCGGCATCTTCAGAGGCTCCCAGTAAAAATTGTGCTTCTGCTTTCAATAGATAGGTTTCTGCAAGTCTTAGATATACCTGATCATTGTATTGAGCAGCCTCCTGAAGATTGGTTTCAATGGTGGAATCATACTTTCTCGAAAAAGGCCAGTCCACCCGGTTTTTGGAATCGGCTGAAATATCCTCGTCCCATTTCAAAAATATAGTATCTCCGTATTGATAACCCGGGGGCAACCGGTCAGCACTTGCCGGTGCATTTTCAGTGGCATCTCTCAAAATAAAATACTTCCTGATGGCAAAATTGGAGGCCCGGTCATCCTGTGGTTCATAATTATCAATGGCCCATTTGGTAAGGGATATACGGGTCACCCCTCTCCCACCCCGTTGGAGGGTATACTGAAGCGGCCTCACCCCATTTATGCTGATATCTGCATATCTGGAGGTGTGCCATCTACGCATAATACTCCCCCCTCCTCCAATGGTTTCATATTCAAATTGCCATACCCAAAGCGCTTCCTTGTTCCCTTCCTCTCTGTTTGAATTTCCATCATAAAACATATCCATAAAAGGCACGCCGGGTGCACTACTTCGAACTCCATATCTTTCGGTAATCAAACCATATGCTGGATTATTAATAACCTGATCAGCCCAATACAGGGCGCTGTCGGGCTTATTTTGAACTAGGTAAAGCTCTGAAAGAAAATGCTGGACCGCACCTTTACTAATTTTTCCTGGAATTCTTGGTTCCGAATCCAGATGCTGCTGCGCAAAAAGCCAGTCCGATTTCATTTGATTTCGAACTACGTTCACGTCTGTCCTGGTCCAGTCGGTTTTGATATTTGACCCCAGCGATTCCTCGAGGTTTAGGGGGACATCCCCCCATCCAAACGTCAAATGACGATAAGCCCAGGCCCGTAAAGCCTTTGCTTCAGCAAGAACAGCATTCTTGTTCTCCATTTCACCTCTGGATCCACCCCCCCAGTCAATATCATCCCGCGAGGTGGCCTGGTTGATTATGGTATTGGCAGAATTTACAATTCTATAGAGCCAGGTAAAAGTAGAACTGATATCTGCATTAAATGGATTATTTTGGTTTACCCAATCTTCAGCTACCCTCGAAAAACCATCCCGGTGATTGGTGACCATATTATCGGTCCCATTCATAAATACATCAGCCCGCAGATAATTGGTACCGGACCTCCCTTCTCTTTCTTCACGCACCAAGGCATATAAACCGTTTAATCCGGTTTCAAAACCCTCGTAGGTAGCGTACAGAGATTCCGTAGTAATCAGATGTGGCGGCTTTTCATTCAACCAATCCTCAGAGCAACCGGGGATCAGAAAGATCCAGGAGGTGAGAAGAATAATTTTTTGTATTAGTTTCATCTTAAAGACATTAATTGATCAAAACCCAAAGTTTAGCCCAAAAACAAATTCCTTTTGAAGGGGAATATTCCTCTGTCCACTCAACTCCGGATCAAGTCCTTCCCAATCCGTAATGGTGAACAAATTCCTTCCAGTCAGATAAATTTGGAACTTGTTAATTCCAGTATTGCGCAACAAGGATCGCCCCAAATCGTAGCTCACTGAGATATCCTTAATCCTTATAAAGCTTGCATCTTCATAGTTGTTGGCACCAACACCCTGCATACGGTGGGCGTCTATATGATTCATATACCACTCATTATTAGGATTCTCTGGCGTCCACCAATTCTTTCTGGTCGTATTTCTCCGAACCCCGGTATATACATTGTCGGATTTGAGGACATTGTTTTTTGTAACCCCGTGCACACCATGAAGAAAAACGGACAAACTCAGATTATTGAAACTCCAGGTATTGTTCATCCCCCACATAAATTTGGGATCATTCTGACCAATTATTTGTCGATCATCTGCAGAGATTACACCATCGTTGTTGATATCTTTAATTTTTATAAATCCGGGTTGGGTACCGTATCGTGCTGCCTCCTCAGCTTCATCCAACTGCCAGACCCCATCCCATACATAACCAAAATTGACCCGAATAGGATGACCAATAAACCATTGGTTTGCAATGTCATCTATTTCGTTTCCATCCTCATCCAATTCCCCGTAAAGCGACACTATCTTGTTTTTTAACAAGGCCGCATTCGCAGAAGTCACCCAACGAAATCTTCCCGCATTGACATTTGTGATGGTAATTGACATCTCATAACCTGTGTTTTGTGTTTGTCCGATATTTTGTGTAATCGATGTGATCCCATGCACAGGCGATATGGAACGTCCGAGAAGAAGGTCAAAGGTATTGGATAGATAATAATTGAAATCACCCTGGAACCGATCCTGAGCAAATCCAAAATCCACCCCTATATTCAAATTCCTGGTGGACTCCCACCCCAGATTATCCTCACCGAGTCTGCTGGGAATATAGCCAGGCAGTGTGGATGTACCACCGACCAGATTATTGGCACTCAACCTGGAAATGGTTTCATAGGCCCCTACCCCCTGATTGCCATTCAATCCATAAGACATGCGGAGCTTCAATCTGTTCAAAACCGCGTTTTGGGGATAAAAACCTTCATTGGAAATATTCCATCCCAAAGCCACAGAAGGGAATAAGCCCCATTTACTTTCCTGACCGAAGCCGGAATAGCCATCTCGACGACCGGTCAAGGTAAGAAGGTATCTGCTATCATAAGCGTAATTTAAACGGACCATCTGTGAGATCAAAGAAGTAGAACTATAGGAAAAGCCCGGAACTACCAACTCGGCCTGAGCAGCAGAATACCAGGTTAAAATATCGTGAGGAAAACCCTGGGCGCTTAGACTCTCCCCGTTGCTTTTGTAATCTTCAAAACTATAAACCCCTGTAAAAAATAGATTGTGCCTGCCGATCTGCCGGTTATAACTCAGGATGTTCTCGATGACCGTACTGTGGTTCTTTGATCTGCTCAGACTGGCATCTCCTCTGTTGTTCAGACCCACCTGGGTGTTTCGCCCATAATACGTCATCTGATCCAGGAAACGAAAACGTATACCCGTATTGAGACGATATTGTAAACCTTCGATAAACGGGAAATCAACAATGGCATAATTATTCGTAACCACCTGATACGATTTATTGACATTATCTGCCAGCGTACCCATGAGGGGGTTTCGAAAATAAGGATCATCATCCCAGGGGAAAATAGTCAAATCCCCATTGTCGTTATAAGCCCGGGTCAGGGGATTCATCCAAAACACACCCTGATCTCCATCCCAGGTGGGTGCTATTCCACTGCGATCATCAAAATTCAATTGAGTCCGGGTACCCAGGGTAAACCAGGTGGCGATTTTCGTATCCAGATTAATCCGGGTTGTTATTCTTTTATAATCATCATTTACGGCAAGGCCCTGCACTTCTGTAAGACCTCCTGAAATATAATACTGAGTGTTTTGAAATCCCCCCGAAGCCGTCAAATTGTGTTGCATACTATACCCATTTCTAAGAGCTAGATCGATCCAATCCACCCATTGACCGGATTCATAGATTCGTTTTTCTGATTCAGTTATAGCATCAGGTTCACGATCCAATTTGAACTTATAGAACTCCTCCCCATTCATCAATTCCGGGAGCTTGGTAAACTGCTGAATAGAATAATAGCCATCATAGGAAATTCGGGCCTTCCCTTGTTCTCCCTCTTTGGTGGTGACCAGGATAACACCATTTGCTCCGCGTGATCCATATATGGCGGCTGCAGAGGCATCTTTTAACACCTCAATGGATTTTACATCATTGGGATTGATATCTCGTAATTGTCCACCGTATGGAATGCCATCCACCACAATTAAGGGATCATTGCTAGCCCGGATCGAATTGCGACCGCGGATCATCAACACTTCGCCAGGGGCTGCGCCTGCTGAGGAAGTTTGCATCATCACCCCAGGAACCGCTCCCTGGATTGCCTGGGCAATATCAAGATTGGGCACATTTTCCAATCGTTCACTACCCACGGAAGCAACGGCACCTGTAAGATCACTTTTCTTCTGGGTACCATAACCCACCACCACGACCTCATCCAATGTTTGTAAATCTTCCACCATGGTCACCGATATACTGGATCTTCCATTGACCGGAACCTCCTGAGTCTGGTAACCGACGTAGGAAAAAACCAAAGTAGCATTTTCATTCACATCCTGCAGTTCAAACCGGCCATCAATATCCGTGGCGGTCCCCATCGTGGTTCCCTGCACCAGAACGTTCACTCCGATCAACGGTTCTCCGGCCTGATCCGTCACCGTCCCACTGACATGGAGCACCATTCTATGCTTTTCCAGTTTTAACCCATTGAGATGAATCGAACTTTCCAGCTTTTCCAAATATCCTACACGACGTTTTACCTTCTTCTGATCCAGTATCTTCTCAAGCACCTCGACCATTTGTTCCAAAGATCGCATGCCTTCTTCGTCGTCCTGGTAGATAATGATGTATTTCATCTCCAGTAGCACATATTTGAGGTGAGTTCCAGCAAGGACGTCACTCAAGGCATCTTCCACATCCATATACATGTCGGGGGTATACTCCTCCACCACCACATTTTCCACGATATCCCTGTCATAGGTAAAATGAACATTGTACCGGTGACTGATGTCACGAATAATGTGCAATAAATCATCTTTATTATCATATACATTCATGGGTAGTGCACCAAATGCCATCGTTGAAATCAACATGGTAACAAAAACCCATGGCAGCAGTAATCCTTTTTTCATAATCCTATTTTTGTTTTCTCACTATAATTGAATCCCCGGAGATGGTAAATTCCACATCCAAAGCAATTTCAAGAGCCTTCCGTACCAAATCCCAGTCCGCATAAGGCAGAGACAGGTCTAAGCGTTTGTCCTGCAACTCCGGATTTCCCAGAACAAACTTTTTACCGTATAAACTTTCAAACTCTTCCAGGATATCCGGTACACTGACATTCTGAAATTCCAGCATACCTTCCACCCAGGAAGCTTTATCTTCCTTTCTAGAGTGAGAGACAGATTCCAGGGAATGGTTCAAATAATTGAACCGCACAAAATCGCCGGACACCATTTCGACAGCCTCTTCTCCGTTTTCCTCCAAATCCAGGTTGACCTTTCCGCTGTGCAAGAAAACCTGGGTTTCTTCCCCGCGCGTTTTTACGTTAAATTCTGTTCCCAACACCCTTACCTTCATGTGTGGAGTGCGAACCTCAAAAGGCATATTGTCCGCATTCTCGACTTCGAAGAAGGCCTCTCCCGTAAGGATCACTGATCGCTGATCCCGGTCCTCCCATCCTCCAATCC
>CAYRRD010000099.1:0-10839 GCA_964426625.1 uncultured Saprospiraceae bacterium | reverse complement strand
ATCAGCTTTCAGCTGGGTGGGGAATTGTTTTAGTTGCGGGTTTAGTTACATAAATTGCAAAACTCAAACTCTAGCATCTAAGATCCGACTGGCATGGTTTCACGCCATGGGCGCTACGGATTCGCTGCGTCAGACTTCGAGGTCAGGCATGCTTATCTGATCCAATTCCTGCTGGAGTTTTTCCTTGACCATCAGGAAAGCTGGCATCAACGACTCATCCATGGGTTCGGGTTCCGGAAGGTTCTCCCGTAAATGATCCACCTGCTTACCATTTTTCCAAAATCGGTAACAAACGTGCGGACCGGTAGCCAGCCCTGTAGAGCCAACGTATCCAATCACCTCACCCTGACGAACGTGCGTCCCTTTTTTCATCCCCGCAGCAAATTTGTTCATATGAAGATATTGGGTCGAATACGTTTTATCGTGCTTGATTTTGATATAATTGCCATTGCCGCTCGTCCTTCCGATTTGCTCGATGACCCCATCCGCCGTCGCATAAATTTCCGTGTTGTACGGTGCGGCATAATCCGTTCCCAGATGCGCCCGGACGCTTTTCAAAACAGGATGCATCCTGTTGAGGTTGTATCTCGATGAAATGCGGGAAAACTTAACGGGCGCTTTCAAAAAAGCTTTTTTCATAGGACGGCCTTCCGGGCTAAAGTACCCGTCATAATTTCCATTGTCATACCGGAAGGCATAGTAATCTTTACCGGACGTTTTGAAGTACGCAGCCCGGAGTTCACCTATACCCACCGATTCTCCCTCGACAAAATATTCGTTGTACAAAAGCTTGAATTCATCCCCGGGTTGAAGGTGGTGAAAGTCTACTGACCACGCCAGGGCATCTTCCATTTTTGCGGTGAGTACGGGGATCTGAGTGCCGGGTATATTGTAATACGAAAACGAATTCCACAGCGAAGACTCAATCTGTCCGGCAATAGCCTGGTGCAAAGTATCGACCGGTTTCTGGCCTTTCACGATACCCGATTCTTCCGACAGATCAAATACAAAATAATTAATCGCATCGGGCTCATAAATGAAATAGGAGGGTTTCTGAGTCCCTTTTTCATACAATACCTTATACGATTTACCCGCTCTAAAATGGCGGACATCGAAGACATCCTTGCCCGCTTCCAGAATTTTGTGCAGGGTGGTGATCCCGATCCCCAGGGATGAGAAAATTTCAGACAAAACGGAGCCCTGCTGGATCAGGACTTCCTGGGTGTCGTACAAGGATAAATTTATATCGGTATATTTATACTCCGGCATCGAAATCGGCAGTGTGTGGACGACTACACCTTCCGACTTCATAGGGAAAAAACTTTGCTTGGAAATCCTGGGGCTGCTTACCCCGATAAAGATAAAGGAAGTTAGTACAACACCCATCAGAACCTGACCAGGTGTGGATTTCGTAAAACCAAACTTCATGCGTGTATTCTTTAATTTGGCGATAATGATACAAAAACTTATTTTTCCGAACCAGTAAAGATCAAATAATAACATTTCACGATCTTTCGGTTCCAGGAAAAATGGTCGTATGACGTTGTTTAATAACGGCCAAAATTACAAAAGTCTCTTTTTTTATTTTCCTTTGTAGGTATGATTTTACCTTATCAAACTTTAAACTGCCGCGGCAGGCTGGTATCCCTCGAATATCCCGCCGTTATGGGGATCGTCAATGTCAATTCAGACTCCTTTTACCGTTCGTCCAGAGTGACCCAATCCGTGGATGTATGCCGGCGAGTGGAAAGTATGATAAGTGCAGGTGCTGTTATGGTGGATATTGGTGCTATGAGCAGCCGGCCGGGTGCAGATATCATCCCCGCAGAGGATGAGTGGGATAGATTGAAAAATGCACTGAATGAAGTCCGAAGACATTTTCCGGAAGTGATTATTTCTGTGGATACCTTGCACAGTCTTACCGCACAACGATCTCTTGACGAAGGCGCTGATATAATCAACGATATTTCGGGGGGTACGTATGATCCGCAAATGATGGCCGTGGTGGGTCGGTTCCGGACGCCCTTTGTGATCATGCACATGCAGGGCTTGCCAGGTCACATGCAGGATAAACCCCACTACGACAATGTGGTGACCGATGTTTTCGATTTTTTTGTCCGACAGATTGCTAAGGCAGAGAACCATGGAATCGTGGACCTTATTCTTGATCCGGGTTTTGGCTTTGGGAAGAGTCTTGTCCACAATTATCAGCTGCTGCAAAATCTGCATGCCTTTGAAATTTTAAGGTATCCTGTTCTTGTCGGGGTGTCGAGAAAAGGGATGATCCAAAAAACCCTGGATGTCGATGCGGACCATGCGCTCAACGGTACAACAGCCGTACACATGCTTGCGTTAATGAGGGGGGCACGGATATTGCGTGTTCACGATGTGGATGCAGCCATGGAATGCATTAAAATTTGGGAAAAATTTAATAACCCGGAGAAAGAAATTATCGGTTCATGGTCGTATATTATTGGATAAGAATGCAGTGTGGCAGATAACACCAGAATATATCAGCGGATTTTTACAGCCATCGGATTAACCGTCCTGGCTATATTGCTTTTGGTAACCGCCATGGTGACCATAGCACTCAACAGTGCCTATGTGCAAACCCGACTGGTGGGATGGGCAGGGCAAATTCTGGAAACCAGGTATGGCATCCATATGGAAGTGGAGGATATCTCATTTAAACCTTTTAATCGACTAACTGTAAATAAATTGTTGGTTTCCAGTGCGGACGTGGATAGCATGATATACATTTCTCATGGTGACCTTTCCTTCAACGCCAATCCCTTCAAACTGCTTCGCGGCGAGTTTCAACTATCGAAAGTGGATGGGGATTCTATAAAAATCAGATTGCTATCCAACTACACGCCGAAACTGGAAGATACCACTTCCGCGAATTTTCAGATTCAATTTATACCGGCAGATCTCAATCTTCGGCACTTCGATTTTGCATTGACCGATACCGTGCGTAATATGAAAGTTCAGGCACGTTCGGACGGGATTCAGGCACGGGTGAGAGCGAGTAATCTCAAAGATGAATTTGTAGTCGAGGATATCTTTCTCGACCGACCCCACGTTACCATCCACGGAGCGCAGCAAGATGGTGGCCAGAATCCATACATCCGAAAACTTTGGGAGGATTTTCGGGCAGCACATGACCTTGAGCCGCCGGATGCAGCTAGTGATAGTTTGTTCTGGGCTTTAAATTTTGACATCCAGGCTTTGGATGTGCGGGACGGGAAGGTGGAAATACACGGCTTTGATACCCTGACCGGTCAATACAAACCCCCTATGGTTTTTTCAAACATTGATGGCCATATCCTTCGGGCCAATACGGAACCCAATCATATAGACATTGGACCATTTGAAGTCGGCTTTATCCTGGGGGATTCCAGCATCGTGGATCGGTTTTCGTTCGATCGCCTTGTTATGACAAGAAAAGAGGTGGACGTCAAAAATCTGTATCTGGATTATGGCGATAGTGAAATCGCTGGCCAAGCGACGCTCCGATACGGCAGCCCTGCGGCGTTGACGGTATTCAAAGATCAGGTTGCACTCGATGTACGTTTGTCACAATCCAGAATCAAACTGAGAGATCTGATGAACTGGCTGCCGGCTCTCGAAGAAAATTCATTTTTCAGGGACAATGCTTCGGATATCTGGGACGTGGGACTTGCGGCCACGGGTACTCTCAATAATCTCAAACTGTCAGAATGGCAGGTTGCTCAAGGAGGTACCTATTTGAGAGGATCCGGAAGTCTGGGAAATTTACTTTCGCCATCCCCCTTACAGTTGCACGGCATAGTACAAAGCAGTCGGATCCCGGTCCGGGTGATCAGACAAAAATTTCCTCGAATTGAAATGCCGCAAGGCGTTGATTCACTGGAGGTTGTACGACTTTATGGAAGTGTGAATTTAAGGGGGCAACAATGGCATGTGGACTCGCGGATCAATACAGAGCTGGGAATAGCACGGGTGATGGCGGATATCGATATGCATGCGAAAAAATACGACGGCAGCATTGGTTTGGAGAACTTTGAGCTGGGGAAATTCGTCCAAAATCCTGCGTTGGGTCCTCTTTCGATTCAGGTTCAGTTGGCGGAGGGCACCGAGTTTGACCTGGAAGCGCTCAGCGGGCATTTACAAACCAAAGTCGATTCATTTTATTTCAAGGGATTCAAGTACACCGACATCACGCTCAATGGCTTCTTCGGGAACAATGTGTTCCTGGGCCACATCGCGATGAACCAACCCGAAATAGCGTTTGACCTCGATACCCGTCTGGATTTTACCAGAATCTTTGATATCGTTGCCTACGGTCACATTCATCGTGCTGACCTGCAGGCGCTCCACTTTACGGATCGTAAAATCGAACTATCCAGTCAATTGGACATCGACATGACCATGTTTCCCATTGACAGCCTCAATGGATATGCTCGGATCAATGACCTGAAGATCATTCGCGATGATACGGTCAACTACAGTATGAATGTGATCACATTTGATACCCGGTCGTGGGGCGATAATTACAAGGATTGGCGTCTGGTGTCCGATATTCTGTCGGTGGATATTGATGGACAGTTCAATATCGAAAATATTTTGGGAACGACATACGAAATTGTCTCTTCCCGGCATCCCAGGTTTGTGCAATATCTCCCGGATTGGGATCTCAGACCGGATTCGATCTACAACAATGATTTTACCATGATCATCAACGTGGACGATACGGAAGAATTTGCCAATCTTATTAACAATCAATTGGATACGATAAGAGACCTCAATCTTTCTTTGACTTATCGAAACCGTGGTGCCGACTACTTCGAGTATTACTTTCAGGCATCAGCCCCCAAGCTTCAGTTCCGGGATATAGATGTGGAATCGCTCAATATCAACGCTAGTGGAAGCAATACGGACAATGAGTGGATCGTATATCTCGACAGCCTCAACGCAGGTGGGGTAAAGGTGGGTAATTCCCAGTTGCACACCACCCTGGTGGGAGATCAGCTCGATTTTAGCATAGAGACGCGGACGCTCAACAATATTCTGGATGATATCCATCTGGCAGGGTCCAATCGATTTGATTCGGGGGATGAAATGGTTCTTACCCTCGACTCTTCTTCGTTTGAATTGTTGAAAAGTAAATGGGTATTGAACCAGGATAACTCCATCGCCTTTGGAAAGAATAAGTTGTTCTTCAACAATTTTGTGTATCAGTCGGGCGAACGCCATTTATTTATCCAAAGTGCAACCGATCAGTCCCTGATTGCCGGATTGCGAAATATGGATATTCAGTTTCTGAACAACTTATTCCCGAGTGGAAAATTCACTTTTGGCGGTCAGGCCAGCGTCATTCTCAGTGTGGAAAATCTCAACGATCTCACCGGGCTGGAGGTGGAAACGCTGATCGACGATCTGGTGATCAACAAACAACCTTTTGGACGACTCAATTCGTTGTTTTACACCCTCGGAAGCGACGAACTGGCCACGGTCTCCATGGATGTGATGAAGGATGGCCGGGAGTCTTTACGGATCGAAGGTAAATACGATCTGTTTAATAAGAGCCAGAATAAGGTGCCCGTTTTCGATTTTGATCTGCGAGCTACCCAATTCCCGATCCTCGTTCTGGAATTTTTTATGGGGTCCATCATTTCCAATACCCAGGGGTATGTCAATGCCCAAATTGATGTGACCAGCGACGGCAATCAGCCCGACATTGGGGGGCGGGTACTCATCAATGGGCGTACGAATATACCTATTCTGGGAACCACTTACGAATTTATCAATTCCAGCGTGGATATAGACAATGCGTTGATTGCCTTTGATGAGATCAATATGATGGATACGGAAGGGAATCTGGCCAGCGCCTCCGGCGGCATCCGTCACAACCATCTTTCTGATTTCCGGATGGACACCCAGGTTTCCACCGACAAATTCCTACTTCTCAATACCGGAAAATCTGCCGGAATGCCCTTTTATGGAAGGGGAGTCGGCAGGGCAAATATAGAAATTAAGGGTCCGTTCAATCAGCTTGATATGACGGTACAGGCAGTGACCGGCCCTACATCCAGGGTGGCTATCCCGATATCGTCCACCATCTCGGTCAGCGATGAAGAGGCTTTCTTTATTGAGTTTGTATCCAACAATACTTTCGAGGAGGTTCTTGCGGAGGATCCCTCTTTTGTACAAATTGAGGGGCTCAATCTGGAGGTGGATCTCACGCTGACCCCCGATTGTGAAGTATCTATTATACTCGATGAATCCACTGGAGACATCCTCCGGGCACGGGGCAATAGTGAACTGCTGATTGAACTGACCCGCGCCGGTAATTTTACCATACGCGGAACCTATGAGGTAGTATCGGGGGAGTATCAGTTTGCCCAGCTCAATTTCACCCGCAAAATGTTCAGAATCAATCAGGGTGGAACGATTTCCTGGACGGGGGATCCCTACAATGCCAAGATCGATATCGACGCCTCTTATTCGGTAAGGACTCCACCCTATAACTTTATTCTGGAGTACATTGGGCAAAATGATCGTCTGGCCGAGCTGGCGCAGAATGCGACCGATGTGGACTTGTTTTTGCATCTGCGGGGAGACTTGTTCGCGCCGGAGATTACCTTTGATATGGAATTTCCAGAGTTGACCGGCCAGGTGAGAAATTATGTGGAGGACCGGTTGCGGGTCATAGCGGATGACCAGAACGAGATAAATAAACAGGTCTTTGGATTACTCGTTGCACGGTCGTTCATACCCAGTGTATCTTCTGTGGTCAATATCGATGGTACGGTCGTCAATACGGTTTCGGAGGTCATCACCAACCAATTGTCATTTTTCCTGACCCAATACCTCCAGGAATCCATCGATGAAGTACCGTTTATTTCCTCTGTAGAACTCAACATTGGGTACAATGTGTACCGAAACAACTATACGGCTGAGGCACAGGCAGTGGTGAAGACCGGTAATGAGTTCGTGGTTCAGCCGGAGATCGGATTTCTTGACAATCGATTGCAGCTCACCATGGAAGCCAATCTGCAAACCGGATCTGCTGTGACCTCCAATACGCTGATCACGCACGATTTTGTGGTGGAGTATTCCATCACTGAAGACAATCGACTGGTAGCCAAGCTTTACCAACGCACAGAGCCTTATGTGTTTGAAAAAACCTCCAAACTGGGAATTGGTTTGACCTACCAGAAGGAATTTGACCGGTTTTATGAGTTTCTGCGTGGCAGAACCAATGAGTTGAACTAAACGCTAAGGAATTTCCCTGGATCGGGTCTTCGGTCCCCTGGTTTCTAAAAATGATTGGAAGAAGGGAATGTGATTTTCTGTCGAACCTCGATTAAGGTATTTCATTTATTCCCTGCAACATACTGGATCGTCCAAACGGATTTTGGTCATACACTTCTTCCCATTGGCCCCCCATATTTGGGAAGTTATCCCTTACTGTAGTATACTCCTAAACAATTATCATGATCGGTTGTCCTATTTTTTAGGTTTAATAGAATACTATTTTTGTATTTTTGGATTTCAATGATGAGCCGGAAAGGATGAGTAATCAGTTCAAAATTTACATTTCCTATTTTCTGATACTGTGCATTACGGTATCCCTCATCCCCTTGAACCTGCTCCATCACCATGAAAGCCCGGACATCGTATGTGTGGATCTGGATTCCTCCATTGAGTCGGATCCCTGCCATCAGGAAATTTTCCATTCCAACGCCTTCACCGATTTTCAGTGTGACCACAACACACACCTGGACCGGGAAACGGAACACTGTGAATTTTGCGAATTACTTACGACGAGGCACAGTTTGTATTTGCCCGCTGTCTTTGTTTGGTTAAATCCGGAAATACAACCAGTTGAGGAAATAATATATTCCCCCCATTTTGGCGATGTTTCAGAATTTGACGCCTACCTTCTGCGTGGCCCTCCCGCATGATCCTTTCTATTTTCCTATACTACCAATACGGTTTCTTGGCGAAGGTCGAATCTATCGGCCTATATCCTGGTATAGGATAGCCAGGGAAACAATTTTTTTAACGATGGCCTGAAGTAAGTCTATGATGTGGTAGCTCGATAATGGGGTGTATACTTCAAGGAATCGATTCAAAATGCAATAAAAAGTGAAAAATTATATATATATACTTATTCTCACTCTTGTCACGGGAGTGACTTCAGCTCAGAATACATTGTCCGGTAATGTTACCGAGAAAGAAAGTGGTGAAACGTTGATCGGTGCCCATGTATTTATTCCTGACCTTCACATTGGTGCCATTACGGATGAGCATGGATTTTTCAAATTCGACGATCTACCGAGGGGAACCTTCCTGATCGAAGTTCAATACCTGGGATATTCCAACCGCGTTATCCGGGTACATATAAATGGTGATGTACATGTGGAGGTAGAACTCATCCATGCAGCGATTGAAATGGCGGAAGTGGTGGTGACGGGGCCTTCTGCATCCACGGAAAGGCAGATGAATCCCATTCCGACTCTGGTCGTTGACCAAATTTCATCCAACAAGGTGGTGACGACCAACATTATTGATGCTGTTGCCAAAATGCCCGGTATCAATCAGGTGACCACGGGGAGTGCTATCTCGAAGCCTGTTATCCGTGGATTGGGGTACAACCGGGTCATCGTACTCAACAACAACATACGTCAGGAAGGACAGCAATGGGGAGATGAACATGGGATCGAAATCGATGAGTATGCGGTGGATCGGGTGGAGGTTATCAAGGGACCCGGTAGCCTCAAGTATGGGTCTGATGCTATGGCGGGGGTCATCCATTTTCTGGCACCTAAGCCGGTTTCGGAAGGCGATATAGTAAGCCGTGTGATGGCCAATTACCATACCAACAACCAGTTGCAGGGATATTCCGTGATGAATGCCGGAAATGTAAATGGGGTTCATTGGCAGGGGCGCGCGAGTTTGAAGCAAGCTGGCAATTACCAGAATGCCTACGATGGTCGGGTGTATAATTCAGGTTATAATGAGTTGAATTTTAATGGAACGCTGGGGATTCAGAGAAAATGGGGATTTTCCAGGTTGAATTTTAGCCGGTTTGGTCAGAACCTTGGATTGGTGGAAGGGGAACGCGATGAAATGGGGCGATTTTTGAAGCCGGTGATTATCAATGGCTTGGTGGAGGAAGCTCCTGTTTCGGATGATGATCTCAAGGGGTATAGAATAGGATTACCCAAGCAGGGCATTCTTCATCAATCAGTCAGTTCCAGCAACAAATGGTTTTTTAGCCGGTCCGTGTTGTCCCTCAATCTGGGTTTTCAGCAAAACGATCGTAAGGAATACGAGGATGTCCTGCATGAGGATGAGGCGGAGCTCGCCTTTCAGCTCAATACCTTCAATTATGATGTACAATACCTGCTCCCTGAAACCCGGGGATGGCAACCTTCAGTGGGTATCAACGGGATGTATCAGAAAAGTCTGAACAAAGGGGAAGAATACCTTATCCCGGATTACGCGTTGTGGGATGCAGGTCTTTTCGGATTTATGCAAAAATCGGTGGGTCCGTGGTATATGAACGCAGGGCTGCGCTATGATCGTCGTCATCTGGATTCGTCACCCTTATATCTGAACGCAGATGAGGAGCCAACCCCTGTCCAGGATCCGGATGGTGAAGTCAAGTTTCAGGCTTTCCAGCGCCAGTTTTCCAATTTTTCAGCAAGTGCAGGCGCGAGTTACCGGCTCACGGATGAATGGACGATCAAAGCCAACCTATCACGGGGATTTCGTTCCCCAAACATGTCGGAATTGGGGTCCAACGGGGTTCATGAAGGCACGTTCCGATATGAAGTAGGAAACCATCAGTTGAATCCGGAGACCAGCTGGCAGTGGGATCTGGGATTGGTGTACAATAATGAGCACGTATCGGTGGAAATGGGTTTGTTTCACAATGCTGTGAATCAGTACATTCACCTCCAGAAGTTGTCCAGCATGAGTGGTGGCGACAGTATCCTCAGTATGGAGGATCCGGCACCTGTTTTCAAGTACGTCCAGGGCGATGCAGAGTTATACGGAGGAGAAATTACGGTGGATTTACATCCCCATCCGCTTGACTGGCTTCATTTTGAGAATTCATTTTCTCTGGTGCGTGGCGAGCTCAACGGGCAAACCAAAGATCGGAAGCATCTGCCTTTTATGCCAGCACCGAAATTTCATTCAGAATTGAGGGCTGATTTTCAGGAAGCGGGTTCTTTGCTCGGAAATTTGTTTTTCCGATTGGGATTGGACCATTTCTTCCGCCAGGACCGTGTTTTCAGTGCCTATGATACAGAAACGCCCACCGAAGCCTATACTTTACTGAATGCGGGTCTGGGTGCGGACATTTTGGGAGCCAATGGCCAGCCTTTGTTTTCTCTTTCCATCGCAGGAAGTAATTTGCTCGACGTGGCTTACCAGAGCCATCTCAGTCGGTTAAAATATGCTCCGGAGAACTCTGCTACGGGGCGGAGAGGGGTATATGATATGGGAAGGAATATTTCAATGCGAGTCGTGGTGAGTTTTTAAGGGTTGGGGAAATTAGCCCTGGTGGTCTGTTTCATAGGATTGAAGAACTTTTGAAATGGAGCACAAGAAATTTCAAGGATGGGTAAAATTGCGACGATTCTTCCTCGGAACGTTTATCATCGGAGGGAGAATCGTCTCTTCCCAATAGATACATGGCCATTCGTTGGTACGTAGGGTTCTTCTCATAAAGTCAATTTAAAGCAATGACGCTACCAAATCCTCCATACGGTCGGCTTCCATACGGACACAGCATGAATCGCACGAGGTGGGCTTCAATACGGACACGGTACGAATCGCATG
>CAYRRD010000098.1:0-10984 GCA_964426625.1 uncultured Saprospiraceae bacterium | reverse complement strand
GGTACGGCGAAAAAGAAGCCGTCATAAGTGTGAAGAACTTATGAAATGGACCACTTTATACTCGATTCTAAACTGTATCCATACGATGCCCCTCCTTGTAGCGTGTAGCGCACAAAAATGTATTCCTACCCGGATTCATCCTTGTGCGCTCATCATGCTTTTACATCGCTTTGTAGGCCTCCATGACCTCCCTTACTGCCCGTTCTGAAGCACGGAGCAGGTCCATTTCTTCCTCGTTGAGCTGAAGTTCGATAATCCTTTTGACACCTTCCTTACCCAACTGAACCGGGACACCCAGGAATATATCCTGCAGGCCGTATTCGCCTTCCAGGTAGACACAACATGGAAAAATCCTTCCGTCATCCTTGATAATGGACTCCACCATTTGTGCTGCTGCCGCTCCTGGAGCATACCATGCCGAGGTCCCCATTAATTTAACCAGCTCGCCACCACCCTGTTTTGTCCTTTCCACGATGCCATCCAGTACATCCGCATCGATGAGTTCGGTTACCGGAATTCCTGCGACTGTCGTATAACGGGGGAGCGGCACCATGGTATCACCATGACCTCCCATCAACACCGCCTGGATATCCTTGGGAGATACCTTCAATTCGGTAGAGAGAAATGCCCGATACCTTGCCGTATCAAGGATACCTGCCATACCGAATACTTTTTCCTTGGATAATCCGGAATTTACATACGCCGCATAGGTCATCACGTCCAGGGGATTGGAGACCACAATAATGATCGGTTCCTTGCTATATTCAAGAATGGAAGATGATACACTGTTGACGATCTTAGCGTTTGTTGAAATCAGATCATCCCTGCTCATGCCCGGTTTCCTCGGCACACCAGCCGTGATGACAACGATGTCCGATCCCGCAGTATCCTTATACTCATCAGTGCCACTAATCCGAGTGCTGAATGATTCTATAGGTGACTGTTGCCAGGTGTCCAACGCCTTTCCCCGGGCCAGATCTCCCTGAATATCCAGCAATACGATCTCATTCACCAGATCCTTGCTGGCCAGAACATTGGCCACGGTAGCTCCTACGTTTCCTGCTCCTACAACGGTAACTTTACTCATACTATTGAAATTTATAGGTTTTGATAAAACAACTTATTTGTTATGAAGTTATAGTTTGAACAACATTTTTTATATTTTTGGCTTGTATGTACGGCACCAAAAGTTATATTTTTTCGGCAGGCAAAGTAATAATAAATCTACTAATCCTGAAAGCGTTTCTCGGTCAATTTGCAATAGCCCAAAATACCGACCCAGATTTCTGTGGCACCCCGGATCTGGGAGAATACATCCAAAGCATCACTAGCGTTAAACCACAACCTACCTTACGCAACAATACCCTAAGTTATTACCCAGTCCAGATTTTCTCTGTAGCCCAGTCCAACGGCGACGGTCGACTTGATGATGTGCAGCTGTTGCGGGGCCTATGTCAGCTGAATGAGGATTTCCTCGAATACGGGATTCAGTTCTTTATGAAGAACCCGATCAAAAACATCAATAATACGGAATATTACAACCACAATCAGGCCGACGGTTACCGGATGATGCGAAACCATAACGTCACTGGGGCATTCAATATATACATCGTCGACAATCCCAACGGAACCTGCGGATATTTCAGTCCTGCCAATGAAGCCGTAGCCATGGCCAAATCCTGTTTTGTAGGAGGAACCCACGCACTCACCCATGAAATGGGGCACTACCTGGGACTTCCACATACCTTTCAGGGCTGGGAACAAAAAGTGTACGACAAAAGCAATGTTCCGGTTTATCTGAGCGTCCGGGGTCGTGATACCCTATATGTGGAAACCGTGGATGGATCCAACTGCATGGTATCGGGTGATGGATTCTGCGATACACCGCCAGATTATATTTCCGAACGCTGGAGTTGTGACCGGGATGGATTGAGCGTCTCAGCCTATGTGGATCCAAAAGGGACCGAATTTTTTATCGACGGTACCAATTTCATGTCCTATGCTCTGGACCGATGTCAGCGTATGTTCACCCCCCAACAGGTCGATCGTATGCATCACACACTTAATACGAGGTATAGCAGCCGGAAGTACAAGTTTATCCCCCCGGCTGTGGTTAGCGGGCTTAAAATGAAAACCCTCAGCCCGGCTTACCAGGCTGATGTAGATATCGATGCGGTGGAACTCGAATGGGAAACACTGCCGGATGCAGAAGAATATATCGTTCAACTTTCCGTATTGTCGGGTACCCTTTTCGAAAAAGATACCCGATTATTGAGTTACCGAACCACAGATACCAAAATAAACATTCCCGCCTCAGTATTGCGACCCGAAATCCGCTATTACTGGAGGGTTGTCCCTTTGAACAGCTTTACTTTCTGCCCCGAACCCAGTAAGGAATCTACCTTTACTCCCCTGCTCAAATCCAATACACATCTTTTACCGGATGGAGATCAGATCCGAATTTTCCCCAATATACTCAGCGCCGGAGAATCAACGATACAATTGCATTATCGATTTTCAACACCCCGTGATTTAAGAATTACGCTTTACAATCTCAATGGCCAACAAATTTCCACTTCCATGGAAAGAGCTATGGGAGAGGCAGAATTCAGGTATTTCACCGGCGATCTCATGGCAGGAATGTATTTCCTTCATCTCACGGATGGAAAAAATGTTGTAACCCAAAAACTGATGGTGCAATAACAGCATCTTGGTAATTTTGTTACTTTTGCACTTCAACCAAATCTTTGAACAGAAATATGAATTTACACGAATACCAGGGAAAAGAACTCCTCAAACAATTTGGAGTCAATGTCCAGGAAGGCATTGTTGTGGAAAATAAGGATAATCTAGATGCAGCATATAATCAACTGCGCGAAGAAACCGGTACGGACTTCGTGGTGGTTAAAGCGCAGATCCATGCAGGCGGCAGGGGCAAAGGTGGTGGGGTAAAACTGGCCAAAAATCAAGATGAGTACCGGGAAGTAGCAGGCCATATCCTGGGTATGATGCTCAAAACCCCTCAGACTCCGGGCGGCATGGAAGGCGAAGGTAAATTGGTTCAGAAAATTCTGGTAGCCGAGGATGTATATGCCCCCGATTTTGATGCAAATGAGGAAATGTACATTTCTATCCTCACGGACCGTGAGAGAAATCGCAACGTCATCATCTATTCTACCGAAGGCGGTATGGATATTGAAACCGTTGCTGAAGAAACTCCTGAAAAAGTATTCAAGGAATTCATCGATCCCGAATTGGGATTGCTGCCTTTCCAGCAACGGAAGATCGCCTTTAACCTTGGGTTATCGGGCCAGGCATTTAAGGAAATGACCAAATTCATTGGTAATCTCTACAAAGCCTTTACCAGTAGCGATGCTTCACTTTTTGAAATAAATCCCTGCCTCAAAACTGGCGACGACCGGATCCTCGCCGTGGATTGCAAAGTCACCATCGACGACAATGCCCTATACCGGCACAAGGATATCGCCGCCTTGCGTGATGAAAGCGAAGAAGATCCTACCGAGGTGGAAGCAAAAAAATATGGTTTGAGCTATGTCAAGCTCGATGGCAACGTGGGTTGTATGGTCAATGGAGCTGGTCTTGCTATGGCCACCATGGATATGATCAAACTGTACGGGGGAGAACCTGCGAACTTTCTCGATGTGGGTGGTACCGCAGATGCTGCCCGAGTAGAACAGGCCTTTAAAATTATTCTTCAGGATCAAAATGTAAAAGCGATCCTCATCAATATTTTTGGTGGCATTGTACGATGTGACCGCGTGGCCAGTGGTGTAGTGGAAGCAGCACGTAATATCGACGTATCTGTTCCTATCATTGTCCGGCTTCAGGGCACCAATGCAGAATTGGGCAAAAAAATAATCGATGACAGCGGACTCAAAGTGACCTCTGCCATTTTACTCGAAGAAGCTGCAGAAGCAGTCCAAAACGCGCTTCAATAATCAGGAATAACCCGCAATGAAACATCTGACATTATTTGAACTGCATCAGATTATTCAGCGGGTTTTTTATCTCAATTTTGAACATTCTGTATGGATCGAAGCTGAGATTTCCGAAAGCCGCATGCACAATGGCCACGTCTATCTGACCCTGATCGAAAAAAATCCTGAAGGACAGATCGTGGCCAAAGCCTCGGCATCGTTGTGGAGAAATAAAGCTGCGATGCTCAAAAATCGGTACAGGACTGTATTCGATCAGGTTATCAAATCCGGCAATCAGGTAAAAATGCTTTGCCAGGTGGAATTTCATCCCCAATACGGATATTCGTTGCAAGTCCAGGATTTTGATCCCGCTTATACAGAGGGCTTTCTTTTTCTTGAGAAGAAAAAGACCATTGATCGTCTCCGGAAGGAGGAGTTGCTGGATCGCAACAAGACGCTCGAACTTCCCATTGTCATCCAGAAAATTGCAATCATTAGCTCGGCCACAGCGGCCGGGTTTCAGGATTTCGTACACCAGCTCACGCACAATATTCACGGATACAAGTTTTCCTGGGAGCTTTTTCCTTCCGCCATGCAGGGTAACAAGGTGGAAGACCAATTCCCACAAGCGATTTCTGCCGTAGTTCAGCGAAAAGATGAATTCGATGTCATCGTCGTGGTTCGGGGTGGAGGAGCCAGCGTGGATTTGAGCGACTTTGACCTATACCCGGTAGCCAAAGCTGTCGCCCAATCTCCACTTCCGGTGATTGCAGGCATTGGTCACGAACGCGATGAATCTGTTACCGGTATGGTTTCCTATGCCCAGGTCAAAACCCCTACCGCTGCAGCGGAAATGATCGTGGATCACAACCTAAAATACGAAAGTGAAATCCAGCAGCAGTTTCAATCGTTGCGGGAACGCGCCGTATTCAAAATTCAAAACACCCGATTACAAATCCAGCAATCCGGTTTGACCATCCAGCACAGGATTCAATATTATATACGTCAGGAGTATTATCATCTGGAAAATCAAATGACCCGAATCAGAAATTCGGCTTTTACCATCATTCAGGCAGAAAAAACAGCAATCGGTCAGCAAAGGATCTGGATCTTGGAGAACAACCCCTATCGGATCATGGATCGGGGTTACGCCCTGGTTTTCCAAAACAACCACCGAATCCGGAATCTGGACCAGATTCGAAGAGATGAACCCTTCGATCTCGTAATGAATCATCAAAAAATGACTGTGCATGAAAGAACATAAGCCACCGGCATCATTTGCGGAAGGAAAAAAAGAACTGGAATCGATCCGGGCACGGATTGAAACTGATGATTTCGACATAGATCAATTGGAAGATTTAATCGAACGTGGAGCGTATTTAATCGAATATTTAACCGAAAAGCTGCGCAAAATCGAAGATAAAATCCAGGAATCCGCAAAAAAATAACCATATTTACGTTTGAAGTTCGCTCTTCCGAAAGCTTTTTGATTGGCCGGAACATTAAACTTCGTCTGATTGGGATTACCAACCAAATGAATTGTGGTCATCCGGAACGATTGCAGACAATATGTCTTTATTTTAAACGGGATGAAAACTAAAAAAGCAAGTATTAAATATTAACCAATGATTAAAAAATCCATTCTTTGGTCCGTCTGTATGTTCGTAATCGTTGGATTACAAGCACAGCAGAATAAGATTTCTTTTACCGAATTCGATCTTGAAAATGGACTGCATGTCATTTTGCACCAGGACAATTCCACCCCCATTGTGGCCGTATCTGTCCTATACCATGTAGGTTCCAAAAACGAGGATCCCGAGCGAACGGGATTTGCTCATTTTTTCGAGCATCTCATGTTTGAAGGTTCCAAACACATCGACCGGGGTGAATTTGACACCTATGTGTCCAACGCAGGAGGAGTCAACAACGCCAACACCTCTATGGATCGGACATTTTATTACGAGATTTTCCCCTCCAATCAGTTGGAACTGGGCTTGTGGCTGGAATCAGAAAGAATGCTCCACGCCAAAATAGACAGCAAAGGCATCGAAACTCAGCGAGAGGTAGTCAAGGAAGAAAAACGTCAGCGGGTAGACAACCAACCCTACGGAACATGGCTTTCCAATTCCTTTGCAAAAGCCTTCCACACCCATCCGTACAAGTGGCCGGTGATCGGCTCTATGGATCACCTCAATGCGGCATCGGATGAGGATTTTCAAAATTTTTATAAAAAATATTACCTGCCCAATAACGCAACCCTGTCTATTGCAGGGGATATCGACATCGATGAGACGCGCAAGCTGGTTGAAAAATACTTCAGTGAAATCCCTTCCGGTCCCGAGGTGACTCATCCCGATGTGGTAGAACCTCCGCTCGAAGGTCCGATTGTAGATACGGTATATGACAATATCTCCCTGCCGGCTATGTTCTTTACCTACCGAATCCCGGCACAGACCCACCCCGACATTTATGCCATCAAAATGCTTGCAACACTGCTTTCCGGTGGGGAAAGTTCTAGGATGGTCAAAAGGTTGCAAAACGAGGAAAAATTAGCCATCCAGATTTCCAACTTTCCTATGAATCTGGAGCATCCCGGTGTGAGCTTTATCATTGCGCTGCCCAACGTAGGTGTGGAACTGGAAACTCTGCGCGAAGGTATCGATGAGGAAATCATGAAAGTTCAGCAGGAGTTGATTTCTGATCGGGAATATCAAAAGCTTCAAAATCAGTTTGAAAGCCAGTTTATTCAATCCAATACCAGTATGGTATCCATTGCCGAGTCGCTTGCTAACTATTATACCTACTACGGCAACACCAACCTGATAAATACCGAAATTGAGAATATCAGAAAAGTAACCCGGGAGGATATCCGGCGCGTGGCTCGCGAATATTTCACCCCGGAAAACCGCGTGTTGCTGTATTATTTGCCCCAACCGCAAAACCAATAATTTTACGATTATGAAAGGAATACAAAGATATCTATACGTTCTCGCTGTAGTTTGGTTTGTTAACGCCTGTACACCCAAAATGAGCCAGGATATGTCAGCGGATTCGACTAACCCTCCGGCAACCACTGAATCCGACTGGCGATCCAGGGCACCGGAGCCAGCACCAGCCCCCGAGTTCAAACTGGGAGATTACCAGGAATTTGATCTGGAAAATGGGCTCAAGGTAATTATTGTGGAAAACCACAAATTACCGGTGGTTTCTTACCAGTTGTTCGTGGACCGCGGTCCCACGGTGGAAAGTGAAAAGGCCGGGGTTTCGTCCATTACCGGCCAAATGTTAAAAACCGGAACAAAATCCATGAGTAAAGCGGAAATCGATGAAAAACTGGATTTTCTCGCCGCTACTTTGCAGACCAATTCAAGCGGATTTTATGCCTCGTCATTGAAGAAGCATAGCAGTGAACTCCTGGAAATTGCTACCGATATATTGTACAATCCCAGCTTTCCGGAAGAGGAATTCGAACGCATCATTCAAACCACCAAATCGGGTCTTGCCTTTCAGAAATCCGATCCCAATTCGATATCCTCCAATGTCGGAAATGCCGTGCTGTATGGCAAGGAACATGCCTATGGAGAATTTACCACCGAAGAGTCCGTGGATGCAATTACCCTGCAGGATGTTCGTGATTTTTATGAAAACTATTATTTCCCGAACAGAACTTATCTGATCATTGTGGGTGATATCAGCGCGGATGAAGCTAAGGCTCAGGCCGAGGAATATTTTAGTGCCTGGCAACCCAAACCGGGTTTTGAGCCCATGACACCCGACAATGTGAGTCGCCCTGCTGGCAATTCGGTTAGCTTTGTGAACAGGGACGGTGCGGTTCAATCGGTGCTGACTGTGGCACAAACTGCCGATTACAAACCCAATAGTCCCGATCGAATCGCTGCCAGTGTGATGAATACGATACTGGGTGGATACTTCGGTTCCAGACTCAATAAAAATATCCGGGAAGACAAAGGCTACACCTATGGCATTTATTCCAACCTCAGCCCCGACAGACATATCGGTGAATTTTCTATCTCCGCAAGTGTGCGCAACGAAGTCACCGACAGTACACTCACCGAAATTTTGGCAGAAATAAAACGGTTGCAGACCGAACCCGTAGATGCAGAGGAATTGCAATTGGTCAAAAATGTGGTCACAGGCCAGTTTGCCAGAGGTCTTGAAAGTCCGCAGACGATCGCCCAATACGCACTGAATATCGCCCGGTATGACTTGCCCAAAGACTACTACAAAACCTATCTGGAACGTCTTGAAAAGTTGACCCCAGCAGATATTCAGGCAGCAGCAAAAAAATATCTCGATCCAGCGCAGCTCCATATTCTGGTTGTGGGGAACGAGGCTGATGTTGCCGAAAAATTGCTGCGATTTGACAGCGACAACACGATCGATTTCTATGATGCCAAAGCAAACAAACTGGACAAGGCAGCAATGGAGGCTGAAATTGGGAGCGTGGATGCCCAAACCGTGATTGAAAAATACCTGAAAGCACTTGGGGGGCGATCAGCGATTCAAAATGTAAAGAGTTATCTGTTGACCACCAAAGCATCCACCCCAATGGGGGATGTCATCACCACTATGAAAGGAAAGGACAATACCAAAGTGCATATGAAAGTGGAAGCATCGGGTATGGTGGTCCAGGAAATCACATTCAATGGCATGAAAGCCAGGGTAGGCGGTGTCCAGGGAAACCAGGTAATCACGGATCCCAAGGAATTTGACCGATTCAAAGAAATGGCCAAATTCGCAAAGGAACTCGACTATTTTAAATCATCCAACTATAAAATCTCTTTTGCTGGTCAGGACAAAATTGACGACGAAACGGTCTATAAAATTCTGATTGTACAGGCTGACGGTACCAATACAACCGAATTTTACAGCGTGGAATCCGGCTTGAAAGTGCAGGAAATAACTAATGTGGAGGCCAATGGTCAACAATTTTCCACCACCCAGAAATACAGCAAATATGAACGGGTGGATGGTATTTTACTTCCCATGCAAATGACTTTATCCGGTGGTGGTATGCCCTTTGAAATGGTGACTGAAGTTCAGGAGGTAAAGATCAACGTGGACATCCCGGAAGAAGAATTTGTGATCAACTAAATATAAAAAAATTACAATTCAGGGGAAATGGTTTTGTGGAGGGTATAAATCCGCAAAACCATTTCTTATATTGGGGAGATCAGATCCTATTGCCCGATTCCAGATACACTGTTGGTCGTATTAGGGCCTTATTGGAAACCCATAAGATGAAGTACACAACCCTTACAGGTACCCTACTCATGATGATCTGCAGTATTTTCTTCTGTTCAGATCCATCTACATCCCCGAAACCCACCGGTATGCCAGGTGATCAACTGGCACAACAGTGGTGTGGGTCGTGCCATGAATATACACCTCCGATGCTCCTCTCCAAATCCATCTGGAAAGAAGATGTCCTTCCCGCTATGGCACACCGCATGGGGATTTATTATGGGAAACTCGAAAGGGATAGTCTGTTACGAAGCACCGGGCATCCCGAGATATTGAAAAAATCCGGGATATATCCGGAAACTCCGTTGCTGGCATGGGAAGACTGGGAGAAAATAGTAGAATACTTCATGGAACTAGCCCCGGAAGCAACGCCCGGCATGGACTACCCTGTCCACATAATTCCCGAACTGACACATTTTGAAGTTCGGGAAGTGGAACATGTTTTACATCCTGCACTGACGACCTTGGTCAAAATTCTACCGGAAGGCCGGGGGGCAGTGTTTGCGGATACCAAGCCCGGAGTCAGTAAATTAATCACGCTGGATAAGGATTTACAATTCGTTGAAGAACTCAATTTCAGGACTACACCGATCCAGTATGATACTCAGGGAGACACTCTGCTGATTACCACGATTGGGAACAATCCCTTCCCCAGCGACAAGTATGACGGCGATTTTCAGATGGTGTACAGAAGCACGAAGTCAAAACCTTACGATCAATCCAAAATTTTGGTAGGGGACCTTATAAGGCCGGTCCAGGTTTTATATGGTGACCTTGATCAGGATGGTTTGGAAGATCTGGTAGTTTGTGAGTTTGGCCACCATATTGGGCGGTTGGCCTGGTACAGAAACCATGGCGATGGGCATACCCGTCATATATTAAAAGAAGGTCCGGGAGCCATACAGGCCCGGATCACGGATTGGGATGGTGATGGGTTACAGGATATATTAGTACTGATGAGTCAGGGACGGGAAGGATTGTTCCTGTTAAAAAATGCGGGAAATACGCCGATACCCCAATTCACAGAAGAACAATTGCTTTCGTTTTCACCCCTGCATGGGTCACAGTATTTTGAGTTGCATGATTTCAATAAAGACGGCCACCTGGATGTATTATATGTCTGTGGTGACAATGCGGATAAGACTCCAATTCTCAAGGATTACCACGGAGTGTACATTTTTGAAAACGACGGCTCCGGGAATTTATCACAGTCCTGGTTTTTTCATCAGAACGGAGCATACAAAGCAATGGCTGCTGATTTTGATGGGGATGGAGACCTGGATATTGCCAGCATTTCATTCTTTCCGGATTATGTGGAGCGGCCGGAAGAAAGTTTTGTCTACCTGGAAAACCAGGGTGAAATGAAGTTCACCCCTTATTCTTTTCCCCAATCCCAACGTGGGAGGTGGATGGTGATGGATATAGGTGATTTGGACCAGGATGGAGATCTGGATATCCTTCTGGGTTCTTTCGTTTATTTCATTCCGATGGGCGATACCACAGGTCTGGGTGATTGGTGGATGAACGAAGGACCGTCGGTGTTGGTCCTGGAAAACAAGATAAAATAACGACCAGATCCCGATTTCTCAATGTCGTCACCCCGGAACTCCAAGTGCTTCTTTTCATAAGTTCCAATGTTATTCGTCGGAGCCGGTGCTCCAACCCCCTAGCGGTCTCCCATGCTCCACCACACGACCAGGCAGATATTACTTCTCAAGTTTAACCTTGACCTCAAGGGGCGCTACCAGATCCTCCCTGCGGTCGGCTCACGAATCGCTGGG
>CAYRRD010000097.1:0-11188 GCA_964426625.1 uncultured Saprospiraceae bacterium | reverse complement strand
CTAGATAGGGGTTCCCCATAATCTCATATAGTTCTGATATTAAGCGTATTAGCCTTCCAATTTGTTTGTTTTAAGGAAAGGTAATTGATGTATGTGTGCCATAACTTTGTATGGGTCACATCAGACTTCTCCACATCAACTTAAAATTAAAGAATGGGTCAACAACATGCACTAACTCGCAGAACTTCAAGGATACATTTTCTGAATGTCAGATCAGACCCTATGTCTGAATAGTTCAACTCTTCCAGAGTGGAGATCGCGCGAGATCTCAAACCCCCCGATGCCACGGGGGCTATTGATATTCAACCCGTGGCCACAGGACTCGTATGGGCGGATTGAACAGTGCGGATATGTCGAAATGGACACAAAATTGGTCAATCAGGGAATGGGAGCACCCATACAAGTTGCTTATAACCCACCTGATAAAATGCGGAACTCCTTGATTCCAATTTTTGTATTTATGAGTAGACCCTGGATAGACGAATCGCCATGCGTCTATTCCCTAGCCAATTCGTGACCCACCATGACTTCCGCTCCTTTTTTATAATCATCCACTTTACAACCTTTGATTACCCGTCTCTCCAAAGTTGAACAGAATGCTGAAACGCAGAGTTTTGTCAAGAGGAGATGATGATTGTAGGGTTTTTTGGGTAGACAGCAGATACGAAAGATTGATTCCGATGATATTGTATTTGATTCCCAACCCGGCTGTCAGGTATTTACGGTTCCCTTTCAGGGGAGATTCGTAGAAATAACCCGCCCGCACAGCAAACTGATTGGCATACCAGTATTCTGCCCCGAAGGAATAGGTCAATTCCCGAAGTTCACCCTTGATGGTAGGATCGATTGGAGAGTCCCCAAAGGATTTAAACCAGGATTCAATAGGAGAAGCCTCCAGGCTCTCTCTTTGCAATTCAGGATCAACCTGTGGTGTAGGAACCATAAGCTTGTTGATGTCCGTGGCAAAGGTCAGCTTGTTGTAATCATCAAAATGAATATCATAGGCTATACCCAGACCAAAATTGGCTGGAATAAAAAAGCTACGATCTGTGACATAGGAAATTTTGGAACCGAGATTACGAAGGGACAAACCGATACTTAGGTTGTTTTCGTAATAGCCTTCCATTTCCAGTTTGTATAGAAATGAAATATCTGCAGCGCCTGCAATTCCGGATTGAATTTCATTCCCCGCTACGATCTGGTTGGAAGCCAGATTGGAATATATAAATTTACCCCCTACACCCACGCTTAAGTTCTCACCTAAAAGCCGGGCATAACCTAGGGATAATTCAAATTCATTGGGGCTACCAAAACCGATAGGCATTCCGTTCTCGTCTGTATACTGAATCTCGCCGAGACTGAAATAACGGAGAGAGCCTGTTACTGCCTGGAAGTCATCCAATTTGCTATACCCCGATATGTAGCCTAGAAATACATCGTTCAACCCCAGGTTTTTCAACCAGGGAGTATAGGTTAGCGAAATACCCGCGTCTTCTTCCGCAAATGCCAATCGGGAAATGTTGTATGCAATAGCATTGGCATCACCCGATATCGCTATACCGACATCGCCCATGGCACCACTGCGGGCATCAGGTGTTATGGTTAAAAACGGAACTGCTGTGGGAATTGCATTCGGGCACTTGGTTCCGTCAGGAAATTGAAGCTCCCCTGTGACCGGATTAAATTCGCACTGGGAATAAGCAGTAAGTCCTCCAGCCAGAAAAATCAGCAACAGTAATATTTTTTTCATGGTTTAGGTTATGATCCTCAAAAACGGCAAATATAAAGTAATTTTGGTCAATTAATTCAGTAACAATAGCTTTTGAAATCCACTGTCCACATGGGTTTTTTTGTTACCGGACTGTTCTATTAATTTAATTTTATAAATATAAACACCATTCGCCAATTTTTGCTGCCACTGATCCCGTCCGTTCCAATACAATCCCCGAACCTGTTGAGCAGAGGAATTCCGATTTTCCACAATGCGATGAACTATACGACCCGAAGGTGTGAAAATATCAATGACGATAGAGATATCATCCCCCACCAGAGGGTTCTCAAACTGGAATTCAGTTCGATCAAAAAATGGATTGGGGTAGTTTAATACGTTTCTTATGGCCAGCTCCTTTTTATTGACATAGAATTCAACCGTTTTTTCGGTGAGATTATTATAACTGTCCCACACTTTAATCGTCAACGAATGTTTACCTGGCTCGAGGTTGCTGATCGGGAATTCCAGACTGCCTTTGGAGTATGAATTGAGGTCGTATTGAAAATAATTATTGAGAACAGTGGATGATTCTATTTGTCCATCCAAATAATATATCAAATCGTGGCCGATCCCATTACCACTGACGTTGATACCGCTGGGATCCTCGATATCCAGCAACAACAAGGTGTTGGGTTCCACCTCGTCTCCATTCATAAATCTTTTATCCCCCAGGTAAATTTCCACCGAGGGTCCTCGTTGATCGTTTTCGATGGGGTTTTCTGCAGTCCCACCTATAAGCACATTTTCAAGCTGACCCCAGGCATCTTCCTGCGATCCATCGTGGGCATACAGACTCAATCTTCCGTATCCAATGGAATAATTGATATCCCGAGGGACAATAAAGTCAAATTCAAATTCTCCTTGTGTGACCGAAGCCCTGCCCTTGTACAGAATATTTTGCCATATGCTGTATTCTTCTTCGTAATTGTTGTTCCCCTGCCCCAGTGTTTTCAGGGTCTTTTTCTTGTCAAAAAGAGTAGGATAGAGCTCCCCGTTGAAAGCGGTGAGTTTCTGACCCTGGTGGTTGGCCAGAAATCCTTTTATGGTTACCTTTTGAAGTGCACCAATTCGGATGGAATCAGTGGAGGAAGGATCCTTTCCATCAATGTCACTGATTATAATTTGGTGTTGTGGGACGGCGATTTTCATGGCAGGATCACCCAATAATGCAAATTTGCGGGCATTGATATCAAGGGTATCTGAGCGGTTAGCATTTTTGGCGAGCCGGATCCATTCACCCAGTTCAGGCGGAGCATCAAGTCGTTCCAGAAGGCGGTTGAACAAGGAATTGGTGAGGCGGTCATTGGAATTGGCGTAAACCACCCGGGTAGTAGAAAATAATGCGATGGCACCTTTGTCCGGTAGTGTGAGGGCATATTCCCCTGCAGTTACTTCTTTGGGATCGTCGTATCCAGCAAATGTACAAGTAGCCGTTACCAGTACGGGATATTTCCGGTCATTATTCCATTTTTCCAAATCAATCTTGGATAAAATAGCCTCATCCCCCCATCCCTTCGAACTGCCATGACCCTGGTAATTGATCATTAGACGGCCTTCGTAGGCACCATTGTTGATCATTTCGGTGGTCCTTGGCGTGAGCTCCCCATTGGGAGAAATTTCTTTGGGGAAAGCATCCACATATGCCTTGGAGATTTGAAACTCCGGGGCTTGAGATTCTATATTCTGAGTCAGCCGTTCGGTATAGCCCAGAAAGAGATTGAAGTTTCCATCGTCCGCCACCATCAGGATTTCTTTTCTCCAGTCCCCAAATCGCAAAGGGTCGGTTTCGTAGGTAATGATCTTCTGAACCATAATATCAGCTTCAGCCTGCGTGCGAACGGGTATCCGGCCCAGGGAAATATCCAGGGCACCACGTAAATCTCCTCCCTCCCAATCGTCCATCAATGCATAATAATCATCCGAAGGAAATGCTCGTATCGGAATGTGGGAATTTTCGGTTTCAAAAACCGGAATAAAGTTTTCATCCGGATAAGCCGCCAGATCGGAATTGTGCTTATAATCAAAGCTGCCATCCCCGAACAACAAAACACGCATCTGAGAGTTCCCCCGACTATAAAGCATTTTTATAAAGTTTCGGAGAGCCGAAGGGTCGGTTTTTCCCGATGAAAATTCATGGTATATATCGTAAATGCTGGCGAGTTTTACATCAAATCCGTTGTGCTGCCTCCGGTGATTGGCCAATCGCTGAACAGACTGTTCGAAAAGTGGGTGATAAACGATCAGATAGTCCAATTCCTGGATGTCATGTAGATTTTGATTGCGTATGGTGCGAAGACCTGAGACAGAACGCACTCCTTTGGGGTTAAAAACGACAAATTTACGCGGACTCTTTGGAAGGTTTGTTGCCTGAAACCAAATATTGTTTTGTTCTAAATAGGTGGGAAGAAGTTGGGTGTCGAATGGATCTGTGGTCTCCATTGCCAAAAAACCACTCCCTGCACCCGCTATTTGAAAGGTGGTTTGGTTTGAAAAATGGTAGAATTGAAGTGGTGCATTGCGGTATTGCAATGGTTTGGTAAAGGCAAGTTCCAGATAATCCAACCACCCACGACTATTGCTTTGCTGGGTTTGGTGACGCAATATCAAACGGGATGTTGCAATTCGAAGTTTTTCCTGAAAACTGACTATCTGTGCTGCTGTCCCATACCGATCCGACATTTGTACGGGCAACATTTCTTTGGAAAATGTCTCATTGCCCACTTCAAAGGTGACCGTATTACGAAAGTCCGAACGACCCGCAAAGGCCGCCGAAAAGACCACGTCATGGTTTGGGTCAATGGGCAGGTCACGGAGAAGATTGGTGTAGTCCCTGGAAGCACTACCCGTAAAAGCATCCGTGTACCACGTTCGCCCCGAACCTTGAATGATGCTTTCCAGAATATTGTAATTGTCCTCCTCGTAGCGCCAAACATCGGATCCGATTGTCACCGCATTAGTGGGACGTGTGGTAAGATTGTCCGGAGGGGTCAGCCGTTTTCCTACTTCAACTCCATACCGAAGGAAATAAAAATTGGTGTCCGCATAAACATTATGGTGTATGGTCATGAAACCATTTTCTCCCGAAGGTATCTTAACGCGACTTCCGACAGCGTAAAAAACCAGGCCATCACCCATAGAAGTCATGGTTCCGTCCATATATAAGGGCACTTCCTGAAGGTCATCGATCTTTTCATCTCCCACGCCATAAGGCAATGGACCCGGATGACCGGCAAAAAGCTGGAGCCTGTCGGGATTGAAATTTTGATTCGTCCACTCCATGGGGAGCTGTTCGAAATTGATCCGATAGATATCGGTTTCCGTGATGGGAATTTTAAGTATTCTTCCTTCTGAGAGGACCGACTTAGAGGTAAAATTATTGTTTCGGGTTTGAATGCGCGGTCTGCCTGGGATGACTTCGACATCCAGCTGACCTTTTAGCAATACAGTAATATCGCCAGTAGGGTTGGACCGGATCGGATATAAATAAATCACACCAAATGACCTGCCCTGGTCTGTTTCGGTCCGTGTGATGATTTTATAGTTCCCACCCAGTCGGTCCGGGGAGTTGTATTGACTATATCTTTTTTCCTCTTCCACCAATACACGAACCCGGATGGAGTCGTTGGAAGACAGGGGGATTCTTCGAAAGACGATGGGCAGATTACCGGAGTCGTGTCCTTCGTTGCGGAGTATCAGCTGTTCTCCTTTGTCTTCCTGCCATTGTAGCTGTAGAGGAAGTGAGGTTTGCCCAACAATTCCCGTAATTGTCCACCACGCTACAATCAAGGTAAAAATCTTCCTCATGGATTCAGCTTGATCTCTATATCATCGATTAAAAAATCCTCGTTTTCATAGTTCCATATGTACCACTCTGCCATCTTCACAGGACACATCTCTTTCGGGATTGAAAAACTCCCCTCCAGCATGGTCCAGTTCTGATTATCTAACGATTGGAGATACGCTATGTTATGTGTTTCTTCATCCTGTATATAGGTTTTGAATACGACTGCCAATTTGATGGAATCAGAGGCTTTGATATGGAAGCGATACACAAGTGTGGAAAAATCTTTGAGTTCATCGGGATCAAGTTGTAAGGTAGCACTATAATGTGCCAAAGATCCCATTCGTTCAGCACGATAACCATTGCGAGAATCGGCAATGGTCAATTGTTCACCCCGAAGAAACCATTCCGAAGACATTTTTTCGTACGTCATGCTATAATCCCACATTTCGGTGATTCCATCAGTGGGGGCTGAGCTGTCGGGTAAACAATTCCTGCCGGACATTAAAAATATTATAACCACGGGGATGAATCCGCCCAAAATTGGAACAGGAAATGATTTTCTGATTAAAAGAAATAAAATTGCAATTCCAAATGCAGCCATCATACATAGAAAAAGATGATGTATTCCATCTGGTCGAAACCAGAATTGAACGTTGTGCTTTCCTGATTTGACCGGAATCATCATTTTGCCGGTTTGCGTGGCTTCTATGGGAACTCTTTCTCCATCTAAGGCAGCAAACCATTGTGGGTGAAAATTCTGGTTGAAGACGAGGTATCTCTCAAATTGATGATCGATAGTAAGATTCCAGGAAGTATTACCGTATGAATTTATTCCAATGTGGGAGTTAAAATCTGCGGTAGTAGGCAAAGCCTTTCTCAGGGTATCCCGGGAAAAATACCATATGGGAAAACGATAGTCATTGCTTGTATCATTCGCAGAAGTCAGAAATGAAGAATCCGGCGGCCAGGGCCAGTAGCCATCTCTCACCATTTGCCGGATAAGGGTTCCCGTATTCCGATTCAACCCGCCAAAGGCAAGATCCTCATCCCGTAATTGCCCTGATGATTGTATCAAATCGAGGGGAGGTTTTTTCGTTTCCGGATGAATGATGGTCGAACGCCATGAGGTACTGGGGTGATCATGCCACAAGGTATATTCCTGGAGGAAATGGTTGGTTATTCCCAGGTCGGTCAGGATCAACACAGCGACCAATGCCCATCTGACATGGATGTTTTTTAACCAAAATGAGAGCCCAGTCAGTATGCTAAAAAAGGCGATTTTCCATATTTCAATTTCGAGTTCTATCCCGGTGTTTGGATTTTTTTGCAAATAAATGGCGAGGGATGCTCCGGTCAATGATAGTGCAAGAAAAATGTAACGCACGTTTTTCGGTACAGATTGGCTTTTTTCCAATCCTCTCAAACCCAATAAAACGATGGAAATCGTAGCCGTCAACTTGAAGGCCGTGGATAAACCGGAACCCGTAAACCCTGAAAACGCACTACGGGTCCATTCCCACTGAGCAACGATGATGCCAAGTATTATTCCAATCAGCGAAGTGAACCCAAGATTTCGATCCATTTTGGATGTATCATAGAACAAAGCCACGATGGCGAATACTAAAACCAGAAATCCCAGATAATGAGGAAAGGTGGTTAAGTAATCAGCGGACAGAATTCTGAATTCGGGAAGGACAAAACTTATAAGGTCATGCAAAGCATGGAGTGGGGATGAATGATGTGATCCTAACCCATCTGTGACTTGATGACCCACCCGGCTTCTTTCCGTATAAATCTTCCCTATCATCATTCCTGCGATGACCAGGGTTCCCGACAGCGTATAAATCCGATGCATACGCCGGAGTCCGGGGTAATACCAGGATTGGATCAGCAAGGCGAGACCGGCGATGATTAAAAAACCCATAGACGTCATAGTCGACAGCATGAAATAACCCAAACCAAGGAAAACGACCCAAGTTGTCTTGTTGGAAAGTAAGTACCGATGATTGGTATATAGAAGGAGTGGGATGAATGAAGCCAACGCGATGATGCCGAGGCGAGTACCCATTCCGACAAAGATCCCAATCAGGGGATAAGCCAGGCCGCCCAGCATGGCCGTTTTTTCTTCATCGACAAATAAGGATGAAAATTTAAAAAATCCAAATCCACCAAGGAAAAGCAATGAGAAGTACAGCGCATTGAGAGCGGAGGCGGGGTCGGCAAATAGGATCGAAAGCAATAAATATATTGGATTCCAGTAAACAGGAAAAAGTGTAGTATCCAGACCCTGGTATTGGTAAGGATTCCAGAAAGGCCATTCACCCTGGAGTAATGAGCCTCGGAGATGAGACAGACTGGGTAATATGAGGTCTAATGCATCCCCTCCGAGCGTGAATTGAAGGGTATAACCAGGCCAGAAGAGGGTTACATTGACCACAGTGAAAAGGAGAAAAAACCATATGACATTTGCAGGGCGAAACTTCATCCAGGTGTCGTAATTGACGTTTTCAGTTCAAATTGTAACGCAGACAAAATAAGAATTTGAAAAAGCCGTTTTGAAATTGACTGATAAGAAATTAAATTTAGCTTACTTTTGGTAAAAAATTGAGTTTTTCCATGCGAAGATACATGTATATTGCTTTCATCCTGGTAATCACAGTGGCCATGTCTTCCTGTAAACGAAATAAAGATGTGTCCTCTACTACCGGTTGGAAATACAATAGCGAGGAATGGGGAGGATTTCAGAAACTGGATTATAAAGGACAGATTACAGGCCCCAACCTGGTTTTGATACAAGGAGGTACATTTACCATGGGCAATCCACAGGAGGACGTAATGTATACCTGGGATGCGGTGCCACGAAGGGTAACTGTCTCGTCCTTTTATATGGATGAAACTGAAGTGGCTAATATCGATTACAGGGAGTTTGTATATTGGAACAACAGGGTATTTGGTGAGCAATTTCCGCAGCGAATTCAGGATATTTTGCCCGATACCATGGTATGGCGGGAAGAATTGGCTTATAATGAGCCCTATGTTGAGAATTATTTTCGACATCCCTCTTACGATGATTATCCTGTCGTAGGTGTGAGCTGGGAGCAGGCGGTAGAATATTGCAAATGGCGTACAGATCGTGTCAATGAAATGTTGCTGATTGAAAAAGGAATACTCAATCCCAATCCGGAACAAAAAAATGAAGATAACTTCAACACAGAGGCATATCTGGCAGGAATGTATGAAGGTTCGGTCAGGAACAATCTGAAGGATTTGTCAACAGGCGGAGAGCGCCCGGTAAATTATTCTGATGGAATATTGTTGCCGAGCTACCGGTTGCCTACCGAGGCCGAATGGGAATATGCGGCATATGCGTTGCAAGGAAATCTTGAATCGGAGGTCAATGATTTGATTACGGATCGTAAAATATACCCATGGAATGGCAATACTGTTCGATATAAGTGGCGTGGGAAATACCAGGGTGAATTCATGGCCAATTTCAAACATTCAGCGGGTAACTATATGGGAGTAGCTGGAAAGCTCAACGATCAGGCTTCCATACCGGGGCCGGTTCGTGCTTTCTATCCCAATGATTTCGGGTTGTACAACATGGCGGGTAATGTAAGTGAATGGGTAGCTGATATTTATCGACCTATGCATAGTCTTACACTGCAGGATGTCGATAATCAGGATTTGAACCCTTTCAGAGGAAATACATTTACCACGCATGAATACAACGAGGATGGTTCTCTGGCACCCAAGGATAGTCTGGGTCGCTTGCGGCAGAGATTGATGACTCAGGAAGAAATCGATCGGGTACAATCCCTGAGTGTGGCAGATGCACGCAATTACCTTGATGGAGATGAAGACTCGGGAGCGGAGTATATTTATGGAGAGAATTCATTGGTCTCGGATAGTGCACGGGTGATCAAAGGAGGTTCCTGGGCTGATCGACCTTACTGGTTAAGTCCCGGGACGCGCCGGTATTTGGATCAGACGATGTCCAGTCGATCTGTGGGATTCCGATGTGCAATGACCAGAAACGGGCCACCGACCGGCAACGACGGAGCTGGTGGAAATATGTTTAAAAATAAATCGAAGAAAAAGAACAGACGTTATTGAGCCTTCAACATCCGGATAACCCGATAGCGGCTTCGGATCGAACAGGCTGACATAGTATTTTGATATAACTTTGAAAGGCTTCCATATTTTTATGGGAGCTTTTTTTATTTTGGCACTTATGAAACCCACATCCCTGCTTGAATTATTGCTGTCTTCCGATGGCGTTTCCATTGATAGCCGGACAATCCGTCCGGGTCAATTGTTTTTTGGATTGGCTGGTACCCAAGCCGATGGAAGTCAGTATGCGAAGAATGCACTTGATGCAGGCGCCCGTGCTGTGGTTGTCCAGGGGGGAATTCAAACAATAGGCGAGGATGATCGATTCTGGTACGTGGATGATGTGTTACTGACCATGCAGACACTGGCCAGGGAGTATCGACAGTTTTTGAAATGTACCGTGCTGGCTATCACAGGGAGTAACGGCAAAACCACTAATAAGAACCTCCTATATAAAGTTTTGTCCCAACGGTTTCGGGCGCATAGTACAACAGGGAACTTTAACAACCACATCGGTTTACCATTGACGATACTCAATGCACCAACGGATACCCAATTCCTGTTGCTTGAGATGGGCACGAATCACTTTGGTGAAATCCAGGAGTTGTGCAGTATTGCCCAACCCGATTTTGGCAGCATCATCAATATAGGTAAATCTCATCTTGAATTTTTACATTCTATCGAAGGTGTGCTGAAAGCAAAAGCAGAATTGGCAGATGCACTTCTGGAGCGAAACGGGAAATTGTTCCTGAACGAGGAGGAAGAAAGTCTGGTTCCCTTAAGTGGACATCCGGTGGAGAAAATTCCATTTGATATGAACCAATTGCCAGGCGGGGGCAGATTGCATATCTTGCAATCAGCCCCCGATATTAAGCTGGAAATCAAAGATGCCCAGGGAGAATCCACCTTCATCCATTCTGTTTTGTGGGGACATCACAATGTGCTCAATCTTCTCCATGCCATCGCTATTGGACTTTATTTTGGAGTAGATGTGAAAAATATGGGCCAGGCTTTGTCCGAATATGTTCCCGGGAACAACCGGTCCCAGATTATAATATGGAAGGGACATAAAGTTTATCTCGATGCATACAATGCCAATCCGACAAGTATGGAAAGTGCAATTCGAGGATTCCGGTCGGTGTATCCCGATCAGGGGATTCTTGTTCTGGGTGATATGGGTGAACTCGGCGATGTGGCTACCAGGGAACATCAGGCCATCCTTGCATTGGTTGAGGAATTGGACTTTAATCAGGTATATCTGATAGGTGAAGAATTTCGTCGGTCCGGTATGGATCGATATCCCGGGTTTATTTTCCTGAATGATGTTTCAGAACTCAGTGGAGTCTCTTTCGCTGTAGGAGAGCCTATTCTGATCAAAGGCTCGAGGTTTATGGCTCTGGAACGGTTGCTGGAAGATTAGTAGAAGGATTCAGATATCACAGAGTTGAGCCATTAGATTTTATAACGATTGAGACAGTATGACAGTAGGTTAGAATTCACGAGTGCACGAAAACCTAAAT
>CAYRRD010000096.1:0-11302 GCA_964426625.1 uncultured Saprospiraceae bacterium | reverse complement strand
GGAGTATCGGCTTTCCGCGCAGTGGGTGTATCGGACCGGTCGTCCCATCACCTGGTCCAATGAAGAGGTGCCGAGTGATCCATTGACCGGGACCGAAACCTACCCCATATTTCCCGGGATCAACAATGAGCGACTGCCGGCATACCATCGTCTGGATATTGGTCTGCGACGGGACCGGGTGTCAGATAAAACGGGGAAAAAGTTCTGGTTCAGCCTCAATGTATATAACGCTTATTTCCGGAAAAATCCATATTCCGTGGACTTCAAGGACGGAAAGTGGAAGATCCGGTCGGTCTTTCCCATTATTCCTTCTATTAATGTAGGATTTGAATTGTAATCATATGAAGAGAGAATACCATTTTCAGTGTACTGTTTACTTGATTTTGATCCTAACTACCATTTCCGGATGTGAGATCTATTCTGATGCACTCGTCCGGCCGGCATATCAACCTTCGTTGATTCTCCACGCCATGCTCAGTCCGCAGGAAGGTGGGCAGGCGTATATCAAATATTCGGAGCCCATCGATAGTTTGACTGCACATTCTGTACCTGAGCTTCCGGAATTTTCAGTCTTTTTATACGAGAACGGAGTGGAGAAATACGAATATACAAGAGAAGAAGAGGGTCATTTCATCCTGGATACCGCAAACTTATGGCTTTTCCCCGACCGGGATTACCATGTGGAAGTCAAGTCAAATGATGGTCAACTTGTATTGAAATCGGGGATCGATCATTTGCCTTCGATACTGGAGGTATTGGAAGCGAGGCTGTATCAGGATACGAGTACGTTTCCGGAAAAGAATTTTATCGAAGTGGCGTGCCGCTTCGATCCTGGATCTGGGGGAGGCTTTCACTTCCGCGAGGATTATTCGGTGGATAGCGGTATGGTATTTATTCGGGGGCGCGATCTGATGTACGGGCGTTTTTCGTTGGGTGGCTTGTATGACAGTCGCATTTATCCGGATGGAACGATCCACGAAACGTTAGGCTCCGCCACGTTTATCAAGCCCGAACCTGGTAGTGAAAACCAGTTTGTCAACGCGGTACAGTTGTGGATTGATCATCTCTCTCCGGGATTGACCCGGTTCTTGGAGGATGTAGCAGACTATAGAGACTCCGGGGGGGATCCATTTTCCACCAGTAAACCCGTATATTCCAATATCGAAGGAGGATACGGCGTTTTTGGGATGTACAATAGCTGGGTGGGGGTGGAATATATTGAAAAATGAGACAGCAGATTTGACAGATCAGATATGACAGATCAGGTATGACAGTCTCGAATATCTGTCATATCTTTCATCCATATAACCGAAAAAGTAAAAATACTTCGTAGTGAACACTACGATTCTCGGGATCCGGAACTGATTGCCATGTATCATATTCCGACATGGAGATTGCGGATCAAGTCTATATCAACCCTCCGTCCGCTGGGAAGTTGGGGTTTACCTGCCGTCCATTAGAGGGTATGTCAGGCTCCAGCTCCGGCAAAATTGAATTGCTTTTCTTGATAGCATTTGTAGGTAATATATGCTTCGTCGTAGGGAATCACGTTTAGATTTTCTGCAGAGCTGGGCCCTGTACTTTGGGCCTAAAAGTAAAAGCGAGGGCTGACAAACGGGCATATGAAAAAGGCTTGAAGTTAACAGTCATGAATTAGAGGAGATAAAATGAGAAAGAAATGAATTTAGAGGCGATTGGAATTATAAAATCCTGGCATAATGTATCATTTAACTTTGAATAATGCCTAAAATTTCCCGTATATTAAATACCGAAACTTGAGTTACGATCATAGGGTCCGGCACTATAGCCGATCTCATGTCATTCACGCTGATTTCATTCTTTTTCTTGTCCACGCTGATCAGGTTGACCGCCGACGGAGATCAGCATTCTCAAATCGTCGGATGCTGGATTTTCAAATACCTCCAGATCAAAATATTTAATGGCTGCCAGCAAATGATCGAAGATGTCCGCCATGATGCCTTCATACTCAGCCCACTTGGTGGTATCCGTAAAAAAATATAATTCAATGGGAAGTCCGGTGGGCGTGGGATCCAATTGCCGAACCATAAAGGACATATCTTTTTTGATGTCGGGTCTCATGGTAGCATACAACTCAATATATTTTCGGAATAAACCTACATTGGTCAGGTTTCTACCATTCACGGGCACTTCTCTGTGTGGGGCATGGGTTTTATTAAATTCTTTGATCTCCTGCTGACGTTCTTCGATGTAGGTAGCCAACAGTTGAATCTTTTTTAACTCCTCTATTTCTTTATCCCTGAGATAACGTATGCTCGAAATTTTGATGTGTATCGGTCGTTTTATCCGCCGTCCTCCAGATTCGTGCATCCCCCGCCAGTTGATAAAGGAGTCCGATATCAAACTATAGGTTGGAATGGTGGTGATGGTTTTGTTCCAGTTTTGCACCTTTACTGTACTGAGCGTGATGGCAATCACATCCCCGTCCGCACCGTATTTGTCCATTTGAATCCAATCCCCTATTCTGACCATGTCGTTGGTGGCAACCTGAATACTGGCTACAAATCCCAGAATGGTATCCCGGAATACCAGCAACATGATTGCAGAAGCGGCACCCATGGCGGTCACAAAAGTCCAGACGGATTTGCCGGTGAGGATCGAGAAAATGATCATCCCTGCAAAAATATACAGGACAATCATCACCACCTGGAGATACGATTCCAGGGGTTTATCAAAAAGGGACTCCTTGGTACGGCCATAATCTACCAGGGTTCGGAGCAAAGCTCTGATGATCCATAGTATGAGCATTACAGAGTAAATGTCCACGATCGCCCGTGCTATTGGTATCCAGCCTTCAAAATTGTAAAATATGATCGGAATACTGATAGAGATAAGAATGACTGGTATGAGATGGGTCAAATACCACGCAAATTTATTCTTCACCAGCATATCATCGAACTTGGTGGCGGACTTCTCTGCCCATCGGTGCAAAATATTATTGATGAGCTTTCGGACCAGGGGCATAATTCCAAAAATGACGATCAGAAGCATCATCATGTGGATACCCAAATGGACATAAACCTGGCCAGATCCAGTGACTCCCAGATTGGATATCAACCCCAGCAACCATTCGTTGTACTGATTGAGCTGTGTTATGGTGTCATTTTGTGCGATAAAATTGGCGTATAGCATGGACTTTTGTTTCGTTCCTAAATGGTGGAACAAATGTGGACAATATGGTTCAAAATTTTATTGGGTTTTTACTCCTGTACATTGGATTCCTGCATATCGCGGATCAGATTAGCCACAAGTCCTGTCCATCCAGTTTGATGTGATGCACCAAGACCTCGTCCGGTATCTGCATGGAAATGTTCATAGAAAAGTATCAGGCCTTTGAAATAAGGATCCAGATACCATGAAGCATTTTGTTGATTGACAGGTCGATGTCCATTCAAGTCGGGTGTAAAAATAGAGATGAGATTCTGATGAATTAATTTGGACAAATCTCCGAGAGTGATAGATTCTGAAGGGCGGTATGGATGCGGAATTTTGAATGAATCGCCAAAATAACCATAGTATTCCCTGATTGCTTTTAGCAATAAGTAATTCATGGGAAACCATACGGGACCCCGCCAATTGGAGTTTCCTCCGAATAGGTTTGTTTCTGATTCCCCTGGTTCATACCCGATGGAATATTGTTTTCCGTCCGTTTTGAAAATATACGGATGATGCTCGTAGCGTTTTGACAAAGATCGAATGCCGTACGGTCCGAAAAATTCTTCTGGATCAGCAAGCGTGTTCATCAGTCGAAGTAAACGGTCACGGGGAACCAAAGAGAGAAGGATGTCTTCGTGGGGATTGAATTCATCGAGCATGGTGTAATTGCCCAACTTCTTCCGGTACTCAAAAAACCAGTGAATACCTTTAGCAAATTCGGGTAACTGGTCAAGATCTTGTCGTCGAAGAATGGCTGTGGCAAAGATTGGCGTAAGTCCCACCAGGGAACGGACTTTAATGGGGCGATAGGTTTTTGTCTCTGTATTGATTAGCAGGTCATAAAAAAAACCCTCTTCTTCATCCCATGAACCGACCCAATTGTCTCCAATTTTATTGAGGGCAGAAGAAATCAGGATAAAATGCTCAAAATATTTGGTGGCCATATCCTCGTATGACCGGTCCTCCACAGCAATTTCTATGGCTATCTGTAGCATTCGCAGGGCAAACATGGCTACCCAGGATGTACCGTCAACCTGCTCCAGGAAGCCACCACCGGGCAATTGTTCGCTACGATTGAAAACACCGATATTGTCCAAGCCCAAAAAACCACCCTCCATCACATTATTGCCACGGCGGTCTTTAATATTAACCCACCAGGTAAAGTTCAGATTGAGTTTATGAAAAATCCTTTTGAGGAAAAACAGGTCTTTCCGGCCTGTGGTTTGTTTTTCCTTTTTATATATTTCAAAGGCTGCCCAGGCGTGTACCGGTGGATTGACATCGGAAAAATTCCACTCATAAGCAGGCATTTGACCTCGGGGATTCATGTACCACTCCCGCAGCACTTTATTTAACTGGATTTTTGCCCATTCAATATCAACCATACCAATGGTTATGGCATGGAATGCAAGGTCCCAGGTGGCATACCATGGAAATTCCCATTTGTCGGGCATGCTAAGGATGTCCTCGTTGTGAAGGTGAGTCCATTCCGCATTTCTGCCTTCATATCGTTGAGATGGTGGAATTGGGTGCCCGGGGTCACCTTTGAGCCAGATATTGATATCGTAATGGTAGTATTGCTTATTCCACATCATGCCCGATAAGGCTTGTTTCTGAATATGGAATAGCGTAGGATCCTTCGTATAGCAAACCGATCTGAAAAATTCTTCACATTCCAATTCTCGCTCTAAAAAGATCTGGTCAAACTCGTCGTCCAGTGGATTGGAAAGAAAAACCTTGTTGCTCAACCGTATTTTAATACAGACGGACTGGCCAGCCTCAATGGATTTTTTATAGAGTGGAGCGAACTTTGTCCCCTGATTTCTTTGCTCCATTAAGGAAAAATCTCCTGTGATCACCATATGGTGAAATAGATCTTTGACGAAGGGTGAGGTATTGGGAATTCCAAACAAACGTTCCGTATTTGTTTCGTTCTCTGTGAACAACCATTGGTCCGGTTGTGGGAAATAGTAATGGTAATGCCCACGCTCGGGTTGGTAAAGTTCCACAGAGCCATATTCCAATTCAGCCGATCGTTTCTCAATATAGTATTCCCCCATAATCTCGTGGAAAGACCATAAATTTCTAAGCCATACTGTAGGCAGTATATATAGATCGGCTGACTGATGGAATCGGTTGTGTGCGGTAATCTTGATCAGGATATCTTCCACATCTCCTTTGGCATATTCGATGAAAATATCGAAGTATGCATTGTTGTCAAAAATACCGGTTTCGAGAATTTCAAACTCCTTTTCAAGTTTGGACCGACCTTTGTTTGAGGATCGCAGATCCGTATAGGGATAGGCGTTCTGGGGGTATTTGTAAAGATATTTCATATAGGAATGGGTGGGCGTATTGTCGAGATGGAAGTATAATTCCTTCACATCTTCACCATGATTCCCTTCGACTCCACTCAAGCCAAACAATCGCTCCTTGAGGTTCGGATCCTGGCCATTCCAAAACGCAGGACTAAAGCATATGCGACAACGTGTATCTGAGATTCCGGCAATCCCGTCTTCTCCCCATCGGTAAACCCGGCTTCGGGCATGATCGTGGGGGAAATAATCCCATGCAGATCCATGCTGGCTGTAGTCTTCTCGGACAGTTCCCCATTGACGTTCACTGAGATAGGGCCCCCATTTGTGCCAGTATTTTGTACGTTGATAATTTTCCCTGAGTCTCGTGATTTCAGCGATCGTCATAGGTGATGTTTGGCAGGTCAATTAAATGTCGGATTTTGGTGACCAAATTCCAGGTATTCCTGATAATAACGTATGCGGGAATAAAAAAATTGAAAACAATCCCATCTCTGAACAAAGCGGTGGGGTAAGACTACAAGCTACAGAGGTGTCTGGTTCCATGGAATACGAATGGCGCCTTTGGTCCGTATAGCTGGTCTTGGTGTTGGTTTGGAAAAATACTGTGGTTTAATCAAAGTGAGGGCCCAAGGGATAAAAAAATGGAGGAGTCTAAAAGATATGAGACTCCTCCCGTGCTAAACCCCAAAAGAAACAGTTCCAATATATGGACAATTTTGAAGATGGACAAATTTATTTAGATTTATTTAACGGTATACTTGTTTCTTCCGGGTCGTATAAAGAGTGGTTTTAGGGTGTGATTAATATATTTAAAAGACTGAAAATCAGAAAGATATATAAACTCCGAATGTTGAGCGAATAGCTGAAAACTAATTTTGGCGTGTTAGTAAATAATTAAGTTAAATAACGGGCATTAAAAGTTAGCGTCACATCTATCTATTAAATGGGCAGTCCGTCTCTCTCGTTTCAAAGACCAGGGGGAATATGGCTTTTTAATCTGGAAAGTGTTTCCATGAAATATCTCCATGTCTGCGGTAAGGAGCCACGATGGAAATTGTAGGTTGAATTGTGCAATAATATACCCAATACCGCATTAAAGCGATGTTTTTCAATGAATTGTATCATGCTGTGGAGCATTGAACCTTCGTCCATACCCATATAGTGGATAAAGGTTGCATCCATTAAATGAAGCGGGTATTCTACAAATCGGTAGGGTCTGTTCTTGTGAAGATTGTATGGTTTGAAGGGCCGGCCAAACGAATTACGAAATCCGTATTGTTCGGCAAAACCCAGGCTGGCATCATAACTCAGTCCGGATTTTTCTATATGATCGTATAAATCCGGGATTCTGAATTTGAGAAAATGATGTCTATTGATGTGCACAGGGTGGGGGAGGAGAGCAATTTCAGCACCGACCTCAGAATTAAATCCGCTTTTGTGCAGACCGTTGAAAGAACCCGTCTCCGACACTTTCTTCCAGTACATTTTTATTACCTCACTATTGATCCGATAATCCGCATGATCGATTTTGATATCTTTCGATATGGCCACTTTTCCGCGTTGTGCTAACCAGAAGTAGACCGACCGAATGCCGAATTTATTTTCTAATTCAATCATCTCTATGATATTATTCCAACGGGAGGGCTTGGTAACTGCGTTCCAAATACCCGAGAGACCCTGACAAAGTGGATTTCTGGCGGCCACGATGAGGTCATGTTTCCAGGCGCTATACAGGTAATCGATGTCATGGGTCCAGAATATTCTGGAATCCGATTTTCGGGGGGATTGACCGGTCAGAAGGGCGTAATGTTGGTCAAAAATCGATTGGACCAAGTTTTCTTCGACGATATTTTGTCTATACTGGATGGATTCCTCATAAGGGTAGCGGCCATATTTGTCGGTCTTATTCGGAGGAAGCAGATGTTCATGGAGGCTGTTGAGTAGATAAAAAGCACAGGCTATGGGTTCCATTTCCCTGAAAGTGTGCAGGCCTTCGGGAAGATCGTATTTATCTGCCACAGCTTCGATATTCCCGTTGAGTAAATCCTCAAAGGACTCCGAAATGGGGAATGCCCCTTTTTTGTGGATTCGGATAGGGCCATCAGTGCGATTAATTTCTTGAAAGTTGGTGGCTTCGCAAAAAACCGACCACATATACCGGGCGACATTTTTGAGGTTTTCCGGCAGGTCAAATATGGGCGGGTCCGTCATTGCTACCTATCGTTAGGAAAAACAACTGATCACGGCTCCGGCGATGTGCCGGATCATGTCATCGGTAAGTTCTGTGTGCATGGGCAAGGAAATAACCTCATCGGACAAGGCTGCTGAGCGATGGCAATCCTTGTATATCACTGATTTCCCTTCAAATGCTTTTTGGCGGTGAAGGGGTATGGGATAATAAATGCCGAATGGGATATTTTGGCCTTCCAGGGCTTCTTTTACCCGATCTCGCTGTCCATCAGGTATGCGCAAGGTGTATTGATGGAAGACATGGTAGGAAAAAGGTAGTTCTTCAGGAATTATAATTTCCGCTACATCAGCAAAGTATTCATTGTATTTGCGGGCAGCATCTCGTCGTGCCTGGCTGTACCTATCGAGGTATTTCAATTTGATGTCCAAAACGGCGGCCTGGAGGGAATCGAGACGGGAATTTACCCCGATCATGTCGTGATAATACCTTTGTTCCATACCATGGTTTGCGATAGCCCGGATCCGTTGGGCGATATTATCGTCTTGTGTGAATAAAGCTCCTCCGTCCCCATAAGCCCCGAGGTTTTTGGAAGGGAAAAAGGAAGTACATCCAATGTCTCCCAGGGTACCTAATGGAAATTTTTGATGGTCTTTTTCATACCATGAACCGATGGCCTGAGCATTGTCCTCGATCACCTTGAGATGGTGTTGCCGGGCGATATCCATTATGGGTGTCATATCACAGCTTTGCCCAAATAAGTGCACCGGGATAATCGCCGAAGTACGAGATGATAGATTGGCTTTTATACTTTCCGGATCTATATTGAAGGTGTGTTTGTCCACATCAGCGAATACGGGAGTATAACCCAGTAGGGACACAACCTCTGCTGTGGCAATGAAAGTAAAATCGGGTACAATAATTTCGCTGCCTGCCGGCAGATCAAGGGCCATAATGGCTATCTGGAGTGCATCGGTCCCATTGGCGCAACCAATGACGTGATTTACATGGAGATATCTGGCCAGATTTTGTTCAAACTCTCTGACTTTGGGGCCCAAAATAAAATGAGCTGACTGGAGCACCTCCCGGATGGATTGGTCAATTTCAATTTGTATTTTCCGATACTGATTTTGAAGATCGACCATTTGAATCTTATTCATATTTAACTTGGATTGCGCGGATAAATTTTCAGGTTTGTATATTTGCAGCGAAAAAGAAAATCATGATAGAGATTACGATTATCGATCGCAAAGATACAAAACATACCATAGAGGTTCCTACCGATATGGGCTTGAATTTAATGGAAGTTTGCAAAGCAAGCGATCTTCCGGTAAAGGGAACCTGCGGCGGTATGGCCCTATGCTCCACCTGTCATGTATACGTCATCCACGATCCCGGATTGCCGGAAGCGGGAGAGGCGGAAGAAGATATGCTCGATCAGGCATTTTTCGTAGAAGCCAACAGCCGTTTGGGCTGTCAGTTACAGATTTCCGATGAAATGGACGGCCTTATCGTCAGGTTGGCACCTGAAGCAGAGTAGGAATCAACTGATCTACCCGCCGGTTTCTCTCCTTAGTTTTTCAATCTGAGAACTCCAAAGATCCATTTGTTCTTCGACCTCATCATCATCACAATGGTCCGTGATGGTCAGAATGGTTTCGTTGGTTACGGGTGAGGTATGAATCCGAAATTCGAAATATTCATCGGGAAATTCCTCCCATTGAAAACGGACACGTTCCTCCTCGATATCATCAATCATAAAAGCCACTTCCTCGCTACCATTCCATTGAAAGGTATAAGTGTCACCGGTTATGTCCACGCTCTCGCAAAACCAACGCACGAGGCATGAAGGGGTGGTGAGGAATTTGTACAAAATCGTGGGTGATGCTTTGAACAAAAACTCTATGTTGAATGAAACTCTTCGCATTGATTGTTGTTTTAGGGGCAAAAGAAAATTTAATTTCTCCATATTACCAAATTATTCCAACCTTTTTTCTGAATTGGAACCTTTTTTGTGTTCTAAACATTTGGTTGTAGTGGTGGTTATAGTGAATGGAAAACGTATCTTTGCGTTTTTTATTCGTGAATTGAAAATACTTATAAGACTAAATTTTACATGAGGCAGCTAAAAATTACCAAGTCGATTACGAACAGAGAGAGCCAGTCTCTGGAAAAGTATCTCCAGGAAATTGGAAAGGTGGATCTTTTAACCCCGGAAGAGGAAGTTGATTTGGCGAAAAGGATTAAACAAGGCGATCAGGAAGCATTGGAAAGTCTGACAAAAGCCAATCTCCGGTTCGTGGTATCTGTGGCAAAGCAGTATCAGAATCAAGGTTTGTCACTCAGTGACCTGATCAATGAAGGAAATCTGGGTCTGATCAAAGCCGCAAAGCGATTTGACGAGACCAGAGGTTTTAAGTTTATTTCATACGCGGTATGGTGGATCCGGCAATCGATACTACAGGCTTTGGCGGAGCAATCCAGGATTGTTCGTCTGCCGCTGAACAAAGTAGGTTCACTGAATAAAATCAACCGGGCGTTTTCCCAACTGGAGCAGGAATTTGAACGGGAGCCCAGTTCGGATGAGCTGGCAGAAATTCTCGAAATCGGTTCCGATGAGGTAGAAAAAACCCTGGGAGTCGCAGCCCGACACGTATCCATGGATGCGCCCTTTGTGGATGGAGAGGACAACTCCTTGCTCGATGTTTTGGAAAACGACAACATTCATTCTACAGATAAGCAGTTGGAGTACAATGAGTCCCTGCGCACTGAAATTACCCGTTCACTCAGCACGCTGACCGAGCGCCAGTGTGACGTCGTGAAACTGTACTTTGGAATCGGTGAGGAGCATCCCATGTCACTCGAAGATATTGGAGACAGGTTTGGATTGACCCGTGAAAGGGTAAGACAAATTAAAGATAAAGCGATCAACAAACTTCGGTCTGTATCCCGAAGCAAATTGTTGAAGCATTACCTGGGAAGCTAGATTTCCCGGGTTCTATATATAATACGAAGCCCTTTCCTATCCGGGAAAGGGCTTTTTTTTTGACGGCACTTCGAGGTTATAAAAAAACAGCATCTGAGTTCCTATGTTGCTATAATATGGATCTAACTTTTCCCCGGGTCAGTATTTTTTCCTTAATACTCATTCAGGATACGATTTTCCGGTGAACCGGGCCGGGCGGACCATCTGTCTCGGAGAACGCTAAACACGCAACAGTTTGAAGTCTTTCATCTTCTCACCTCTCATTAAACTAATACCCAATCCGGTGCCCGATCAAAGTAATTATAGTTGTATTGTTCTGATATTCTCATTGTACAAGCCAAATACTCCAAATACGCGAGAGTCGGCAGTATGAAAATTTGAATGAAACGGCCGTAATGCCTGGAAGATGTCTTCACCAATGGCATGCGTTCCGTATATTTCTCGGATGAGTTGGGCGATATCATAGGACAGATAGGAGATGCTTACGCTCAGATCCACTGGCAGGGAAAGACTATCGAACGGATGCCGGCGATACCCGTGGGAGATGACTGATGAAATAGCATACTGTTGCCATTGATTTGTCTCTGGAAATATGAGGTCATTACTAAATACCTG
>CAYRRD010000095.1:0-11490 GCA_964426625.1 uncultured Saprospiraceae bacterium | reverse complement strand
GAATAAAATTCTGCCATTCGGCAGTTTTTATTTCGACTTCCGCGCTCACGAATCGAACAGGGTTAAATGCGCTTCCAGATCCTCCCTCCGGTCGGTTCACGAATCGCGCGAGGTGGGCTTCCATACGGACACAGCACGAATACGTCGGACATTGCCTGCGATTTGGAAGCGCAGGACTTTTATTCAAAATTCTATCGTTAGAAATTGGAGATGTTTAATTTTCCGAATCACCCAGGTAAATTTGGAATTTATCAAATGCAAAGTTATTTCAGATAATCACAAATAACCCTGGACTAAAACCGCTGAATTTTAATCAAAAAATATTGTAATCCAGTCAAATGCCTAAATCTGAGTAGGCCCTACCTAAGGGAAATGGCCTTCCAGGCCACACCCGCTGGGATCGTTCCGTCTATCCAACCTCGTGGGAGACCAATGAGTTCTGGAATAGGACCGGCGGTGTAGGAACTTCCCCTGTTGTTCCAAGTAACTTGTTTGTCTGAACGACATTGAAAGATAATATACTATCGGTTATAGTAATAATTGGTATATTTCACTTGAAACTTTTCAGGCATCTTAGCCTTTCAATGATTTAAACTTCAATTTGAAAAGAATGTGGGTCAAAACGTGGGCAGCCATTGGTATTTTTGTATTATTTGTACCTGTTGTCATTACAGGCTGCCTCAATGTGACCTCCGGTAAAGAAGAAATACTCCTCCAGGATAACGATGAATTAAAACGAATCTCCTACCACCATTCAGACTTTGAAGTTGATCTAGGCGTAGGTTTATGGGCCATCCCACTCCCTATGGATTTTGACGGGGACGGGGACTTGGATTTGGTCGTTTCCTGCCCGGATTTTCCATTCAACGGCATTTACTTCTTCGAAAACAAGGAGGGCAATGTCGAACGTCCGGTTTTTGAACCCCCTGTACGAGTTGCCGACCGATACCGCAATATCGAAATTTCCTATTTTGAAGGTCAACCCCATTTTCTTATCCCCGGCAAAGAAATAACCGGTTTGACCTCAGGAGATATCCAGGAAACAGATATTTATCCGGCGGAAGAAATTCTCCGTGACTTTCCCGTAAAAGCTCCCCGATTCAATCAATGGAAATTCGTGGACTGGGATGGGGATGGGGACAAAGATATTCTCATAGGCGTCGATGACTGGGGAGATTATGGCTGGGATAATGCCCATGACGATCAGGGGAACTGGTCCAATGGGCCCTTACATGGATATGTGTATCTCATCCTCAATGAAAATGGAGAATACATTAACCAGGGTCGTTTGAAAGCGGGCGGAGGATGGATTGATGTATACGGAGCACCGTCTCCCAATCTCGCAGACTTTGACGGCGATGGCGACCTCGACCTCATTTGCGGTGAGTTTTTGGACAAATTGACCTGGTTTGAAAACACGGGTAGTAGGGAAAACCCTGAATTTGAAAAAGGCAGATTGCTGACAAATAAGAATGGCATTATTCAAATGGATTTGCAAATGATCCTGCCCACTGCTATAGATTGGAATAATGATGGCCATATCGATCTGATCATCGGCGATGAGGATGGTCGGGTGGCGTTTTTGAAGAATACGGGTAAAATCAATGACCGGATGCCGGTCTTTGAAGATCCATATTACTTCAAACAGAAACCAGATAAGGTGAAATTCGGTGCATTAGCTACCCCCTATAGTATAGATTGGGATGGCGATGGTGACGAGGACATTATTACCGGGAACACTGCCGGGCATATTGGATTCATCGAAAATCTTGATGGGAAATATCCCCCCAAATGGGCAGAACCCGTATTGTTGGAAGCTGATGGAGAGATCATCCACATCCAGGCTGGCGAAAAAGGCTCCATCCAGGGCCCCGCCGAAGCCAAATGGGGATATACAACCCTATCCGTGGCGGATTGGAATCACGATGGACTGCCCGATATTATCGTGAATTCCATCTGGGGAAAAGTTCTGTGGTTCGAGAATATCGGAACCAGAAACAATCCGAAGCTTACAAACGCCAAACCCGTGGTTGTGGATTGGGGTGACGGCCCTATACCCAAACCCGAATGGACCTGGTGGACACCCAAAGATCACGACTTGGTGACTCAATGGAGAACCACACCATATGCCATCGACTGGAACGAGGATGGGTTGACCGATCTGATCATGCTCGACCATGAAGGATATCTTTCTTATTTTGAAAGGATTCAAAAAGGAGAAGACTGGGTGTTATTACCTGGAAAACGTATTTTTTATGGCAATGATTACAGTGGCTATTCTTCTCGAAATGAGGTCGTGGATAGTATTCCTGGTTTACTTCAGCTCAACACCAAAAAATACGGAGGTAGTGGTCGGGTAAAACTGTGTTTTGTGGATTGGGACGGAGACGGCAAAAAAGATATTTTGGTTAACAGCACAAACGCCAATTGGCTTAAAAATGAAGGTTACCGTGATGGAGTATATCGCTTTACCAATCAGGGAGCCATATCAGAACACAGACTTGCCGGGCATACAACGAGTCCAACCATAGTGGATTGGAATCAAGATGGAATACCCGATGTTTTAATTGGTGCAGAAGATGGATATTTTTTCTACATGGAAAATCCACGAACCCTTTAATTTGATTAGCATGAATTTTATACGATTTATTCTACCCCCTTACTATAACAGGCCATCCCAAATGCCATTTTATTCACTTATCACAGGTATGACAGCACTCCTTCTGATGGGTAATTATCCCCTTTATAGTCAGGAACCCACCTATGCCGAACGTCTGGGTTTCCCGGCTGGAAAACGGGTGTTGATCATGCACGTGGATGATGCAGGAATGTCATGGGACTCCAATGAAGGCACCATCCGGTCGATTCGAGACGGAGTTGCAAATTCCTGCAGCGTAATGATGCCATGTCCCTGGGTCCCTGATATGGTCAGATACATCAGGGAAAATCCTGAGGTTGACGCCGGGCTCCACCTCACGCTGACATCGGAATGGAAAAAGTACCGGTGGGGTCCCTTGATGGGAAAGCCTGCCGTACCAGGTCTAGTGGATGAGGAGGGCGCTCTGTGGCGAAGTGTGGCCCAGGTAGTGAAAAACGCTTCTCCAGACGAAGTCGAGGTAGAAATTCGTGCACAACTTGATCGAGCCCTGACTATGGGCTTTGAACCTACTCACCTGGATTCGCACATGGGCACATTATTTGCCGATGTGGAATTCCTGCAGCGGTATATTAAAGTGGGTGTCGAATACCAAATACCTGTCATGTTTCCCGGTGGTCATATTTCCTTTTTAAAAGAAGATTACAGGCAAAAGTCCAAAGAGGAACTCCAGCGGCAGGGCAAATATGTAGAAGGTATGGAAATTCCGCTGCCCGATATCTTAAAATATGTCCCTCTCTTCGGAAAACAAATATGGGACTCCGGGCTACCCGTTTTGGATGACCTGCACAACGTTTCCGGCTGGTACATCCCGGAAGATATGGAACGCTCAGATGCCGTTTTGCAAAAATATTACACAGACAAATATATCGAAACTATCGGCCAGCTAGAGCCAGGATTGACCATGGTCATCATGCACTGTACCAAACCTTCCGAAATCTTTAGTGAAATTTCCGGATCAGGCGATCGACGAAGAGCTGATATGTTAGCTATGGAAGATCCTCGGCTGAGAAAATATTTGGAAGACGAAGGTATCATATTGACCACATGGCGAGAGGTGATGGAACGACGAAAAAATGTCTCAGATTAAGCATTGAACACTGAACTCGCCCCACTACAGGAAAGATGAATTCAGAAAATATCCAAAATAAAAATTATAAACTTCGAATAGAAATGAATCGTAAACCTTTCAATTTTTCCCTTTATTTACTTCCATTGACATTTCTTAGCCTGATTTTGGGATGTCAAAACAAATCAAGCCAAAGCGATGGTATTAGTGAAATGGACGGATCCATAGAACAGGTGACTGAAATGACTGGCCCCGTTAAAGATTTTATCTATGATATTCCGGAGGGATTTGTGCAATGTCACGCCTCTACCATGGCCCGATTGGACAATGGTGAATTTGTAGTAGCCTGGTTTGGAGGAACTGCAGAAAAAGATGACGATGTGGGAATATGGATGTCGACAGGAAAACCCGGGATGTGGACCAAACCAATTGAACTCGAAAAATTGCGTGAGGACCCCCATTGGAACCCGGTGTTATTCAATGCTCCGGATGGTAGTATTATTCTGTATTTTAAGGTAGGCAAAGAAATCCCTACATGGGAAACCTGGTATACCGTATCCACAGATAATGCCAAATCCTGGAGTGAAGCAAAAGAACTGGTAGCAGGAGATCGTGGTGGACGAGGTCCTGTAAAAAATAAACCTATAGTATTGAGCAATGGCGATTGGCTTGCGCCGGCATCCCACGAAGAAGGTCCATGGAGGGCATTTGTGGATAGAAGTACAGACAATGGAAAAAGTTGGCACGCTGAAAGTTATGTACCAATGGATATAAAATTGGAAAAAGGAAAGGGGGCTATACAACCCACATTGTGGGAATCCAGTCCTGGAAAGGTGCATATGTTGCTGCGAACTTCCTCCGGGTTTATCGGCAGGAGTGATTCGGAAGATTATGGCAAAACCTGGACGACCATGTATGATACGGGATTGCCTAATCCCAACAGTGGTATAGACTTGGTAAAATTACCGGGAGGTGAACTAGTTCTTGCATACAATCCTGACGGAAAAAACTGGGGTGATCGTGCGCCGTTGACCCTGGCTGTGTCTGAAGACAATGGCAAAACCTGGCCGTATAAACTGGACATAGAAACCGGTCATCCTGACGATGAATTTTCATATCCATCTATGATTTCCTGGGGTGATACAATTGGTTTGGTTTATACCTGGCAACGGGAGAAAGTCGCTTTTTATCAGGCCACATTGGATCAGATCAAAGCCAGTGCCCAGGTTCAAATGTAATCGCGATTTATGACGAAATGATCTGCCCCATTTAGGGTACCGTTTTGCTTTGTACCGAAGAAAAAGTATTTCAAACCATAACAACGGTCGTGGATGTTTTCAGTTGGAATCATTTACAATGCTGATATTGGATTTTTCCTTTCTATAGTGATTTTCCAAGAGACATTCTAGTTAAACGAATGTTTGAGTGATGAAAAGTTCCATAATTCCTGTTAGCCTAATGCACATAGAATCAATGAAATTTATATACTGGAGACAAGTGGTATCAGAAGGGTGAATTCTAAATATGTAAAAGTTCACTTTACGGATTTAGGGGCTTAGATTAGATGAAAATTTATAGACTTATTAAAATGAAATGTAAATGATCATAATAAAGCAGATGTGGATTTTGGCATGCCTGGTATGGATTTCTACAGGGTTGCATATGAGGGTGATTTCACAGACCGTACAACTTCCTGAGCGGATCATGATCAATCCCCTGGTCGATGGAGCAACCGGAGTGGCTATTACCTGGCGGGTGGAAGGACAACTGCTAGAGCAGTTTATCCATTGGGCTGTCGCAACCGATCAACCTGTTAAGAATCCTTCTCAATACACTCAGGCCAAGGCAGAATGGAAGGTGGATACTGTCAGTTACTCGGGGAACACCTCCGTCATTTACAGCTACAGGCACCGGCTGAAGGATTTACAGCCGGGTACCACCTATATGTATCGCGTGGGCAATGAAACAAGTGGCTGGAGTGAGTGGATTCAATTTCAACTTCCCGCCCCAAACCCCAACGCACCATTGACCTTTATTTATCTTGGAGATCCGCAGAATGACCTGCGGAGTCAATGGTCAAGAACCATTAGACAGGCATACGCCACAGCACCACATGCTGATTTTATTCTCTATGCGGGAGACCTGGTAGATAAAGGATACAACGATGTCGAATGGGGTGATTGGTACGATGCCGGTGGTTTTATACATAGGATGTTACCCTCCATTCTGACACCGGGCAACCATGAATTTACCCATGTAAAACTTACACCGTTGTGGCGTTCTCATTTTACTTTGCCCGAGAATGGCCCCATAGGAATTGAAGAATTACACGGAACTTGTTTTTACATAGACTATCCCGATCTTCGGGTCATTTCTTTGGATGGCGAGCAAATTGACGAAGATCCACAGATGCGCCTTGCTATGGTGCGATGGCTGGAATCCGTACTCGAAAACAATACAAAGAAATGGACGGTGATGACGATGCACTATCCTTTTTACCATACCCGTCCCGATCGCAACAATCCCAAACTCAGGACCGCCTTTAAACCCATCGTCGACAAATATGGGGTGGACTTAATACTTCAGGGCCACGATCATGGATACGGGCGAGGAATGCTCGATCGACACGACACAGGACCTGTCGATAAGGGCACGATGTATGTAGTTTCGGTCAGTGGCCCCAAAATGTATGAAGTGGGTCAAGGCCATTGGATACAGAAACGAGGAGAGGATTTGCAATTGTACCAGGTCATTACAATTGAAGGAGATCATTTGGATTTTAAGAGTTACTCTACAGATGGGGAATTGTTTGATGAATTTTCATTGATAAAAATGGAAAAAGGAAGTCAATTAGTAGAAAAATAAATAAATATGAGCATAAGGAATAAAATCAAAGCAGGATGGATAATGGCATTGGTGATGCTGGCAACAACTATCTTTGCCCAATCAAGCACTTTACCAAGTCGTATTTTTGTAAACCCTCTCGAAGAAGGACACCGCGGTCTGGCCTTTACCTGGCGTTGTCCTGTGGAAGTCGACAGAAGTTTTATACAATATAAGATCGCATCACCACACCCGGTAAAGGACCAGAAAAGTGGGACCATTGTCGAAGCTTCAATGGAAATGGATACCGTAACCTACGATGAAAACACAGGAATTTTCAAAAGTTTTCGGGTAAAGTTGGAGAATTTGGAACCAGGAACTCTTTATATGTACCGCGTAGGTAGCGATGATGCCGGATGGAGTGAATGGATTCAGGTCCAACTTCCTCACGGTCACCCTGATTCGACCTTTTCATTTATATACCTGGGTGATCCCCAGAGCGACATTCGAAGTCAGTGGTCTAGAACAATACGTCAGGCTTTCCGGACCAATCCCAATGCGTCCTTTATTCTTTATGCCGGAGATTTGGTCAACCGGGGCTACAATGACCGCGAATGGGGAGACTTATACGAGGGCGGTGATTTTATCCATAGGATGATTCCTTCGATTATGACTCCGGGTAATCATGAATATGCCTACCCATTGCTGTCTCCTTTATGGCGAACGCATTTTACCTTACCTTCCAACGGTCCGAAGGGATATCCTATGCTCGAAGGAGCTTGTTATTATATCGATTATCCTGCAGTTCGGATTATTTCATTGGACGGAACTACGAGTGAAAAAGATGATGCACTGCGGGAAGTGCAAGCCCGCTGGCTGGAATCGGTTTTGGAGCGAACAACGCATAAATGGGTAATACTGACATTGCATCAGCCATTTTATAGCACCAAGGAATCACGGGACAACCCTCAAATACGAGAAGCGTTCATGCCGCTTGTGGAAAAATATGGGGTAGATCTTGTACTGCAGGGACATGATCATGCCTATGGCCGTGGCATGCTTGAGGCAGGTGCTTCCTCTCCTGGGAACACGGGAACCATGTATGTGGTCTCGGTAAGTGGTCCGAAACAATATGAGGTGGGTTCTGAAAAATCCTGGATGCAGAAAAGTGGGGAAAATGTACAGTTGTATCAAGTGATTGACATTATCCGTGATCAACTTTTTTTTAATACTTATACTACCACGGGAACCTTGTACGATTCATTTATATTGGTAAAAGGATCAGATGGAAGGTTACATCTGACTGAAAAGGGTGATTGATTTATTATTCCCTATCGCGAACAAATTTTCTTCGAAATTATTAACATATTTTCATCAGAGCGATGAACCATCTTATCCTATTTTCTTTTTCAGAAATCCAAGGGCATAATTGATTTTGACCAGGTAACAGAGGAAGAACAGTTGTACCCTGGACAGCTCCATGCCTTCATTCTGGTTGATCTGGTGCATGTGTTGCACAAAGGTAGGTGAAGGAGGGAGAAAATTTTTCAACACATACAGCACTGGGTGAGCATGGAACTTGTTCTCAGCATGACCACCGCCAAGTCTTTGATATTTTCTCCTGAACGCTGCCCTGGTTTTGAAGGGGTATTCAAAGCGCACGGTAGGGTCGGCAATAAGTTTATACCCCCTGACAAATGCTCGGGAAGTCCATTCCATATCCCCCAGGGAACGCACCTCCCGAAAAGGCCCTACAGTTTCCCAGGTTTTTTTATAGAAAAACAAATTGGTGGCTGGCAAGGCACGGATGGATCCGGTACGGTACGGATCTAATACAGAATGGAGGTAATCAAATCTCTGAAACACATCATTTCGACGGGGATTGGGACGAATCGCTACCCCGCTGAGTATGATATCTTCCCGAAGATGGACCAGCGCATTTTCCAGCCAGCCTGGTTGTACGATGGCATTGACATCAAGTAAAACTATGATATCTGTGCTGGCTTCTTTTATCCCAAGATTACGGGCCATATACGGAGAAGGAGGTGAGTCACACCGGAGAACACGTATGGGGAATTCTTTTAGAAATTCAGGAAGGGATTGGGAGCCGTTGTCGACCAATATAATTTCCTCAAGATGATAACCCAATTCAACAAGCTGGGTCAGGCACAATTGAAGTTGCTGGGGTTGATCCCGATGGGGAATAATAATGGAAACTCTCGAATCGGTCATGGCTCATCAGAACCCTCCATTTTCTTTTTTGCTGTGATGCACCACATCAATTCATCAACGAACCTTCCTGCCAATTTATCTGTAATCTCAGGCTGGTATGAATTACCATGTTCATCGTAAGATTCCTTCACATATGAAACATGGTATCGCACAGGTACTGTCCAGGCACCTATTTTCCACAAAGAAAACTGGAGGGATTGGATGACCTGGGTACCCCCGTACTGTCCATCCGATACAGTAGCAATGGCCATGGGTTTTCGGTACCACTCCTTGTACATGAAATCAATCACATTTTTGAGACTGGCCGGATATCCCCCATTATATTCAGGAGTAACGATGATGACCCCATCTGCCTGGTTTATTCGATCGGAAAAAGCGATCCATTCAGGTTTGGGATTTTTCATTTTGCTCAATCTTTGATCAAAAAGCGGAAATTGATGTTCCATGAGATCCAGGATTTCCGGTTGGTCCAGTCCTTGATTCTGAATAAACTTCTGAAAAAACAAGGCAACCCGATGGCTTTTCCTCTGCTTTCGAACACTGGATGAGATTATGATAATATCGGCCATTTACAAAATTTTAAATTTACAGGGAGGTTAAACACGTCCTGAATTGGGGAAAGTGCATTCCATTCATGCACACCAAATATAACAGTTAAAACGAAAATATTAGTACCTCACCTTAGGCCATGGATATTCTGCAGATATTTTCGAAAAAGATTCAGAAAGCCAAAGTATGCCATTCAATCAAAGTATGCCATTCAATCATAGAAAAGCAGGAATTTCCCGATTGATTACGATCAAACACCTGGGGAACTGTAGGGTGTAACACTTAGTGCTCTGTGTCATAAGTTCTTCACACTTATGACGGCTTCTTTTTCGCCCTACCTTCATCACCAAAAGCCTCACGTAGGCCTGTCCTATGCTCGGTTTCGTTTCTTCGGTACGACAAAAAATAATCGCGCCTACAATCTCACGAACTTAATTTCCGGCACACTAGTTTAAAATGAAAATCTGGTTTCAATTCATCTGATCCTATATCTGTGGATCTACCTTCTCAGCCATAAAATACAAGTATGAAAATTCGAATTATATTTGTATTTTTGGATATTTCAATTGAATGTCATTACATATGAAGAATAAATTAAGTTTGATTGTTTTCGCAATGGTATTATGGGGTTGGGTATCATGTGGTGAAGCCTCCCAGGCTTCGGGAGAGAAAAAAGCACAGGAAAAAGAATCCATGATTATGAAGGATAATGCTTTAACTGAAGATCAGGTAAAGCAAGGATGGCGATTGTTGTTCGATGGAGAAACAACCAAAGGGTGGCACACATTCAATGAGGATATGGTGAGTCCAAAGTGGAGCGTTGTTGACGGAATTTTGGTTTTCAATCCGGAAATAGAAGCCAAAGGAGGTGACCTGGTGACCGATGAGGAATTTGAAAATTTCCATTTAAAATTGGACTGGAAGGTTTCTGAATGTGGGAATTCAGGTATTATATTTAATATTCAGGAAGAAGGCCAGCGCCGGACTTACCACACAGGTCCGGAAATGCAGATTCTGGATGATTCGTGTCATCCTGATGCAGAATACCCTACGCATCGTGCAGGCAGTTTATACGACTTAATTCAAGCTCAGCCTGAAACCGTAAAACCAGCTGGGGAATGGAATACAGCGGAAATTATTTTGGATCAGGGGCATTTGATTTTCAAACTCAATGGGGTGCAAGTTGTGGAGACACACATGTTCAATGAAGAATGGGATGAGATGCTTGCAAATAGCAAATTTAAGCAATGGCCTGGTTTTGGAACCTACAGAAAAGGTCGCATTGGACTTCAGGATCATGGAGATCTAGTGGAGTTTAAGAATATCATGATTAAAGAATTATAAGAGGGTTCTTAAATCCTCGAGATAATTTCTTCTATGATTTCTTCCGGGGTTTTCGAGACCTCAACCTGAATCACATCATGTTGAGGTATTTCCAGTGTATCGAATTGGGACTGGAGTAGAGATTCAGGCATAAAATGTCCTTTTCTTTTGGAAATCCTATCCTGAAGCAGATCAAAATCTCCGTGGAGAAAAATCCATTGTATTTGATCTTTGTCAATTTGACCGACAAGTATATTCCGATACTTTTGCTTCAATGCTGAGGTAGCTATAATCAGACTTTTAGAGGGTAATTCCTGCACCACAAAATTGTGTATAGCCTGAAGCCAGGGAAATCGATCCTCATCATTGAGAGGAATTCCGGCAGACATTTTCTTGATGTTGGCCTCCGGGTGAAACAAATCACTATCATAGAATGGAATATCGAGGCATTTGCTGAGCAATTCGCCGATGGTAGTTTTGCCACTTCCTGATACCCCCATGATATAATAAACTTTGTTTGCCATGATTTGAGTAGATGTTTGTAATAGGCAAGATAAACAATTTCATCCCAGGAAATTCACTTTGAGGTGGGGCTGACATTTTAACCTTCAAGAAAAATTAAGTAATCTGATCCATAAAGGTAAAAGTGCTTGTCACCATATGTTCAGTGAGCGTGGTATCTTGAAAATTTTTCTACACCGATTTTGATGCCCCTTCTATGGTTCATTAAGAATAACATTTTGTATATTTGCGACTTCATTCGGGATGTGGCGCAGTCCGGTAGCGCACACGGCTGGGGGCCGTGTGGTCGCAGGTTCAAATCCTGTCATCCCGACAA
>CAYRRD010000094.1:0-11648 GCA_964426625.1 uncultured Saprospiraceae bacterium | reverse complement strand
AGTTTTTATTTCGACTTCCGCGCTCACGAATCGCACAGGGTCGGCTCATGAATCGCCAGACAGCACACGGCCAGGTACAATCCACACTCTTAGCCTTAGCCTCAGCCTCTAACCCCAAGTCTCAATTTCCTCCCGTTCCTCTGTTTTCAGAAACAAGGGCAGGTATTCCTCACGGTAAAATTTCTTATGTTTTTGCTGGACATCCTCAGGAACGCCATCCCAGGCATTGGGTTGATTTCCTACGTAGCCCAGGTCATCAATTCCCATTCGAGTGGTATAAAAACCAGTGGTAACCAGATTTCTTACATTGGAGAAAAATCGTGCTCCGGCTTGAAACTCCGGTTTTACATCATCCGGGTAAGCTATGTCCTCCACGATCTCGATCTGTTGCTCTGAACTCAGATCTTTGAATACCTTATTAAAGCGTCGATTACTCTCGTGGTCGATCCACATCAGCCCGCCCCGCATCGGCACCTGGTGATAGGGCATATCTTTAACGATAAATTCAATAAACTCCGGTACTTTTGCCTCTGTGGCTGAACCGGAAACTTCATCCGCCGGAATGATGATGTCAGCAAGCACCGCTATGGTAGCCATTTCATGGTCATTAAAAAATTTACGGGCAAACAACGCTTTATCACGTTCCTGCTCATCCGGCCTCCGTCCATAACCGTGACCTGGTGCCTCCAAATCTATCCCCAAATCTTTCGCCAGATCGGTACCTTCTCCCCCATCCCCGGCTGGTCGCTCCATATGCTCAGGATTGCAACCTGTGAGAACAAAAGAAGTAGCAAATGTACCTACAACCAACGTTTTTAAGGTCTCTCTACGATCCATATGTTTGCCTTTTACAATTTTTTACTAAATATTTTGTTTCTTCATCTGATCTATGATATAGTCCGATGCACGCCAGGATAATGCCAGGATGGTCCAGGTAGGATTCTTATCAGCCTGCGACACAAATGGCCCGCCGTCTACGACAAATAGATTGTCGACGTCATGTGCCTGACAGTACTTATTGAGTACACTCGTGTTTTTGTCGTTCCCCATCCTGGTCGTTCCCACTTCATGAATAATTTCACCCGGTTTGGTCAAACCATATTGCCGCTCCGGTCCGGGTTTTTCACCCAGGGGAATAGCCCCCATATTGTGGATGATCTCCTCAAAAGTATCTACCATATGCTTAGCCTGCATGACCTCCTCATCTGTCCATTTATAATGGAAGCGTAACACAGGAATACCGTATCGGTCGACAACATCAGGATCAATTTCACAGTAATTATCGTATTGTGGAATGGATTCACCCCGACCTGCAAACCCTACGGTAGCGCCGTAGAATCTTCGCACGTCCTCTTTGAGCGCCTTGCCATACCCTCCTGCACGACCATCACCTCCTTCGCGGGGCACGATTCGATTGAGATTTTCCATACCAAAACCAAAGCCATACGATGGCATGCCCATCCCTCCCCAGTATTCGATATGATAGCCCCGCGTAAATCCATCGTGCTTCTGATCGTTCCCCCACCAGGGCGTATATAAATGCATCCCGCCAACGCCATCCTCATTGTACCTTTTTCGATCCATCAATTCCGGAACCAGGCACACCATGCCCGACCCGGTGGAATCGTGGATGTACCGCCCTACATGATTGCTTGAATTGGCCAATCCATTGGGATGAATCCGGGACTTCGAATTGAGTAAAATTCTCGCTGAACTTGCTGCACTGGCAGCCAGAATAACCACCTTTCCTTTGATATCATACTCCTTCATATCCTCCTTATTGATGTAGGAAACACCGGTGGCCCGACCATTTTCATCGGTATTCACCTCCCGCACCATTGCATTGAGGTACAAATCCAAGTTACCATTGGATAGGGTCGGCTGGATCAGCGAGTAGGCCGAGGAAAAATCTGCATAGACCATACATCCCCTGCTGCACTGTCCACAAAAGAAACAAGGTCCTCGTCGTTCATCCAACTTCTTGGTCAGCATAGACAGGCGTGATGGGATCATAGGAAGCCCCATTTTGAGTACAGAATCGCGGATATACAATTCATGCAATCTCGGTTTGGGTGGAGGTAAAAAGTATCCGTCGGGTTCGTTGGGCATATTTTCCTTTGTCCCAAAAACCCCGATCAACTTGTCCACTCTATCATAATAAGGGGCAATATCTTCATAGCTTATCGGCCAATTATCACCCTTGCCGTCATAATCCTTGCGCTTAAAATCCAGAGGCCCGAAACGGAGCGAAATCCGTCCCCAGTGATTGGTACGTCCGCCCAGCATCCGGGAACGAAACCACCTGAAGTCTGTTCCGTCCTTTTGGGTATAGGGCTCATCAGCTATACTCCAACCACCAAGGGCCATGTCAAAATCCCCAAACGCCCGGGTAGAACCAGCTCCCCGGCGGGGAGATTCCCACGGCCATCGTAATTGAGTACGATGCGCTGGATTCGTTGAATCAAAATCGGGTCCGGCCTCGAGCAAGGCTACCTTCAATCCGGCATCGGACAATACCTTGGATGCCATACCTCCACCTGCTCCCGAACCCACGATAACAACATCATATTCCTTTGCCTGCAATTTAATCTGAAATGACATAAGCTTTTTTCTTTCCCCTGGGGGTGCGTTTTAATTGATTAAAAAAGTACTGGCATATTGTTTTTAGAGCAAGAATGGCGGGTCTCTTGTATGGGGCGCAACCGATCCCACCCCATTTGTATTCAAGCACTAACGTAGCCACCCCACTGTCCATCATGCATCAGAACAATATGAATAAGGAACATGCTCCCTGAAGTCATCGGGAATCTCGTTCCACGGTCCCAAGATATTATAATTTCATTAATTCGAAAAACTTTTAGATCAAAACGGAGAGTAACCCGTGTCTTGAATTCCTCTTTTGTAAGGCAAATCTATGAAATCCAGCGGTGCATTTTTCACCCTTATATTGAACAGAAAAGTACCCCGGGTAGGCTGCCAGCTAAATGATAATTGCCAGCAATGCAGATCACGGGTAAAACCAAAATCGGGATAGGTCAGCTGCCGGCGCTCAAAATCGTACCCAAAGTTCCCCACGCGGACACCCCAGTTCTGGGTGAGATCGATATTGCCCGATAACCGGATATTGTTGGTGGAAAGACTAAAAACATCCCGGTCTCTGCGTGGATCCCAGACAAACCTTATTTCGTGAGATACCCGGAAATTATCCAGCAAACCTGCAGACTGCTGCGACTGCCGTGGCTCATCGTCGGATTCCCCCTCTGGTTGGGGGCGGCTAAATAGCGCGCGGATTTCACCAATTGTCATATTGGAACTCAGCGAGGCATTGATGCCATTGAACCGCAGTAGCCCTTTCCCGGACTTAAAATAAAACTCATCGATACGACGGTTTTGATCGTCCAATGCATATGGATCCAGTTGGGTAGTAAACCGGAAATAAGTAATTCCTTTGAAAAAAGTCGTATTCGCATTGAAATTGATCATCGAAAATTTCAATGAATCTGCTCTGGGATTGTAAGTTCCTGAAAAATCGAAGGTTTTGAACAGCGAAATTTTATTGGCCGTAGAATCTCTTTTGTTCCAGAACTTGGCTTCCAGTACATTACGAAGGCTATACGACACACTGAAGTTGCCCGGGCTGGTCGAAGGTGCCCCGTAAATACCCCCTTCGTAGAGCGAGTACCTTTCGAGGTAGGACGGGCCGCGATCGATCCGGTTCAGGGTATCGGTATAATTCCATGGGCTGTTCAGATAATCGGGCTTGAATGAAAGACTTACCGATGGCTTGGCTACGTGACGAAAGCCCCGGAACCATCCCCTGGAAGATAATTTGGTATAGTAAAGCGAGGTTTGAAAATTCAGGGAGGCACCGAGGTCGTGGACCGGAAAAAATCCCATCATCGTATCCTGTTCCACATATCCGTAGCTCACAGTATCCCGGGTTATGATTAGCTGGTTGTCCACGGTCATCATGGTATCGAGTTCAATAACAGGATCATGGACAAAATTCTTACGTACCCGGTCAAAATACCACCGCTCATTGAGGTTGATGCTGGGAGTAACGCTGATATAGCGAAAAAGCTGATAGGAGGCATTCATGCCGACCTGATGTTGGGCACCATACTTTTGACTCTTCCACTGCGATGGTTGGAAAACCGTGGTATCGGTGGTTTGGATCCGATTGTCGAAGGAAGCACTATAAGTCAGAAGAACTTTCTCATACCACTTTTCTGCCCCTACGGGTTTTTTTCTTTTAAAAGGTTGCAGGGACCGCATTCTGAGGTCAAAGGACGGAAGGGTCAAACTCACCGAACGGTTGTTGGAGTTCTGGGAATGTGAAATATTCGTCGTCATACTGAAAGGAGTTCCCGGAAATTCCCTGCGGAAACTAATTTGCGAGCTGGTATTGTTGTTCAGCACCTTTTCTGCCTGATTATAATTGAGCTTATCAAAGCCCCCTGTGGTAAAATTGACGCTTGCAGAAAAATTTTGATATGGGTGCGCTGCCTGATCCTGGGCATGGTTCCAGCGCAACGCAAAGGTTCGGTTCTTCTGGCGTTCCAGGCTCTGACCGATCTCCTGAATTCTGTTGGAAAAGCTCACAGAAAATCCCCCGTTGTATTTATACCGCTTGCGATAATTGGATTGGACATCAATAAGCCATGACCCATTGAAATAGATATCTCCACGAGCGGTGGCATTCATGTGATCACTGATGGGCTGGTACCAGCCCAGTCCACGCAATCCAAAACCCCATTGCTGAGAATATTCATAACTCGGTACGATGAGTCCTTCCTTGGCATCGGGAACGATGGGATAAAATCCAAAAGGAAGGACCAGCGGTGTGGGGATACCCATAATCTGCAAATTGGAAGGCCCCACGATGACCTCCTTATTGGGTACGATTTTTTGCTTATTGCTCCAAATTCCAAAATGGGGATGGGGCGCGTTGCAGGTGGTAAATATTGCATGCTTGTTGTATATAGTCTGTGTGGTATCCCTGGGGTCCTTACTTTCGATAAACTTGGTTTCCGTTCCGTGGATATACAGATTGCTTTGAAAAGTAACGGCATGATACACCTTCCCCTTACCGGTTTTAAAATTATAGCGCATTTCACTCGCATCGAATTCATTGACCCCATCGCTAAATACCGGTGTGCCGGGTTTGTGGCCAGGCAATTCTCCATCCTGTGAAATGGGTTGTGCCTGTCTTCCTTCAAGCCCGGGATCAATCGGCTCTCCGGTAAATGGATCGATTTCGACCCCATCGGTCAACTCATCTCCGAAACCGTAATCAAATTCTTCTTCTTCCTCCACAGGTTCCACAACCTCAGCCACTGCGGTATCATAGATGGTATTCCCAATTAAGTGCTTCAGACTGTCCGGGAGTATCCGGGCTGTGGCAATGTTTTCATTGAGATCAACTTCGATGTAATCTGCGTTTCGTATGGAAAATTGTTCGTATTCCACAAAAGCATTGCCATATAGATAGACCAGATTTCGGCGGGGATCAAAAAAGGTTTTATGGTCGGCACCGTACCGTGCATTGGAAGTGAAAGCATCCGGGGAAAGCTTTACCCCGTGCAGGATTTCACCTGACTTTAAGGAATCCGTCGTACCAGGCAGAGAGTCCGCAGCGTTATGAAATAAGCTATCCTGACCAAAAACGCTCGCCACAGAACACATTAACATAATAATTACTATGTAATATTTTGACTTCAAGAGTTTTTGGCTTGATTTTTGCTGTAATTAAACAATCGGAACGCAATCATTCAGAACAATAAAATGCATCAATATGGCAGCTGTTAGTTACGCACACAAATGTAAAACGATTTTCCTGTTCGTACTGTCTATCGGCCTTGGAATTAATATTTCTCAGGCACACACCTACGAAGTCCACGGAGGTGGGGATCCCAAAGCGATCGACAACCGGGTAAAAACCATTGTGATCGATGCCGGACACGGCGGGAAAGATCCAGGGGCGTTGGGACGGAATAGCAAGGAAAAAGAAATCGTCCTGGCACTGGCTTTAAAACTGGGCAAGGAAATCAAGAAAAATTTTCCGGGTGTTGAAGTGATATACACCAGGGATTCAGATAAATTCGTAGAGTTGCATGAGCGCGCCCACATTGCCAATCAAGCCCGGGCGGACCTGTTCATCTCTATCCATTGTAATTCAGCAGCCAGTCATCAGGCATGTGGATCTGAAACTTTTGTGCTGGGACTCCACCGCAATCAGGACAATCTGGAAGTTGCCAAGCGGGAAAACGCAGTTATTTTGCTGGAAAAAAACCACGAGGAAAATTACGAAGGTTTTGATCCCAATTCGGAAATTTCCCATATCATTCTCAATATGTATCAGAATGCTTTTCTTGACAGAAGCCTGGCCTTCGCCAGCAATCTGGAAACCAATCTCCAGGCTAGCAAACGCAAAAGCCGTGGTGTGAAACAAGCAGGTTTCCTGGTCTTACGCAATACATTCATGCCAAGTATCCTGTTTGAGGCTGGCTTTCTCACCAACAAAGAAGAAGAAGCTTACCTGAGCTCAGAGGCAGGACAAAACAAAATTGTGGCAAGTTTTATACGAGCCTTGCGGGATTATAAAAAACAACTGGAGGACGATCCCCAATTGGCTAATGTCAAAACCGAAACTCAAAAATCACCCGACAAGGTGGAGCCCGAAAAAACGGTTATCGCCAATAACATAAAACCGCAAACCCGGGAAATTAAGCCTGCCATTCACAATACAGTAAAAAATGAAACTGCGAAGGAGGAAGTCATACTGGCAAGTACCGATCCGGTTCCAGTGGCCAGTGCAAAATCCCCCGTTAACCCATCGGTACAGACCGAAAAAGATGATCTGGAATTTTGTGTGCAACTGGCTGCCACACCCAATAAGGCGAATCTGAAGGAAGCTAAATGGAGAAACATTCCCAACCTGTCGATCCGATTCGAAACCGGCATGTATAAATATCAGATAACGGGGATCAAAAATTACAACGAGGCCAATAGCATCAAGGACAGCATGAAGCAAAAGGGATTTGAAGGTGCCTTTGTGGTCGCATACAACCATGGGAATCGCGTCAATATCTCTGAAGCCATAGGCATGCATAAATAAGAAGGAATAAGATTTTAATTTTCGACGGACCATTTCAAAGATCTCCGGTAGCATGCGTGCTCCGGAGATTTTATTTTTAGATCAATTTTTCATCTTTGGATACCTCCGATTGCCCTGTCATCGTTTAGTTTGACGAAAAACCGTTTCAATGTTGGGCGGATTACTGACATCAACTTGTCATTAATGCTTACATTTGCAGGGTGCTCATATCAAAAGATCAAGAATTATAGTGAATGAATAAAGAAATCAAAATTGGTATTCTTGCCATAGTTGGACTGGGCCTGTTGATCTGGGGCTACAATTTCCTCAAAGGCCAGAACCTGTTCAAAGCGCAATCCATTTACCATGTGAAATATGATAATATCAATCAGCTGGAAGTATCGGCACCGGTATTTATCAATGGATATCAGGTGGGCAACGTCAACAAAATTGAAATTGATCCAGCGAATTTACAAGACATCATAGTCAGTCTGGAAATCCTGCCAGAGGTCAGGCTCCCCCGAAATACAGTAGCCAGACTGTATCCCAGCGGTGTGATGGGTGATATGGCCATCGATTTGGTATATTCCGGAACCTGCGAGCAGGATTGCATAGAAAGCGGGGACTTCATCGAAGGGACCACCGTGAGTTTTATAGGATCCTTTGTTCAGCCCGATGACTTGGATGAATATATCAGTAAAATAAAAAGTGGGGTGGGAAGCCTGGTAGACACCGTCAATTCCATCCTCGCTGACCCGCAATTCGACGAAACAGAAATGGGCCGACTCGTGAAAAGTATGCAAAATACCGTTTACAATCTGGAAAAAGGAACCCAGGCCATGCACCGTATGATGGAAAGCAATGCAAGGGCTTTGCAGGAAGTTTCCCAGAATCTGGCACGAATCACGGGAGGGATTGCAGACAATCAGGAAAGCCTCAACCAGACCATCCAGAATCTAAGTACAATTTCATCCACACTGGCCAATGGGGGATTGGAGAAGACCCTGAATGCCACTACCTCCACCCTCGAAAAATTGGGTGCCGCGGGCGATCAAACAGCGGAGACTTTGAAATCCCTTAATCAGACTTCAAACAACCTTTCTGCGTTGCTTCAGGGAATCAACCAGGGCGAAGGTACCATGGGCAAATTGATGAAAAACGAGGAGGTTTACGTCAAGCTACAATCCACACTGCAAAATCTCGACCTCCTCCTCCAGGATTTCCGCCTCAATCCCAAACGCTACGTCAACGTCAGCGTATTTGGGAAAAAAGGAGAGGAATACACGCTGCCCGATAATGATCCAGCCCTCCAGTTACAACCCACAGGAACGGGTCAATGATAGAATTGATTTTTTTTATTCCTCCTGATAAAGGAGATTACATCCTCTTATTTCGCTGTGGTCCATACGGCCAATGATCTCAAATGTGCCTCCCCGGGTACGACATAGGTCATCTGTAGCTATAAAACTACAGCTATCCAGGTTGGCCAGATCGATGACGTGGCACCGACCTGTGGTTCCGTCGCCCACATAGGAAAGAGGATCCTGGACATCAAAAGCCAAAACCCGCATGGATGAACTGGGTCCAAATATTCCTGCTCCTTTGGAATAGCACTGTGACAACAACTCGGTCATACCATACTCGGAATGAACAGCCTGGACACCGAAAGCTTCGCTCAATATATCATGGACTTCATCCCGAAGCATTTCAGGTCGACGCCCCTTCATGCCTCCCGTTTCCATCACGATCAACCGTTGGTCACGGACAGCCTCTGCAGCAACATCTTTCCACGTGTAGTTCTCAGCAAGATCCAAAAGAGCATACGTGACTCCCCACAACAGGATTTTCTTTTCGTTTTTCAGCGTCCTGATAAATTCCTTTCGAAACAAATCATAGTCGAACCGGTAAAAACGGCTGTCCTGGTTAGTTGTCCGATCCATAAAAGTTTGCACCATATACACCAATGAAGAATCCCCTTGCTCGAGATAAGAGGGAAGCAATGCCAGGATGGTATAATCCGATAGTGGGCCATAGGATTGCTCAAAAATGGAAGTCGATATCTCCTGATACAGTTCTGCATCCCTCACCAGATGTTGACTCCGGTGTGTTTTCGTGGTTCCGGAGGACCGAAACACAAGTTGTGCCTCCCACTCCTCTGTTTTCAACGAATGCGTTTTAAAAAACCGGACTGGCAGGAACGGAATTTCCTGCGCCCGGGATATGTGATCTGGCGTACGGTTCAATAGTTGGCAAAAGGACCGATACAAGGCATTGTGATGAAACTGGAAATTAAATACCTGAAATGCCAGGGTCTCAAAATCGAAATTTCCTGACAAAAGTATATCTCTGAGTTCCTGACGTTCTTGATCTACGGTATTCATTGGGACCATAACAGTTATCCGCTTGCTTTGGTTCGATGTCTGCTTCGATAGGGAATATAGGCATAAAACAAGAAAACGGGAACCTTGGCCTCCAAAATCCCCCCTGTACAACAATTTAAATAACCTGATCCATCGTTTTTAAATAGGGCAACCATAAATACAACCTACGCGTAGGAAAAGAAAATACAATCCTGGGGTGCGAGCTTAAAGACCATGGACTAATAATAAATAATTTCCCCCTTATTAATTTTTCATATAAAATTGTACCTTTGCGCCCTCTTATAAAAACCACTTATGCAAGACATCCGTAATATTGCTATCATTGCTCACGTAGATCACGGCAAAACTACCCTTGTTGATAAAATTCTTCACCTGACACAGACCTTTCGGGATTCGGAGGAGCAACAGGAACTCATTCTGGACAATATCGACCTGGAAAGAGAACGAGGTATTACCATCGTTTCCAAAAATGTTTCTGTCATCTACAAGGATGTAAAAATCAATATCATCGACACCCCGGGTCACGCCGATTTTGGCGGTGAGGTTGAAAGGGTACTCAATATGGCGGATGGTGTTTTGCTGATCGTGGATGCGTTCGAAGGTCCGATGCCTCAGACCCGGTATGTTTTGGGCAAAGCCATCCAACTCGGCAAGAAACCCATCCTGGTGGTCAACAAAGTGGATAAACCCAATTGCAGACCGGATGAAATTCAGGAGGAGGTCTTTGAATTGATGTACAACCTCGATGCCAACGAGGATCAGCTAGACTTTGAGACAATATATGGCTCGGCAAAACAAGGATGGATGTCTGAGGATTGGCGTCATCCCACCGACGATATGACCGCCTTGCTTGATCAGGTTATCAAGGCCATCCCTGCTCCTACGGTAGAAGAAGGTAGCCTGCAATTGCAAATCACCTCTATCGACTATTCCAATTACATTGGAAGGATCGCCATAGGTCGGGTGACCCGGGGCACCATCAAACCCAACATGCCGGTGACTCTGGTAAAAAGAGACGGTCGATTTGAAAAATCACGCACCAAGGATATTTTTACCTTCAAAGGAATGGGCAAAGAAAAGGTGGACATGGTCCATGCCGGAGATCTTTGTGCCATCAGTGGTATTGAAGGATTCGACATTGGGGATACCATCGCAGACTTCGAAAATCCAGATGCCCTCCCGCCCATTACCATCGACGAGCCCACGATGAGTATGCTTTTTACGGTTAATGATTCACCGTTTTTCGGAAAAGAAGGGAAGTACGTTACTTCGCGGCACCTCCGGGAAAGGTTGTACGCAGAAACGGAAAAAAACCTGGCTTTGCGGGTGGAAGATACCTCCTCCCCTGATTCCTTCCAGGTTTTTGGACGGGGGGTGATGCACCTCAGTGTACTAATCGAAACCATGCGTCGGGAAGGCTACGAACTGCAGGTGGGAAAACCCGTGGTTCTTTTCAAAGACATCAATGGCGTGCGACATGAACCCATAGAGCAACTGATTATCGATACGCCTCAGGAGGTCAGTGGCAAGATTATAGAGACCATCAGTCAGCGAAAAGGAGAAATGCTCGTCATGGAACCCAAAGGAGATTTGATGCATCTGGAATTTGAAATCCCATCCAGGGGTATTATCGGACTTCGAACCTTTGTGATGAACGTATCCGCAGGGGAAGCCATCATGGCACACCGCTTCTCTCATTACAGCCCCCACAAAGGACACATTCCCGCTCGCAACAAAGGTAGCCTTATCGTGATGGAAAGCGGAACGACCATCCCCTATGCCATGGACAAACTTCAGGATCGCGGACATTTCTTTGTAGGGCCGGGCTCACCGGTATACGAAGGTCAAATTGTAGGCGAACATACCCGCGAAAACGACCTGGTGGTTAATGTAACCAAAACGAAGAAACTGACCAATATGCGGGCATCCGGCTCCGACGACAAAGTCAAGCTGGCTCCTCCCATGGATCTTTCCCTGGAACAGTATATGGAATACATTGAGCAGGATGAGTATTTGGAAGTCACCCCGGAAAGCTTGCGCATCCGGAAGATCATTCTCAAGGAGAATCTGAGGAAGAAAGAAAAATAGAGGTTGAGGTTGAGAGTTGAACTTTGCGCGATTCGTGAGCCGACCCTGTGCGATTCGTGAGCGCGGAAGTCGAAATAAAAACT